>CAYSZZ010000001.1:0-11783 GCA_964435735.1 uncultured Propionibacteriaceae bacterium
GCTCGCCATACCCTCCGGGTCGGCGTCGCCCGAGGAGCGAACGGCGCAGCTGAAGGATGCCGGGGTCTGGCCGGTCAGCGAACTGGCCAGCGTCCGCGACTTCGCCACGTGCTTGCGGTAGGCCTCCGGGTGGGCGCTGCGCTGCACCTTCTGGGCAACGTCGTTGATGTCGCCGTCCTGCCAGCCCTTCACCCTGACCAGCGCCTTGTAGAAGGCCGTCGCCGAGTACCAGGGATCCATGATCTCCTCGACGGTGCCCCAACCCTTCGATGGACGCTGCTGGAACAGCCCGAGCGAGTCGGCATGCCCGTAATCGAGGTTGCGCATCCCGGACTCCTGGAAGGCGGTGGCCACAGCGATGCTGGCAGCCCGTGGCACCAGGCCCCGCTTCACCGAGACGCCCGAGATCAGTGCGGCGTAGTAGGCACGCTCCGGATCCAGCGTGGTGCTGGCACCGTGGACGGTGGCGGTGCAGCGGTCGTCCACCGGCAGCGGCACGCGATGGTAGGCCGACCAGGCGACAACACCTCCGACCGCGAGCAGCGCGAAGACGGACACTCCGGCGAGCAGTTTGGCCGTCAGCGTCCTCCGGGTGCGGCGCCTTCTAGTTGGCATGCAGTGCGGCGTTGAGCTCAACGCCGTTGCCGGCACGCCACAGTGCCTCGACCGCGCCGGTGGTGGAGTTCCGCCGGAACAGCAGCCCGGAACGGCCTGACAGGCTTGCGGCCTTGACCACCTCGCCGTCGAGCAACACCTTCGTGCCGGCGGTGATGTACAGCCCGGCCTCGACCACACAGTCGTCCCCGAGCGAGATGCCCAAGCCCGACTCAGCGCCCAGCAGGCAGCGTTCGCCGATCGTGATCTGCTCCTGACCGCCACCCGACAGGGTGCCCATGATGGAGGCGCCCCCACCGATGTCGGTGCCATCGCCGACGATCACGCCGGCCGAGATCCGTCCCTCCACCATCGAGGTGCCCATGGTGCCGGCGTTGAAGTTGACGAAGCCCTCGTGCATCACTGTGGTGCCGGCGGCCAGGTGCGCACCCAGCCGCACCCGGTCGGCGTCGGCGATCCGGACCCCGCTGGGCAGCACGTAGTCGACCATCCGGGGGAACTTGTCCACCCCGAACACGGTGACCGGGCCGCGCGCTCGCAGCGCCGGCCGGGTCTGGTCGAAGTCCTCGGCCAGGCAGGGGCCGTGGTTCGTCCAGGCCACGTTCACCAGCACGCCGAAGATGCCGCTGAGGTCGATGCTGCGGGGGGCGCACAGTCGTGCGCTCAGCAGATGCAACCGCAGGTAGGCATCCGGGACGCCGGCGGGCGGCTGATCGAGGTCGATCTCCACCAGCACCGCCTCGGTGCGCACTCGCCGATCGGGATCGGCGCCGATCGCCGCCACCAGGGCGGCAGGTGCCGGACTGCCGTCGGCTGCGCCGAGCGCAGGGGAGGGGAACCAGGTGTCGAGCACCTGACCGGATTCGTGGACGGTGGCAAGGCCCCAAGCGGCAGCGGGTCTGGTCATGCCGGCCAGCGTACCCGCGCGCACCCACGTCCCCACTCCGTGCCCGACCGCCCTTCCGCCCGGCGACCCGTCCAATCGCCGGACTCGCCAGTACGTCGAGCGCCACTCCCCAGGCACAAGCGCTCGACACGAAGGGAAGCGGTCGATGAGGGGACGGGCCGGGTTAGGCTTCGGGCATGAGTCTGGTGCCGCACGGAGACCTGATCGAGCTGTTCCGGGGCATCGTGGACATCGAGTCGGTCAGCGGCAACGAGCGACGACTGGCCGATGCGATCGAGCAGGCCCTGCGCGGCCTCGACCACCTGGACGTGATACGGGACGGCGACACCCTGATCGCCCGCACCGAGTTGGGGCGCGCGCAGCGGGTGGTGATTGCCGGACACCTGGACACCGTCCCGGTGGCGGGCAACCTGCCCTCCCGGCTGGTGGGGGACCTGGTGCACGGCCGTGGCACCGTCGACATGAAGGGCGGCATCGCGGTGATGCTGCAGGTCGCCGCGCTCGCCACCGCGCCCGCCCGGGATATCACCTGGATCTTCTACGACCACGAGGAGGTGGCCGCCGCCGACAACTCGCTCACTCGGATCGCAGCCACCCGTCCCGAGGCGCTGGTCGGTGACTTCGCGGTGCTGATGGAGCCCACCTCAGCCCGGATCGAAGGCGGCTGCCAGGGCACCCTGCGGTACGTGGTGACCACCCACGGCAAGGCCGCGCACTCGGCGCGGTCGTGGATGGGACGAAACGCGATCCACGACGTGGGTGAGGTGCTGCGACGGCTGGAAGGCTACTCCCCGCGCACCGTCGAGGTGGACGGCCTGACCTATCGCGAGGGCATGAACGCGGTCGAGATCCGCGGCGGGATCGCCGGCAATGTCATCCCCGACCGGTGTTCGGTCACGGTGAACTTCCGGTTCGCCCCCGACCGGGACGAGGCGGACGCCGTCGCGCACTGCCGTGCCCTCATGGCGGGTCACGACATCGAGGTGATCGACTTCGCGCTCGGCGCGCGTCCAGGGCTGGACCGGCCGATCGCACAGGAGTTCCTGGCGGCGGTGGGTGGCGCCCCGGTCGCCAAATTCGGCTGGACGGACGTCGCCCGGTTCAGCGCCCTCGGCACCCCGGCGGTGAACTACGGCCCGGGCGACCCGCTCAGGGCTCATGCCGACGACGAAGCGTGCCCGGTCAGCGACCTCCATACCTGCCGGGATGCGCTGCTGCGCTGGCTCGGCGGGGCGGCCGCCGCAACGGAAACCGGGTAGGCCGGCCCGCCGCATGCCGGGGGGGGGGATCCACGCTGATCCCCGCCCGGTTGAGCGCGATCGGATGAGCGGTACCGAGCACCCGCGGGTCGGCCTGCTCGCGAAACCGCCGTTGCGGCATGATGAGGCATGACCAAGCGCACCCAGGGGCCGGTGGTACGCCGTGCCGAGACCGTCGAGCCGACCACACTGGACGAATGGCTGCTCGCCAGTCGGGGAGACACCAAATGGGCCGACGCCGATCCATGGCGGGTGCTGCGGATCCAGGCCGAGTTCGTCGAGGGATTCGGCACACTCGCCGATCTCGGGCCGGCGATCAGCGTCTTCGGCTCCGCGCGCACCTCGCGCAAGCACGCCTACTACAAGGCCGCCGTCGAGGTCGGACGGCTGCTGGCCGAGGCCGGCTACGCCACGATCACCGGCGGTGGCCCCGGCATCATGGAGGGCGCGAACCGGGGCGCCTTCCAGGCAGGGGCGACCTCGGTGGGGCTGGGCATCGAGTTGCCCTTCGAACAGGGCATCAACAAGTACGTCTCGCTGGGCATCAACTTCCGCTACTTCTTCGCGCGCAAGGTGATGTTCCTGAAGTACTCCCAGGGCTTCATCGTGATGCCCGGCGGCTTCGGCACCTTCGATGAGCTCTTCGAAGCCGCCACGCTGGTGCAGACCCGCAAGGTGCGCTCGTTCCCCATCGTGCTGTACGGCACCGAGTACTGGTCGGGAATGCTCGCCTGGCTGCGGGAGGAGATGCTCGGCCACGGCTACATCCGCTCCGGTGACCTGGACCTGCTGCGACTGGTGGACGACCCTGCCGAGGCGGTGCGACTGGTGACCCGCCCTGGGGCCGAGGGCTCCACCGAGGACGGCTTCCAGATGTCCTGAGCCGATATCATCGTGGGGTGGAGTGGTTCCTGTGGATGCTGGGGGTCGCCATCCTCGGCTTGGCCGCGGTGGCGTCCAGCGGCCGGCTGGGCGAGTTGCCGCCGCCGGTGACCAGCACGCCCGCACCCCACATCCCGCACGGCGATCTGACGGGGGACGACCTGCGCACGGCGCGCTTCTCGGTCGTCCCGCGGGGATACTCCATGGCTCAGGTGGACGACCTGCTGGACCGCCTGTCCCGGCAACTGGATTCCGGCCGGTCCGCCCCTGACCGGGACCGGTCCGCCCCTGACCGGAACTCGGAGGAGGCTCCGGGACCCATCCCGGTGCCCGAGACCGACCGGGCTGAGTAGCGCCCGATGCAGTGCCGCGGCGGCGAGTATCACCGCGGGATGGAATAATAGGTGGTGTTCGATCCCAGCTGAGCGAGTGAGGTATGCAATGGCAGCGATGAAACCGCGAACCGGAGACGGCCCGATAGAGGTCGCCAAGGAAGGACGCGTGATCGCCATGCGGATTCCTGCCGAGGGCGGCGGCCGGCTGGTGATCGAGTTGAACGCAGCTGAGGCGGCTGAATTGCGAGAGGCCCTCGACGGCGTCGTCACCGCCTGAACCAATCACGCCGAAGGCCCCGAGAATCCGATTCTCGGGGCCTTCGGCGTAGGTGGGGGCGGCGTGAGCACCGTCCGCTCGAGCCGGTCGTCGACCGTCTTCGATCTCGACGAGCCCAATCAGCGGACCTCAGCGGCCCTGGTGGAATTCGATGGCTTTCTCGTACACCGCGACCGTCTGCTGGGCGATGGCCTCCCAGGAGAACTCGTCGATGCAGCGCTGCCGGCCGGCCAGGCCGTACTGCCGAGCCTTCTCCCGGTCCCGGGTCAACGCGTTGAGCTGCTCGGCGAAGGCCGCCTCGAAGGCCGCGACATACGCCGGGTCGCCGGCCCGTTTCGGGTCGTAGGGCACCAGGGTGCCGGTCACACCGTCCACCACGACTTCGGGGATCCCACCGACCGCGCTGGCCACAACGGCGGTCTCACAGGCCATCGCTTCCAGGTTGACGATGCCCAGCGGCTCATAGATCGACGGGCAGGCGAACACCGTCGCGTGGGTGAGCACCTGGCGCACCGAGGCGCGGGGCAGCATCTCCTGCACCCACTTCACGCTGCCGGCACGAACCTGGTTGAGTTCGGCGAACGCGGCGTCGAACTCGGCGGCGATCTCGGGGGTGTCCGGCGCGCCGGCGAGCAGCAACAACTGGGTGTCGGGATCCAGCTGCTGGGCGGCCCGCACCAGGTGCACCAGTCCTTTCTGCCGGGTGATCCGCCCAACGAAGACGATCAGCGGACGGTCCCGGTCGACGCCCAGCGAGTCGACCACGTCGGTGCCCAGGTCGGGCTTGAACTCGTCGGGGTCGATGCCGTTCTTCACCACGTGAACCCGGTCCGGATCGAGTTCGGGGTAGCTGTCCAGCACGTCGCCGCGCATCCCGGCGCTCACCGCGATCACCGCGGCGGCATCGGCGAAGGCCGTCCGCTCCGCCCAGGACGAGACGCGGTAGCCGCCACCCAACTGCTCGGCCTTCCACGGCCGGTGCGGCTCGAGTGAGTGCGAGGTCACCACGTGCGGTACATCCAGGAACTTGGAGCCGACCAGGCCGGCGAAGTTGGCGTACCAGGTGTGGGAATGAATGACGTCGGTCGCCGGATCGATGGCGTTCGCCATGGCGACGTCCGCGCCGAGCACCCGCAGCGCGGCGTTGGCGCCCTCGGGGAAGGTCTCCGGATGAGCCGTCGCGCCGTCGCGCGGCTCACCCATGCACTGGACCTCGACATGGTCGGTGAATTTGCGAAGCTGCGGGACCAATTGGCCCACATGCACTCCAGCTCCGCCGTAAATGAACGGGGGATACTCCCGGGTGAGAATAGATACGCGCAGTCCCATGCCCGAGATGGTGTCACACCGGTCGCCTGGTGGACACTATTTCGCTGATTTGTTTGTAGAGACCTCTCCGACGTCGTAGGTTCAGAGCATGATCAATCGACCGAACGTCCTGTCGATCGTCCTAGCGGGTGGCGAGGGCAAGCGGCTGATGCCCCTGACTGCCGATCGAGCCAAGCCGGCCGTGCCTTTCGGAGGCACCTATCGCCTGATCGACTTCGTGTTGTCGAACCTGGCGAACTCGGATCTGACCAAGATCTGCGTCCTTACCCAGTACAAGTCCCACTCGCTGGACCGCCACGTCTCCCAGACCTGGCAGATCGAGTCGATGCTGGGCAGCTATGTGACATCCGTCCCCGCCCAGCAGCGCACCGGCAAGCAGTGGTTCCAGGGCAGCGCGGATGCCATCTACCAGTCCATGAACCTGATCCGCGATGAGGATCCCGAATACGTCGTGGTGTTCGGGGCCGACAACATCTACCGGATGGATGTCGAGCAGATGATGAACGCCCACATCGAGTCGGGGATGGACTGCACGGTCGCGGGCATCCGGGTGCCGCGCGCCGAGGCCGGCGCCTTCGGCATCATCGACGCGGAGGCATCGGGCAAGATCGCCCGGTTCCTGGAGAAGCCGACCGATCCGCCCGGCCTGCCCGACAGCCCGGAGGAGTCCTTCGCTTCGATGGGCAACTACGTGTTCTCCCGCGAGGCCTTCGTCGACGCTCTGGTCGCCGACGCCGAGGATGAGAACTCCCGCCATGACATGGGCGGCGACATCATCCCCGGCTTCGTGTCCGCCGGGAGCGCGCAGGTCTACGACTTCCGCGAGAACAAGGTCCCGGGCTCGACCGACAAGGATCACAGCTACTGGCGCGACGTCGGGACCATCGACGCCTACCACGCCGCCCACATGGATCTGGTCTCGGTGGAGCCGGAGTTCAACCTCTACAACCGCAAGTGGCCGATCTGGACGCAGCAGGCTCAGCTGCCGGGCGCCAAGTTCACCCTGCGCGGCACCGCGGAGGACTCGATCGTCAGCGCCGGCTGCATCATCTCCGGCGGCGATGTCGACCGCTCGGTGCTGTCGCCGAATGTGATGGTGGACAAGTGGGCCCGGATCGAGGAGGCCGTGATCTTCAGCGGCTGCCGGATCGGCCGCAACGCCGTGGTGCGGCGGGCCATCCTGGACAAGAACGTCGCCGTGCCCGACGGCGTCGAGATCGGGGTCGATCCCGATCACGACCGGGCCCGCGGGTTCTTCGTCGAGAACGGCATCACCGTGGTGCCGAAGAACACCAGGGTGCCGGCGAACAACTGATCAGCAGCGAGAAGAGGCTCCGGCGGCGCGCCGCCGGAGCCTCTTCTGTTGCCTGCGGTCGGTCAGACCTTGGTGGCGACCAGCAGACCGTCCCCGACCGGCAGCAGCGCGGCGGCGAACTGCTCCAGATCACGGACGGCGTCCAGCGCCTCGCGGACGATCAGCGGTTCGTCGTCGGAATTGCCGGGGTCGGCCACCTTGCCGTGCCACAAGGCGTGATGCAGGACGAGAACCCCGCCGGGCCGGAGCAGCCGGGTCGCCTGGGCGACGTATTCGACGTACTCCAGCGGGTCACCGTCGACGAACACCAGGTCGTAGGCGCCGTCGGTCAGCTTGGGCAGCACGCCGAGCGCTTCGCCGGCGATCAGCCTGGCTCGTGGACGGGGGATGCCGGCGCCGCTGAGCACTTCGCGGGCGACCAGTTGCAGCTCTGTCTCATTGTCGATGCTGGTGAGCACGCCGTCCTCGGTCATGCCCTCGAGCAGCGCGACCGCTGACACTCCGGTTCCGGTGCCCACCTCGACTACATGGCGGGCTTTGATGGTGGCTGCCAGGAAGGTGAGGGTGGCCGCCGCGGCCGGACTGAGCGCTTCGGCGCCCCGTTCGACGGACAGCGCCCGGGCGGCCTCGGCGGCCGGTGATGCCGGCACGTACTCGTCAGCGAAAACCTGGTTGGCGACCGCAGCGGTGACGGTCGCTGCCTTATGCTGTGGACTCACGGCTTCACCCTACGCGACCGGCGCGGCGTGGCAGGATGGACACCCGGCGAATCCTCGACTCGATCTTGAGTACGAGCGCTTCGGTTAGTCTTTGCCCATGATCCAACCTCCGTTCGGCCGGGTGCTCACCGCCATGGTCACTCCGTTCGGCACCGATGGCTCGGTGAACCTCGACGAGGCGCGGCGGCTGGCCGCACACCTGGTGGATGTCCAGCGCAACGACGCCCTGGTGATCAACGGCACCACCGGGGAGGCTCCCACCACCACCGACGTCGAGAAGCGTGAGTTGGTCGCGGCCGTGGTGGCCGAGGTGGGTGACCGTGCCCAGGTGATCGCGGGCGTCGGGACCTTCGACACCCGTCACACCGTGGAGTTGGCCCAGCAGGCGACTGACGCCGGCGCCGACGGCCTGCTGGTCGTCACGCCCTACTACTCCCGGCCGCCGCAGGACGCGGTGGCCGCGCACTTCCTCACCGTGGCTGATGCCAGCCGGCTGCCGATCATGATCTACGACATCCCGCACCGGACCGGGATCCCGGTCGAAACCCACACCCTGCTGCGCCTCGGCGCCCACGAGCGGATCGTCGCGGTGAAGGACGCCAAGGGCCAGCCGGCCGCCTCCGCCGAAGTGATCGCGCTGACCGGGCTGGCCTACTACGCCGGGGACGACGCGTACACCCTGCCGCTGCTGGCAGTCGGCGGCGTCGGGGTGGTGGGAACCTCCACTCACTTCACCGGCTCCCAGGTGAAGCCGATGGTCGAGGCCTTCCTGGCCGGTGACCTCGAACTCGCGATCGCCCAGAATGCAGCCCTGTTGCCGGTGTTTGCCGGGGTCTTCGCCACCCAGGGCTGCATGCTGGTCAAGGCGGGCCTGTCGGCTCGCGGCTTCCACCCCGGCGGCCTGCGCGGTCCGCTGCTTCCGGCGACACCGGAGCAGGCCGCGACCTTCGTCGCCCTCCTGGATGCGGCCGGTCTCTGACCGCGCCGCAAGGCATAGGCTGGTCTCGTGCCCGATTTCAACGCCGCCGAGATCCTCGTGCTCGCGGTGCTGGGGGTCATCATCTTCGGCCCCGAGAAGCTGCCGGAGTTGGCTCGCAAGACCGCGCGGGTGATCAACTACGTCCGCGGCATCGCCAACGACGCCCGCGGCCAGCTGCGCGAGCAACTCGGGCCGGAGTTCGACGACATCCACCTCTCCGACCTCAACCCTCGCAACCTGGGCACCAAGCTGCTGGGCGAGGACGCGACCCGCGACCTCGCTGAGGTCGGACGCACCACGGCCGGTGCCGCCGCCGACCTCTCCCGCGTCGCCACCGACCCGGCCGGTGAGACCGGCTCCGCGCCGGGGGAGGCGCCGCCGCCGGCCCGGCTCGTCGCCTTCGATCCGGAAGCGACCTAGCCACTTCCCGGCGCGACCGGCGGTGCTGCGGCTACTCCAGGGGTGGCTGAGGCGGTAGCCTCCGGGGTGTGAGTGGAGCAACTTCGGCGATCTTCGTCTCGCGGATCAAAGGCCTGCCGATGCTCGACCCCAACGGCGATCATGTCGGCCGGGTGCGTGATGTGGTGATCCAGAACCGGTCCGGCAACCGCGCCCCGCGCGTGAAAGGCCTGGTGGTCGAGCTCTTCGCCACGCGCCGGATCTTCTATCCGATGGCCCGGGTGCGCTCGATCGACGCCCATCAGGTGGTCGTGTCGGGGCTGGTGAACACACGCCGGTTCGAGGCGCGGGAGGCCGAGGTGCTGGTGATCGATCACCTCTTCGACCGCACCGTCACCCGGGCCGCCTCGAGCGTGGCCGAGACGATCTTCGATGTGGCGATCCAGCGGATCCGGGCCCGGGAGTGGGAGGTCTCCGAGGTCGCCCTGCGTGAGCCGAGCCGTCGTCCCTTCGCCCGCGGGCACGTGACAGTGGTCGACTGGTCGGAGCTGCCCGATTTCATCGGCTCACCGGCGATTCGCGACGCCGAGCAGCTGGTCGCCCGGCTGGCGGAACTCAAGCCGGCCGACGTGGCGAGGGAACTTCACGACATGGATCCGTACACCCGCGCCCAGGTGGTGCAGGCGATGGACGACGAGGATCTGGCCGAGGCGCTGGAGGAGTTGCCCGAGGACGAGCAGGTCGCCGTGATCTCGACCCTCGACCGGGAGCGGGCCGCCGACGTCCTGGAGGAGATGGATCCCGACGATGCCGCCGACCTGATCGCCGAACTCGACTCCGAGGTGGCCGAGGACATCCTGGAGAAGATGGCGCCCGAGGACGCCAAGGACGTCCGGACGCTGCTCTCCTACGACGCGGCGACCGCTGGTGGCCTGATGAACCCCGAGCCGGTGATCCTGGCCGCCGACGCGACGGTCGCCGACGCGCTGGCCGCCGTCCGGCAGGAGGAGATCACCCCCGCCATGGCAGCGCTGGCGTTCATCTGCCGCTCGCCGCTGGACACCCCCACCGGCCGCTATCTGGGCGCCGTTCACATCCAGCGATTGCTGCGCGAACCCCCGTCCATCCTCGCGGCGACGTTGATCGATCCCGACATCACCCCGTTGGCGCCGGCGTCCAACGTGGCGCAGGTCTCCCGCTACTTCGCCACCTACGACCTGGTGTGCGCACCGGTGGTCGACGCAGAACGGAGACTGCTGGGCGCGGTGACGGTGGACGACGTGCTCGACCACATCCTGCCCAGCGACTGGCGCGGGGTTCAGCTGGACCGGCTCGAGACGGAGGTGACCGATGGCTAAGCAGGAGCGCCTGGACACCCCCGGTCGCCGGAGCGGATGGTTGCCGCGGATGCGGGTGGGAGACGACGCGTTCGGCGACTTCGCCGAGTCGGCGGCCCGCTACATGGGCACCGGCAAGTTCATCATCTGGATGTCGGCCTTCATCATCGCGTGGCTGGTGATGAACGTCGTCTGGCCCGGTCTGTTCGACGACCCCTACCCGTTCATCTTCCTGACGCTGCTGCTCTCGCTGCAGGCGTCCTACGCGGCCCCACTGATCCTGCTGGCCCAGAACCGGCAGGAGTCGCGGGACCGGGTGAGCCTGGAGCATGATCGCGAGGTGGCTGAGCAGTCCCGGGCCGACATGGACTTCCTGGCCCGCGAGATCGCCTCGCTGCGGGCGCGCATGAATGACGTGGCGACGCGCGACTTCATCCGTTCCGAGCTGAAGGACCTGCTGACCGAGCTCGAACAGCGCGAGGAGCCGGAGACCGAGCAGCCCGACTGACCCGGTCGAGGCTCCCGGCCTCGCGGACGCCCGTGGCCGCGGACCCCGTCGGAGGCTCACTCCGCGCTGCTCGCGTGGTCAGGGCCAGTCCCGTGTGTCGAGGGCCGGCACCAGCGGCTGGCTCTCGTCGCAGCAGGCTGGCCCTGCGTGCCATCTCGTCGCGGGCCTGCGTCGGTTGGGTGGCCGGCGGCGGCCGGGGCTAGGGTTGGAGCGTGAGTTCTCTTGTCAGCACCGTGAATGAAGCCCTGGCCACCGTGATCGATCCGGAGATCCGGCGCCCGATCACCGAACTGGGGATGGTCGATTCGGTTGCCGTGGAGGACGGCGTCGCCGTCATCACGGTGCTGCTCACCATTGCCGGTTGCCCGCTCCAGTCCACCATCCAGAAGGACGTCACCGCCGCGGTCATGGCCGTGGAGGGGATCGCCGACGTGAACCTGACGCTCGGGGTGATGACCGATGAGCAGCGGGCCGAACTCAAGCAGCAGTTGCGCGGCGGGGTGGCCGAGCGCGAGATCCCGTTCTCCCGGCCCGACAACCGCACGCAGGTGATTCTGGTCGCCTCCGGCAAGGGCGGTGTGGGCAAGTCGTCGGTCACCGTCAACCTGGCGATGGCGCTGGTGGCCCGAGGCAGGTCGGTGGGGGTTCTGGACGCCGACATCTATGGTCACTCCATCCCGCCCATGCTGGGCCTGGCCGACGCCGTGCCGACCTCGGTCGACGGAATGATCCTGCCGGTGCCGTCGATGGGGATGACCGTGATCTCGATCGGCATGCTGAAGAGCAGCCGCGATCACCTGATCGCGGCGGCCGTGCTTTCCGGCAACCGCAACTTCGAGGGCCGCGTCTCGCCGGACGCGCGCGCCAACTATCTCGCCTCGCCGCCGCTCGTCGTCGCCTATGCGCTCGCGGGCACGGTGCG
>CAYSZZ010000001.1:11793-61682 GCA_964435735.1 uncultured Propionibacteriaceae bacterium
CGATCGGCATGCTGTAGAGCAGCCGCGATCAGGTGATCGCCTGGCGCGGGCCGATCCTGGATCGGGCACTGCAACAGTTCCTGGCCGACGTCTACTGGGGCGATCTGGACTACCTGCTGGTCGACCTGCCGCCCGGCACCGGCGATGTCGCGCTCTCGCTGGGCCAGAAGCTGCCCAATGCCGAGGTGCTCGTGGTGACGACCCCGCAGCAGGCTGCCGCCGAGGTGGCCGAGCGGGCCGGCACGATGGCCTCGATGCTGGAGCAGCGTGTGCTCGGCGTAGTGGAGAACATGGCCTACCTGGAGGTGACCTGCCCCGACTGCGGCACGTCTCATCGGGTGGACGTCTTCGGCTCCGGTGGGGGCGAAGCGGTCGCGGAGACGCTGACCGAGCGCCTCGGCTACCCGGTGCCGCTGCTGGCGGAGGTGCCGATGGATCCGGCGATGTCCGCCGCCGGAGACCAGGGTGTGCCCTTGATCGCATCCGATCCGGCGCACCCCTCGGCCGCCGCGCTGAACGGCATCGCCGACCTGCTCGCCTCCCGCCGGATCAGCCTGAAGGGCAAGAGCCTGGGGCTGACGCCGGTCGGCTGAGCTTGCGAGCGTGCGCGGCGGCACGGATGCACAGCGCCCAGCCCGCCGGCCACTGGGCGTCTCGCTGTCCGTCGCGGGCCCTGTAGCCGTTGGGACGAGGAACTGCACCTGTCCCGGAGCTCTGTCCTGGTGGTGGGACGAGGAACCGTGCCCTGTCCCGCACTGGTCAGCACTGGGACCGCACAGCAGGCTCACAACCGTTGCCCGTAGGCTGGGGCCCGTGACCGCAACCCGTCGTACCGTGCTTGCCGTCCCCGGCTCGTCCGACCGTTTCATCGCCAAGGCCCGGGGGTTGGGCGTCGATGCGCTCTTCCTCGATCTGGAGGACGCGGTAGCGCCGGCGGTGAAGGTGGAATCCCGCGCCCGGATCGTGGCCGCGCTCACCGCCGGGGAGTTCGCGGCGCCGCTGATCACCGTCCGGGTGAACGGGTGGGAGAGCCCGTGGACCTATGGCGATGTGATCGAGGTGGTCACCGGTGCCGGCGCCCGCATCGACGCCCTGGTTCTACCCAAGGCCCAGTCCGCCGCGCAGGTGCAGGCTCTCGATCTGTTGCTGACCCAGGTGGAGCACACCGCCGGACTGCCGATCGGCCGGATCGGCCTGGAGGTGCAGATCGAGGACGCGCTCGGTCTGCTGCACGTCAACGAGATCGCTGCCGCCAGCCCTCGATTGGCGAGCCTGGTGTTCGGTCCCGGCGACTTCATGGCCAGCCTCGGCATGGGCGGGCTCAATGTCGGCGCCCAGCCGGCGGGTTATCCGGCCGATGCCTTCCACCACGTCCTGATGTCCATCCTGGTCGCCGCCCGGGCACATGGGCTGCAGGCCATCGACGGGCCGTTCGTGGCGATCCGCGATGTCGAGGGCTTCCGCCGTTCGGCCGAACTCAGTGCCGCGCTGGGCTACGACGGCAAGTGGGTGTTGCACCCGGCGCAGATCGAGGTGGGCAACCAGGTGTATTCGCCCAAGCCCGCTGACTTCGAGCGAGCGTTGCGCATCCAGCAGGCCTATGCCGGGGCGATCGCGGTCGCGGGGGGTGCGGTCGGTGCGATCGTAGTGGACGATGAGATGGTGGACGAGGCCGGGGTAAAGCTCGCCGCGGCAATCGTGGCCCGTGGACGCGCGGCCGGAATGGAGACTTCCCGATGACCCAACCGAATCCCCGCTTGGCGGACGTGTTCAAGCTCGAGTTCCCGCAGTCGATCGGGATCTTCGCCACCTATGAGGAGGCACAGAAGGCCGTCGACCACCTCGCGGATTCCCAGTTCCCGGTACAGAACCTGGCCATCGTCGGCACGGACCTGCGCTCGATCGAGCGGGTGCTGGGCCGTCGCACCTGGGGAACCGTGATCGGTCAGGGCGTCCAGAGCGGTATCTCGACCGGTTTGCTGGTGGGCTTCCTGATGCTGCTGTTCACGCAGCCCGAGAACTTCATCGGGCTGTTCATCTCGGCGTTGCTGATCGGCATCGTCATCGGCATCGGCTTCGCCGTGCTGGGCTACTGGATGAGCCAGGGCAAGCGCGACTTCACCTCGGTCAGCCGGACGGTGGCCACCCGCTACGAACTGCTCAGCGAGCACAAGGTCGCCGCCCAGGCCCGGGAACTGCTGGCCACGCTCCCGGGAATCCGGGCCTCCCAGTTCGATCCGCGGCTCGCCCCGCCGGCCGACTTCTCCGGTGCCTATCCGCCGCCGGGATACCCGTCGGCCGCGCCGCAACCCGGCTATGCCGCTCCTCAGGGATACCCACCGGCCGGCTACCCGCCGCCGTATCCACCCCAGCCACCGTACGGCCAGCCCTACCCGCCCGCGGGGTGGGTCCCCAACGCGCCGGCCGCGCCCGGCACCCCCGGCCCAGCTCCGTCCGAACACCCCACGGGTCTTGGCTACCCGTCCGAGACCGAGGAGCCGCCGGCCGCGCCGTCTCCCGCAGAGCCGGCATCCGGGGACGGCACCAAGGCCGGCTGACCCTGCTGAGGCAGTTCACCACCTCCGCCGGAGCGGGACGCCGGGTTCGGCGCCCGACTCACGGCCTGTTGCGGTGCGGGTCGGCTCAGCCGTCGACCATCTCGCCGGCGAGGAACTCCGAGTAAGCCGGAAGGTCGAGCTGTCCGGAACCGGAGACGCCGATCACGATCACCGGGGACTCCCCGGCCTCCGTGGCTGCGCGGGCCTGGCGCAGCGCGCCGGCGATCGCGTGGTTCGACTCCGACGCCGGGACGATCCCCTCGGCACGGGCGAACAGCACGCCGGCCTCGAAGGCCTCCAGCTGCGGGATCGCGATCGCATCGATCAGTTTCTCGTGGTAGCAGTGGCTGACCAGCGGCGCCATGCCGTGGTAGCGCAGCCCGCCGGCGTGCACCGGTGCCGGCACGAAGTCCGCGCCCAGGGAGTACATCTTCAGCAGCGGTGTGAGGCCGGCGGTGTCGCCGAAGTCGTAGCGGTACTCGCCCTCGGTCATCGACGGCGCGGCCTTCGGCTCGCAGGCGACGATCGTGGCCGCTGCCCGCCCCTCCAGGTTCTCCCGCAGGAAGGGGAAGGCCAGGCCGCCGAAGTTCGAGCCGCCGCCGGCGCAACCGAAGACGTAGTCGGCCGAGGTCTCGTCGAACATCGCCAACTGTTTCACGGCCTCCTGGCCGATCACGGTCTGGTGCAGCAGCACGTGGTTCAGCACGCTGCCGAGTGAGTAGGCGGCATTCGGGTCGGTCGCGGCGGCCTCCACGGCCTCCGAGATCGCCATGCCGAGCGAGCCGGTGGTGTCGGGGAACTGCTCGCGCAGCGCGCGTCCGGCCTGGGTGAGCTCGGACGGGCTGGCCACCACGTGGGCGCCGAAGGTCTCCATCAGCACGTGCCGGTAGGGCTTGCCCTCGTAGCTGGAGCGCACCTGCCAGATGTCGCACTGCAGGCCGAAGATCTGGGCGGCGAAGGCCAGCGCGGAGCCCCACTGGCCGGCGCCGGTCTCGGTGGTCAGCCGGGTGCGTCCCTCGAGCTTGTTGAAGTAGGCCTGGGGCACCGCCGAGTTGGTCTTGTGCGAGCCGACCGGGGAGGCCCCCTCGTACTTGTAGTAGACCCGCGCGGTCGTGCCGATCGCCTGCTCCAGGCGGCGCGCCCGGAAGAACGGCGACGGGCGCCACAGCCGGTAGATGTCGTGCACTTCTTGCGGGATCTCGATCCAGCGCTCGCTGGAGGCCTCCTGGGCGATCAGGCCCATCGGGAACAGCGGTGCCAGATCGTCCGGGGTGAGCGGCTGCTTGGTCCCCGGGTGCAGTGGCGGCGGCGGGGGAGTGGGCAGGTCGGCGACGATGTTGTACCAGTGGGTCGGCATCTCGGCCTCGTCGAGTACAACCTTGATCTGCTTCGGATCGGACAACTCGTGCTCCCTCGCCCGTTGATCGGTGGTGATTCGCGGCTTCGACGCCGGACGGGCAGCACTCTACTGGCCCCTCGCCCCGCGTTGGCCGCTGATCGCCCCGATGGACGATCCTCCTCTCCGCGCCGGCCCTCAGGCCAGACACTCTGCCAGTCCCTCCGCATCCGTCGAGCACCAGGCCCGGGACGAGCGCGCGACGACAGCACTGGTCCTCGGCGGCTTGCGGGAGAGGTACTGGACGCGGTTATCGATCTTCGATCTACTGCTCGGTGGGCGACCTGCTGGCGGTGTGGAAGTAGACGGGGCTGTCATTCATTGTCATACCGCCGCGCGGGCCGACAGAGCTGGCAGCCAGGTGCGCTGCCTGGCACCGGGGACGGAGTCGTCCGCCGTGGTCTACGAGACGCGATGGCTTCGTACACTGTGCCCTGGGTGACGGTCCTTGCAGCCGGCCGCGACCCGCCCGCCGGCACATCGCCTGCTGGAAACCTGATCGGGAGCCGCCATGACCGTCGACGAAATCGTTGTGCACCGATACGGGAGCGTCCGCGCCGGCGCACCGGTTGCGGTCCTGCTCCACGGCCTCACCGAGGCCGGGACCGCCTGGCCGGACCTGGTGGAGCACTGGGGAGACGCCTTCCGCATCCTGGCGCCCGACCTGCGCGGCCATGGCGATTCGCCGCGGTTCACACCCGACCAGCTGCCCCGTACCTCCGAGGTGATGCTGAGCGACGTCGTGGCGCTGCTCGACCGGCAGCCTGAGCCGGTGGTGCTGCTCGGACACTCCCTGGGCGGGAACCTGGCGCTGCATGCGGCCCTTGCCCGACCGGATCGGGTCCGGGCTCTCGTCCTAGAGGATCCGGCGTCGCCACCACCCACGCCAGCGGAAGCCAAGGCCGGGACGGTGCCTGACTTCGTGGCCGAGAACGAGGCCTTTCTGGACTCGATGTGCACCGAGGCCGACCGATCGCGACAGGTCGAGCGGATGCTGCGGGAGAGTGCCTGGAGCCGTGCAGAGATCGAGCAGTGGGCGGCGTGCAAGCCGCTGGTCGATCGTCGCTACATCCGCGAAGGGCTGCGTCTGGCGGACGGGCCGTGGGAGGAGCTCTTCCAGGCGCTCGCCGTGCCGACGCTCCTGGTGAGCCCGGATCCGGCGCCGATGGCGCCGCGTCGGGAAGCAGTCACGAACCCGCTCCTTCGGCGGGTCGTGATCTCCGGTGCCGGCCACTGCGTCCGACGCGATCGGCCGACGGCGTTCCACGCCGCCATCGACGACTTCCTGGGCCACCGCGGCGCAGGGTGGCGGTCGGCATCGGTCAGATAGCAGCTTTGGCCGACAGATATGGCGGCTGGGTGCACTATGTGGCGATTGATGGAGGAGCAGTTCCGGCCGCGTAGGCTCGCTGCCATGGCGTACCTGGAGGCGGTCTGCACTGGACGGATCCAGCCGACCGAGCATGGTGCGCTGAAACGCACCGGGATCGACAAGCGTCCGGCTGCCGGACGGGTCCGGGTCGAGCCGCTGGGGCTGGTGGGGGACGAGATCGCCGACCAGCAGCGTCACGGCGGCCTCGATCAGGCCGTCTATGCCTTCGCCCGCGAGGACTACGCCTTCTGGGAGGTGGAGCTGGGGCGTCCGCTGGCTGCCGGATCGTTCGGGGAGAACCTCACGACCGCCGGGGTGGATGTCCAGAACACCCGGATCGGGACGCGCTGGCGGGTCGGCGAGACGCTGCTGGAGGTGAGCGGCGTCCGGATCCCCTGCTCGGTGTTCGCGGGCTTCGTGGATGAGCCGCAGTGGGTGCGCCGGTTCACCCACCATGGCGTGCCCGGTGCCTACCTGCGGGTGCTGGAGCCGGGCGCGGTCGCAGCCGGCGACCCGATCGAGGTGGTCTCGGTACCGGCGCATGACGTCACCGTAGGCTACGCCTTCCGAGCCGGCACCACCCAGCCGGAGTTGCTCCCGGCGCTGGCCGATGAGCCCGCTTTGAGCCACTCCCTACGCAAGCGCGTGGACAAGTACCTGGCCCGCACCCCCTAGGCACGTCCCCGAGTCCTCAGGGCCGGCCCGAGGTGGTCAGCGGGACCAGATCCCGGCGATCCAGGCCTCGACCTCGTCGGGGTCGCGGGGAAGATGCGACGAGAGGATCTCGCAGCCGTCCTCGGTGATCGCGATGTCGTCCTCGATCCGGATGCCGATGCCACGCAACTCCTCGGGCACCAGCAGGTCGGTGCTCTTGAAATAGAGGCCGGGCTCGACGGTGATCACCATGCCGGGGAGCAGCGTCCCCTCGCGGTAGTTCTCGTTGCGGGCCTGAGCGCAGTCGTGGACGTCGATGCCGAGGTGGTGGGAGGTACCGTGCACCATCCAGCGGCGATGCTGGCCGCCGGTGGCCGGGTCGAGGGACTCCTCGGCGGAGACCGGCAGGATTCCCCATTCCTCGAGCTTGCGGGCGATCACCGCGATCGCGGCGGCGTGGACGTCGGAGAAGGTGGCGCCTGGCCTGGCGGCGGCCATTCCGGCGGCCTGGGCCTCCAGGACGGCTTCGTACACCTTCCGCTGGGCGGGGGAGTAGGTGCCGGAGACCGGCAGCGTCCGGGTGATGTCGGCGGTGTAGAGCGACTCGGCCTCGACCCCCGCGTCCAGCAGCAGCAGATCGCCCGGACGCAACTCGCCGTCGTTGCGGATCCAGTGCAGGGTGGTGGCGTGATCGGCGCCGGCGGCGATGGTGTCGTAGCCGACCGCGTTGCCCTGGTGGCGAGCGTGCAGGCCGAAGACCCCCTCCACCCAGCGCTCGCCCCGACCGCGCCGGACGGCCTCGGGCAGATCGGCCACCACGGCTTCGAAGCCGATCGCGGTCATCCGGCAGGCCTCGCGCAGTTCGTCCAGCTCGAAGGAGTCCTTGACCAGCCGCAGCTCGCTGAGCGCGACGGCGAGTTCGTGGTCGCGTGACTTCGCTGTGGCGGCATCCACCTGCGACGCGGTCCGCAGGGAATCGACCCGGGTGGTGAGCGCCTCGTCGGCGTCTCGGACGATCCGCAGCGGGACGTCCGGCAGTCCGGCGGCCAAAGCCGCGTACAGCCCGTCGATCGGCACCACGTTCAAGCCGGTCAGGGCGGCCATCTCGGCCAGCGACTCCCGCTGCCCCACCCACATCTCTCCGTAGCGGGCGTCCGCATAGAACTCGGGGTCGGTGCGCGGCGCGCGCGGTTTGAAGTAGAGGGTGGCCTCCTGGTTCGGCGCGATGATGAGCACCGCGTCCGGCTCGCGGTCGCCACCCAGGCCGGTGAGGTGGGCGAAGGCCGCGTGGGCGCGGTAGCGGAAGTCGGTGTCGTTGGAGCGGACCTTGAACGCACCCGCCGGGATGACGAGCCGCTCTCCCGGGAATTGGGCGGCGATCGCCGCGCGTCGGGCCGGCGTCCACGCGGTGGTCGGCAGCGGGGTGGGCAACTCCGTGGGATACGGTGCCCAGCCGTCACAGATGAACTGCCTGAAGGGCTCGGAGAACGGGGTCTGACGGTTGGGGAGTTCGGTGGGCTGCTCAGTCACAGCTCTCAGCGTAATCGTGATCGCCACCTCCTGCCTGCGGACCCCACCGGTGCCCACTCTCGCCGAGGGCCAGCCTTCCGGTGTGAGAGCCAGCGTTGGAGGCTGGCCCTCGTTCGCCGTGGCTGGTCCTCGGTGCGGCGGGAGCAGGGGTGGGCCGGTAGAGTCGTCCCACAACACAAGGAGGCGCGATGAAGGCTGCTCCGCAGGCGCAACGCAGACTGCTCGATCTGCAGGCCATCGACACGGCGATCGCCCAGCTGGAACATCGCCGCAAGGCACTGCCCGAACACGCCCAGATCGCCCAGGGCCAGAAGACCCGCGCCCAGCTCAGCGAATCGATCGTGGCCGCGAGCACCGTGGTGGGCGACCTCGAACTCGACCTGCAGAAGGCCGAGGCCGACCTGGTGCCGGTGCGCGAGCGGCTGGCTCGGGATCAGCAGCGGCTGGACTCGGGGGCGGTCACCGACGGCAAGCAGCTCACCGCGCTGATCGACGAGATCGAGCATCTCAAGCGGCGGATCTCCGATCTTGAGGACATCGAACTCGAAGTGATGGAGAGCCACGAGAACGCCACCGCGGAGCACGCCCGGCTGGTCTCGGAGCGGACCGGGATCGAGAACTCGCTGCGCGGACTGATCGCTGCTCGCAATGAGCAGGCCGCGGTGATCGACGCCGATCTGGCTCAGCAGCGTTCGGCGCGCGAGACGATCGTGTCTGAGCTGCCCGCAGATCTGGTCACCCTCTACGGACGTATAGCCGAGCGCAATGGCGGCGTGGGTGTGGGGGCGCTGCAGGGGCGGCGCTGCGGTGGCTGCCAGCTGGAGGCGACGTCCTCGGCGCTGGATGCGTATCAGTCCGCCGCGGCCGACGAGGTCGTGCGGTGCGAGGAATGCGACCGGATCCTGGTGCGCGGAGCCGCCTGATGGCGCGTCCGCCGATCGTGAGGCAGGCCGGGCCGTCCATCTTCGACGAATCCGAGCCGGCGCCCGCGCCGGCGCCGTCCGGGCGGCGGCTGATCGTCGAGGCGGACGGCGGTTCCCGCGGCAACCCCGGGCCGGCCGCCCACGGCGCCCTGGTGCGCGACGCGGCTACCGGGGAGGTGCTGAACAGCGAAGGGCTGGCCCTCGGCGTCACGACCAACAATGTCGCGGAGTACTCCGGCCTGATCGCCGGCCTGGAGATGGCCCGAGCCGTCGATCCTGGTGCAGCGGTCGACGTCCGAATGGACTCCAAGCTGGTGATCGAGCAGATGGCCGGCCGCTGGAAGGTCAAGCATCCGGACCTGAAGCAGCTGGTGCTCAAGGCTCAGCGTCTGCGCCCGCCGGAGGTGACCTGGACGTGGATCCCGCGCGCCGAGAACAAGGCCGCCGACTCCCTGGTGAACGCTGCCCTCGACGGCGATCCACGACCGCGTCGCTGAACTCGCTGGCCCGGCAACCCGATCCTGGGTGACCTCGGGGCGACACGCGGGTTCTCCGGTGGCCGCGGCTTTGTGCATACTCGGTATAGAGTGACTGGCGAGCAATAATACCGAGTATGTGGGAGTGACTATGTCGGTACGGAACGGGATTCTGGCCTTGCTGGCGGAGCGGCCCTGCTATGGGGCGCAGCTGAAGGCGGGGTTCGAGGCGCGCACCGGCGGCACGTGGCCGGTGAATGTCGGACAGGTGTACACCACCCTCGACCGGCTGGAGCGGGACGGCCTGGTAGTCCAGGCCGAATCCGACAGCGAGGGTCGGATCCACTACGCGCTCACCGCTGAGGGTCGCGCCGAGGTGGAGCGCTGGTGGCAGACCCCGGTGGATCGCGAGAACACCCCGCGCGAGGAGCTGGTGATCAAGCTGGCGATCGCTATCACCAGCTCGGAGGTCGATTCCGCGGCCGTCGCGCAGGCCCAGCGATCGGCGACCATGCACCGGCTGCAGCAGCTCACCCGGGTGAAGCAGTCGATCGATCCGGCCAGCGACCTGGCCTGGCTGATGGTGGTCGAGCACCAGCTGTTCGCCGCCGAGGCAGAGATCCGCTGGCTCGATCAGGTCGAGGCCAGCGTCGCCCGGTTCGGCAAGCCGGTGCCGGTGGTGGTCGTGCTCGAGGACGAGGCCGCAGAGGTGCAGCGATGAACACCCCGGCGCTGCGGTTGCTGGATGTGACCCGGGTGCACGGCAGTGGGGAGACCGCCGTCCATGCCCTGCGGGGGATCTCGCTGGAGGTGGCGGCCGGCGAACTGGTGGCGGTGATGGGCCCGTCCGGCTCGGGAAAGTCCACCCTGCTCAACCTGGCGGGTGCGCTGGATCGTCCGACCAGCGGGGACGTCGAGATCGCCGGTCAGTCACTGGCCAATCTGAAGCCGGCCGACCTCGCCCAGCTGCGCCGCCGCCGGATCGGCGTGGTCTTCCAGGACTACAACCTGATCCCCTCGCTGACTGCGGCGGAGAACATCGCACTACCCCTGGAACTCGATGGAGAGCCCGCGTTGGCCGCCCGCCAGGAGGCCCGCGCCACGCTGAAGGATCTCGGCCTGACCGGCCTGGCCGACCGCTTCCCCGACCAGCTCTCCGGCGGCCAGCAGCAGCGGGTGGCGATCGCCCGCGCGCTGATCGGCCAACGCCGCCTGGTGCTGGCCGACGAACCCACCGGCGCGCTCGATTCGGTGACCGGCGAGGAGGTGCTGGCGGTGCTGCGCGCCCGCTGCGACGCCGGGGCTGCGGGTCTGCTGGTCACCCATGAGGCCCGCCACGCCGCCTGGGCCGACCGGGTGGTCTACCTGCGCGACGGCGTGGTGGTGGACGGCTCCGCCGTTCGCGAGCCCGCCCGGGCGATCCGATGACCGTCGCACGCCGTGCCGAGATCCGTCCGAGCCGGTTCCGCAGCTGGCGCAACGGCTGGGGGATGGCTATGCGGATGGCCCGCCGGGAGATCCGGCGCGATCGGGTCCGCACCGGGTTCGTCTGGCTGATGATCTTCCTGCCGGTAGCGGTCATCTGCGGCATCCACGTCGTCGTGGCGTCGAGCGACCTGTCGAGCCGCGAGGCGGTGCTGCTGCAGGTCGGCGGCGGCCAGGCCGCGCTGAGCTACGTCGGCGTCAGCGGACCATCGGGCTGGGACACCGCGGGCACCGTCTGGACCGGGGACGGCGGGGACGCCCAGCCGGCGACACCGGTGCCCGGCTGGGGTGAGTCGCTGAGCGCCCAGGAGAGGGCCGTCGCCGACCTGGCCGGCCAGCCGGCGCTGGCAGTCACCTGGACGGATGCGGCCCGTTCCGATGGCGGGATGGCAGTCGTCCTGGGTGTGGACCTGAGCCGCCCGGAGGCTGCCGGTGTTGCGCAGCTCACCGAGGGGCGCCTTCCTGGCGGACCTCACGAGGTGCTGGTCACACCGGCCGGGCTCGCCGGTGGGCTGCCCGACCGCGGCACAGTAACGATGCGGGACGCGACCGGGACGATGGTGGACTTCACGGTGATCGGCGTCGCGCACGCGAGCTTCTATGGGGTGCCCGATCTGGTAGCTCTGCCCGACCCTTCGCCGGCGGCGACGCGGGTCTTCCTGCTGACCGGGGAACTCCCGGTGACCTGGGACGACGCCATCCGCTTGGCCGGCTACGGTTTCCAGACCACCAGCCGCTACCTGGTCGACAACCCGCCACCGCAGAGCTATGAGCCACGCGCCGCCGATACCGCCTGGTTCTTCATCCGCTCCCTGATCAGTGCCGGAGCGCTGCTTGAGGTGGCGCTGGTGACCGGTCCGGCCTTCGCCATTGGCGCGGCGCGGCAGCGTCGCAGTCTGGCCCTGGCGGCGGTCAACGGTGCGCCGGTGGCCCAGCTGCGACGCTCCGCCCTGGGCCAGGCGATCGTGCTCGGCCTGACGGCGGCGGGGCTGGGTGGGGCGGCCGGGACGTCCGCCGGGGTGGCCGCCTGGCCGCTGCTGACCTCGAATCCCCGAGAGTTGCACGGGCCGCTGGAGATACCACTCGAGCAGGTGGGTATGGCGGTGCTGCTCGGCATTGTGGCGGCTGTGGCCTCAGCGGTGGTGGCTTCCCGCGGATTGGGGCGACTCGACCTGGTCTCGGCACTGCGGGGCAGCCTCCGTTCGGCGTCCGTCCGCAGGGGCGCGCCGGTGGTGGGCGTCGTCCTGGTGACGGCGGGGCTCGCCGCGGCCTGGTCGGTGGGCACCGTTGTCGAGTTGGTCTCGGCCTGGGCCTTCGCGGTCTGGTGTGCCGGTGCGGTCGGTGTGCTGGTCGGTTCGCTGCTGCTGGTGCCGGCACTGTTGCGGGCTGCCGCCCGGCTGGCGGGCAGAGCGCCGGTTGCGCTCCGGATGGCCCTGCGGGAGGCCTCCCGCCAGCAGGGCCGGGCGGTCTCCACGGTGGCCGCAATCATGGCCGGAGGGATCGTGCTCGGGGTGGTCTGGACGATGGTCGCCAGCACGAGCCTGGATTCCGCGCGGGAGTACCGCGCGGAGGTCCCGTATGGCCAGGCCACCGCGACCTTCACAGATTGGGAGCGGGCCGAACCGGCGCTGGGGGGAGCCGCAGCGGTGGTCGCCGAGACCGATCCACGGCTGGTCACCGCTCGGACGTCGGTCCTGAGTGGCTGGTCGCCGGATGGTGAGCCCGAGACCAGCCAGCCGCTGATCGCCCTCAACCCGGGATGCGAGTCGCAGCTGGATCTCATCCTGCAGGGCTATCCGCCGCCGGGTTGTGATGCGCTGGTCAGCGGCGGAAACGGCCCGCGCAGCAGCGTCCTGGTCGGTCCGGCGGACGACTTGAGCACCTTGTTCGAGCTGGATGCGGCTCAACAGCAGGCGCTGCGTGGCGGCATGCTGCTCGTCGACACCAGCCCGGCCCTGTCGTCGCCGACCTCCCGGTTCCAGCCGGCCAGCACACAGATCGTGGACGGCATGGTGGCCTTCCTGCGCGAGAGCTACACCGATGCTGACGAAACCACCGAGCAGGTGCCCGCCTTCGCCATCACCTCGGAGGTCCTTGCCCGCGGCGCTTCCCTCGACCGGTTCGGTGCCCTGATCTCCCTGGACGCTGCCCGCGCGCGAGGCTGGCTGGCGTACGACTGGGGTCTTCAGATCGTGTCCCCGGACGGCGCGATCTCGCCGGAGTTGGAGGCGCTGCTTGCGGAGGCCCTGGAGCCGGCCGGGTTCACCATCGCCGTGGAGCGAGGCTGGCAGCCCCGCTCCGAGCCGTTGGTCTGGGGGATCACCGGGACCCTCGGTCTGCTCGCGGTGGTGGCGGCCGCCATGGCCACCGTGCTCGGTGTGGCCGAGCTGCGTCCCTTTCTCGGGACGTTCGCGGCGGTTGGTGCCGATCCCCGCTTGAGCCGCCGGCTGGCGTCCATCCAGGCCTGGCTGCTGGGTTTCATCGGCACCGCGCTGGGCACCGGAATCGGCCTGGTGGTCGGAGCGCCGATGGCGATGGTCTCGACCAGTCACGACTCCACGATCGCGCCCACTCTGGGACTGCCCTGGCAGCCGGTCGTGGTCATGGCAGTCGTGGTACCGCTGGTGGCCGCGCTGGTCGCCAGCATCTCGGTCCCGCCGCGTCCGGCTCTGGTGAGACGCATGAGCTGAACATGATGAGCTGATCAGCCCTCTGGCGGCCGGGGGCGTTGCCGTGGGTGCTGCTTCGGGGCCAGTGGCACCAGGCATAGGCTGGCGCCCACGCTTCGGGAAGGATGACCATGCCGGCTCGCCAGTTCTCACTGCGGCTCGAGGAGCCGCCGGTGCTCCGGGAGGGGTTGCGGCGGCTTCGCTCTACCCTGGGGATTCCTGGCGGGTACCCGGCGGAGGCGCTCGCCGAGGCCGCAGTTGTGGTCGCGTCGCCGGTGCTTCCCGAGCGAGACCTCACCGACATCCCCTTCGTCACCCTCGATCCGCCGGGATCGACCGACCTGGATCAGGCCTTCCACCTTTCGCGGCGGGGGAGCGGCTATCTGCTGCGCTACGCGATCGCGGACGTGGCGGCGTTCGTCCGTCCCGGTGGGGCGCTGGACGCCGAGACCCATGCCCGCGGGCAGACCTTCTACGCGCCCACCCACCGGGTCGGGCTGCATCCGGCGGTGCTGGCCGAAGGTGCGGCCAGCCTGCTGCCGGGACAGGTCCGGCCGGCGCTGGTGTGGGAGATCGGGTTCGATTCGGCGGGCGCGACCACCGGGGCTCGGGTGGAGCGGGCGCTGGTCCGTAGCCGCGAGCAACTCGATTACCCCAGCGCCCAGGCCGCCCTCGACGCCGGCGCGGACGACGAGCAACTCCTTCTGTTGAGCGAGGTCGGGCTGCTGCGGCTGCAGCAGGAGGCGGCGCGCGGTGGGGTCAGCCTGCCGGTGCCCGAGCAGGAAGTCGTGGCGACCGGCCATAGCTGGCAGCTGAGCTTCCGGGCGTTGCTGCCGATCGAGACCTGGAACGCCCAGCTCTCGCTGGCCACCGGGATGGCGGCCGCCCGTATCATGCTGGACGGTGGGGTCGGCATCCTGCGCACCCTGCCGCCGGCGCGGGATTCCGGGCTGGGCAAGCTGCGCAGGACGGCTGCCGCGCTCGGCATCCGGTGGCCGCGCAGCATGGACTACCCGGCCTTCGTCCGCAGCCTCGATCCGGCCCAGCCTCGGCATGCCGCGATGCTGAACGCCTGCACCCTGCTCTTCCGTGGGGCGGGCTATGCGGCCTTCTCCGGGGAGCTTCCGGCCCAGGCTGAGCATGCGGCGATCGCGGCGCCCTATGCCCACTGCACGGCACCGCTGCGCCGGCTGGTCGATCGCTATGCCGGCGAGATCTGCGTCGCGTTGTGCGCTGGCGAGCCGGTGCCGGGGTGGGTGAGCGAAGTGTTGTCGTCCCTGCCCGGCGAGATGGAGGACAGCAACCGTCGCGCGCGCAAGTACGAGCGCGGCATCGTCGATCTGGTGGAGGCCATGGTGTTGGCGCCGAGGTTGGGGGAGACCTTCACCGGGACGGTGCTGGAAGCCGATCCGAATGACAACGACGGCGTCATCCAGCTGACCGATCCGGCGGTCGAAGCGGTGATCAGGGGCGAAGGCCTCACCCTGGGCGACCAGGTGCAGGCCACCCTGGTGGCTGCCGACCTGCTGACCGGCGCCGTCCGGTTCGCCACCCTTCCGTCGTAGCACATCTCCTCGCAAGGTGCTCGGACGTCCCGCAGCAATCCAGACATCGCCAGCTTCGGTCAGATAGCGCGCTTGGCCGACATATACGTCGGCCAGGACCCGCTATCTGACGAAAAGCTGCACCTCACGCGGCCCAGGGCCGCCCGATGTCGGCGAGCTGACGTCTTGACCTAGACTGACACTGACGAGTGGGCCAGGTGATCGCGGCCGTCAGGCTGAGGAAAGTCCGGACTCCACAGAGCAGGGTGGTGGGTAACGCCCACCCGGGGTGACCCGCGGGAAAGTGCCACAGAGAACAGACCGCCCCGGTGCGAGCCGGGGTAAGGGTGAAACGGTGGTGTAAGAGACCACCAGCGTCCCAGGCGACTGGGACGGCTCGGTAAACCCCACCCGGAGCAAGACCAAGAAGGGCCGGGTCCTCGGATCCGGCCCGCGGACGCCGTCCGAGTGTGGCTCGCACGAGGCGTCCGGGTAGGTCGCACGCCGCGAGGCGAAGGCGGCTGGCAACAGCCGTCGCAGATGGATGATCACCGGTTCTGCGGAACCACAGAATCCGGCTTACCGGCCCACTCGTCCCTTCATTTCGCTCTGACATCGCCGCACACCTCTCGCATCATCGCGACCAGGTCGACGCCAGCAGTTGGCAGCTCACACGGCTCGCCGTCGTTCCGGAGGCACGTCATCACGGCGTCGGAACCACCCTGGTCGGCGCGGCCGCGGACAGAGCCGCCCTCGCGGGTGTGCCCAGCCTGCGGCTGCGCATCATCGCCTCCAACCAGCGCCTCGCCGACTGGTACCTCGAACTCGGCTTCCGGCTCATCTCGACGAGCCAGCCATCCGACCTCCCGTTCGAGGTGGCAGACTTCGAACTGCTCCTCGACTAGACGAACGGACCCCTCGCGACAACATCGGATGTCGGTGGCCGTCGCCTCGACCGTCGACAACGGCAACGCGGATTCCTACGTCACGGTGGCCTCACGTTGCCGGATTGCTGGGTAACCTGTGGCCATGCGCGCGCTCGGGCGAGTGATCGGTGCGGCAGTGGTGGCCGCGCTGGTGTCTGGGTGCCAGATGGCGTGGATCTTCTCCGAGCCCGTGCCCCCGCTGCCGAACGTGACGCTCGGGCCGACCGAGCCACCGCCACCGACGCCCACCCCCACCCCGGAGCCCGATCCGTACGCCTACCGCGGGGAGCTCGCCAAGGGAGCGAAGTGCCGCACGCTGAAGGCTGAGCAGTTGGCGCAACTGGAGCAGATCGGCGGAGTCGGCGGGGCGATCACCTACGGACGCGGCTCGATGGTGAAGTCCAATGACGGCTGGTGGGTGGCGGCGGTGATCACCGAGGTCCACAACAACAGCGAGGGCCACACCCGCGAGTCGGTCGCCGCACACCACGTCTTCGTGATCGGCGCCGAGTCCGCCGAGTGGGAGTACGCGTCCGGCTACCGGTTGGGCGGGGGAGTGGACGACGCCGCCGTCCGGAAGGCAGTCGGTTGCGCGGACAAGCTTCCCGTCCCCAAGCCCAAGCTGGATCCGACCGATCCGAAGACCTACACCGGCAAGCTCGCCAAGGGCGCGACCTGCAAGGCGGTCTCCGCCGCCATGCTCAGTCAGCTGGAGCAGGTCGGTCAGGTCGGTGGTGCGATCACCTTCGCCGCCGGCCAGTTGGTGCGCGCCAATGGCGATTGGTGGACGGTGGCCGTCGCCACGCAGGTGAACCCGAACAGCGTCGGCCTGAACCGCGAGAACGTCCCACGGACCGCGCTCTTCGTGACCAACGCCCCGTCGCTGAAGAAGTCATCGAAGACCAAGGTGGTCTACTTCCCGCTGAACCCCACCAAGAAGGACACCGCGGCTGCGAGGGCCCTGAAGTGCCTCGGGGCTGAATAGCCGGGTCGCGTCAGGGAACGGTGAGAATCTCCGCGCCGGTGGGGGTGACGACCAGCGACTGCTCGAACTGGGCCACCCGGGAGCCGTCGTCGGTGACCACCGTCCAGTCGTCGGCCCAGACGTGGGAGCGCTGGTCGCCCAGCGCCAGCATCGGTTCGACGGTGAAGGTCATCCCGACCTCGATCACGGTGTCGGCAAGCGGCTCGTCGTAGTGCGGGATGACCAGTCCGGAGTGGAACGCGGTGTGTACCCCGTGGCCGGTGTAGTCGCGCACCACGCCGTACCCGAAGCGCTTGGCGTAGGCCTCGATGACCCGTCCGATCACGTTCACCCGACGTCCCGGGCGGACCGCCTTGATCCCGCGGTTCATCGCCTCCTGGGTGCGTTCGGTGAGCAGCCGCGACACCTCGTCCACCTCGCCGCAGAAGTAGGTGGCGCAGTTGTCGCCGTGCACCCCGTCGATGAAGGCGGTGACGTCGATCTTCACCAGGTCGCCGTCCTCCAGCGGACGCAGGTCGGGGATGCCGTGGCAGATCACCTCGTTCACCGAGGTGCAGCAGGACTTGGGGAATCCGCGATAGCCCAGGGTCGAAGGGTAGGCGTGGTGATCGAGCAGGAACTCGTGCACCGCCGCGTCGACCGCGTCGGTGGTCACGCCCGGAGCGATCACGTCCGCGCCCGCCTGCATGGCCTGGGCGGCGATCCGTCCGGCCACCCGCATCTTCTCGATCGTCTCCGCGGTCTGCACGTGCGGGCCGTTGTAGTGCTCGGGCATCGGCTTGTCGACATAGTGCGGACGGGGGATGTCGGCCGGCACCGGACGGCGCGGCGTGACGGGAAAGGGCTTGATCGGGCTCACGTTGGCGATGATAGTGACACTGCAAGGAACTGCTCGCGGAGGTGCCTGATGTCCAATGGTTGGTACTACTGCCTTGACCACCACACTGTCGAGCCCTACGAGGGCTGCCGCAGCGGCACCCGGCTGGGTCCGTATCCCACTGCCGCCGAAGCCGGGCGTGCCCTGGAGCGGGCGGCCGAGCGCAACGAGGAGTGGGAGACCGACCCCCGCTTCAACGACCCCGACGAGGACGAGCAGGAGGACGACGAGCGCGCCGGCTGGGGCCCGTTCCGCAGCTGAGCCCAGTGGCTGCGCTCAGCGGCGTTCGATGGTGGAGCCCCGAATCACCAGTCGCACCGGCAGGGGGATGACGCCGCCTGCGAACGCGGTGCTGCCCATCGCGCTGAAGAGCCGCCGCGCGGCCTCCCGGCCGAGGTGCTGCAGATTCGGGTCGATGCTGGTCAGCTCAGGACGGGAGTTGGTCGTGAGCACCTCCCAGTTGTCATATCCGATGACCGCCACGTCTTCGGGTACCCGCCGCCCGAGATCGCGCAGGGTGTCCAGGACGCCGCGCGCGATCTGGTCCGAACCGCAGCTGATGGCGTCGATGTCGGGGTGCCGGGCCAGCAGCAGGGCCGCGGCGTCTCGCCCCCACCGCTCCGACCACTCGGCGAACATCGGCTCCCCCTGCAGGCTGAGCCCGGCCTGGTCGAGTGCCTGGCGCACGCCTGTGACCCGGTCCTGAGCTGCCGCATAGTCGGGGTCACCGGTGATGTGGGCGATCCTGCTGCGCCCGCAGGTGACCAGGTGTTCGATGGCCAGTCGTCCGCCGGCTTCGTTGTCCGGGGTCAGGGAGAGGTCGGTGGGGTCGTCCGAGGGAGCGTAGGCGTAGACCACCGGCACGGGCAGTTCGTGACCCAGGGACGGCCGCGGGTCGGTCTGCCGGCCCACCACGATGATGCCGTCGACCCGCCGGTTGAGCAGCGCCCGGAGGTGGTGTTGTTCGCGAATGTGGTCGCCGCGGGCGTCGCAGAGGAAGACGTTGACCTGGCCGGCCCCGAAGGCGTCCTCGGCACCCATGAGGATCGGAAGGACGAACCGTCCCTCCAGGTCACTGGTGAGCAACCCAACGGTGCCGGTGCGGCCGGCAAGCAGGCTGCGCGCGAGTTCGTTGGGGGTGAACCCGAGCTGTTCAGCCGCGGCGAGCACCCGCATCCGGGTGGTGGCGGCGACATCGTCCCGGTTGTTGATCGCCTTGGAGGCGGTGGACAGTGAGACACCCGCCAGTTTTGCGACGTCGCTCAATGTGGCGGGGTGGGCCACCCCCGGCACCGTATTCGCCATCGCAGCCTCCCTTCGGGATCATCTCAAAGGTTGCACGAATCGGGATATTGACGTTGATCGTATACCTAGGTACAGTCAGCGAAAAGGCTTTCGACACGTTTCGGAAACGGGCGGAGAATCAGCCGTAGGAGCCCTCGCGCAGGGCGCTCAAGGAGGAGCAGGGAGAACAGATGAGGATTGTCAGGAGTCGGCGGAGCCGTAGCTTCGTCGCGGCCGGAGTGGCGGCAATGATGGTGCTGGGCCTGGCGGCCTGCGGGGAGTCGAGCCCCGGGGGTCCTTCGGCGGCACCGAGCATCAGCGCTGAGGGCACCGACGACGGTGCGAGCTTGACGCTGTGGACCAGGGCACCGCTGGAGAAGCAGGCCAAGGCGCTGGTGGAGGCGTACAACGCCTCCCACAGCAACCAGGTCGAGCTGACCGTGGTGCCCAACGACGACTACGTCGCCAAGGTGGGAGCAGCCGCAGGCTCGGGTGGCCTGCCCGATCTGTTCGCCGCCGACATCGTGTATGTGCCCAATTGGGTCCAGCAGGGCCTCTTCCAGGATCTCAGCGCCAACATCGACGCGATGCCCTTCAAGGATCAGATCAACCAGGGTCATCTTTCGGCTGGGACGGCGGACGGCAAGTCTTACGTCCTGCCTTTCGTCCTCGACCTGTCGATGCTGTTCTGGAACAAGGACCTGTTCGCGCAGGCCGGACTGGATCCGGACAAGGCGCCGGCAACGATGGCCGAGTACGCCGACGCGGCGAAGAAGATCCAGGATCTGAAGCAGCCGGGCGTCTACGGCACTGCGACCGGCCTCAACTGCGGCGGCTGTCTGGTCTTCACCTGGTTCCCCAGCATCTGGGCCTCCGGCGATCAGGTGATGAATCCCGAAGGCACCGAGTCGCTGCTCAACGGAGCCAATGCCAAGCAGATCTACGACATCTGGGCAGACCTGTGGGCCTCCGGTGCCGTGCTTCCATCGTCCAAGGATGAGGCCGGTCCGACCTGGACCGCGGGATTCACCGAAGGCAAGGTGGGCCTGATGTTCTATCCGGCGACCCTCATGGCTTCGACGCCGTTCGACGCCGGCGTGGCCGGCATCCCGGGCGTCGGCGGCGGCGCGTCCACCTTCGTCGGAGGCGACGGGATCGGCGTCTCGAAGGACTCCAAGCAGGCGTCGCAGGCGTGGAACTTCCTCAACTGGATGATGAGCGAGGATGCGCAGGTGGGAGTCCTCGCCAAGGGCAACGACGCCGTCTCACGCGGCGATTTCGCCAACAACGAGTATGCGGCGAAGGATCCGCGGATGGTCACCATCAATGAGGTGGCTGCCAAGGGCGACACGCCGGTGGCGCTGAACTTCCAGCAGGCGTTCAACGCGGTGGGCAGCCCCTGGGTGACCATGGTTCGCAACCAGGTGCTCAACCGGGCCAACACCGTGGACGCCGACAACGAGCAGATCACCGACATCCTGGCCCAGCAGTAGGAGCCTGCCCCGGTGCGCCGGGGTCCGGGTGAGTCATCCTGGACCCCGACGCCCGGCGTCACCTGCCCGTCCTCACTGAGAGTCCCGTATGTCTCCACCCACCATGACCCGGACGCGACGCCCTCGGGCGTCGATGGCGAAGGCGCGGTCGCGCCGGCAGTTGCAGGGAATGGCGTACTCGCTGCCGAACGTCGCGTTCCTGATCGGACTGTTCGTCCTGCCATTGCTGCTGGTTCTTCAGATGTCGGCCTCGGACTGGCCGCTGCTGGCCGGCAACCGGGGACTCAACTTCCCGCAGAACTTCGCCAAGGCCGTCAACCACCGGCTGTTCACCGACTCGATCGTCTTCACCATCAAGTACACGCTGCTGGCCACCGTGCTGCTGATCGGAATCGGCCTCGGACTCGGGCTGCTGGTCCAGGAGACCACCCGGTGGAAGGGCCTGCTGCGCACGTCCTTCCTGTTGCCCAGTGCCCTCGGCCTGGCCTCGGCGTCGCTGCTGTTCTACGTGCTGTACTCGCCCATCGCCGGTCCTTTCGCCGATCTGATGGAGCGGTGGGGCTTCTCCTTTCTCGGTACGCCCACCGCTGCGCTGTTGTCGACCACCTTCCTGATCGTGTGGCGCTATGCCGGGTTCTACATGCTGCTGATGCTGGTGGGATTGCAGGGGATCGCGACCGATGTCTTTGAGTCGGCACGGGTCGACGGAGCGGGTCGCTGGCAGATCTTCCGGTACATCACGATGCCGCTGCTGCGACCGACCCTGGCGCTCACGACGGTGCTGTGCGTCACCGGATCGCTGCTGGCCTTCGAACAGTTCTACATCCTCACCAAGGGAGGTCCGGACAACTCCACCATCACCATCGTGCAGTTGATCTACAGCGTTGCCTTCCAGGGCATGAACGATCTGGGTGTCGCCGGCGCGCTGTCGGTGATGGTGCTGATCGCCCTTGTCGTCATCAACGCCGCGCAATTGCGCGCCTTCGCCCAGGACTGATCGCCATGACAGCAACCCTGCAACCGGCACCCGCCCGCCACCGCGGCCGGGCAGCACGCACCATTATCCGGACGCCCTACTACGTGATGACCGGCAGCCTGGCGATCCTCTTCCTGTATCCCCTCGGGTGGACGGCCGTCGCGTCCGTCTCCCCGCGGGCCGGCACGGCCCAGACCGAGGGCTTCGGCTGGGCCAACTATGTCACCCTGGCCCACTATCAGGCCGGGATCTGGCAGTACCTGTACAACTCGACCTTCGTCGCGTTGCTCACCGTGCTGCTCACGCTGGTGGTGTCGACGCTGTCGGGTTACGCCTTCGCGCGGTTCACCTTCCCCGGCAAGGATCTGCTCTTCATGGGAACGCTGGCGATCCTGATGGTGCCCTATGCCACCTTGCTCATCCCGCTGTACGTGCTGCTGAACCGGGTGGGGTTGCAGAACTCCCTGGTCGGGGTCGCCTTGGTGCTGACGATGTTCCAGTTGCCGTTCTCGGTCTTCATGATGCGGATCTCGTTCGAGTCGATTCCCCGGGAGTTGGACGAAGCCGCCCTGGTCGACGGGGCGAACTCCTTCGGCGTGCTGTGGCGGGTACTGCTGCCAGCGGTCAAGCCCGGGCTGATCACAGTCGGGCTGTTCGCCTTCCTGGCGGCGTGGAACGACTTCATGGCACCGCTCATCCTGATCAACGACAGCGACCGGATGACCCTTCCCCTTGCCATCGCCAATCTGCGGGTGCAGGTGCAGGGGGTCGTCGACTACGGCGCCACGGAGGCGGGCGTGGTGATCCTCGCTCTGCCGTGCACGATTCTCTTCCTGCTACTCCAACGTCACTACGTGCGCGGGTTCATGTCCGGCGCGCTGAAGGGCTGACCATGCTCACCTCCGCAACCCCCGCCGGCCCGGTCGTCCCCAGCACCGGCCGGCTCCGTCCCCTCGGCATCGACGAGGTGCGGTTCACCGAGGGGTTCTGGGCTCAGCGGCAGCAGGTCAATGCTGCGGCGACGCTGCCCCACATCGCGCACTGGCTGGAACGGGAGGGCTGGATCGGCAACTTCGATCGAGCCGCGAACGGCGAACTCCCGCTGGGACGCCGAGGCAGGGAGTTCTCCGACTCCGAGGTCTACAAGTTCCTCGAGGCGTCCGCGTGGGAGCTCGGCCGTTCGCAGGATCCGACCCTGGAGCGGGTGTTCAAGGAGTTCGTCAGCCGGGTCGGCGCCGCCCAGGAGGCGGACGGCTACCTCAACACCGCCTTCGGGCGACCGGGGCAGCCTCCCCGCTGGTCGGACCTGGCCTGGGGGCATGAGCTGTACTGTCTGGGTCATCTCCTCCAGGCCGCTGTGGCACGGGGGCGGACCCGTCCGGCAGCGGACGACGGGCTGATTGCCATCGCCCGGCGGGCCGCCGACCTGGTCTGTGAGGTGTTCGGCGAGTGGGGCATCCAGTCGGTCTGCGGGCACGCCGAGATCGAACTCGGGCTGGTGGAGTTCGGGCGGCTCACCGGCGAGAGCCGCTACGTGGAGCAGGCTCGGTTGTTCATCGATCGTCGTGGCCGGCGGACCCTGCCCGACCTGGAGTGGGGCAGGAGCTACTACCAGGACGACCTGCCGCTGCGGGAGGTGACGGTGCTGCGCGGGCACGCGGTGCGGGCCAACTACCTGGCCGCGGGCGCGGTCGACGTGGCCACCGAGACCGCCGATCCGGAACTGCTGGCGGCGCTGGCCGAGCAGTGGCGGCGCGCCATCGCGGCCCGCACCTACCTCACCGGCGGGCAGGGTTCGCACCACCAGGACGAGGCCTTCGGCGACGACTGGGAACTGCCCCCCGATCGCGCCTACGCCGAAACCTGCGCCTCGGTCGCCTCGATCATGTTCAGCTGGCGGCTGCTGCTGGCCTCCGGTCTCCCGGAGTACGCCGATCACATCGAGCGCACGCTGTACAACGTGCTGGCGGCTGCGGTGTCGCACAGCGGCGACGCCTTCTTCTACACCAACACCCTTCATCGCCGGGTGGCCGGTGCCGTCCCGAACCCCGATCAGGCGTCGTCGCGCGCGCTGTCGAGCCTGCGGGCTCCCTGGTTCGAGGTGTCCTGCTGCCCGCCCAACATCGCGCGGACGATCGCCAGCCTCACCGGTCTGGTAGCGACCACGGACGCCAACGGCCTTCAGCTGCACCAGTACGCGTCCATGCGGATCCGGACGGCGCTGGCCGACGGTACCGGGATCGACCTCGCCGTCGAAACCGAGTACCCCAGCAGCGGTGTGGTCGGAGTCCGGGTGCTGAGGGAGTGCGACCGGCCGTGGACGCTCAGCTTCAGGATTCCGGCGTGGGCCCGCGATGCCACGCTGACCTATCGTCCGGCCTCGGGGGAGCAGCAACGGGTGCGGGCGGAGACCGGTCAGGTCGCGCTCCGTGCCGCTTTCGCCCCTGGCGACGAGATCGAGCTGGTGCTGGACATGCCGGCGGAGTTCGTCACTGCCGATCCCCGGATCGATGCGGTCCGTGGGTGCCTGGCAGTGCAACGCGGCCCGGTGGTCTACTGCGCCGAGAGCCCGCTGGCCGATCCCGCGGGTCGCGATCTGGACAGGCTCGTGGTGGATCCCACCGTCCCACCGGTGGTCTCCGGGGACCGGATCGTCGTGCAGGCGGCCGCGGTGGACGGCGATGTCGCAGTCTGGCCCTACCGCGCCGGCGACCCGCGTCCCGAGCCGCTGGGCTTCGGGCCGCTGGAGCTCCTGCCCTATCGCGACTGGGGTCACCGGGGCCCGGCGACGATGCGGGTCTGGCTGCCCACACTGACCCCGCGCCGCCCGGCCACCCCGTGAGAAGCGGGGGCACCGAGTCTCGTAACCTGCCTGAAACACTCCGGGCGGCAGACTTGGTCCATGGATAAGCAGACAGAGTTCGTGCTTCGCACCATGGAGGAGCGGGATGTCCGGTTCGTCCGGCTCTGGTTCACCGACGTCCTGGGATTCCTGAAGTCGGTCGCGATCGCCCCCGCCGAGCTTGAGGGCGCCTTCAACGAGGGGATCGGCTTCGACGGCTCCGCCATCCAGGGGTTCGCGCGGGTCTTCGAATCGGACATGGTCGCGCACCCGGACCCGTCCACCTTCCAGCTGCTGCCGTGGCGCGGGGCCACCCAGGGCACGGCGCGGATGTTCTGCGACATTCGGCTCCCCGACGGTTCGCCGTCCTTCGCCGACCCTCGCTACGTGCTCAAGCGGGCACTGCGCAAGGCCTCGGACATGGGGTTCACCTACTACACGCACCCCGAGATCGAGTTCTATCTGTTCAAGCAGCCGGTGGTGCCGGGCCAGGCGCCGGTCCCGGCGGACCACAGCGGCTACTTCGACCACACCACCACCTCACCGGCGGCTGACTTCCGCCGCGAGGCGATCACCGTGCTGGAGCAGATGGGCATCTCGGTGGAGTTCAGCCACCACGAGGGCGGCCCAGGTCAGCAGGAGATCGATCTGCGCTACGCCGACGCGCTCACCATGGCCGACAACATCATGACCTTCCGGGTGGTGATCAAGGAGGTCGCGGTACTGCAGAACATGTTCGCCTCGTTCATGCCCAAACCGCTGGAGAACCATCCGGGCTCCGGCATGCATACCCACGTCTCCTTGTTCGAGGGCGACACCAACGCGTTCTACGACGCCAGCGCGGAGTACAACCTGTCGAAGATCGGACGCCAGTTCATCGCCGGTCTGCTCCGGCACGCCGGCGAGATCACCGCGGTCACCAACCCGTGGGTCAACTCCTACAAGCGGCTGGTGGCCGGCGCCGAAGCGCCCAGCTACATCTGCTGGGGCCAGAACAACCGCTCGGCACTGGTCCGGGTGCCGATGTACAAGCCGAACAAGGGCGCCTCAGCGCGGATCGAGCTGCGGTCGCTGGACTCGGCGGCCAACCCTTACCTGGCCTACGCGATGGTGCTGGCCGCTGGCCTGGCCGGGATCGAGGGCGACTACGAACTGCCCGAGGGCGCCGAGGACGACGTCTGGGCGCTCACCGACAAGCAGCGCCACGCGCTGGGCATCGAACCGCTGCCGCGCAGCCTGGGCAACGCGATCGACCTGATGGAGAACTCCCAGCTGGTCGCCGAAACCCTGGGCGAGCACGTCTTCGACTTCTTCCTGCGCAACAAGAAGGCCGAGTACGACTCCTACCGGGGCCACGTCTCGGAGTGGGAACTCCGCAACACCCTGCCGAACCTGTAGGGAAAGCGCTGATGATCGACGGTCGAGCTTGTCGAGACCGTCGATCACCTGCCGGTTGGCTTCTCGTCTGTTCCGAGGACCGCTGACGCGCTCCTCGTCGAGACTCGTTCACCAACACCGGCTGTCGCCGCTGTTGGCTCCTCTGTCCCAACCAGCGTTGCAGCACGGTGATCAGTGCACCGCTGGCCGGGGTCGGGAACCTACCGGGGGAGCGCGAAGCCGCCAGTGCGCCGACTAGACGTGGTGGTCGAGGCGGTCAGGCTGTCGATGGACGCGGTGCGGTCCGACAGCACCACGATCCGCCCCTCGCTCAGCCCGTCGGTGATCTCGACCCGGCCGCCGCCGACCGCGCCGGTGGCGACAGTGATGGTCTCGGCGGTATCGGACGAGACGGAGTCGAGCACCTGCACCGTGCCGGTGCCCGCGCCGGTCGGCGTGACTGCCGAGGCCGGTACCGTCACCACCGCGCTGGCGGTCGCGGTGATGATCTCCACGTCCGCCCTGGCGCCCTCCTTCAGCACCAGACCGGGGTCGCTCACCGCGATCGTCGTGGCGTAGGTGGGGTTGTCGCCCGCGGTGCCCGAGGTCTCCAGGATCGAGATGTTCGAGACAGTGCCCGCCAAGGAGTCGGTGGCGCCCGCCGGCGTGACCGCGGCGGCCATGCCCTGGCTGAGCAGCGTCCTGGTGGCCAGCGGCACCTCGATGCTCACCAGCGCGGTGCCCTCGCCGACGATGGTGACGGTGCCGCCGGAGGAGCCGGCGCCGGCGGCGAGGCTGATGGCACCCACGGTGCCCGCGATCGGCGCCACCAGCTCGGCGTTCGCCAGGGAGGTCTCGGCGGCATCCACCGCCTGCTGCGACCGCAGTACGTCGGCTTCGGCCGAAGCCACGGCGCGGGCCGACACGCTGGTGCTCGCTGAACCGGCGGCGGAGGTGGCCGGGCTCGACGAACCGCTGCTGGGGGCGGAGGGCGTGGACGCGGTGGTGCCGTCGTCCGGGTCGTCCTCACCGGCGATGGTGCCGGTGGTGATCAGCTGCCGGTAGTAGTCGGCGAGGACCGCGTTGGCCAGCAACAGCTGCTCCCGCGCCTGCCCGCACGCCTTGATGTCCGCCAGGGTGATGTCATCGATCACCAGGGCGAGTTGCTCGGTGTCGTCGTCGGCCTCCATCGAGCCGTCGTCGGTGGCGGGTGCGTCGTCGGACACGGATGGCTCCTGCGAAGCCGCCTCGTCACCGTTCCCCGGATCGCCGCCGTCAGCCGGATGGTCGGTGCCGCTGCTCTCGCCCGAATCGTCGGAGCCGCCGGAGCCGGCGTCCGTCCCAGGGTCGGCCGGCTCGTCCGCCGAGCCCCCGGTGTCGGGATCGGTGGTCTCGGGCTCGGCCTCGTTGGCATCCAGCAACGCCGCATAGATCAAGTCGCAGGTGGTCGGCTGGTCGGTGTTGCTCCATTTCAGTGTGGCCACGTTCAGCGCAGCGATCGCCTCGTACAAGGTGGCCGCATCGGCGGCGGTGATCCCACTGGGCACGGACGGGATCCCCGAGGCGCCGCCGGTGCTCGTCCCGGAGCCGCTTGCGGAGGGCGATCGGACGCCGCTCGAGCCGCGGGAGCCGGACGCGGAACTGCTCGGGTGCTCGGCGGCGTACAGGTTCGCCTTGGCGCTGGCCAGGGCGGTCTCGGCGTTCAGCAGGGCGAGCTTCAGGGCGGCGGTGTCCAGCGTGGCCAGGACGTCGCCCGCGGCCACGGTGTCACCCACACCGACCTTCAGTTGCTTCACGGTGCCGCTCACACCGAACGCGGCGGCCACCAGGTTCTCCCGGGAGACCGTCCCGGTGGCCCAGAAGCTCTGAGAGACATCGCCGGTCGATGCGACAGCGGTCACATAGCGGCTCTGCGCCGCGACCGAACTGGTGGCCCACCCGATGCCGACCGCCGCAGCCGCCACCAGGGCTGTTCCCGCGGTCAGGACACCGCGCAATCGTGACTTCATCATTCGCTCCTCAGGGCATCGATCGGCGCCAGCCTGGCGGCGCGGGTGGCCGGGTAGACCCCGGCGGCCAAGCCGATGCCCAGCGACACAGCGAGGGCGAGCAGGGTGACGGTGATGGAAATGGTGACGGTCATCCCCAGCGCGGGGGAGAGGATCGCCGCGCCGGCATAGCCCAGCGCCACACCGGCGGCGCCGCCCAGCAGGCCCAGTACCCCGGCCTCGACCAGGAACTGGTTGCGGATCACGCCCGGCCTGGCGCCCAGCGCTTTGCGCAGGCCGATCTCGCGGACCCGTTCGCTGACCGACACCAGCATGATGTTCATCACGCCGATGCCGCCGACCAGGAGCGAGATGGCGGCGATCCCGCCCAGCAACAGCGACAGGACCCCGCTGATCGAACTCGCGGCCTCGATCAGCGCCGTCTGCGTGCTGACCGTGAAGTCGGCATCCGCATCGGTCACCTGATGGGCCGAGAGCAGCGCGGTCTTCACCTCCTGGTAGGCCGCGGCAAGGCTGTCCTCGTCGGAGGCCTGGATGTAGATCGTCGACACCGCTGTGGCGCTGCCGGAGGTGGAGAGCCGGGCCGCGAAGGTGGTGCTGGGCACCACGACCGTGTCGTCCTCGCTCATTCCGAAGGAGGAGCCGGCCTCGGCCAGGACGCCGATGATCGTGAACGGCTGGCCGTTGACCATGACGTCCTGACCGATCGCCGAGCCGGTGGAGAACAGCTCCGAGGCGGTGTCCGTCCCGATCACCGCCACGGTGGCGGACGAGGCCAGCTCGTCGGTGGTGAAGAACCTGCCGGTGGCGACCTCGCGTCCCCGGACCTCCAGCCAGTTGGTGGAGGTGCCGACCACCGTGGAGGTCCAGGTGGTCTCGGTCGACTGCAACGATCCGGTGGTGCTGGAGGTCGCGGCCACCCCGGCGACGCTCGGTGCCACCGTGGGATCGGCGAGCATCTCGGCGTCCCGGGTGCTGAGGGTGGTCGCCTGACCCGAACCCCGGAATCCGCCCGAGGAGGTCTGGCCCGGGGTCACGGTGATGGTGGTCGCCCCCAGCGAACCGATCTGGCTGGAGATCTGAGTACCGGCTCCCTGGCCAAGACCGACGGTCAGCATGACCGCAGAGATGCCGATCAGGATGCCCAGCATGGTCAACGTCGAGCGCATCCGGCGGGCGTTGAGCGCCTCGATCGCGGTGCGGACGGTTTCGCGCCACTCCATCAGGCGACACCACCCAGGACGTGGGCCGGCTGGTCGGTCAGGAGCCCGTCGTAGATGTGCACGATGCGCTGCGCGCGTTCGGCGACGTCGGCCTCATGGGTGATCACCACGATCGTCCGCCCGGAGGCGTTGAGCTCGGCGAAGAGGTCGAGGATGTCCCGGGTGGAGACCGAGTCCAGTGCCCCGGTCGGCTCGTCGGCCAGGATCAGCGCCGGGTCGGTCACCAGGGCGCGGGCCACCGAGACCCGCTGTTGCTGGCCGCCCGAGAGCTCACCGGGGCGGTGGTCGCGGCGGTTGCCCAGGCCGACCCGCTCCAGGGCGGCGCGGGCACGTTCGCGTCGCTCGGCCGGGGCCACCCCGGCGTAGACCAGTGGCAGCTCGACATTGCGTTGGGCGGTGAGGCTGGGCAGCAGGTTGAAGCTCTGGAAGACGAACCCCAGCCGGCGGTTGCGGATGTCGGCCAGCTGGTTCTCGCTCAGCTGCGCGACCTCCTCACCGTCCAGCTCGTAGCGACCGGCGCTGGGGACGTCCAGGCAGCCGATGATGTGCATCAGGGTGGACTTGCCGGAGCCCGACGGGCCCATGATGGCGAGGTAGTCGCCGTTCTGGATCTCCAGGTCGATGCCGCGCAGAGCCTCGACCTGCACCACCCCGGTGTCGTAGGTCTTGTGGACGCCGGTCATGGACAGCAGCGTGCTCATCGGTTGCCCCGTTGACCGCCGCCGTTGCCACCGGGGATGCCGCCGCCGTCGGGCGGTGCGCCAGCACCGGCGCCGGGGAATCCTCCGCCACCGCCGGGGAAGCCGCCGCCAGGCGTCCCGTCCTCGTCATCGGTGGCGGCGGTGCTGTCGGGCATCGTGAGGCTGATCGAGACGGTGTCGCCCTCGGCCAGGCCGGCGGTGATCTCGGTGGCTTCACCGAAGACCCGCCCGATCGTCACCTCGACCTGACTGCTCTGCTGGCCGTCGACCCTGGTCACCACCGACTTCTGGTCGACGGTGGAGATCGCCAGGGTTGGAACGGTCAGCACGTCGGGGTACTCGGCGATCGTGATGGTCGCCGAAGCGGTGGTGCCCGAGAACAGATCGGGGTGGTCTCCCTCGAGGTTGATCACCACGGGGAAGGTCGCCGACCCGTCCGAACTGGAGGTCGCGACGATGCCGACGGAGACAACCGTGCCCTCGATCGGTTCGGCGGCGCCGTCCGGGGTCACCGCGACGGACTGCCCGGACGCCAGACTGCCCAGGTCGCTGCTGCCCACCGTCGCGTCAAGCTTCCATTTGTCGGTCGAGATCACGACGACGGCTGAGGTGGATGAGGTCGTGCCCGTGCCGCCCTGGGTGGAGTTGCCACCGGTGCCGGCCGAGGAGCCGGACGACACGGTGTCACCGACGCTGAGGCCGATGGAGGCGACCGTTCCATCGATGGTGGAGCGCAGCACGGCGCTGTCCAGGTCGTCTTCGGCGCTGGTCACTGCCGCCTTGGCAGACCGGACCTGAGCCTTGGCCGACGTGATCGCCGCCGAGCTGCCGTCGTCCTCGACGTCGTCGAGGTTGGCTTCGGCAGTGGTGAGGTTCGCCTTGGCGAGCTTGAGGGCGTTCTGCAGATCCGCGTCGTCCACCCGGGCGAGTTTGTCGCCCTTGCTCACCGTGTCACCCGCCGCCACGTAGACCTTGGTGACCGTGCCCGAGACAGCGAAGTCCAGGTTCGCCTGGGTCTGCGGCGACAGCGTGCCGGTGAGGCCAACGGTCTGGGTCTGGGTGCCCTTCTCCGCCTGGGCGGTGAAGCTGCGCTCGCGGCCCCGGGCTTCGGCGGCGGGTTGCGCTCGCAGCAGCAGGAACGCGGTGAGACCGATGCCCAGGACCAGGACGACGGCTACCAGACCGATCGTCCGTCGCTTCGTCCATCGCTTCGCCGGTGGCGGAGCCTCCTGCGGTGCTGGGGTGTCGGTGACTGGCAGGCTCATCTGGCGTTCCTCTCGCGCGGTACGCCAGCAGGCTAGAAGCCCGGTCTGTGGGCGGGATCCGCTGAACCTGTGTGCGACCTGTGGGGTCCTAGCGAAGCGGAAACACGACGCTCAGGTCGGTGTGGGGACCACTGGCGGCCACGGCGCGGGTCGCCACGGCGTCGGACCAGCCGAGGGAGCCCGCGGCCAGGCGCAGGAGGGTCGCTCCGTCGGTCTCCACCACATTGGGCGGGGTGCCGCGGGTGTGGGCACCGCGCTGGCCGATGCCGAGCTGGACGGCCGCGTACGGGGGCACGCGCAGCTCGAGGGTGCCGCCCGGGTGGCGTTCGCCAAGACTCCGGCAGAGCGTGCGGACGGCGTTGGCCAATGCGGCTCCCGCAGGCTCGCCGCCATCCGCCACCTCGTCCAGGGTCGCGGTGAGCGCGGCCAGTTCCGCCGCGGTGATTCGTCTGGGCATCGCCGGCCACCCTACGCCGAGGAGGCCGCAGGTCCTGCCAGACACTCGACCCGCGCGACAGCCATGTCGCGGGCAGCGGCCGGCCGGCAACAACTGCGGCCATCGGCGAAGCCGGGAGCGCTCAGGTGGGCGCGCCGGGGGCCACCGGCATTACGATCGCGGACATGGCGCGCACCGAGACCCTCTTCGCCCGGCTGGCACGGTGGGGGTTTGGCGATCCGTCGACCCAGGCGCCGGTCGCCGAGGCCTGGCTGAACACCCTGGGCGAGGAGCGCTGGACGATGCTGCTGGACGAGCTGTCGGCCTCGGCGGATCCCGACCTCGCCTTCAGCGGGCTGGCAAGGATCGACGCGGCGCGTCCCGCACTGATCGTCTCGCTCGCTGACGACCCGCGGTGGACGAGGCGGCTGGCCCGCGTGCTGGGCACCAGCGTCGCGCTCAACCAGCATCTCGGCGCTCATCCGGACGAGGTGGAGCCGCTGGCCGGCGACATCTCGCAGCGCGGTGCGGCTGATCTGCGCGCCGAGTTGCTCGCCGCGATCGACGCTCAGGGGGCGATCCCGGTCGCCGACCCAGCCCGCGCCAGCGACCTGCGCCGGGCCTACCGCCGAGCGCTGCTGCGAATCACGGCGCGCGACCTGACCGCCGCCGACGCCATGGCCGTGCTGCCCGAGATCGCCACCGAGCTGGCGGACCTGGCCGACGCCACCGTCGAGAGCGCGCTGGCACTGGCGCGCGGTGAGGTGGCGGGCTGGGAGGTGGCTCGACTGGGCGTGATCGCACTCGGCAAGACCGGAGCCCGCGAGCTGAACTACGTCAGCGACGTCGACCTGCTCTACCTGGCCGAGCCGGCCCTGGACGCCGAGGGGAAGCCGGTCTGCGACACCGAGCGGGCGATCCGGACGGCCACCAAGGTGGTGGGCGCGATGGTCCGGGTCTGCTCGGCACAGACCGTGACCGGGACGATCTGGCAGATCGATTCCGCGCTCCGCCCGGAAGGCAAGGCCGGGCCGCTGGTCCGAACCCTTGCCTCGCATCGCGCCTACTACGAGCGATGGGCGAAGAACTGGGAATTCCAGGCCATGCTCAAGGCCCGTCCGATGGCGGGCGACCTGGCGCTGGCCCAGGAGTTCGTCGACATGGTCTGGCCGATGGTGTGGCGGGTCGCCGACGACGACCAGTTCGTCGCCGAGAGCCAGGCGATGCGTCGCCGGGTGGTCTCGCTGCTGCCGGCCACCCAGGTCGACCACGAGATCAAGCTGGGCGCCGGCGGGCTGCGGGATGTCGAGTTCAGCGTCCAGCTGCTGCAGCTGGTGCACGGCCGGGCGGACGAGCGACTGCGGCTGCGCGGCACCTTCGAGGCTCTGGACGCGCTGATCGCGCTCGGCTATGTCGGACGGGCGGACGGCCACGATCTCAACATCGCCTACCGGCTGCAGCGGCTGCTGGAACACCGGCTGCAGCTGCACAAGCTGCGCCGCACCCACCTGATGCCCACCGACGAGGCGAACCAGCGCTGGCTTTCGCGCAGCATCGGGCTGCCCGACGCCAAGGAGCTGACCCACCTGTGGCGACGTTCCACCCGGCGGGTGCTCGCCCTGCACCAGCGGCTGTTCTACTCCCCGCTGCTGGAGGCGGTGGCGCGAATCCCGTCCTCGGAGGTGCGGCTGACCTCCGAGGGCGCCGAGATCCGGCTCCGGGCGCTGGGCTATGGCGATCCGAAGGCGGCGCTGCGCCACATCGAGGCGCTCTCAACCGGGATGAGCCGGCGCGCCGAGATCCAGCGCCAGTTGCTGCCGGCCATGCTCGGGTGGTTCACCGCCGGGCCCAACCCCGATCACGGGCTGCTGGCCTTCCGGCAGGTATCCGATGCGCTGGGCGCCACTCCGTGGTACCTCCGCACGCTCCGGGACGAGGGCACCACCGCCGAGCACTTCGCGAAGGTGCTGGCCTCCAGCCGCTACGCGGTCGACCTGTTGCTGCGCAACCCGCAGAGCGCCGCCTGGTTGAGCGAGGCCGACGGGCTTACCCCGCGCTCGGGGGAGGCTGTGCTGGCGGAGATGCGGGCCGCCACCGGACGCTACGACACCCAGCCGGAGGCGGTGGCCGCGCTCCGGGCCGTCCGGCGCAGCGAGTTGCTCCGGCTGGCGATGGCCGACATCCTCGACGAGCTGGACATCGGCAGACTCGGGCACGCGCTCTCGGAGCTGGCCGGCGCCACCATCGAGGCAACGATCGAGGTGGTCGGGCGCGAGCTGACCGAGCTCCCCAGGCTTGCCGTGATCGCGCTCGGGCGATGGGGCGGGGAGGAGCTCTCCTACGCCTCCGATGCCGACGTGATGATCGTGATCGAGTCGGAGGATCCCGCGGCCACCCAGCTGGCCACCACCCTGGTCACCCGGGTGCGGGCCCTGCTCTCCCAGCCCGGGCCCGACCCGGCGCTGCAACTCGACCTCGACCTGCGCCCGGAGGGCAAGGGCGGCCCGATGGTGCGCTCGCTGGCCTCCTACGCGGCCTACTACCAGCGCTGGTCGTCCACCTGGGAGGCCCAGGCTCTGCTGCGCGCCCGGGTCGGTGCCGGCGATCGCGAACTGGGCGAGCGGTTGGTCGCGCAGCTCGATCGGCTGCGGTACCCGGCCGAAGGACTCACCCACGCGCAGGTGATCGAGATCCGCAAGCTCAAGGCACGGATGGAGAACGAACGGGTGCGCCGTGGCTCCGACCCGCGGCGCAACCTCAAGCTCGGCCCGGGCGGGCTCTCCGATGTGGAATGGGTGGTGCAGTTGCAGCAACTCATGCACGCGGGTGCGCACCCCGAGCTCCGGACGCCCTACACGATGGGGACGCTGCGGGCCGCCGAGGAACTGGGCCTGATGGGACCGGACGACGCCGACGCCCTGGCGGACGCCTGGGTGTTCGCCTCCCGGATCCGCAACGCGGTGATGCTGCTGCGCGGGCGCGCTTCGGACACCATCCCCACCGATACCCGGGAGCTCTCGGCCGTCGCCCAGATCCTCGGCTACGGCAAGGGCGAGTCCTCGCTGATGGTGGAGGACTACCAGCGCCGTACCCGCCTCGCCCGCCAGGTGATGGACCGCCTCTTCTGGGACAGCCCGGACTGACGTCGCTGACCACAGCCGGTCGCGGCGCTAAGGCACGCGGGTGGCCGGACCGCACCCGAGCCCTCGTCCTCCCGGAACGGGTCCGGGATCTCATGGGGGATCCGATGCGGCCAGGCACCCGCGGCTAGCATGGGGGACGATGACCACCCAGGATCTCCCCACAACCACCCAGCGCCTCACGGGATGGGGACGGACGGCCGCCACCACCTCGCAGGTGCTCTCCACCCCCGACGTCGAGACGATCGCCGCCGCGGTCGCCGCGGTCGCCGGGCACAACGCGGATTCCCCGTCCCACCTGCGCCGCGGCATCCTCGCCCGGGGGCTGGGCCGCAGCTACGGCGATGTAGCGCAGAACGCCGGCGGGATCGTGGTCGACCTGACTCCGCTCAACACCATCCATCGCATCGACGCGGCGAACGCCACCGTCGACGTGGACGCCGGGGTCAGTCTCGACCAGTTGATGCGCGCGGCGCTGCCGCACGGCCTGTGGATACCGGTGCTGCCGGGAACCCGGCAGGTCACCGTCGGCGGCGCCATCGGAGCCGACGTCCACGGCAAGAACCACCACAGCGCCGGCTCGTTCGGCAACCACGTCGCCTCCCTGGAACTCCTGGTGGCGGACGGACGGGTGCTGCACCTCACCGGGGAGGGCTCGACCGACGACCCCGACGGCAGCCTGTTCTGGGCCACGGTGGGCGGCGTCGGGCTGACCGGCATCATCCTGCGGGCGACGCTGACCATGACCCGCACCGAGACCGCCTACTTCATCGCCGACGGCATCGTGACCCGCTCGCTGGACGAGACGATCGCCGTCCACTCCGACGGCTCCGAGGCCGACTACGACTACTCCTCGGCCTGGTTCGACGCCATCTCCGCCCCACCCAGACTGGGACGCGCAGCGCTCTCGCGCGGCAACCTGGCTCGGCTCGATCAGCTGCCGGCCAAGCTGGCCGCCGACCCGCTGGGCTTCCATGCCAAGCCCCTCGTCGAGCTTCCGGACGTCTTCCCCAACGGCCTGGCCAACAAACTCAGCTTCACCGCGCTCGGCACCCTGTGGTACGCCAAGAGCGGCACCTACCGCAACAAGGTGCAGAGCCTGACCGGCTTCTACCATCCGCTGGACCTGTTCGGGGAGTGGAACCGGGCCTACGGCTCGCGCGGCTTCCTGCAGTACCAGTTCGTCGTGCCGCCCGCGGCGGTCGAGGAGTTCAAGCGGATCATCGCCGACATCCAGGCCTCCGGTCACTATTCGTTCCTCAACGTCTTCAAGCTGTTCGGGCAGGGCAATCGCGCTCCGCTGAGCTACCCGATGCCCGGCTGGAACGTCTGTGTCGACTTCCCGATCAAGGCCGGACTTGAGGAATTCCTGACCGGCCTGGACGCCCGGGTGCTGGAGTTCGGCGGACGGCTCTACACCGCCAAGGACTCCCGCGTCGCCGCCCAGACCTTCCATGCCATGTACCCGGGGATCGATTCCTGGATCGCCACCCGCCGCCGGATCGACCCGCACCAGGTGTTCGCCTCCGACCTCGCCCGCCGACTGGAGCTGCTGTGATCGACGCCACCGGAAACCCCCGGACCATCCTGCTGCTGGGCGGAACCTCCGACATCGGACTGGCCGTCGTCCGCGAGTATCTCGCCAAGCAGACCCTGCGGGTGATCCTCGCCGCTCGGCCGAGCCCTCGCCGGGACGAGGCGGCCGCCGAACTCCTGGCAGCCGGCGCGACCGTCGACCCGCTCGATTTCGACGCCACCGCCTTCGACGCCCACCCGGGCGTGATCGACGCGGCCTGGGCGATCGCGGACGTGGACCTGGCGATCGTCGCCTTCGGAGTGCTGGGGGATGCCGAACAGGTGTGGCAGGATCAGCCCGCCGCCGCCGCGCTGGCCCAGGTGAACTACACCGGCGGAGTGAGCGTCGGGGTGCTGCTCGGCCAGCGGATGAAGGAGCAGGGCTACGGCCAGATCATCGCGCTCTCCAGCGTGGCCGGTGAGATCGTGCGCCGCTCGAACTTCGTCTACGGCTCCAGCAAGGCCGGTTTCGACGGCTTCTACCGGTTGCTCGGTGAAGCCTTGGAGCCGTTCGGCCCCAAGGTGCTGGTGGTACGTCCCGGACAGGTCCGCACCAAGATGCTGGACGGCGTGAAGGAGGCGCCCGGCGCGATCGCCCCCGAGGCGCTGGCCCGCATCGTGGTGGATGCGGCTCGCGACGGCCGTACGCTGATCTGGGCGCCGGCCTTCTTCCGTCCGATGATGTGGGTGCTCAAGCACGTGCCCGCCCCGATCTTCCGCCGCCTGCCGCTCTAGGGATCCACTGATCAACGTGCGGGCTTCGCCGAGCTCAGCCCACGCTCGCTGAGCCGTGCCGGCACCTGGTCGTCCTCGGACTGGCCTTTGGCAACGGGTTTCGTAGCAGCGGCCAGCGTGTGCCGCAGGATCTGTTCTCCCGGGGGCCCGGATCCGGGCGGAACTAGAGCTCCAATACCGCCCCATCGGGGTGGACGCGGGCGCCGCAGCGAGCCAGCTCGGCCTCCAGCTCGGCCAGCGGGGGGTTGAAGTGGCTCAGGTGGACGGCGACCAGCTGGGTGCCCTCGGTGACCGCGCCCACCTCGCGCAAAGCGGCGACGGTGTAGGTGAAGGTCTGCAAATGCAGGTGGCGGCCGGCGAGGTCGGTGCGGGTGCCGAAGGTCTCCTCCAGCAGCACGGCGTCCAGGCGCCTGCCTGCCAGCGCAGCCAGGGTGGACGGCGGCAGCGGCCCGGTGTCGGTGGCATACAGCAGACGGTGGACGCCGTCCTCCACCAGATAGAGCACTGCCTCACCGAAGGCGCTGTGATTCGCGGCCAGCGCCGTGAGCCGGTAGCCCGAGGTCTCCACCACGTCGCCCGCGGTGACCTGCCGTAGCTCGAACTCGATCCCGCTGTCCTGCAGCCAGGGACGCATCGCCGCCATCACCGGCTCCGGTCCGACCACGGTGAGCGGGCCGGAGGTCACCCACGAGCGGTACAGGATGAAGGCCGGATCGCAGTGGTCATGGTGGGCGTGACCGATGGCGACGACCTCGACCCCCGCCAGCGAACGACCCAGCCGAGCGGCCTGGCCGGGGGCCTCGGGCCCGGAGTCCAGCAGCAGCCGTCCGTCCACCAACGCGGAGGTGGGGGAGCGGCGGCCGCGCGGACGCTGGTCCGCGCAGGTGGCGCACTCGCACCAGGGGTTGGGGAGGCCATCGGCCGAACCGGTGCCGAGCAGAACCACGCGCATGGCGGCACCCTATTCCCTCCCTGGCGCGGGTGTCGGCGCCGGCCGTGGAGAGTCACGGCTCAGCCACCTGCGGGTGCGCTCGGCTCGGCTGCCCGAACTGTCCTGGGGCGCCGTGACCGCCCTCGTGCGCGGTGGCTCGAGTCCGGAGCGGATGGTCGCAACTTCTCGTGCTGAGGAATTAACACCTGACATGGGAGTTGCTCGACGCCCTGACATCCGTTGGGTCGCGTCTCGCGGTTGCCCGGCCCGTACAGTCACACTGGCGCCGTCCGGGAGGGGTGAGAACCCTGGGGACCGTCAGCACACCGGCTTGGGGGCCGAGCGACGGAAACCGTATCGGATGGCAGCTGCAGGGGGGTGCAGCAGGCCGCCCGTAATGGACGAATCGGCTGGCCCGCCAGCCCGACCGGGGAGGGTTCGGGAAGGCGGGCCCAGCTATGTCCGCTCAGGCCAGCGGAGGGAACCCGGCGGCGACCGCGAGCACGCTGGTCACGGCGGGATCATGACGGACGGGCGCCCGGTCAAGCTCGATCACCGGCAGGACGCCGCGGATCGCGGAGACCAGCCACACCCCGTCGCAGCCGATCGCCTGTGCCGGTGTGAACAGCGCCTCGCCGGTGCCCACCCCCTGCCGTCCGGCCTCGTCGAGGATCGCGGCGACCGTGACCGAAGCCAGAATGCCGGTGCCTGTTCGCGGAGTCGTCCAGAGGCGGTCCTCGGCGGCGAAGATCAGCCCTGACGTCGGGCCCTCCAGCAGGTGGCCGTCGCTGGAGCGCCAGATCGGCTCGTCCACGCCGCGGGCCAGCGTTTCGCGACGTGCCGCGACATTGACCGCATAGGAGAGCGTCTTCACCCCGCCCAGCAGCCACGGCGCTCCGGAGAAGGCATCGCTGCGGTAGCCGCGGTCGAGGCTGACCGCGGTCACCCCACGCCGCACCCGGGAGTAGTCCGGCACGACGGTGATGGTGAGATAGCCGAAGGGTGCCGAGAGGACCGACTCGGCGCCCCGGGTCAGGACCAGCTTCAGTACCGCCTCGCCCGGCTGATCCCAGTGGGCGAGCGCCTCGTCGATCAGTTCGTTCCAGGCGTCGGTGGTGGGTGCGTCGGCGATCTGCAGGAGAGCGGCCGAACGTGCCAGCCGTTCCAGATGGGGTTCGCGATGATGCACCCGCAGGCCGTCGGCGTCATTGGTGATGCGCAGCGCGTCGAAGCAGCCGTCGCCTCGCGTGAGACCGAGATCGTCCCCGATGACCAGCGCCGAATCCGGTGGAACGATCCCCTGGCCGAGAACAGCGACGAGTTGGGCGGGTGGCGGCTGATTCACGCTCTCACCCTACGACCGCCGAGCCGCTCCGGGCGCCATGGCGGCCTTCCGGCACCGCTGCGCGGGTTCGGCACCCTCGGACTGTGACCAAACCGGTCTGGGAACCGCTCGGCTCATCACTTCTGCCGCGGTCGGAACAGCGCAGCGGCGCCCAGAGTCCTGGGCGCCGCCGCGCGGAACAGTCAGCTGGTCACATGTCGAAGTACATCTCGAACTCATGCGGATGCGGACGCAGCCGGATGGCGTCGATGTCGGCCCGCTTCATGTCGATCCAGGTCTCGATCAGGTCGGAGGTGAACACCCCGCCGGCCTGCAGGTACTCGTTGTCGGCCTCCAGGGCGTCCAGGACGCCGTCCAGGTTCGCCGGGACGGTTGCCACCTTCTCGTGCTCCTCCGGGGGCAGTTCGTAGAGGTCCTTGTCGATCGGGGCGGCCGGCTCGATCCGGTTCTGGATGCCGTCCAGGCCGGCCAGCAGGCAGGCCGCGAACGCCAGGTAGGGGTTCGACGACGGGTCGGGGCAGCGGAACTCGATGCGCTTGGCCTTCGGATTCGACCCGGTCACCGGGATCCGGATACAGGCCGAGCGGTTGCGGGCCGAGTACACCAGGTTCACCGGGGCTTCGAAGCCCGGCACCAGCCGGTGGTAGGAGTTGACCGTCGGGTTGGTGAACGCCAGCAGCGACGGGGCGTGGTGCAGCAGGCCGCCGATGTAGTAGCGGGCGGTGTCCGACAGGTTGCCGTAGCCGGCCTCGTCGTAGAACAGCGGCGCGCCGCCGCTCCACAGCGACTGGTGGATGTGCATGCCCGAGCCGTTGTCGCCGAAGATCGGCTTCGGCATGAAGGTGACGGTCTTGCCCGCCGCCCATGCCGTGTTCTTGATGAGGTACTTGAACTTCATCACGTCGTCGGCGGCGGCCAGCATGGTGTTGAACTTGTAGTTGATCTCGGCCTGGCCCGCGGTGCCCACCTCGTGGTGCGCGCGCTCGACCTCGAGCCCGGACTCGGTCAGCTTCTTGACCATCTCGTCACGCAGGTCGGCGAAGTGGTCGACCGGCGGAACCGGGAAGTAGCCGCCCTTGTACTTCACCTTGTAGCCGCGGTTGCCGCCCTCCTCCTCGCGGCCGGTGTTCCAGGCGCCGGCCTCTGAGTCGATGTAGTAGAAGGAGGACTGCTGCTTGGTCTCGAACCGGGCGGAGTCGAAGATGTAGAACTCGGCCTCCGGTGCGAAGAACGCGGTGTCGCCGATCCCGGTCGAAGCCAGGTACGCCTCTGCCTTGCGGGCGATGTTGCGCGGGTCGCGGCTGTAGGCCTCGTGGGTGAGCGGGTCGTGCACGAAGAAGTTCAGTGCCAGCGTCTTGTTGACCCGGAATGGGTCGATGAACGCGGTGCTGGGATCGGGCAGCAGGGTCATGTCGGACTCGTGGATCTTCTGGAAGCCACGGATCGACGATCCGTCGAAGGCCATCCCGGTCTCGAACACGTCTTCTCCGAAGGCGTAAGCCGGGACGGTCAGGTGCTGCATCACACCGGGCAAATCACAGAAGCGGATGTCGACGAACTCGACGCCCTCGTTCTTGATGTAGGCCAACAGGTCGTCGGGGCCTTGGAACATCATGCCTCCACACATCATGGGTAACGGACTCCGTCACGCTATAGCAGCGGGCGTATCCCAACAGTTGCGACCATGTTTCAGCGATGTAACAGCAGTCGCGCGGGTCTTCTCGGGACTCCGGGGACGATCCCCGGGATGGCCCAGCTCCGCCCAGTAGGCTCGGCCGCATGAGCGAGCAGGAGGCCGACGGCTACCCGGGCGAGAGCATCGGACTGCCCGAGAGCGGACGCGGTGCGCTGGCGAGCTGGCGGGCCCGCATCGCGGCCCTGCTGGTCGACTGGGGGACCTCGATGATCGTGGCGGTGTTCGCCTTCGGGGTCGGGGTGCTGCGGGACGGCGGCTGGCGGGCCTGGATGATCCTGGCGGTCTTCTTCGTGCAGAAGTCCCTCCTCACCGCGCTGGCCGGCGGTAGCTTCGGCCAGATCCTGGCCAGGGTGGCGGTGGTTCGACTGGACGGCGGCGAGCTCGGCTGGTGGCGTGCCATCGTCCGAACCGCCATGGTCTGCGTGGTGCTGCCCGCCGTCGTGATCGGCGCCGAGCGCAGGGGGCTGGACGACCTGGTGCTGGGAACCGTGGTGGTCCGCAGGCGCTGAACGAGCCGTTCGGGATGGCCGGCTCCGGTATCAGTCACGTAACAATGGACGATCTCATCCGACGCTGACTTGGCTCGCCGTCGGGTGCAGAGCTAGGTTGGTTCAAGCTCATCACGGCGTCGGTGGGGCTGTTTGCCGTGCGACGCCTCGATTATTGGAGGAAACCTTGGGCACCAAGAAGCTCATCGCAGTTGCTGCGGGGCTCGTCGCTGGGGCATTGGCCCTGTCGGCCTGCGCGCCGCCACCGGCACCCGCGCCGCAGCCGACCGCCAGCGGTTCGGAGACCACCGCCCCGGCCGGCCCGACCGCCATCTCGGTGATGTGGAACCAGCCGCTGTACTCGCTGAACCAGAACACCACGTTCGGCAACGCAACGGCGAACAACATCATCAAGTACATGACGGATTCGTCCTTCAACTACTACGACAAGGAACTGAACCTGGTGCCGGACACCTCGTACGGTTCGTACGAGAAGCTTTCCGACGATCCGCTGACCGTCACCCAGACCCTGGCCGACACGGCCGTGTGGTCCGATGGCGTGCCGGTCACCGCAGCCGACATGATCCTCGCCTTCGGCGCGATCAGCGGCAACTTCAACACCGTGAAGGGCGACGACGTCGCGGCCCTGCAGGACGAGAACGGCAACCCGATTCCGGCCGGCGAGGGTGACGTGTACTTCGACTCCACCGACCCGGGCCTGGGCCTGGTCAAGGAGCTGCCGACCATCGACAGCGACAAGCAGATCACCTACACCTACAGCAAGCCGTTCGCCGACTGGGAGATCCGGGTCGGTAGCCTCGGCGGCGGCCTTCCGGCTCACATCGTCGCCAAGCGCGCCCTGGGGATCGACGATCCCACCGCGGCCAAGCAGGCGGTCGTCGATGCGTTCCAGCAGAACGACAAGGTTGCGCTGTCCAAGCTGGCCAACGTCTGGAGCATCGACTGGAACATCGTCGAGTTCCCGACCGGCAATGAGGATCTGTTGATCGGCTCCGGCCCGTACCGGGTGACCGCGTACGAGAAGGATGCCTTCCTCACCGTCACCAAGGACGAGAACTACAAGGGTTCGCACGTCGGCCAGGTCGACACCATCACCGTCCGCTACAACGAGGACCCGATGGCTGCCGTCCAGGCGCTTCAGAACAACGAGGTGCAGCTGATCTCCCCGCAGGCGACCGCTGACATCCTGGCCGCCGTCGAGGGCACCGATGGTGTCACCACCCTGACCGGTCAGGAGGGCACCTTCGAGCACGTCGACCTGACCTTCAACAACGGTGGTCCGTTCGATCCGAAGAGCTACGGTGGCGACGCCGAGAAGGCGAACAAGGTCCGCAAGGCGTTCCTGCTCACCATCCCGCGGGAGAAGATTCTCAGCGACATCGTGAAGCCGCTGTTCGCCGAGTCCGCCGTCCGCAACTCGTTCACGGTTGTCCCGGGTTCGCCGAGCTACGACACGGTCGTTGCTGCCAACAAGATGGGCGAGGTGTTCGCCGATGTCGACATCGAGGGTGCCAAGGCGCTGCTGGCTGAGGTCGGCGGTGACGCTCCCAAGGTCCGCATCCTGTACGGCGCGTCCAACGTCCGCCGTCAGCAGCAGTTCGCGCTGATCAAGGACTCGGCCGAGCAGGCCGGCTTCGAGATCATCGACGCCGGCTCCGACACCTGGGGCCAGAAGCTCGGCGACGGCTCCTACGATGCCTCGCTGTTCGGCTGGCAGTCCACCTCCACCGCTCTGACCGAGTCCGATGCGAACTACCGCACCGGTGGTCTGAACAACTTCGGTGGCTACTCCAACGAGAAGGTCGACGGGCTGTTCGACGAGCTCCAGACCGCGGTCGATCCGGCTGACCAGGATCGCATCCTCGGTGAGATCGAGGCACAGCTGGTTACCGACAACTTCGGTGTGACCATCTTCCAGTTCCCGTCGGTGACGGCGTACAAGTCAGACGTGACCGGGATCGACCCGATCACGATCGCGCCGACCATCTTCTACGGATTCTGGAACTGGCAGGTCGCTGCCTGATCGGTACAGGGAGCGAGGTGATCTGAGACTCTGATCACCGAGTTCTCCCCGGTGGGGCGTCGGGTGCAATATCCTGACGCCCCACCGGCCTGTTCGGCAGGGCACACTGAAAGCTAACTAACTAATGATCCGATTTCTCTTACGACGCCTGGGGTTGGCGCTGGGGACGCTGCTGGTGCTCTCCTTCATCGTCCACTTCATGGTTGACCTGGCGATCGACCCACTGGACGACCTGCGCCAGAGCACGGCCGCCAACAAGGCCGACCTGATTGCCCGCCGCGAAGCCATGCTGATGCTGGACCAGCCGTGGATCAGCCGCTATTGGAGTTGGTTGTCCGGGTTCGTCCGAGGCGATCTCGGCTATGCCTGGCGGACCGCCCAGCCGGTACTCGATGTGATGGGAAGCGCGATCTCAGCGTCCGTCACCCTGATCTTCGCCTCGACCATCCTGGCGCTGCTGCTCGGCATCATGATCGGCATCGTGAGCGCCCTGCGCCAGTACACCGCCTTCGACTACTCGATCACCTTCGTATCGTTCGTGCTGTACTCGCTGCCGGTGTTCTGGGTGGCGGTGCTGCTGAAGCAGTTCATGGCCATCGGCCTCAACGACTTTCTCAACGCTCCGGCGCTGAACATTCCACTGACCGTTGGGATCGCCGTCGTCGCGGGCCTGTTCTGGGCGGGCGCCCTCGGCGGGCACCTGCAACGCAAGTTGGCGATCTTCGGCATCGGCGCCGGCATCACGGGCGGGTTGTGGATCTTCATCCTGTACTCGGGCTGGCTCAACACTCCCGCCATCGGCCTGATCGGCCTGGCGATCCTCGGGCTGGGGACCGCCGTGGCGATCACGGTCATCTTCGCCGGCTTCAACAACAAGCGCGCCCTCTATTCGGCGGTGACCACCGCGGTTGTCGGCCTCGCGCTCTACTACCCGCTGCAGTGGCTGTTCTACATCTACGAGATGGACGCCTTGCGGCTGTTCGGCCTGCTCCTGGTCGCCATTGTGGTCGCGATGGGAATCGGCTGGCTGTGGGGCGGCCCCGACCGCGGGGTCTCGATGCGCGGCGCTGTGATCGTCGCGCTGGTGATGAGCTTCCTGGTCTTCATCGACCGGGTGATGCAGGTCTACCCCTACTTCTTCCAGCACACCCTGATCAAGGGACGGCCGGTCGCAACGATCGGCGCCTCCACGCCGAACCTGGCCGGTGATTTCTGGCTGATGCAGCTGGATCGCTTCATGCACCTGCTACTGCCGACGATCGCGCTGGTGCTGATCTCCTTCGCCTCCTACACCCGCTACCAGCGTGGTTCGATGCTGGAGGTGATGTCGCAGGACTACATCCGCACCGCGCGCGCCAAGGGACTCCCCGAGCGGGTGGTCATCACCCGGCACGCCCTGCGCAACGCGCTGATGCCGCTGGCCTCGATCATCCCGGTCGACCTGGTCGCGCTGATCGGCGGTGCGGTGATCACCGAGACCATCTTCGGCTGGCACGGGATGGGCAAGCTGTTCATCGACTCGCTGAGACAGAGTGAGATCGACCCCGTGATGACCTACGTGATGCTCACCGGAGCACTGGCGATCCTGGCCAACCTGGCGGCCGATTTCCTCTATGCCGTCCTCGACCCACGGATTCGGGTGAACGCATGAACGACGAACGTCCCATCGACGAACCGCAGCTGCCCAGCGAGCAGGGCACCCCGGAGATCCTCCCCGGCGACCTGCCTGACGTTCCCGGCGACCAGCCGGTCGATCTGCCCGCGGCCGCCGACGACGACGCCACCGGTCGTGGCGAAGGAATCGGTGAGGCCAGGGAGGTCGAGGGACTCTCCCAGGGCCAGGTGGTGTGGCGGCGCTTCATTCGGCACAAGGGCGCGATCTTCGGCCTGATCACCCTCGGCCTGGTCGCGGTGCTGGCGATCAGCGCGATGGGACTCGGCCCGATCCCCGGCTGGTGGATGTGGCAGGATCCGATGAAGCCGCTCACCCAGGTGAATCAGGGTGTGCCGACGCTGACCCTGCCGACCTGGCTGGGCGGACCTGGCTTCGAGATCGGGGAGCATCCCTTCGGCCAGGACAACATCGGACGGGACAACTTCGCCGCCGTGATGGCCGGGATCAAGACCTCGCTGCTGGTGATGGTGGTGCTCGGCGCCACCGCACTGGTCATCGGTGTGACCATCGGCTCCCTCGCGGGCTACTACCGTGGCAAGCTCGACACCTTCCTGATGCGGCTCACCGATCTGGCCATCACCCTGCCGGTGATCGTGCTGGGTGCGGTGCTGGGCCGGCTCATCGGCGGCGCACCCACCAAGTTCGGGCTGCCGCTGGAAGTGGGGCAGTGGATCACGGCGAACATGCCGCTGCTGCTCGGGCTGGCGCTCGGCATGATCCTGTGGCCCTCGCTGTCCCGGCTGGTGCGCGCTGAGTTCATGAGCCTGCGAGAGCGGGAGTTCGTCGACTCGGCCCGGGTGGCGGGCGCCTCCGACTGGCGGATCATCACCAAGCACATCCTGCCCAACGCGATCGGCGTCATCATCGTCAACACCACGCTGCTGATGTCAGCCGCGGTGGTGCTGGAGACGGCACTGAGCTTCCTCGGCTTCGGCATCAACCCGCCGAACGTGTCGCTGGGGGCATTGATCTCCATGAACCAGAGCGCCTTCCAGACCCGGCCGTGGCTGTTCTGGTGGCCTGGCCTGTTCATCATCCTGGTCGCGCTGAGCATCAACTTCATCGGTGACGGCCTGCGGGACGCCTTCGACCCGCGCACCAAGCGCATCCCGTCGAAGCGCGAGATGGACAAGGCACTCGGAAAGATAGCCGCCGCCAGAGCCCAGGAGGTGGCCTCATGAGCAAGCCGGAGCAAGAACTGGGGCTCGACGGAGCCGTCCGGCTTTCCCGCCGGATCGGCGACGGCACCATCAAGCGCGGTGACACCATCCTCGAGGTCCGTGATCTCGGGGTGAAGTTCTGGGTCAACGGCGAGTGGTTCGATGCCGCTGACGAGGTCAACTACGACCTGAAAGCCGGCGAGGTGCTCGCGATCGTGGGTGAGTCCGGTTCGGGCAAGACCCAGTCGTCGATGAGCCTGATCGGCCTGCTGCCGTCCAACGGGCGGGCGATCGGGTCCGCCAAGCTGAAGGGCACCGAGTTGATCGGGCTGTCCGGCCAGCGGCTGCGCGAGGTGCGGGGCAACGAGATCGCGGTGATCTTCCAGGAGCCGATGACCGCGCTGAACCCGGTGTACACCGTCGGCTTCCAGATCGCCGAGACGCTGCGCACCCACTTCGTGATGGCCCCTGCCCAGGCCAAGGCCCGGGCGCTGGATCTGATGCGGCTGGTCGAGATCCCCGATCCCGAGGGCAGCTTCGACAAGTTCCCGCACCAGCTCTCCGGCGGCCAGCGGCAGCGCATCATGATCGCCCAATCGCTGGCCTGCGATCCGAAGCTGCTGATCGCGGACGAGCCGACCACGGCGCTGGACGTGACCGTCCAGGCCGAGATCCTGAAGCTCATGCGCGAGCTGCGCGAGCGGGTGGATGCGGCGATCATCCTGATCACTCACGACATGGGCGTGGTGGCCGACATGGCTGACCGGATCATCGTGATGAAGGACGGACGGGTGGTCGAGCACGGCAGCTCCGACCAGATCTTCAACGACCCGCAGCACCCGTACACCAAGGCGCTGCTGGCGGCTGTGCCGCACCTGGGAACCACGGCCGCGGACTACGCACCGGCGCTGAAGGTGTCCCTGGTGGGTGACGGCGAGACCCCGGTGCCGCTGGCCCCGGGTGATCCGGGAGCGACCGCGGCACTGCTGATGGAGGACGTCTCGATCGAGTATCCGAAACAGGGCCGTCGTCCCGCTTTCCGGGCTGCCAAGCACATCAACCTGCGGGTCGATCCCGGTCGGGTGGTCGGCCTGGTGGGGGAGTCGGGTTCGGGCAAGACGACCATCGGACGCGCCGCGGTGGCGCTGCTTCCGGTGGTCGAGGGGACGCTGCACGTGGCCGGCCGGGACATCACCCATGCCACCAACGCCGACCTGTACCCGTTCCGGCGCGATGTCGGCATCGTGTTCCAGGATCCCGGTTCCTCGCTGAACCCTCGCCTGCCGGTGGGGGAGTCGATCGGCGAGCCGCTCTTCCTGCACGAGAAGCTGCGCGGCAAGGAGCTCTCAGATCGGGTGGAGGCTCTGCTGGACAGCGTCGAACTGCCGCGTGCCATGCGGAACCGCTACCCGCACGAGCTCTCGGGCGGCCAGCGGCAGCGGATCGGCATCGCCCGGGCGCTGGCCCTCGAGCCCAAGCTGCTGATCGCGGACGAGCCGACCTCGGCCCTGGACGTATCGGTGCAGGCGCGGGTGCTGAAGCTCTTCAGCGACCTGCAGGAGCGCTACGGCTTCGCCTGCCTGTTCATCAGCCACGACCTGGCGGTGGTGGAGATGCTGAGCAGCCAGATCGCGGTGATGAAGGACGGCGTGCTGGTGGAGGTGGGTCCCACCCCCGAGATCGTGAACAACCCCAAGCACCCGTACACTCAGCGGCTGCTGTCGGCCGTCCCCGTCCCGGATCCGGCCAAGCAGAAGAAGCGCCGGGAACTCCGCGACGCCATCATCGAGGGCCAGCACCTGGTCTCCTGACGCACGAGTACGACGGGCGGTCCTCACCAGAGCTGGGGAGCGCCCGTCCTTCGTCGCTGCGGCCCGCGGAAACGCCGTCAAGAACAACCGAACCAGAAGCAGTTCACCGCACCACCCCGGCGTTCACAATGCCGGCACCCCACCGCGTCCGGATAGCGCGGCCCGTCGACCGGCAACCAAAGCACCTTCAGGCACCCACCGCACCACGACAGAACGCAAAAAGCCCGCCGAAGGCGGGCAGAATCAGGTCGAGATCCGTGGCCAGGACCGGGGTCGAACCGGTGACCTTTCACTTTTCAGGCGAACGCTGCTACCAGCTGAGCTACCTGGCCCGATGGAGCACATCGCTCCAGCGACCCCGACGGGACTCGAACCCGCGACCTCCGCCGTGACAGGGCGGCGCGCTAACCAACTGCGCCACGGGGCCTTGTAGACAAGACCATGCTGGCCGTTTCTGGCCAGCCCCGAAACTATAACGTACCCACTTGGCAGAGGCGAAATCGCCGAGGGCCGGCAGCTCAGGACGTCGTCTGTACGGCGAAGGCCGCCTGTCCGTGATCACCGGCAAGTCACGTTTGGTGACAGTGTTGTCACCGTCGTTCCCACCGGGGAACGCCTTTCGTAGGCTCACGAGCACGACATGATGCCCGGCAACGATTGCCACGCGGTCGTGGTGCATCTCATCAGGTCGCACCGTTTGCAGAGGAAGGTCCACACATGACGAGAACTCGATACCTTGCACCACTGGCTGTCGCAGCCGGCCTGGCGCTGCTTGCCGCCTGTGGTGGCCAGACCGCTCCCACGCCCGGGACGAGCCCCGGCGGCGAGGGCACGCCCGCGGCGAGCGGGACCGTGGTGATCTACACCCCGAACGAGGAGGGCATGCTGAACGCCCTGATCCCCGCCTTCGAGACGGCGACCGGGGTCAAGGCGGAGATCGTGACCGCCGGAACCGGTGAACTGGCCCAGCGGATCCGCAGCGAGGCAGCTCGTCCCCAAGGCGACGTCATGTTCGGCGGCGGCGTCGCCCAGGCAGCCATCAACGGCGATCTGTGGGAGGCCTACACCTCGGCCAACGATGCCGACATGCTGGACCTGGGCAAGAACATCAACGGCAACATCACCCCCTACCAGGCCGACGGCTCGAACCTGCTGGTGAACACCGACAAGATCGGCGATCTGGTGATCGATGGCTATGCCGACCTGCTGCAGCCGGCGCTGAAGGGCAAGATCGCCTTCGGCGACGCCACGCAGTCCTCGTCCGCCTTCGCCCAGCTCACGAACATGCTGAACGCCATGGGTGGCGGCGATCTGAACGCCGATGCCGGCTGGACGTTCGTCGAGCAGCTGGTGACCCAGCTGGACGGCAAGGTGATCGGCTCCTCCTCCCAGGTCGGCCAGGACACCGCCAACGGCGAGTACATCGTCGGACTGACCTACGAGCCGCTGTCGCTCAACCTGGTCAACGCCGGTCTGCCGGTGAAGATCGTCTACCCCAAGGAGGGCGCGGTGTTCCTGCCCGCCGGCATGCAGCTGATCAAGGGCGGCCCCAACCCCGAGGCGGGCAAGGCCTTCATCGACTTCATCACCTCCGAGGAAGGGCAGACCATCCTGGCCAACGAGACCGCCGGGCGGCCGCTGCGCAGCGGAATCGAGAAGCCCAACCTGGCCCCGCTGTCGGAGATCAAGACCCTCGACGAGGACTTCGAGTTCGTCTCGGAGAACCGTGACGCGCTGATCGCGCGCTTCCAGAAGATCCTCGAGCAGGCCTGATCGGCGAGCGGACGAGGAAGGCTGGCACTCAGTGACCAATATCGGGCTTCGCGCGCTTCGCAAGGAGTACGGCGCGCACGTGGCGATCCCCGACCTGACGATGGACATCGAGGAGGGTGAGTTCTTCACCCTCCTCGGGCCGTCGGGCTGCGGGAAGACGACTCTGCTGCGCATGATCGCGGGCTTCAACTCGATCGAGGCGGGCACGATCTCCTTCGGAGAGCGGGTGATCAACGACCTGGACCCGGGCTCGCGCAACATCGGCATGGTGTTCCAGAACTACGCGCTCTTCCCGCAGATGACCGTCGGCAAGAACGTCGCCTTCGGCCTGGAGAACCGGAAGGTTCCCAAGGGCGAGATCGAGGGACGGGTCACCGAGGCGCTGGAGACCGTTCACATGGCACACCTGCGGGATCGTCTGCCGGGCACCATGTCCGGCGGCCAGCAGCAGCGGGTGGCGCTGGCCCGGGCGCTGGTGAACGAGCCGGCGGTGCTCCTGATGGACGAGCCGCTGT
>CAYSZZ010000001.1:61692-154276 GCA_964435735.1 uncultured Propionibacteriaceae bacterium
CGAATCTCGACGCGAAGCTCCGGGTCGAGATGCGAGACACGATCCGCGAGGTGCAGCGGAAGGCGGGCATCACCACCGTCTACGTCACCCACGACCAGGAGGAGGCCATGGCCGTCTCCGATCGGATCGCGGTCATGCACGAAGGCGTCGTGCAGCAGGTGGGGACCCCGCAGGAGATCTACCATCGCCCGGCGAACATCTTCGTCGCCGACTTCATCGGCAAGACGAATACCCTGCAGCGACCGCTGACCTGGCAGGACGGACAGGTGGTGATCAACCTGGACGCCGGCCGCCGACTGGACGTGACCGCTCTGGTGGATTCGTCCGAGGCGGGTGTCGGGACCGTGATCGTATCGGCCAGGCCGGAGGCCATCGCGGTCACCCCGGAAGGGATCGCGGCCGAGATCGTCGACCAGACCTTCCTGGGTTCCCACACCCAGCTCCGGGCCAGGCTGGAGGGGGGCGAGGTGGTCGAGTTCGTCGAGTACTCCCAGGCTGCCGCGCATCGCCACGAGGGTGAGATCGTCCACCTCGGCTTCGACATAGAACGGCTCAACCTGTTCAACGCGGCGACGCGCGCGACGATCATGCGGCGGGCCGCGGCATGAGAGCCAGGCTCGCTCGGCCCGACATGTGGACGGTGATCTCGCTGGTGATCACGGCGTTCTACCTGATCATCGTGATCTGGCCACTGGTGAGCCTGCTCGGGTCGAGCGTGACCCGGGAGGGCCAGTTCAGTCTGGCCGCCTTCAGTCAGTTCTTCGATTCGCGGCTGTACTGGGGCACCCTGCTCAACAGCCTGCTGGTGTCGGTCTGCGTCACCGGGCTGGCGCTGCTGGTGGCGTTCCCGCTGGCCTACTTCATGACGATGTTCAGGGTCGCGGCCAGCGGCACGGTGCAGGTGCTGGTGCTGGCCTCGATGATGTCCCCGCCCTTCATCGGCGCCTACTCCTGGGTGCTGCTGCTGGGCAACAACGGGCTGATCACCCGCTGGATGCGCGACAGCCTGGGGATCGAGATCCCCAGCATCTACGGCTTCGGCGGGATCCTGCTCGTCCTGACCCTGCAGCTCGTGCCGCTGATCTTCACCTACCTCATGGGGGCATGGAAGACCGTCGACGTCTCGCTGCTGGAGGCGGCCGAGTCGATGGGCTCGCGGGGCTTCAACCGGGCCTTGAAGGTGATCGCCCCGCTGCTGCTGCCGACGGTGCTGGCCGGGAGCCTGCTGGTCTTCGTCCGGGCCTTCGCCGACTTCGGCACGCCCATGCTGATCGGTCAGGGTTTCCGGACGATTCCGGTGCTCATCTACAGCTCGTTCGTCGGTGAGGTGGGTACGGACTCCGGCTTCGCCGCCGCGATCAGCGTCATCGTCATCATCGTCACCCTGGCGGTGTTCCTGGGCCAGAAGTACCTGGCCGAGCGCAAGACCTTCTCGATGACCGCGATGCGCAACATCGAACCCCGTCAGCTTCGGGGGTGGCGGAATCTGGGAGTCCACTCCTACGTGTACGGCTTCCTGTTCCTGGCCCTGGTCCCCCTGCTGGTCGTGGTCGTCAGTTCCTTCCGCAAGACGCTCTACGGCCAGTTCGTCCCGGGATGGTCGCTGGAGAACTTCACCGGCGCGTCCGATGACATCTGGAAGTACGTCCGCAACACCTTCTCGATCGGCCTCACCGCGCTGGTGCTGATCGTGATCGTGGCCGTGCTGGTCTCGTACCTGGCGGTGCGACGTCCGAACCCGCTCAACAATGTGCTCGACACCATGACCATGGTTCCCTACGTCGTGCCCGGCCTGGTGATCGGCATCGCCCTGCTCTCTGCGTTCAGCGCACCGCCGATCGCGATCTCGGGCACCGCGGCCATCATGGTGATCGCCCTGCTGCTGCGTCGGCTGCCGTACACGATCAGATCCACCTCGGCACTGCTCTACCAGCACAGCCCGAGCATCGAGGAGGCCTCGTTGAGCCTCGGTGCATCGAAGCTCAAGACCCTGTTGCGGGTGGTGGTGCCGATGCTCGCGCCGGGCATCCTCTCCGGTGCGATCCTGAGCTGGGTGACGATCATCACCGAGCTGAGCACCACGCTGTTCCTCTATACCAACTCAACCCAGACGCTGGCGCTCGGCATCTACGCCACCGTGATCCGTGGCCAGCTGGGGACGGCGGCCGCGTTGTCGACCATCCTGCTGGGACTGACCGTGCTGTCGCTGTTGTTGCTCTTCCGGATGCCGGGCGGCAGCAAGAACCTCCGGGTATAGGGCAGGTCGTGCCCGCCCGGCCGGCTCCACGCCGAAACGGCCGAACGGGCCGCCGCGGCGTCGTCGGTGGCCTCGCCTGCCCCGCGGTCATCGGGTGACTGGTGAGGTGGCCGTCCCGGGCGGGACCTACAATCCGCAGATGGAGTTCACGCTGGCGGCCATGTCGCTCCTGCTCGGGGTCACCGCGGTGGCCGCCGTGTGGTGCGCGCTGGGGTGGCGGCGGTCAGCCTCCGACGTCCAGCGGCTCCGCAGCCTCGCCCGCTGGCGTGCCGACCAGGTCTCCATGCTCAGCCACGAACTGCGCACTCCGTTGACCATGGTGAAGCTGTCCGGGGAGATCCTCGCCGGAGAGGATCCGGGACCGCTCACGCCGGCCCAGGCCGGCTTCGTCGAGACGATTCGGCACCAGGCCGATTCGACCATCGAGCTCGCCGAGGATCTGCTGACCCAGGCGCGGATCGAGGCCGGACGGTTCAGCGTGCACCTTGAGCCCTGCGATGTGGCTGAGATCGTGGTCGGCCTGGTTGCCGACCTGCGTGGGTTGCGGGGGAGCCCCATCGTGATGGATTGCCCGACGGTGCCGTGCTGGGTTCGGGCCGACCAGCTTCTCGTCCGGCAGGCGCTGACCAACCTCATCAACAACGCCGTGACGGTCAGCCCTTCCGGGAGCCCGGTGACGGTGCAGGTCGCCCAGCGGGAGTACGACGTCCTGGTCTCGGTGACCGACGAGGGCACCGGCATGACCGCCAAGGAACGGCTCGAGCTCTTCCAGCGGTTCGCCTCCGGACGACCGCTGCGCAGTGGGACCGGGCTCGGCCTGATCATCACCAAACAGATCGTGGAACGCCATGGTGGGCAGCTCTTCGTTGATACGGTGGCCACGCGAGGGACGACGATGATGTTCAACCTGCCGATCGGTGGCCCGGGCGAGGTGATGACATGAGCGACGTCGTGAAGGCCCGGATTCTACTGGTCGAGGACGAGCCGCAGATGCTCGACATCTGTCACTACATCCTGACCGGTGCCGGCTACACGGTGGTGGGTGCGGCGGACGCGGAGACCGCCCTCCAGCAGGTTCGCCACCAGCACTTCGACCTCGCGCTGTGCGACATCATGCTGCCCCAGGCCTCGGGACTCACCTTCTGTCGCCGGATCCGGGAGACGACCGACATCCCGGTGTGCCTCCTTTCCGCCAAGGGCTCACCGGAGGAGAGGGTGGCCGGCTTCGAGGCCGGAGCCGACGACTACATCGTCAAGCCCTTCAACGCCCGCGAGCTGCTGATGCGAGTCGCTGTCATCCTGCGCCGCAGCTCGCAGGAGCTGACCGGCAACGGCCCTCTGGTCGTCACCCGAGGCTCCAACGAGGTCCGAGTCGACGGACGCCGCGTGCTGGTCTCCGACGCCGAACTGCGGCTGCTGCTGACCCTGCTGGAGCACCGCGGGGAGCCGGTCTCCTGGCGTGATCTGGTGGCGGCCACGTGGCTGACCGAGTCGCCGGAGACCGGAAGGGACATGCTGAAGACGACGATCCGCCGCCTCCGTCTCAAGCTCGGCGAGACCGAGCCGCCCCTGATCGTCGCGGTGCGTGGGGAGGGCTATCTGATGCCGGATCTGCAACCGGAGCAACGGTGAGGTGCGCCGTGCGTCCCGGGGCTGCGCGGTATCCGTCGCCGAGGGAGCACTGAGGTGGCGGCGGTGGACGCGCGCGATCCCGCGACGGCGTCCGGGCAGTTGGTGCTCTCGGGATTGGAGAAGGTCTTCCTGACCAGGAGATCGGCGGTTCGCGCGCTCGACCACATCGATCTGAGCATCGCGCCGGGCGAGTTCGTGACGCTGCTCGGCCCCAGCGGCTGCGGCAAGACCACCACGCTGCGGATCATCGCTGGATTCGAGACGCCCACTTCGGGGGACGTCCTGCTGGACGGCCGCTCAATGCTGGAGGTGGCCCCGGACCGACGCCCGATGGCGATGGTCTTCCAGTCCTACGCGCTGTTCCCGCACATGACGGTCTGGGAGAACGTCGCCTTCGGGCTGAAGCAGAAGAAGCTGCCTGCCACGCAACTGAAGGAAGAGGTCGAGCAGGCGCTCACCTCGATGGGCCTGAGCCACATGCGTGACCGCGCGCCGGGGCAGATGTCGGGTGGGCAGCAGCAGCGGGTGGCCCTGGCGCGAGCGATGGTGATGCGGCCGAAGGTGCTGCTCTTCGACGAGCCCTTGTCGAGTCTCGACGCGAAGCTGCGGGTGGCCATGCGATCGGAGATCCGGCGCCTGCAGCGACGGCTGGGGATCACCGGCATCTACGTCACCCACGACCAGGGCGAGGCGATGAGCATGTCCGACCGGGTGGTGGTGATGAATGACGGCCGGATCGAGCAGACTGCGACGCCGGTCGAGATCTACCGCCATCCCGCCTCGGTCTTCGTGGCCGACTTCATCGGACGAGCGAACTTCCTCAAGGTCGATGACGTCCACCCGGCCGGCGATGGGCTGGCCCGGGTTGCCGTGCTGGGGGAGGAGTTCGATACCTCAGCCGCGCCGGACGCGACAGCGACCCAGTCGGTGCTGTTGGTGCGGCCGGAGTCGATTCGGCTGAAACCCGTTGGCGAGCAGACCATCGGGGGCCGCATCGGACGGGTCCTGACCACGGTGTTCTACGGGGAGTCGGTGGAATACGTGGTGGAGTCCGCCCAGGGCAACATCACCGCGGTGGAGGCAGACCCGCATGAAACGGACATCCTGGAGCCCGGAGCCTGGGTCGAGGTGGGCTTCGAGCGACGGCGAACCTGGTTGTTGCCGGCTGGATCCTAGAGCGCCGACCGGACGCCTCCGGGGCGAGCCGAGAAAGCTGCTTCCGGAGGCGTCCGGCCATCGGGCCGCCCGGTCAGAAGACGGAGCGGTAGAGCTCCTCGATCTCGGCCAGCGTCGGAGTGCGCGGGTTGCCGCCGGTGCAGACGTCCGCCAGGGCGGCTTCCGCCAGCGCTTCGATGTCTCCTTCGACGGCGCCGATCTCACGCAGCGTCGTGGGGTTGCCCAGGTCGCGAGTGAGCTTGGCGACGGCGTCGATCGCGGCCTGGCGGGCCTCCTTCAGCGGCAGCGTGTAGGCCCCGGTCACGCCGAAGGCTGCTGCGATGTCGCGTAGTTTCTCGCCGGTGTGCTCGGCGTTGTAGGCCATCACCGGAGCCAGCAGGATGCCGTTGGCGACGCCGTGGGGTGCGGAGTAGAAGCCACCCAGCGGGTGCGCCATGCCGTGGACCAGTCCGAGCCCGACATTGGAATAGCCCATGCCGGCGATGTACTGGGCCATCGCCATCTCGTCGGCTGCCTTTGGATCGCCGTCGGCGGCCTTGGGCAGCGCCTTGGCGATCATCTGGATAGCCTTGAGGTGGAACATGTCGGAGAGTTCGAAGGCGCCTGCGGTGGTGTAGCCCTCGATCGCATGGGTGAGGGCGTCGAGTCCGGTTGCGACCTTCAGCGAGCGAGGCGCCGAACTCATCATCTCGGGATCGACGACGGCCATCACCGGAATGTCGTGGGGATCGACGCAGACGAACTTCCGTCTGGCCGCGACATCGGTGATGACGTAGTTGATCGTCGTCTCCGATGCGGTCCCTGCCGTGGTCGGTACGGCGATGATCGGGACGGAGGGATGCTTCGTCGGGGCGACGCCCTCCAGGGAGCGGACATCGGCGAACTCTGGATTGGCGGTGATGATCCCGATCGCCTTGCAGGTGTCCTGCGGGGAGCCACCACCGATGCCGATCAGCACATCGGCACCGGACGTGGCGAAGGCAGCCACCCCGGTCTGGACGTTCTCGATCGGCGGGTTGGGGACCACGTTGGAGTAGACCTCGTACGGGAAGCCGGCCTCGTCGAGCAGCGTGGTCACCCTGGTGGTCACGCCGGTGTCGATGAGGACCTGATCGGAGACCACGAAGGCCTTGGTGAACCCTCTCCGGGTCAGTTCCTCGGGAATGACCGAGATCGCTCCCGGTCCGAAGTAGGCGGTCTGATTCCAGATCATGCGGTGTGTCATGGGACTTCCTCTCGCTCCGCGCCGCGCGAGCCGCCCTGGCTTGGACGACCTCAGCGGGACGCTCCGATACTCACGCTAGAACGCCCCAGCTGGGAGCGCAGCAGATTGGCCAGAGCCGCCAGTTTTGTGCTCGAACTCGACCAGATTCTTCCGGTCGCGCGCCGATTATCGTCAGATTCCCCGGCGCGGTGCGCGAGAAGCCGCCTCGACATGGGCGGCCACAGCGGCCGCCACGATCGCCACCGCAACGCGGGCGAACCCGGCCCTCGGAGCGTCCCAGGCGAGCTCAAACTCGGCAGCGTGGTCCCGTCCTGGCCGGAGCCCGCCGGCGACGGTCCGGCGCGAGGGCCCTGGGAATGGCGAGAGCCCATGTCTGGCCGATAACCGGCCTGGCAGGGCTCGTACGTCGCATCCCCAACGGGATTCGAACCCGCGCTGCCGCCTTGAAAGGGCGGTGTCCTAGGCCGCTAGACGATGGGGACCTGACCCAGAACTATACGGTGCGGCGCCCGATGCCCCCTAATCGCAGTCGAGCGTCGTCCGGCGGACTCATCGTCCGGCGGCGCGGCGCGACGAGTGCCGCCGCGCCGCGCGCCGAGGAGTGGACCTGAACGCTCAGAACCTCAGGAGAGGAACGAGACGTGCACGTGGTCGTAGTGGTTCGCGGTGTCGCCGCCACGGTCGGCCATGTGCACCCACTTGCCGCGGGTGATGGTGTAGTTGCGCTGCCGCCAGATCACGTACTTCACCTTCAGCGCCTTGTGATTGTCGATGAAGTACTGGGCGATCTTGTCGCCGAGTGCCTTGTTGCTCTTGTACGACGGGATCATGACGTCGATCGCCCTGCCGTTGGGATGGTCGGAGGAGTAGGCGCTGGAGGCTCGCCAGCCGTAGATCGTCTTGATCTGGGGGAACTTCTCCCGGACGACGGGCACGGCGGCCTTGGCGGTGGCCTTCAGCTTGTCGAGGCTGGTCGAGCCGAGGCTGGCTGCCGGCTTGGTGGTGCTGAGGTACTGGGAGGCCACCCACGCCAGGCCCCCGGAGAAGATCACCTGGGTGTAGCCGTTCTTGGTGGGCCCGGTGGCCTGCAGGACGGTGCTGCGGGCCAAGGTGGCGAGCTTGGTCGACTCGACATCGGCGGCCTTGCGGACGTTGACGTCGGTGGCGTTGATGTAGCGCAGGCCGATCGAGACCGGCAGTGTCACTGTCGGAGCCTGCTCGGAGGGCTTCAAGTAGCCGGTGAGCACCCAGGCGAGCTTGCCGTCGACGATCACCTCGGAGTAGCTCCCGCTGTGCCTGCCGGTGAGACCGATCTGGGTGGCGGCACTCAGGTCACCCAGCGAGGCCGCGGACTCGCTGGCGCTCTGGCGCAGGGCCAGAAGGCTTCCGGCGACAACCGTGGCCACCGGGTCGGGCAGTTCGGTCTTGGCCGGAACGGCGGGCGTGGCGGGTTTGGTTGCATCGGGTTTGGCCGTGGTCGTCGCACCCACGTACTTGGTGAACAGCCAGCGGATCTTCCCGTCCACCTTCACCTCGGTGAAGTCGCCGGACTTGCGCCCGGTGGCCGCGACCGCGGTTCCCTTCTTCAGCACGCGGATGATCTTGGAGTTGAGGTTCGCGGCATCGCGCAGGTTGACATTGGCCGAGGTCTTGCGGGTGCTCGGTGCGGCGTTGGTGATCGGGGTCTTCGTCGACTTGATCACCTTGACGTACTGGGCATACACGTAGGCGGTGGTGTTGTTGAAGCTCACCGGCTGCCAGCCGTTCTTGGCCTTGCCCTTGGCCTCGACGACGTCGCCCTTCTTCAGCAGGTGGAGGATCGACTTCGAGGTGCTGGGGCCGGTGCGGACCCGCACCTCGGCGCTGGCGGTGTAGAGGGTGACGGCGGCACTGGCCATCACCGCGGTCGTGATGCCGGTGCCGACCAACAGCGCCGTCGTCACCAACCAGGCGATCGTGATCCGTGCCTTGCTCATCCTTGGCCCTCTCCTTGGGGAAGTGTCCGGTTCGGGGATGAGGCCCAGGGAGAGGTCTTCCCCGCAACACACGAGTCACATGTGACCCATCTGCCACACCTGTCCCTGATGCCTCAGCGATCAGGACTGTAGGCAGCCGCGGTGGGCCGCGTCATGGCGATCGGGCAGGTTGCTGAGGAGGGCCTGTGAACTACACAGATGTGATTCAGGGCCTAGTCAGGGCGCTATCGTGGGGGCCATGACGGTGGAGATGGAGTCGTCGAGGTTCGAGGAGCTGGTGCACCAGGCGCTGGAGCAGATCCCCGCACGCTTCCTCGGTCTGCTCGAGAATTGCATCGTCATGATCGAGGACGAGCCTGACGCGTCCGACCCGGAGCTGTTCGGCTATTACGATGGAATCCCCTTGTCAGAGCGTGGTTCCTGGTATGGCGGAGTGCTGCCGGACCGGATCGTGATCTTCCGCGGCCCGCTGCTGCGGTACTGCCTGGACGAGCCGGAGCTGGTTGAGGAAGTGCGCATCACGGTATGGCACGAGGTTGCCCATTTCTTCGGCATCGACGACCACGAGCTCGACGATCTGGGCTATGCCTGAACGCCTGTTGAGGCGTGCGAAAAGCAACCCTGAAGTCACCTTGAGCGTTGGTTGAGACCTGACGGTCGAATCCTGAAGTGCTGGTTGAGACTGTCACCAACGGCCGGACCTGGTGAGATCAGTGACTGTCCGGCCGGTTGGGCCCATCGTGATCGAGGGGCGTGGATCGGCGCCCGCCCAGATCCCCGAGCTCAGCGCCGGGTCGTCGACCTACGGCTCCTGGCTGCTCTCGAGCACCACCCAACTGGTTCGCTGATCGCACACCCAGGCGCGACAGCCGCCCAGGTTCGCCGCCGGCAGATAGCCCGCCTGCAGATCGGATGCCGACACCGGCTGCCCCCCGGTGAGCGAACCCAGTGACCGCCGCCGGTCGTCCGCCAACCGGATCGGCAGGCAGCTGAAGGTGCCCTGCACCCAGTTGGCCCGCAACGTCGCGAGCAGCTCGGTCGAGAACCCCGGTGCGACCACGACCAGCGGACGCCCCGCCGCCCGGGCTCGCTTCACCGCCGGCAGCAGCTCGCGCATGGTGGCGAGCTCGTCGTCGCAGAGCACGATCGCCGGTTCATCGACCACACACCACCCCGTGTTGGCGTCCGTGACGTACTCCCGGCTGGGCCAGCCCGCATTGAAGCGAGGCGAACCAGCGAGCGCTTCCTTGAGCGTCGCGCGGGTCTCCTCGTCGAGATCGGTCGGGGGGAGATCGCCGGGCCGGGTGAGGGCCTCGAGCTCGCTGAGATACTCGGGCCGGATCTCGTCCGCCTTGAACCGCGGGATCTCACGCTCCGGTGGACGCTGCATCGCCTCGGCCCGCCGCCGGTCCGCTGCCCGGTCGGAGATCCAGCCGTAGGCGACCACGGCCGTCCCGATGACCAGGACGGCCACGATGCCCCAAATACCCGCGTCCACACCCCCAGTGTGCACGCCCCCGCCAGCGCTCGATACGATGCACGCCAGGGCCTATAGCTCAATCGGCAGAGCAGCGGACTTTTAATCCGCGGGTTCTGGGTTCGATTCCCAGTGGGCCCACCTCCACAGCTGCGGCGCGCTCCGGCTGCTGAGCCGTGGGACCGGGTCACCGGCATCGACCCGCCATCTGCACTGACCGCGGCGACTGAGACGACGGTGTCGTCCGTGGGGGCCATCGCCAGCGGGCCGCGACCGTCGCGTTCGTCCCTGTCAGCCGTCTCGGGTTGTCGGCTGGCGGGCTCTTCGATCAGGGTCTGAAGCGTCGGTCGGGCGTGGTCCGTGATCCGGCTGTCGTCCAGTCCGGCAAGGGAACGTTCACAGACATCCCCGGGCTGGTGCTTGGTGCGCTGAGCAGCGGCGTTCGCAGCCGCCCGATCGTCGGGCTACTCGGATTCGACCGCGCTGACCTGGTGTGGGGCGCCTACCGGCTTGGACTCGGCTGAACCGCGTTGTCGCAGGTAGATCGAGAACGCGACCATGGCGCCGACCGCGAGGAACTCCGACTGCCAGTTCTGGAGCGTCCGATTCCAGAACTCGGCCGAGCCGACATACTCCAGCCACGTTTCCGGTGGGACGCCGTGGAGCGCCCTCTGCTCGTTGGCGACGAGGTGGCCGGCCAGCGACTGGGCGAGCCAGCTCAGCAGGAAGATCGTGCCCATGACCAGCAGCAGTGAGTTGGAGTAGATCCACCGCCGCACCCCGTCGGCTTTGGCCCAGGCCGGGGAACTCGGCAGGGCATGGGCTCCGACGAGCTGCTCCTCGTCGGAGCCGAGTCCTTGGCTTCCCGGCTTCTTCGACTCGGGCGAACCCCGCTGAACCAGCCAGACGGTCGCGAAGATGAACAGGAAGAACTGCAGGAATTCCGATTGCCAGTTCTCCGCCACGTCAACGACGAAGTCGGACGAGGTGATGTAGTCCAGGTACGGCATCGGCGCCATCGCGTGCTGGGCGAGTTCCTCGTTCGTCTCGGCCAGTCCGGTCAGCGACTGGCCGACGAGGGCGAGCACGAAGATGACGAAGAAGGCGATACTCAGACCACAGTCGCGAACCAGGACGCGCATGCTCAGCGGCCCACGAGGGGCAGCGCGATCATCGCCGCCAGACAGATGACGATCACGAGCAACCAGATCCAGAACGCCACTCGCATCGAGGTGCGTGAGGGTATCTCCAGCATCCGTTCCTCCTCTTTCTGCTTGCCCGGGGCATCGGCTTGTCCGGCGACGCCGGGTGCACGCCGGCACGTACCCACTTCCCAGCTCTGTGAACCGCGCCGTTCCGGGCCTCGCCGCCACCAGCTTCGACAACTCGCTCGGCGGCCCACCGGCATGAGTGCTGGGCGGGTTCGTCCCTCGCCGCTCCCCGACCACGGTGTGGTGGCCATGCTGGGATCGTCCGGTCGGTGTGACGAATCCTCCGTCGGGGTAAGGGACTTCCGTGACTGACTCAATCTCGGGACGAACCCAGCCGCAGGTGCCCGGCGGCACGGCCGACTCGCCGGCCGAGATCCCGCCGCGGGGCTGGCTACAGATCATCCGGCGCGGCTGGCAGAAGGCTTCCGCCGACCAGCTGCCGCTGATGAGCGCCGGTGTGGCCTTCTTCGGCTTCCTGGCGCTGTTCCCCGCCCTGATCGCACTCACCCTGGTGTACGGACTGGCCGCCGACCCGGCGACGATCGCCGACCAGTTGGACGCGCTGGGCGGTGCGCTCCCGCCTGAGGCCCGGGCCCTGCTGGAGGCTCAGCTGAACCAACTCGCGTCCGCGCCCGGCCAGGGACTGGGATGGGGACTGGCGCTGAGCCTTGCGATCGCGCTGTGGAGTGCTTCAGGCGGTATCGGCAACCTGGTGACAGCGATCAACATCGCCTACGACGAAGAACGCCGCCGCGGCGTCGTCGCCGAGAAGCTGCTGGCGCTGGCGCTGACCGTGGGCGCGGTCGTCTTCATGGTCGTGATGATCGCCCTGGTCGCCGCCCTGCCGATCGTCCTGGAGTGGATCGGCCTCACCGGCGGCTGGCGCTGGCTCGCCGAGATCGTGCGCTGGCTCCTGTTGGCCGTCCTGATCATGCTGGCGCTCGCGGTGCTCTACCGGGTGGCTCCGGACCGCAACGCGCCCAAGTTCCGCTGGGTCTCGGTCGGCGCGGCGGTCGCCACCGTGCTGTGGCTGATCGGCTCGGCCGGCTTCTCGCTGTACGTCACCTGGTTCGGCAACTACGCCCGCACCTACGGCGCGCTGGCCGGCGTCGTGGTGATGTTGTTGTGGCTGTGGCTCACCAGCTACGCAGTGCTGCTGGGCGCCGAGATCAATGCCGAGTCCGAAGCGCAGACCATCAAGGACTCCACCCAGGGACCCGATCGGCCGCTGGGCCAGCGCGGTGCGGTAAAAGCCGACTCGATCCCGCAGCCCGGCCCCGATGACGTGGACGGGGACCGGCGGCCGTGAACGAACTGGAGCGACTGGCTCAGGCGGGCCGTGCCGGGTAGCGGGTGGCGGTTGCGGAGTCACTGACCAGCGGGTTGTTGTGCAGCGAGATCGGCAAGGGCGAGGACGCCAGTTCCTGGTTCGCCGGTGGAGTCGTCGCCTACCTCAGGCAGACCAAGGAGCAACTGCTCGGGCTCACCGGATTGATCCTGCCCGCGTGCGGGAGTCGAAGTCGGAGGCCGGCCGTGCTCACGTGCTGATCCCCACCCACAGCCCGTCCCGTGCCCTGGTCATGGCCACATAGAGTTCGCGTCGGGTGAGGTCCCAGCGCTCGCGCTCGGTGTCTTCGGTGGGTGGCTCAGTGAGGGTGTGCTCACGCCGGATGTCGGGGATGAGGACCTGCTTGAACTCCAGTCCTTTGGCGCGTTTGATCGTGCCGACCTTGATCGCCTCGATCGGAACGCCGTTGTAGTCCTCCAGGTTCACGACAGGGAAGCCGGCGGCGAGGAGGGCGGTGGCTGCTTCCGTCGCCGCGCGGCGGCTCAGGCAAAGGACAGCGACGTCACCAATACCGGTGCCGACATCTCTGATGACACTGCGGACCCGGCGAACCATCGTCTCGTTGAGTTCGCGCCGGTTCGCGCAGCGAGAGATCACCGGGTCGGGACCGGTTCGCGGCACGCTGGACGGCACGTCTCCTCGTGCCAGCACACCTTCGATGTCGGCATACTCGTCGCCGGTGACGAGGCGTTGGGCGAAGTTCACGATCTGTGCGGTGTTGCGGTAGTTGATGTCGAGCACGACGCCGCGTCCGCCGACCGACAGCCCGGCCTCCGCGAGGGTGTAGCCGCCGGGATAGATCGACTGCTGACCGTCCCCGATCAGCGTGAAGCCGTCGGGCTCGTCGCCCACGAGCGAGTGCAGCATGCGCACCATCGCGCAGGAGAGATCCTGTGCTTCGTCCACGATCACCGCTGAGTAGACATCCTTCATCGGCTCCCGGCGAAGCTCGGCCTCCGCGAGGAGTACGAGGTCGGCGAAGTCGTTGATTCCGCGTCGCCGAAGCTCGGCGTCGTAGGCGCAGTACAGCTGCCAGACCGCCTCGCGGCCGCTCAGGTTCAACGCGTGCCGCCGTCCGGCCCGGGCGAGCTCCGCGTACTGCTCGAAACGAGCGATGCCGCGTCCCTTGATGACGTGCTCGATCTCATCGGACCAGTAGTCGTGGTCTCTGGCCCCCTTGCCAAGCACCGAATCGACGCCGACCTGACGCCACGCGAGATCGAACGCAGCCCTGCTCTGCGCGGGGTCCAGGTTGACGTGGACGCCGCGCTCCTGCAGCACGCGACGGGCCAGGGCATGTGTACCGGTGAACTCGACCCGATCCACTGCCTCAGGTGCCAGCCTGCGCAGTAACTCGCGAAGCACGTCGGGCAGCGTCCGCACGTAGGTCGTGACGAGGATGCGTCCCGGCTTGATCCGGGCGAGGTGTGCGGCACGGTGCAGCCCGACCACCGTCTTGCCGGTTCCGGCCGGGCCGCGGATGCGCGAAGGGCCGGGGAACGAGCGACGGACCAGCTTGGCCTGCTGGGGATGCAGGAACGACATCCATTCCTCGATCGGCTGTGCCAGCACTCCTTGGAGGAGTGCGTCGTTCACCTCCTCAGGGCTCAACAGGGCGTCCTGGTCGACTTCCCGACTCGGCAGCGGCAGGACCGGCTCGGGCACGGTCGCGACGATCGGAGCCGGAGCGCTGGCCTGCGCGAAGAGGGCGAGCGCCCGGGCCAGCACGAGGTCGACCTGCGTGGGGGTGAGCCGATTGCCGTGGCTGGCGATGCAGCGGAGCAGATCCCGCTCGCCGACGATGCGGACGCCGTTCACCGTGGCGTCGATGTCCCGACGACCGGCCAGAGCGATGAGCGGACGAACCTCGCCGGGCGCGAGACCGATCTCCGCTAGGTCGGCCTGGGTGACGTCCGCCAGGTCGGCGAGGCCGAGCACCTCATCGGTCACGTCGGCATCGCCACGGTGAACCCGGCCGCGATCGATCGAGACCTCGGCCCAGGCCTTGGTGTCGACGATGAACACCCCACCCGGACCGATCACGATCAGATCCACCTGCGCTCGCCGCGTCCCGGGCCAGCAGCGATCAGCGAGCAGGAAGTACCCGAGAGGGGTGAGCGGAGCCAGCGTCCGAGCTGTCTGCTTCTCCGTGATCTCCGCGATCCCGAACCGCCCGGCGGCAGCCCGCGCCTCGGCAGCCGCCTTCTCGTGCGCATCGGCGAGAGCGAGTTGTCGGCGTGACTCGGCACCGGCTGATTCACCAGCGACCACGGGTCGCCTCACAAGCGGCGGGGACGGATGGCACTGCGGGCCTCGCTGTGGGTGTCTGGGGGTTTTTCTGGATCGTAACGCCCATCCCTTGGGGACGTGGGCTGACTCGCTGAGATCAGCGGCCGATGGCTTCAGTCGAGCACCCCCAGGGGGACGGCGAAAGTGGAATGACAGCAACCGCGAGCTGTTCGGGTTCTGGCCGGGGACGCTGTGCGATCCTTGAAGTCGTCGTTCCCTTTGGACGCAAGGAGTCTCGCTGTGGCGACGTCGGTGCCTGACCAGCCGTCCTTTGTCACGGCGTCGGAGCGGGAGGTGTGGCAGAAGCTGTGCCGGCAACTCGGGGATGACTGTGTGCTGCTGGCCAACTACCGGCTCTCCGACAAGCAGAAGGACCACGAGGCGGACATGGTCGCGCTGATGCCGGGTTCGGGCGTGGTGGCGATCGAGGTGAAGGGCAGCCACGTCTGGGTGGAGCCCGATGGGCGGTGGATGATCACCCGCGAGCAGGGTGCGGCGCAGATCCGTCCGGTCGACCAGGCGCGGGACGCGACCTATGCGCTGCGGCACTATGTCGAATCCGATCCGCGGTGGGGTTCGCGAACTCGGGTGCGCTGGAGCCACCACGTGGTGCTCGCCCGGACGAACCTGGCCGACGACTTCGCGACGCCCGACTGTCCGCGCTGGCAGGTGTCGGGTCAGGCCGACCTGGCCGACCTCGGCGGCCGGGTCTGGGACACGACCTCGCTGCACCGCAACGACGCGCGTCCGCCGGACGCCGATGATGTCGCGCTGATCCGGGAGATCCTGATCGGACGCAGTCTGCCGGCGCGCGACCCGGTGGCGGTCGCGGAGGATCGGGCGTCGCTGGCCGACCGGCTGACCATGGAGCAGGCCGAGCTGCTGCGGGTGACACGGCTGCTGAACCGGGTCGAGATCCGCGGCGGCGCCGGGAGCGGGAAGACGGTGTTGGCGATCCGGCAGGCGTCCGACCTGGCCAGCGGGCGGGCGACCGGTGAGCGGCAGCGGGTCGCGGTGGTCTGCTACAGCTACGGCCTGGCGCACCATCTGCGGCGGGCGCTGCTGAGCGGTTCGCGGGGGAAGCAGCCGGCGTTCGTCGGGACATTCGAGGATCTGGCGCGAACGTGGGGGATCGAGATCACCGGCTCGCGGGACGACTCGGAGTTCTGGGAGACCGAGCTGCCGAGGCTGATGGCCGAGCGGGCGACCGGCCTGAGCGAGGGGCAGCGGTTCGACGCGGTGATCGTGGACGAGGCGCAGGATTTCGCCGACGACTGGTGGACGCCGCTGGTCGGCGCGCTGCGCGACGAGACCGCCGGCGGGATCTTTGCCTACAGCGACGAGCGGCAGCGGGTGTTCGCCCGGTTCGGACGTCCGCCGCTGGCGTTGGTGCCGCTGGTGCTGGACCACAACCTGCGCAACACCCGGCAGATCGCCACCAGCTTCCTCCCGCTGGCACCGACCTCGATGCTGCTGCGCGGCGGGGACGGCCCCGAGGTCGAGTTCGTCCCAGCGACGGCGGGGGAGGAGATTGCCGTGGCCGACGACCAGGTCGAGCGGCTGCTGGACGAGGGCTGGCAGCCCCAGGACGTCGCGCTGCTGACGATGGGCGCCCGGCACCCGGTGCAGCGGGAGCGTCAGGAGTCGCTCGGGTTCGCGGCGTACTGGGAGGAGTTCTGGTCGAACGAGGACGTCTTCTACGGCCACGTCCTGGGCTTCAAGGGCATGGAGCGTCGGGCGGTGGTGCTCTGCCTGAACGAGGACGGGACGCGTGACCGCAGCCGGGAACGGCTGTACGTCGGACTCTCCCGCGCGACTGATCGACTGGTGGTGGTCGGCGACCCTGAGGTCGTCCAGCGGATCGGCCACGAAGTCTGGGAGCGACTGCGCGGAGCCGGTGGATGAGGTGAGTATGTCAACTCGACTTGGCGGTCCCAGGTCGCCTCTTCCCAGACAAGCACCGCATCGCCCAGCGGGCTGCCGTCGCGCAGTTCCCAGCCGAGCCAGTCCATGATCGCGCCTGCTTCGGCGCTGCAGCGTCGCCAGCCGTCCCCACAGCCATGAACAACAGGGCGCGTGTTCCCGCGTCCTGTTCCTGGTCCTTGCCCAGCGGCAGGCGCGTGGAGATGTGCCGCAGAAGGGCGCGCGGCACTTCGAACGCCAAGCCAAGCTATCGGCTATGCGCTGACAACAGTGGGGTGGAAGTAGTCAAACAGGGCAGACATGATCGGATGGTCGAAGCGGAGGTGCATCCGAACGACGCTGAGGGGACGACCACTCGAGTCGGGCATGGTGGTCTCTTCAGCCATCGATGATCGCGCTCGTCCGAGGTAGTAGAAGTCGGCGCCTTCAGCGTCGTCCTTCTTCATGAAGACGTGCAGATCGACGTCGTTGTCGACGATGGCTCGAACCTCGTCGCTCTCGAGCGTTCGCCTGCTGCGGGTGTACCAGATCATTGTTGATGGGTCGAGAAGCTCGTCCTCATAGGCGGTGCTTGCAGTGATATCTGCAGACTTGTGCAGTGTCACGAAGATCGCGCAGGTCTCGGTGCTGCGATCCACGCGATAGCCGTAGAGTGTAGAGGTCCACTTTCGTGGCCAGCAGAGCAGGCGAGTCACCTCCTTGCGAGAGTACTGCCAACTGGGCACGAACGGATCTCCGGTGTCGTAGCGCTCGTGCACCATTCGCTGACCAGTTTCGATGATGTCATCAACGGCTGCCCTGAATGGTGTGGAGCCTGCATAGGCAGATGCCAGTGTGGGGTCCAGCCGGACCTGCCCGTCCTGAACTGCCCGTGCAGCGGCCGTCCGGTATCGGTTTCGGTCGACTTCGGGATGTTCAGCAAGCGTCAGTGTGTCGATCGCGCTGGCGACGTGTAGATCGTCCGCCGCCAGCCCGCGCTCGGCGAAGAGTTCGGCTACCTCTTGTCTAGTGAGGGTGTCGCGCCCGTTCATGAGTACCTCCAGAAGGACGAACTCGTGGGCGCGCTTCGCTGTGAGCACCTCTTGAGAGAGTTGCTCGAGGATCTTCTTCTCATAGCCCGTGAGTTGGCTGGGGATCTTCAGCAGGCGCTCGATCAACGCCGGGTAGCTGCCAACCTTGGTGGCCAAGAGGACTGGGTCTGCTGACTCGAAACGCAGGAAGTCCATCAGCGCGGGCACCCGTCCGAGGCGGTTGCGCATCGTCTCGATGGCGCGTTTTAGGTTCTGGAGGCTGTCGAGTCTCGCCGAGACGATGGATTGCAGGACCCGCTGTTGCGCGATGCGGTCGAACCTCACGCTGGCGAGTCCCGGGAGCACACCAGACTCCTCAGCCGCGATCATGCGCTGCTTCAACGACTCCTTGTTCAGCGACTCATCTCCGAACAAAGCGATGGGGATGAGGAAGTTGTTGGTGTAGTTGCCGATGAAGTCGAGTACGACGACGTACTCCTTGCCGGGGGCCTTGCGCAGCCCGCGGCCAAGCTGTTGAACGAACACCACTGCGGACTGGGTCTGGCGCAGCATGATGACCTGATTGACCGTTGGGATATCGACGCCCTCATTGAACACGTCAACTGTGAGGATGTAGTCGAGTTCGCCGCGCTCGAGGCGCGCGACCGCGGCCTCTCGGTCGGCGATGCTGTCCTCACCCGTCATAGCCGCCGTTCGAAGTGGCGTGCCGCGAAGCGTCCTGGTGTTGAGTGCGGCCGATAGCGCCCTCGCCTCGTCTTTGCGCGAACAGAAGATGAGCCCGCGTGGAGGGACGCTTGCCTGGCCGTAGACCTCGATGGCGCGGATCAGGTGATCTACGCGATCCTGAGAGATCAGGACCTTGAGATCTGGATCGTCCATGAGCGTCTCACCGGTCGCCAGGGTGACGTCTGCTACGCCGTAGTAGTGGAAGGGACACAGCATGTCCTCTTCGAGTGCATGGTTGAGTCGAATCTCGTAGGGAACGTTGAAGTCGAACAGCTCGAAGACGTTGAACCCGTCCATGCGCTCGGGCGTGGCCGTCATGCCGAGGGTGAACTTCGGCGTGAAGTGGTTCAGGATGCGCTGATGAGTCGGAGCGGCCGCTCGGTGCGCTTCATCGAGGATCAGGTAGTCGAAGTGGTCGGTGTCGAAAGTCGCCAGTACGTCCGGCTGAGACAGCGTCTGGACGGTGGCGAACAGGTAGCGCGCATCTCGTTGCTTCACGCCACCGCTGAGCTTGCCGTAGTCGCTTGCCGGTCCGCCCAGCACTCGCTGGTACTCCTCGATGGTGCGATCGAGGATCTGCTCGCGATGGACGATGAACAACAGGCGCTTTGGGTTGAACGCGCGGACATCGAGGGCGGAGAGGATGGTCTTGCCTGTCCCCGTCGCCGAAATGACGATGGCCCGGGCTTCACCGCTCGACCGGACCATGTCGATTGCCCGGAGCGCATCGCTCTGCATCTTGTTGGGGGCAAGCCTCAGGTCCGACTCAGCCGCGGCGCGCGTCGCTAGTTCCTGCTCGCGTGCGACACTCCGCCGCCGAGGTCCGGGCGGGCTGTAGCTCGCGGCATATTGTGCGATCCACTCTGCCGTGAGAGGGACAGAGTCCTTGATCTGTTCCTGAACAAGCGAGCTGAACTGGGAGGCAAGGTCACTGCCGATCGCAGCGGTGACCTTCAGGTTCCACTCGTGATTGGTGACCAGGGCGTTCTCGGTCAGATTGGAGCTCCCGACCATGGCGGTGACAGCCTGGGAGTTCCTGAATATGTAGCCCTTTGGGTGAAACGCGGCCGCACTGTGGATTCTCACATCGACATCGAGCTGCGTGAGGTTGAGCAGCTCGGTGAATGCGGCCGGCGAGTTGAACCCAAGATAGTCCGAGGTGATGATCCGGCCCGTGCCGCTGAAGTCGACCAACTCCTGCTTGAGGAGGGCAAGCGCTCGCGGGCTGACGAAGGCGACCGAGAACAAGAACTCGCTGCAGCGGGCAAGTTCCAGTCGAAGTGTTCGCAGGACCGAGTCGCTGGGGCCGTTGAGCACCACTTGCGGATGGTGCTGTCGAGGGGCTCGCTCTTCGTCGGCAAGGAAACCCAGGCGAACGTCCAGAGCAAAGGACTCTGGCCAGTGGAAGTCGACATTCATGGTGACGTTAGGTCATGTTGAACCTGGTGGACGGCTGGTAGGTCGGCAGGTGCCCAGTCCAACAGGTGCAGCTCTTCGGGTCGTAGCCACTTACTGTCCGAGTGCTCCGAAAGCGTGGGCCTCCCGGCACTGAGTGCACAGTAGAAGGTCGTCAGCGTAACCTCGGCGAAGTCGTAGGGGTAAGTGGTTGTCGCGACCTTGCGGCCAACCACAATCGTGCAGGCCAGTTCCTCGCTGATCTCTCTAGTAAGCGCCTCTTCAGGTGACTCGTCCGGTTCGAGCTTTCCTCCGGGGAACTCCCAGTAACCGGCCAGCGCGCCAGAACCTCGCTGAGTGCAGTACACCCGTCCGTCGTCAACGATGACCGCACCTACGACGTTGATCCTCTTCATCACCACTCCGCAGTTGTTCTCGGGAGTCAGTCTGGCCGATCCTGCCCTCAGCGACGTACTGGACCCGCCGCCATCCGGAGGCATCGAACTGAAGGACCCATCGTCAGCGCGCTCGCCAGAGGTGTCGCGTGACTGCTGAACGCGGCCCATCCTCGCGCCGTCGCGGGATCCGGGCCTGCGGCAGGCTCTACGGCAAGTCGCTGCGCGGCAGGCTTCTGCTCCTTCGGCGAGCCGCGGGTGCACGCGCCGAGGCCGAGGTCTACGTGGGCAGAAAAGTATCGCAGAACGTGTCAGATTTGTATTGTAAAGATCGTCATTCGTGTATCGTAGGGTGATGGAGTACTTGCCGCGGATCGTGGACGGGCAGCTCGACCGACTGCTGGCCGGGCTGCCTGCGGTTGTCGTGGAGGGGCCCAAGGCGGTCGGAAAGACCGCGACCGCGCGTCGCCGGGTGGTTGCGGCCGTATCGCTGGATGACCCCGATGAACTGGCATTGATGCAGGGAGATCCGCAACGCCTGACGCGGCTCGCGAAGCCGGTGCTGATCGACGAGTGGCAGCACTATCCGCCTGTCTGGGACCGGGTTCGGCACGACGTGGACGCCGGCGCCACTCCCGGCAGCTATCTGCTCGCCGGTTCCAGCTTCCCGGCCGAGGCTCCCAGGCACTCCGGAGCCGGCCGGATGGTGACTGTGCGCATGCGGCCGTTGAGTCTCGCCGAGCGGCAGCTCACCACACCGACGGTCTCGTTGGCCGCCATGCTCGCCGGTCGGGCTGAGATCGGCGGCGAGAGTCGCCTCACGCTTGATGACTACACCCACGAGATCACTGCGTCCGGCTTTCCGGGCATCCGTTCGGTGCCCGGCAATGTCCGAGCCGATCTGCTGGACAGTTACCTCGCCACTGTCGTGGACCGTGACTTTGCCGATGCTGGACGACCGGTGCGGCGTCCGTCCACCCTGCGCGCGTGGCTCGCCGCCTACGCTGCAGCGACCTCGACGTCCGCGGCGTACAACGTGATCCTTGACGCCGCCACCCCCGGGTTGCCGGACAAGCCCAGCCGATCCACGATCATCGCCTATCGCGAGGTTCTCGAACGGATGTGGCTCTTGGAGGAACTCCCTGCCTGGACGGGTTCGCGAAATCTCCTCGCTGCACTGAAACAGGCTCCGAAGCACCATCTCGCCGATCCTGCGCTGGCCGCGAGACTGCTGGGAGTCGGTAGCAGTTCGCTGTTGAGCACGCCCCATCCCGGATCGGTCTCCATCGCGCGGGAAGGCACGCTCCTCGGCGCGTTGTTCGAAAGCCTGCTCACCCAGTCGGTGCGGGTATACGCGGACGCCGTGCGCGCCCAGGTGAGTCACTTGCGCACCCAGCGCGGTGACCACGAGGTCGACCTGATCATCGCGGGGCAGGATGGCGCGGTGGTCGCGCTGGAGGTGACGCTCGGTCCGACGCCTGATGAGCGTGACGTGCGTCACCTGCGGTGGCTCCAGGAGCGGATCGGGGACGATCTCGCGGACGCGGCGGTGATCACCTCCGGTTCGGTCGCCTACCGCAGACCGGACGGCATTGCCGTCGTTCCCGCCGCGCTGCTTGGTCCGTAATGCCCAAGATGCTAGCCAGCGGGGTTGCGCAGCAGCTCCCGGGCGATGGCGGTGCGGCGCTCGGGGTCGCGCAGGCGGCCGCCCAGGGTGAGCACCACGTCCCAGGTCGGCTCCGCGACCCAACTATGCGGAGTGGGTGAAGTGCGACCGCAGATGTGGTCGTTCCCAGGCCGCTCCGCCGAGCCGAGGAAAGCGCGTCCGCAGAAGTGGTTGTCGTGGAGCTTGTTCTAGCCCTGGCAACGACCACATCTGCGGACACAGTGAGGCTGCCGGACCAGAGACTGCTGACAGCGACCATATCTGCGGACGAGTTGGCTCCATTGGTGGCCGGCGGCTCGTAGCCAGCCTGGCCACCCCTGATTGGCCGAGCTACTCGATGAGGCGGCAGGCCGGTCGAGGCTTGTTGCGTCGCTGTCGCGGCGGTTCGCCAAGTGGTGCATCGGTGCTGCACTCAGCCCTTGATCCGTTGCCGCGAATCAACCAGCAGGATGCTGTGAATCGACCACACGACTGGTGCGAATCGACCAGCTGAGCCTCTAGCCGATCGTTGCAGCCAGTCGCTGCTGAGCCTCGGTGAGGTTGCGCTCCAGCTGGGTGGTCTCCCTTGGGGCAAGGGCGAGTTCCGCGGCCGCCTCACGCCAAGTGGAGGCGACCGCCATGACCTGGCCGACGATCTGGTCGTAGTCGGCCTTGTCGATCCCGAACTCACCGGACAGCTCGATGAGGCCGCGGGTCTCGGTGCCAGGGGAGTCGTAGCCGCAGATCGAGGTTGCCCGAGGGGTGCCGCCGACCTCGTCCGGTGTGATGTCGAAGGCGGGGGACAGCCGCCAGCCGGCTCTGCCCCAGAGCAAGGCGTGGTTCTTCAGGTGGTCGTCGGTATTGCGCATGGCGATGTTGAACGCGACTCGGCGTAGCAGCTGGCGCAGCGTCCGGGGCAAGTCGGCAAGGTCGAGTTCGGTCAGCGCTTCGCCGATCTCAAGGTAGTCGCCGGAGGCTGGGTCGGGCGCGTCGGTGATGGTGAACGCCGATTGGTAGGGGATGCGATGGCCGTCGGCGTCCCGGTCGAAGCGGTCGAGGATCAGCGCTCGGCCTCGTCCGATGTCGACCAGGCGGCTGACGGGCACCTCGATGCCCGCCGCAGCGGCCAGGTCGAGGCAGAGCTTCTCCCAGGCCACCACCTCGATGGTGTCGGTCTTCGAGGCGAACTTCGCGATCGCCAGACGATCGTTGTCGATGACCGAGGCCTTGGGACGGGCGCCGCCCAGCGCGCTGCTGCCGGTGCCGAGCAGCAGCTTCACGGCCGCCAGGTCGTCCGGATCGTCCTCAACGGCGTGAGTGGCCTCGGCGATCTCCTGGAGGTGCACCAACTTCGGCACCTCGTGCTCGTCGGAGACGAAGGGCCCGTCCGGCTCGGCGCGCAGTCGGAGGGCGCCGATGCGTGCGAAGTCGTCGACGCTGAGCAGCAACTCGGCATCGTCGAGCGGGCGGCCGCGACTCGCGCGAAGAGCCAGTCGGCGTCCCCACCAATCGGGTCCGGCGTCGGAGAGGCCGCGCGGCAGAGTGCCGGCCACGTGTTGAGTTGCAGTCAGATCGAGGTGAGGATCCAGCGGTAGCTTCTCGCCCTGAGCCAGGTAGGACGACCGGTATCTGAACTCGCTGCGGACGATCCGGTGGTCCCGGGAATCGACCTCGATGTCGCCCATCGGCACGGTGGTTCCGTCGAGCTCGACGTGCACCTCGAACGCGCGGCTCATCGGCGCACCCGCTTGGGCAGGATGCGGTCGGCGCTGGCGCGGCCGAGGTCGGAGTTGTACGGGTCAAGTGCGGTGAGCAGCATGTCGTTGACCCCTAGCACGCGCGCGACCGCGAGGAACGCGCCGAGGTTGACGCTGGGGTCACCGTGCTCGATCTTGGTCAGCGTCGGACGCGAGATCCCCGCACGCTCGGCGACCTGTCTCCCGGTGTAGCCCAGCAGCTTGCGCCAGGTCGTGAGGTAGGTGCCCAACGCCGCGGCATCCCGGGCTGTGCGGCGAGCGCCCAACATGGCAACTCCTGGAATTAGGCCAATGAACGCTTTCAGTATATCGGTAGGTGGCAAAGAACGCTTGATCTAAGTGAGGCTGGTCAGTTGGGGGAGTCGGGGTTGCGAAGCAACTCGCGGGCGATGGCGGTACGGCGCTCGGGGCCGCGCAGGCGACCGCCCAGGGTGAGCACCACGTGCCAGGTCGGCTCGGCCCAGGCGAACACCGCCAGACTTGTCGGGGTGCCGTCACGCATTTCCCAGCCGAGCCAGTCCATGATCGAGCCTGCTTCCGCGCTGCAGCGTCGCCAGTCGTCCCCCGCGGCCGCGAACAACAGGGCCAGCGTTCCCGCGTCCTGCTCGTGGTCCCTGCCCAGCGGCAGGCGCGTGGAGATGTGCCGCAGAAGGGCGCGCGGGTCGTCCATCACCTTCCGTCCGGCCGCGGTGACGGTGAGCTGTCCGCGTGCCTTGCGCAGCAGTCCGAGGGTGGTTGCCGACTCGCGCAGCTGCAGAACGGGCAGGGTCAGGTCTTCGCGGTTCCCCTTGCCGATCCAGATGTCGGCGAGGTCGAGTTCGGTCCACAGTTCCTCGACAAGCCACGGCGGCAGGTAGCCGGCCTTGCTGAGGGCGAGGCCGTCGCCGACCTTCTCCATCAGCAGGCGGTAGCCCAGGGTGGCCGCCGCCACCTCTTCGTCAGTCAGGCTGGGCGGCTCGGCGCTGGCACGCTTGACCAGCCCGCCGAGTTCAGAGAGCCCGGAAGCGCCGACCCGCAGCAGCAGGTTCGCCACCATGGGATGCAGGTCGGCCAACGCCGGCAGCGGTCCCGCTGCGAGTTGGTCGTTGACTTCGTCAACGCTGAACTCATCGGGATCGTAACCAGGCGGCAGCCAGGTCAGCACCTGCTCGACCCAGTCGGGGTCGTGGCCCTCGATGTTGCCGGCCAGCATCTCCAGCATCTCGCCGTACCCGCCGATCCCGCCGACATCCTCCGGCGGACAGGCTCGGCGACCGGTCAGGCAGAACGCGTCCGGGTCGCCGTCGCGCCACGGTTCGACCTTCTCCAGTTTGATGGTGTGCCACCAGCCGTCGCCGAAGTCGTACTCGTAGAACAGCCGGTGCCCGGGCTTGGCGAGCACCTGATCGAGCCGGACGTCGGCCTCCGCGATGCCTTCATCGCCTTCCTCGATGTCGTACCGCGTCAGGAAGTTCTGCCGACCGTAGAGATCCTTGGTCTCCGGGCCCATCACGAAGTGGTGCAGGTGCGAATCCGTCCAACCCATCGCGACCTGGAGGATCTCGTGCACCTGGTCAAGGGGGAGGTCGCTGGCCAGCCGCAGCCGCCGCCAGACCGGGGGACGAGCGTCGTCCAGGTCGATCCGGACGACGAAGGCCGCCTTCGTGCTGCGCTTGCGCAACAGCTTCGGCGGCTTGGGAGCGAAGGGGCTGAACCCGGACGCCCATGGGTCCACACCGGAACTGAGCAGCGCCAGCAGGTCGGCGGACGGGCCGGCCGCACCCTTTGGTGGACGGGCGGCGTCCTGCGGGAACGGAATCACGTTGTCGGCGTTCATGGATCTCCCCAGCTCGGTTCCCGCCCGACTCTAGGCCACCGCTCAGGGCGGGCGAGAAGGGCCGCAGAGGATTGTTGCGTGGTGGCCGGCGACCCTCGTCCGTTCGTGCGTGGCGACGGCCCACCTTCACGAGCGGCCAGACCTTGGTGCGTGACGCCTGAAGTCGGCGGCAATGGTAGTTCCGACCCGCTCAGGCCTTGGCGATCTTGGCTGTCTTGGCGGAGGCGCGGGTGTGGGTGGTGTAGCCGCGCTTCTTGCCGGTCACCTTCACGGTGATCCGCTTCCCGCGGTCCGTCTTCGTCAGCTTGTAGGTGCTCTTGGTCGCGTTCTTGATCTTGGTGCCGTTGCGGTACCACTGGTAGGTGAGTGAGCTTGGCTTCGGCTTCCAGGTCACGGTGGCGGTGAGCTTGTGGCCCACCTTTCTGGTGCCGGTGATCTTCGGCGCCGGGGTGGAGGCGAAGTGGCCCTTGCCGACGTAGCTGGTGTAGGCGGAATGGACGGTCGCCGCCTGGTGGCCCTCGCGGTGGCCGATCACGTAGACCTGGATGTACTCGTTGTAGTCGGCCGAGGTGAGGGTGTAGGTGCTGCCGTTGGCCCCTGGGACGGGGTGTCCGTCCCGGTACCAGGTGTAGGTGTAGCTGGTGGCGGCGGGCGTCCACTTTGGCATCGAGATCGACAACTTCTGGCCGACCTTCGGCTTCTTGCCGCCGACGATCGTGGGGGTGCGGGTCTTGGTGAGCTTCCGGCCTTGCAGCACCTTCTGGTTGAGGGTGACCGTGATGGTCGCCTTCGCGGGCGCGTTCGAGAAGAACAGCTGCTCGCTTGGGCCGGTGTAGTACAGCGCCCCGTTCTGGTAGCGGTCGTCACCGCGCAGCGGCTTGCCGTGCTCGTCCAGCAGGGCGATCGGGTAGCGGGCCTCCGCGACGAGATCGGGCAGGGTGACCTTCTGGCCCCTGGCCAGGAGTGTGCCGCTCCAGCCGGCCAGTGACGAGAAGTCATGGATCTGGTTGTTCTCCAGGTCAAGCAGCGCGCCGTTGGGAAGATCTGCCAGTGGGGAGATGTCGGTGACTCGGGCATCGCGCAGGATCACCTTCGCCAACCCGGTCGCGCCCTTGAGCGCCTCGATGTTCTGCAGCGAACTCTCGACCGCCCGCACGTCGGTGAGTCCGGAGAGCGATCCGGCCGGTCCGAGGCTTGAAACCCGGGTGTTCGAGAGGTAGAGGGTGGTCAGCGAAGGCATGGTCGCGGCCACAGACACGTCCCGGACGCTGGTGTAGCTCACGTTGAGTTCCTGCAGCGCGGGCAACCCGGCCAGCGGCGACAGGTTGCTGACGGCGGGCGCGCCGCTGAGGCCGAGGTTCTCCAGGCCCGTCAGATCTGCCAGCGGCGTCAGATCGGTCAGCGGACCAGTCAGCCAGAGGTGGGTCAGGCCCTTCATCTGCCCGACCGGCGTCAGGTCGGTTGCCGCACTGTCGAGGATCAGCATCTTCGGCCGGCTACCGGCCAGCGGTGTCAGATCGGTTGCCTTCGGTGCGAACACCGCGATGTTTGGCCCCGACCATCCCGCGAAGTCGGCGAGGTCGGAGAGCTCAGCACCGGAGACGGTGAACCCGCTCCGCGTGACGGGAATGCCGGTGTTCCGGAACGGCCGCTTGTCCTTTGCGATCACCTTCACCCGGTCGAGCGTCATCTCGTCAAGGAAGCCGAGGTCGTGCTGGGCAGTGGTGGTGACGTTGAAGTCTGTCAGCTCGGCGAGCTGGGCGAGGGGATCGAGATCCACTGAAGCCGGGACGTCCAGCTGGAGCGTTCGCAGGCTGCTCAGCTGGGCAGCGGCGCTACGTCAGTGAGCTTCGTGGATATCAGCGAGAAGCCGGCGAGGTTGGTCATCAGGTCAGCGCCGGTCAGGTCGCCGATCGCGGCGTCGGCGGGGTCGTGACAGATGACTTCGCTCAGCCCGGCGAGAACCGCTTCGGTGAGCGAGTCGACCTTGGCTGCTCGCCGCAGGCAGGCCTCGAACGCCGCATCGGGGACGAGTGCCGCGGGTGCCGCCGGGGGTTCGTCGTCCGCCTGGGCGGTTGGCACCCAGGCGACCAGACTGACCGCCGTCGTGACGGCGCAGAGATTCATTGCCAGCCGAATCAGCCGAGCCATGTCCGGTCCTCTCCGATGTCTGAGCCTCATCATTCCGGATGGAACCGATCCTGTCATCAGATAGGGAAATGACCTCCACCGCGAGAGCAGAGTGCTGGTGCTCGTCGCGGCCGGGTCACCACGGCGCTCCGCTCGGGCGCCTGCTGAAGCCTCGCGGGATCCGGCACGTCCGCCGTGCGCGAGCGCGGGGTTGGCGTCCTGGAAGAGACGGTCTGGCCCTACCTGCGGACTGACTTCGAAGGCGTTGCCGCGCGCGAGCCCGGCGCCGAGACCGGTCGCATGGGAACTCTTGCTCCGTGGCCTCACCCTCCCATTCCCAGTGGACCCACCAGTCAGTAGGCTGAGCCGCAGCTCACGGGTGCGGACCCCATCGGGGCGTGCCTCAGGCGGCGTCACACATGGACTTACAACACGAGGGGACTTCCATGGGACTCATTCAGGCAGCAATCGGAGCGCTCGGCGGAACCCTCGCCGACCAGTGGAAGGACTTCTACACCGTGCCTGACGGCCTCGCGCCGACGGCGGCACTGTTCGCCGCGGTCCCGAGGGGACAGAACGCCGGACGCGGATCGAACACCAAGGGCTCCGACGGCGTGATCACCAACGGCAGCCGGATCATCGTGCCGGAGGGGTACGGCCTGGTCCTGATGCAGGACGGCGCCATCACCGGCTTCGCCGCGCAGGCGGGCGCCTACGAGTGGAACTCCGAAGCCCAGGACTCGCAGTCGATCTTCGCCGGCAACGACCTGGTGAGTTCGCTCATCACCACCTCGTGGGAACGCTTCAAGTTCGGCGGCCGGCCCGGCGCGCAGCAGCGGGCGTACTTCGTCAGCCTCAAGGAGCTGCCCAACAACCGCTTCGGCACGCAGTCCGAGATCTACTGGGACGACGCCTACATGAACGCCCAGGTCGGCGCGGTCACTCGCGGCACCTACACCCTGCGGATCATCGACCCGATCCTCTTCATCAAGGCCTTCGTGCCTGCCACCTACCTGCAGCCGGGACGGGTGTTCGACTTCACCGACATCGACAACGACGCGGCCGCGCAGCTGTTCAACGAGGTCGTCGGCTCGCTGGCGCCGGCCTTCTCGATGTACACCAACGACCCCAGCAAGGGCCGGATCACCCGCATCCAGCAGGACTCCATCGGCTTCGCCCGCAGCCTCTCGGCCGCCGTCGAGCAGAACTACCAGTGGAGTTCGGCCCGCGGCCTGACCATCGTCGCGACGGCGATCATCTCCATCGAGTACGACGAGATGACTCGCGAGCTGCTCCGCAACGTCCAGCGCGCGGACGCGCTCTCCGGCCAGCGCGGCAACTCGAATATGCAGGCGTCCGTCGCCCAGGGCTTCGAGTCGGCCGGCGAGAACGCCGGCGCCGGTGGGCTGATCGGCATGGGCATGGCGGCAGGCACGACCGGCCTCGGCGGGCTGCAGCAGCCGGTTGCGCCCCCCGCTCCGCCGGCCCCGCAGGGCTACCCCGCCTACCCCCAGGACCCCGCCCCGCAGGCGCCCGCGGTGCCCGCGGAGGATCCGGTGGCCAAGCTCCAGCAGTACAAGCAGATGCTGGACGCCGGGCTGATCACGCAAGCGGACTACGACGCCGCGAAGGCGAAGGCCCTCGGGCTCTAGGGGCTCCGCCATGAGCAACTCCCAGGTGCCACCCCAGGGGGTTCCCGGTCCTGGCGGGCCCTACGGGCCACCCGGCCCCCCGGGCCCGCCACCACCCGTCCCGCCCGCGCCGCCTGCCTCGGCCGGCCCGCAGACGGTGAACACCGCGAACCAGGCCCTGAGCGACGGCGTCAACCGCTGCCCGCGCTGCGGCTCGACCGAGATCCAGTTGCGCGTTTCGACGGGCATGCTGGTCTGCCTGTTCTGCCGTCACGAATGGTCGGAGGCGCAGATCGAGCCGGTCGTGGCCGGAGATGTGCCGCTGGAGAGCCTCACCGGAACGACGATCGCCTCCGGCGCGGCGGACCGGTCGCCGGAGGCGTCCGGCGTCCTGACACTGAAGTGTGCGGGCTGTGGTTCCGAGGTCGTGGTGAACACGGCCGAGGCGATGACGTCGCGCTGCCACTGGTGCCGTCACATCCTCACCGTCAACGAGCAGATCCCCAATGGCGCCGTGCCGGACGCGGTGCTGCCCTTCGGCATCACCCGCGATCAGGCGGTGCAGCACATCCGCGACTTCGCCGGCAGCCGGCGGATGTTCGCCGCCAAGCGGTTCCGCAGCGACTTCGCTCCGGAGAACGTGGTCGGGGTCTATCTGCCCTACCTGGTGGTCGACGGCAATGCCAGCGCGGACGTCCATGGCTATGGCGAGATCGAGACCGGACGCTACACCCGCAAGAGCGGCAACAACGACGTGACCTACTACAACGCCGACGTGTACCAGGTGAGCCGGCACGTCGACTACACGGTGGACGACCTCACCATCGAGTCGTCGTCCGAACGGGCCAACCAGAACTCCTTCGTGAACACCAACAACGTGATCAACACGATCCTGCCGTTCGACACCAAGAACGCGGTGCGGTGGAACGCGAACTACCTGGTCGGCTTCACTTCGGAGCGCCGTGACCAGGACGTGTCGCAGGTGCAGCCCGTCCTGGAGGACCAGTTGCTCTCCATCGCCCGCTCCCAGGTGGAAGGCTCGGTGCGCAACTACGACCGCGGCGTCCGTTGGGAGGCGGAGGGTCTCGCCGTCCACGGCACGCGGTGGGTGTCGATGTACCTGCCGGTCTGGCTCTACTCCTTCTACGAGGAGGAGAACGGCAAGGCGATGGTGCACTACATCGCGGTCAACGGACGGACGGGGGAGACCATGGGCAGTGTCCCGGTCTCGAAGGGCCGGCTGATCCTGGCTGCGCTGACCGTCGGAACCGTGCTCGAAGGGGTCGCGTTGTGGATCCTGGCGGTGATGTCATGACCGAGTCGTTGATCGTGGCGCTCGGCGTCCTGTTCGAGACTCTCGACGATGGCACGCCGTGGATTCTGCTGCTCGGCCCGGCCGGAGCGGTCGCCGTCTACTGGGGGTTGTTCCAGTACTACCGGAACACCGGCCAATCACACGCGTTCGAGCGGGAGACGCTGATCGAGGCCAAGCCGATCACCGGCACCGACAAGAAGGTGAACGAGGTGAAAGGCACGCAACGCTCGTCGATCGAGGGCAACAACGTCAGCAGCCACCGGCAGCGCGTGCGTCGCCTCTGACCACAGAGCCGTCCCATGGTCGCCGTGGGCCCCGTCCTGCCGCGCGAGCGCGGGGAGTTCGCCGACGCCTACCTGCTCTCGAGCTTCTTCACGATGCGCTCCACGGTGAGCCAGGTGCGGGTCGTGATGCTCTTGCCGTAGGCCTTCTCCAGCCATTGCATGAAGCCGGGGGTCTTGCCCGGGTCGCTGTTGTCGATGATCGCCAGGACGGCCCGCGCACCCGGGTCGTAGCCCACCACCTTGGTCAGCCCGTCGGGATGCTCGGTGATCAGTTCGCTGGTCGGGGCGTGCTTGAAGAAGGTGACGGTCAGGTAGGTGCCGCGCTGGTGGGTGAGCCCCTGGAACGGATCTCCGGCGAGCAGCGTCCGCAGCTCCTCGACTGAGCGAATGATCGCCTGCCGGTTGAGATCGAGGTCGGCGATGAGCCCCGCCTCGATCCGCTGCTCGAGGACGACCGCGTCGGTCTCCGGGCTGTCGAACACGATGTTCCCACTGGCCAGCACGGAGGCGACCTTGGCGAACCCGAGCCGCTCGAACACCCCACGCAATTGCTCGTTGGACTGGTTCTTGCCGCTCGGGGCGATCCCCCGCAGCAGTGCCGCGTACTGACGCATGGTCATGCCCGGCTGAGTTCGCTCAGCGCGTCCGCGATCGGTTGAGCCTTGTTGGGCCGGACAAGCCGGCCGACCTCTTCACCGTCGCGCAGGAAGATCAGCGAGGGCCACAGTTTCACCCCGAAGGAGCGCCCCAGAGGGCGCCCGCGGCCGTCCTCGACCTTGATCACCCGGACCTCCGGGTGCTCGGCGAGCGCGGTCTGCAGCGGCTGCTGCGCCGCTCGGCAATAGCCGCACCAGTTCGTCCCGAACACCAGCAGGGCGGCCCCTGGCAGCGCGTCCACCTCGGCTCGGTCGGGCTGTTCCTCGCGGTACCCAAGATCCATGCGGTGAGCTTAGTCGTCGAGTGCGCAGCGCCGGGGCATCCCCGGCGTCCGGCCGGACCCGCCCTGACCTCGTCTCATCCCACCGCCGCCAGGGCGAAGGGAAGGACGGCCGGGGCTCCGGCGCGACGCAGCAGGCGACCGGCGACGGTCATCGTCCAGCGGGAATCCACCAGATCGTCGATCAGGAGCACGGGAGCGTCGATCGACGCCAGGCGTGGCGCCATCGCGGCTGGGACGCTGAAGCGGTGCCACACGTCCTTGACGCGGTAGGCGCTGTTCACCCCGGAGGTGAGTGCCGGAGCGTCGCCGGCCAGGTCGAGGGGGCCGAGCAGTTCGAGGCGTCCGGCCTGTCCGATGCCCGTGGCGAGCGAGCCGACCAGCCGAGGGCGACTCACGCTGGGCACCCACACCACCGCAGCCGGCCGTTGTTCCCACTCCCATTCGCGGAGCACCTGCAGACAGGCGCGTGCGAGCGCGGCCGGCAACTCGGCATCGATCGGCCGGCCGTCCGGATCGGAGGCGAACAGCTCGCGCAGGGAGCGACCCCAGCCCAGGTCCGTGAGCCGGGCGACCACCCGGCCTGCCTCGGCCCGCTCGGCCTCGGCGATCCTCCCGCCGATGGCCTTGCCGTGCTCGCGCACGTCCAGCCGCTCCAGACCGGAGGGCCAGAGCTTGCGGGGTTCGATCGGCACACCAACCCGCTCCAGTGAGGCCCGGGTCGCCTCGCTCGACCCCACCGTCACCTCGGTCGGGTACCACGACCCGGCACAGCTGTCGCAGCGTCCGCACTCCGCGGGGTGCGGGTCGTCCAGCTCCCGGGTCAGGAACTCCATCCGGCAGCCTTCCAGCCGCTCGTAGTCGAGCATCGCCTGCTGCTCGGTCACGCGGGCGGCCGCGATGCGGGAGTACCGTTCGGAGTCGTACCGCCACGGCGTACCGGTGTGCTGCCACCCGCCCGGGACGTACTCGACCGCGCCGTCCACCGCCAGCACCTTCAGCAGCAGCTCGAGCGGGCTGCGCCGCAGATCCACGCGGGCCTCCAGAGCGCCGATCGACAAAGGCCGGCCGGCGTCGGCCAGGGCGCTGAGTACGGCATCCGCCTTGGCCCGGGTGGGCATCGAACTGGTGGCGAAGTAGTGCCAGATGTCCTGGTCCTCGATGCCGGGCAGCAGCAGGACGTCGGCCCGCTCGGTGGCGCGGCCGGCGCGGCCGACCTGCTGGTAGTAGGCGACCGGGGAACTCGGCGCGCCCAGATGGACGACGAACCCGAGATCGGGCTTGTCGAAACCCATTCCCAGGGCCGAGGTCGCCACCAGCGCCTTCACTTCGTTGCGCTTCAGGGCTGTCTCGGCGGCGACCCGCTCGGCGGTGTCGGTACGGCCGGTGTAGGGCAGGACGCGGTGCCCAGCCTTGGCCAGCAGGGCGGCGGTGTCCTCGGCGCCGGCGACGGTCAGGCAGTAGACGATCCCGCTCCCGGGCAGGGAGTCGAGGTGCTCGGTGAGCCACGCCAGTCGGCGGGCCGGCGTCCCCAGCTCCAGAACGCCCAGACGCAACGAACCCCGCGCCAGAGGTCCCCGCAGCGTGAACACGTCGTGACCGCCTACCGCCAACTGCTCGGTGACATCGGTGACCACACGGGAGTTCGCGGTGGCGGTCGTGCCCAGCACCGGCACCCCGCCCGGCAGTTCGGCGATCAGATCGCGGATCCGTCGGTAGTCGGGACGGAAGTCGTGCCCCCAGTCGCTGATGCAGTGCGCCTCGTCGATCACCAGCAGACCGAGGTTCCGGACCAGCTCCGGCAGTTGCTCGGCCCGGAACCGCGGATTGACCAGCCGTTCGGGCGACACCAGCAGGACGTCGATCTCGTCGGCGGCGAGCAACTGCCGGACATCCTCCCAGTCGGTGACGTTCGCGGAGTTCATCGAGACCGCCCGGACGCCGGCCCGCCGGGCGGCCTCGACCTGGTCGCGCATCAAGGCCAGGAGCGGGGAGACGATCAGCGCCGGACCGGTGCCCTGCCGGCGCTGAAGGAGCGCCGCGATGAAGTACACCGCGGACTTCCCCCACCCGGTCCGCTGCACCACGAGCGCCCGGCGGTGGTCGGCGACCAGCGCCTCGATCGCCTCGAACTGGCCGTCGCGGAACTCCGGGTCCGGCCTGCCGGTGAGATCGCGGAGAATCGCGAGCGCCTGATCGCGCAGTGTCGTCGTAGCGGCGTCCATACCCCACAGGCTTCCACACGACGCCGACAACCCCTGAAAGCGAGCCGATGCCCGCCCGCCGAGGCCATGCCTCCCGGCCCGTCGCCGTGTTCCAGGTGGTCCATCTCGACAGACCACGCCGCGAAAAGGCCGAAGAGAGTTGAATCTTCAACTATTTTCCTCTACTCTGGTGGTCCAGGACTCAATCAGCACTCGCGGGCTTGGTAGGCCCCACCATGAAAGGAGACCGTTCGTGATCCTTGCGGACGAGAACCGGGCGGTGCCCGTCACCGAGACCAGTCTCAGCGCGCAGACCGGGATGGACGCCGTCACGCTGCGGGTGGGCGACCTCGAGACCATGTCGTCCTACTACGCGAACGCCCTGGCACTCGAGCCGCTGGAGGAACTCGACCGGGGGCGCGAGGTGCACCGGGTGCTCGGGCGCGGCGCGACGCCGATGGTCAAGCTGGTCGCGACACCAGGGCTCCCCGCGACGGATCCGCGTCAGGCCGGGCTGTTCCACACCGCCTTCCTGTTCGCGGATCAGAAATCGCTGGCCGCTACCGTCTACCGGGCCGCGCAGGATACGCGCAGCCGCTTCGCCGGCTCGAGCGACCATCTGGTGAGCGAGGCCTTCTACTTCACCGACCCCGAAGGGAACGGCATCGAGCTGTACGTCGATCGAGATCGCGAGAAGTGGCAGCGAGGGCCGGCCGGCGAACTCCTCATGGACACGCTCTACCTCGATCCCAACGCGTACCTGCGCGACCACCTCGACGAGCAGACCCTCGCGAACGCCACTGCGCTCGCCGGCAAGGTCGGCCATGTGCATCTTCAGGTCGGTGACATACCCTCCGCACGGGCCTTCTACGTCGACGCGCTCGGCTTCGAACCCACCCTGACCGGCTACCCGGGGGCACTGTTCGCCTCGGCCGGCGGATACCACCACCACGTCGCAATGAACACCTGGAACAGCCGGGGCGCGGGGCCCCGGGCCGCGAGTCTCGGGCTGGGTGACGTGGCGGTCACCGTACCGGGGCGTGCCGACCTGGACGCCCTCGTCGCGCGTCTCAGCGCGCGTGGCATCGCGTATGCCGACGACGGTCGCTCGGTGCGCGCATCGGATCCTTGGGGGACGCAGGTGACGGTGGGGATCGGCGGCAGCACCGTCGACGAGGCGCTGAGCCGCTAGCCACCGATCATCGAGGCGCGCGGCTTTCGCCCGGCGTGCCGGCGTCCGCTTCGGTGGGGGCGCCTTCCTCGCTGTCCGGACCGGCCATTCGCTCCGCGACTGATTCCGGTTCCGCGGGCTCCGCGTTCGGGGACGGGTACTCCTGCCACTCCCCGGTGTCGACCCGCAGGCCGAGATCCTCGTCGTCGGCCCGGCCGGCGGCTCGGGAGTCGCTCTCCGGTGTGCGGATCAGCGCCTCCGGACGAGCGTCCCGGTCGTGGGGTTCTTCGTGGTGCATGATCTCCCTCCCTCTCTCGTAGCTTCCTGCGTACCCAGCGCCACGCCGGTGGAAACCCTCACCGCGATGCGGCCGGGCTCAGGGCCTCAGCACCACCTTGATACAGCCGTCACGCTTCTCCTGGAACATCCGGTACGCCCGCGGCCCCTCCGACAGCGGAAGATGATGGCTGGCGAGGGACTCGACGCCGAAGACGTCCTCCTCGGCGTCGAGCAGCGCGAACAACTCGTCCGTCCAGCGGCGGACGTTGGCCTGTCCCATCCGGAGCGTCACCTGGCGGTCGAAGAGGCGCATCAGGTTGATCGGGTCGACGGCGCCGCCGTAGACCCCCACCACCGAGACTGTGCCACCGCGACGCACCGCGCCGAGGGCCGTCTGCAGCGCGTTGAGCCGATCTACCCCGATCGTCTGGGCGAGCCTGGCTGCGATCCGCCTGGGCAGGGTGGTCACCGCAGTGGTAGCGGCCGCAGCCAGGGGAGAGCCGTGGGCCTCCATTCCGACCGCATCGATCACCCGATCGGCGCCTCGGCCAGCGGTCAACTCCAGAATCGCAGTCGTCGCGTCCCCGGCCGACGAGTCGATCACGTCCACCCCCTGCCCAGCGGCCTTGGCGAGACGCTCGGGAATCAGGTCGACGCCGATCACCCGGCCGGCTCCCAGCTGCTGGGCACAGCGGACGGCGAGTTGCCCCACCGGGCCGAGCCCGATGACGGTGATCGTCTCACCCGGGCTCAGCTCCGCGTACTTCACCGCCTGCCAGGCCGTCGGCAGGATGTCGGAGAGATACAGCCACCGGTCGTCCGACCCCGCTTCGGGCAAGGCGATGGGGCCGTACTGCGCTTGTGGCACCCGCACGTACTCGGCCTGACCTCCTGGAACCTGTCCGTAGAGCTTGGTGTAGCCGAACAGCGCCGCGCCGGTTCCGTGCTCGGCGACCTGGGTGGTCTCGCACTGCGACTGCAGGCCGCGCTCGCACATGAAGCAGTTGCCACAGGAGATGTTGAAGGGGACCACTACCCGATCCCCGGGCCGCAGGCTGGGCACGTTGGAGCCCGCCTCCTCGACGATGCCCATGAACTCGTGACCCAGCACGTCGCCCGGCGTCATGAACGGTGTCAGCGGCCCGTAGAGATGGAGATCGGAGCCACAGATCGCCGTGGAGGTGACCCGCACCACGATGTCGGTGGGGAGCTGGATCGCCGGATCCGGAACATCATCGAACTGGACCTCCCCGCGTCCCTGCCAGGTGAGTGCGCGCATGTCGTGATCCTTCCCGGCGGTCTCGGGCCGGTATCGGTGAACTGGCTTCGGTGCCGCCAACTCGGCGGAGGGCTGTCCCTCCCTCAGTAACCCGCCCGGCCTCCGCTCAAACCGACGGGACACGCCCGCCTACCGTCGTCCCGGTTGCGGCCGCCGCCACGGCAACGATCGGGTGGATGGCGTTCGAGGTGCCCGGCCGGTGGGTACAGGGAGTCCAAGCAACCACCGAAAGGAAGCCGATCATGGCCGAAAAGAACCTCGAAAGCCTGTTCCACGACACCCTGCGGGACATGTACTACGCCGAGCGTCACATCCTCAAGACCCTGCCGAAGCTGCAGAAGGCTGCCGCCTCGGATGAGTTGAAGGCCGCGTTCGCGCACCATCACACCGAGACCGAGGGCCAGGTCAAGCGTCTGGAGCTGGTGTTCGCGATGGTCGACCTGAAGCCGCGGAGCAAGCGATGCCCGGCCATCGACGGAATCCTCACCGAGGGTGACGAGCACCTCGAGGAGTACCAGGGGTCACCGGCCGCCGACGCGTCCCTGATCGCCTCGGCGCAGGCCGTCGAGCACTACGAAATCACCCGCTACGGCACGCTTCGCCGGTGGGCGGCCATGCTCGGCCTGCCCGACGGCGCCGATCTGCTGAGCGAAACCCTCGAAGAGGAATCCCGCACCGACGAACTGCTCACCAAGATCGCCGAGACCGAGGCGAACGCCAAGGCCGCCCGGGCCGGCAAGTAGCGAGGGTCGGCTCGTATGAAAGGACATGAGATGGACGACCTCACCAGCATCCCGCCGCAGCAGCAGGAATGGCCGGGAACCGAGACCGAACTGGATCCCCAGCCCGATCACGGCCAGCGCAGTTGGACGCCGCGCGGGCGGCTGACCGGCAAGAAGGCGTTGATCACCGGTGGTGACTCCGGGATCGGCCGTGCGATCGCCATCACTTTCGCGCACGAAGGCGCGGACGTGGCGATCGGGTACCTGCCCGAAGAGGAGGAGGACGCGAAGCGGACCGCCGAGATGGTCACCGAGCTCGGTCGCCGCTGCGTCACCGTCCCGGGCGACCTGCGCGATGAGGGCTCCTGCGCCCAGCTTGCCGAGACGGCCGTCCGCGAGTTGGGCGGACTCGACGTGCTCATCTGCAATGCCGGCTTCCAGATGGCCTACGACGAGCTGGAGGAGTTCCCACCCGGGCAGTTGCAGCGCACCTTCGCCACCAACGTGTTCTCGACCTTCTGGCTCGTCCAGCGGCTGGCCGGGCAGTTGGAGCGCGGCGGCAGCATCATCGTCACCACCTCGATCCAGGCCTACGCGCCGTCCACGCACCTGCTGGACTACGCCGCGACCAAGGCGGCGCTGAACAACCTGACGGTGAATCTCGCCGCTGAACTCGGTGGGCGCGGCATCCGGGTCAACGCGGTCGCGCCCGGCCCGATCTGGACGCCGCTGATCCCCTCCACGATGGCGCCGGAGAAGGTCGAGTCCTTCGGGAAGGACACCCCGCTGGGGCGTCCCGGTCATCCCGTCGAGGTGGCGGCCGCCTTCGTGTTCCTCGCCTCTGACGAGGCCGGCTACGTCAGCGGAACCGTTCTGGGGGTGACCGGCGGCAAGCCCGTCTTCTGACGGTCCTCGGCCGGGCGCGCGCGGCCCGCTCCCGTCGACCGCTGCCCACCGAACCGGGCGAGATCTTCCGCTCCCGACAGGGGTGCTGTGGAGACGGACTGGACGCCGGCTCCTCCGATGCCCACGATGGACCCATGCTCGAAACCGACGCCGTCGACTATCCGGCAGCAGCCGCAGCGGAGGCGGCGACACTCGGCGAGCTGCGGGACCGGTTGATCCACTGCCGGGCGTGCCCGCGACTGGTGGCCTGGCGGGAAGCGGTGGCGCTCGAGAAGCGGGCGTCGTTTCGCGATCAGGAGTACTGGGGACGTCCGGTGCCGGGCTTCGGCGATCCGGAGGCGCGAATCGTCATCGTGGGCTTGGCGCCGGCGGCACACGGCGCGAACCGCACGGGACGGATGTTCACCGGCGACCGCTCCGGTGACTTCCTGTACGCCGGATTGCACCGCGCGGGGCTGGCGAACCAACCGACGGCGGTGAGCATCGACGACGGGCTCGAACTCGCCGGGGTCCGGGTAACGGCGCCGGTCAGATGCGCACCGCCAGCGAACAAGCCGACCCCGCAGGAGCGCCGCACCTGCGCGCCGTGGCTGGCGCGGGAGCTTCAGTTGGCCGGGTCGTCAGTGCGGGTGCTGATCACCCTGGGTGGTTTCGGCTGGCAGGCGTTGCTGGAGACCCTGGGTGAAGGAGGCTGGCAGGTGCCCCGTCCGCGTCCTGCGTTCGGGCACGGGGCGGAGGTGTCGCTCGCCGATCCCTCGGGTCGCGCGGTGACCATGCTGGGGTGTTTCCACGTCTCGCAGCAGAACACCTTCACCGGACGGCTCACGCCACAGATGCTGGATGAGGTGCTCGCCCGTGCGGTGGAGTTGAGCGGCTGACCTGGAGACCTCCGGATTGCTGATGCCGCCTGGATTCAGGCCGCGACGCTCGCTCAGGCTCGGCGGTACACCCGGACGGCATCGGAGTCGATCACCATCAGCCAGGGCCGGCTGTCGCCGAACCGGACCCCGAGCCGGAGCCCATCAGCGGGGTCCGAGGGCGTGGTGAGCGGACGGACGCTCTCGACCAGACCGCGTCCGGTCGCGTCGATGCGGACGAAGCCCGCCAGGTCGGTGATCTCGCCGGGGGAGTCCTCGATCATCCCGGCGATGAGCAGACTGATGACCCCGTCTGCGCCGTCGGTGGCTTCCAGGCTCAGGTGCACCGTGGAGGACTCCCGGCCGGCTGCGGTCACCGGCAGGTCGAGCGCGAACTCGGGCCGGGTGAGTTCGACGCGGCCCTGGGCGACGGAGAGGGAGTAGGGCCGGCCGGACTGGCCGACGAAGGAGTCGACCGGGGTCAGCGTTCCCGTCAGCGGATCGACTCGCACGGCGGTACCGTCCTCGGCGAAACCGTACAGCTGGGTGCCGTCGGTGCCCTTGACCCCGACATAGCCCGGCAGCTCCACCCGGGAGAGGTCACCCTGGGGTGCCAGCAGCAGCATCGCGGAGTCGTCCGGGGTGGTGCTCTGCAGTACCACGGTGCCGTCACTGAGCGCGAGGGGCGTCGCGTACTGCACGTACTCCCCGCCTGCCAGGTACCGCTTGGGGATCCGGGTCTCACCCAGGTAGTCGCCAGTCTCGGAGTAGTGGGCGAGGCGGACGTGCGCGGTGTCGAGGAACCACCAGGTGCCGTCCGGCAGTTGCGTCCCATAGCTCGGTCCCCACTGGAGGCCCTCGCCGTCACCGCCGAGGGAGGTGCCGAGTTGCTCCGGCGCGTCTCCGTACGGCAGCGCGAACAGCTCGCTCCAGGAGGATCCCAGCGCGCTGGGTTCGCTCAGCACGATCTCGTCGAGAGCGGCGAATGGCTCTTCCGGTGTCGGCGCAGGCATGCTCGCCGGCGGCGAACTGGCTGGCACGGACGCCGGTGCCGGTGGCGGTGGCGGGGTTGGTGCCGGGGTGGGGGCGGTCGCGGTGGCGCAGCCCGCGACGATGACGCTGAGCATCAGCAGGTGCGCGATTCGACGCATCGGCCACCCCTGGGTGTCGCATGACGGCTGATCAGGGGTCAACCGTAGTACGGCCCACCGCCCGCGTAGAAGACCGGCCGGTCATCCGGAAGCAGGAGTCGGCGGCGCGTGTCCGAGTCCGCGGGCGAGGCCCGACCGCCGCAGCGGCCAACCGCACCGCTCCGCGGCCCGGTCGATTGGGGGTGCCGGGACGGGATGTGAGAGACTGGGTCTCAGGGCGCGGATGTCGCGACCCGACATCGCACCACATTCGTGCACCGCGCCGCTGGCTTCGTCAGCGCGGACGCGAGCCGACTTGGACCGTGGTGAACCATCGTTGCTGAAAGCAGTTTTCCTTTGTCACAAGCTGATTCTGCGCCCGCGTCGTTCGCGTCGCTGGGCGTTCCTTCCACGCTGATCCGCCCGCTCACCCAGCAGGGCATCAACGCTCCCTTCCCGATCCAGACCGCCACGCTGCCCGACACCCTCGCCGGCCGGGACGTCCTCGGACGCGGCCGCACCGGTTCGGGCAAGACCCTCGCCTTCGCGCTGCCGCTGATCGCCCGGCTGGCCGGGCTGGCACCGTCCACCATTGCCAAGCAGAGCCGTCCCGGAGCGCCCCGCGGCCTCGTGCTCGCTCCGACTCGCGAGCTGGCCAACCAGATTCTGGCCGTCATCGAGCCGCTCGCGAACGCGTCCGGGCTGCGGGTCATGACCATCTTCGGCGGGGTGAGCCAGGCCGGCCAGGTCCGGCAGTTGCGCCGCGGCGTCGACATCGTCGTGGCCACCCCGGGACGCCTGGAGGATCTGATGTCCCAGGGCGAGGTCCGCCTGGATGCGGTCGCGATCACCGTCCTCGATGAGGCCGACCACATGGCCGACCTCGGTTTCCTCCCGGGCGTCACCCGGATTCTCACCGCCACGCCGGCAGGCGGGCAGCGGATGCTGTTCTCCGCCACCCTGGACGGTGGGATCGACAAGCTGGTCAAGCGGTTCCTGAACCGTCCCCTGGAGCACAGCGTGGACACCGCCTCCTCCCCGGTCGCCGCGATGAGTCACCACGTGCTGCTGGTTGCGGACGCGGCCCAGAAGCGACAGGTCGTCCACGAACTCGCCGCGGGTGCCGAACGGCGGCTGCTGTTCACCCGCACCAAGCACCAGGCTCGCAAGCTGGCACGCGAACTGACCGCGGACGGCATCCCGGCGGTCGAACTGCACGGCAATCTCTCGCAGAACGCGCGCGAACGCGGCCTGAAGGCATTCGCCGATGGCCAGGTGCGGGTCATGGTCGCCACTGACATCGCCGCTCGCGGCATCCACGTCGACGGCGTCGACCTGGTCGTTCACGTCGATCCGCCGGCGGAGCACAAGGCATACCTGCACCGTTCCGGACGCACTGCGCGCGCCGGAAACGCCGGTGACGTGGTCACCCTGGTGCTGCCTGAGCAGCGCAAGGACTTCCAGTCGATTTCCCGTGCGGCCAAGATCACGGTCGCTCCGGTGCCGGTGCGAGCCGGGGACGAAGCCTTGCGCGAACTCGCCGGAACGGCGGCGGCGCCAGTCGCTCCCGAGCACGCGCCGACCGCGGCTGCCCGTCGGGGCGAGACCAAGCCGGTCTCGAAGAGGACCGGCTCGTCCGGTCGTCAGGGCAAGCCCCGAGCCGCTGCATCCGTCCACCAGGCGTCGCCCCGGAACCGTCAGGGCCAACCCCGGTCGTCGCGTCCTGCGGCTTCCACCAGTGGCGGAGCGGCGGCGTTCTCCCGCCAGGCGCACCGGCGCGGAGGCACCCGCCGCGCTGCCTGATCAGGTTGGGCTCTGCGCCACCAGCCATGCTGCCAGCAGGACGATGACCACCACGTCGAAGGCCGCTGCCAGCCTGGCCTGGCGCTGCGCGGACGCGCGTCCGGGGCCCAGCACCAGCGCGGTGAACGCCAGCTTGGTGACGATCGCGAACACTGCTGCCGCGACCCGGATGTCCGGAACGAAGGCCGCAGCCAGCAGCAGTCCGCCGCAGGCTGCTATCCCGGCACCCCAGTTGCGCACGATCGCGAGCATCCCGGGGGAGTCGGTCTGCTCATCGAAGTAGGCACGCAGAACGGCACGCGGCGCCACCACCGCCTGCAGCATCGAGAGCGTGACCAGCCCGGCCACGCCGAACAGCCACGGCGCCACGGATTCCCACAACCCCATCTCGCCTCCTGTCACAGGTCACGCTACGGACCCGTCCGGTCTCAGGCTGGTGTCCGAATTGCCGAGTTGTCGTGCGACCACGCGGTGAGCACGGTGTCGAGGGAAGCGATGATGCGCGCCAGGGTCGCTTCGATATCGCGCGGCTGCTTGAAGCCGCCGCTCTGCTCGAGGATGACGAAGCCGTGCAGGGTGCTGCGGATCAGGCGGATCGCGTCGGTCAGATCGTCGCCGGTGAGCCGGTAGGCACGCAGCGCGGAGGCGATCACCGCGATGAGATGCTCGGCGGCGGCCTGCCCGTCGGTGTCGCCCGGATCGGGAGCGACCTGCAGGGCCGCGTACCGTCCGGGATGCCGAACGGCCCAGGCTCGCAGCGTGCCGGCCAGCGCGGTCAGTGCGTCCTGTCCTGACAGGCCGGCACAGGCTGTCGAAAGAACGGCGGCGACCTCGCGCGCGGCCTGCCGGCCGAGCGCCCTGCGCAGGTCGCCCAGGTCGTTGACATGCCGGTAGACGCCGGGTGGGGCGATCCCGAGGGCTCGGCCGAGCTTGGTGATCGTCAGCTGGTCCAGGCCGATCTCGTCGACCAGGGATGCCGCGCGGTCGATCACCGTGCTCCTGGTGAGACGTTCAGCCATGCGACCTCTGCTCGCGATCGACTCGGGTCAGGAATGGCAGCATCACGTCCAGCACCTCGGCGGACTGTTCGGCCATCGGGTAGTGGCCCGCCCCCGCGATCATCCGGTACTCGCCGCGCAGGGCCTCGGCGACCCACGCGGCTTCGGAGCGCGGATCGGAGAAGTCCCGGTCCCGCTCGCCCATCACCACCAGGGCCGCGGCCGCAACCTTCGGCAGGGCGGCTTCGGCCAGGGCGTGGGAGGTTCGCGCGGTGGCTTGAAACGCCGCCCACCGACCGGGGCGCCGCAACAATGCCAGTGCGCGAGCCACATGCGCGTCGTGGTCCAACGGCTTCCGCCGGCCGAAGAGCGATCCGTAGTATCCCCGCCATACCGCCGGACCCCACGGGCGAGCCAGCAGTACCCGCAGAAGCAGTCGGCTGGCGGCCGGCCCGTGGTCCCGCACGAACGGGCCGATCAGCACCAGCCGATCCACCGCTTCGGGACGCTCCGCCGCCGCAAGCACCGCGGCCGCGGCACCCATGGAGTTCCCGACGACCGTCGCCGGCGCATCGTCGAGCGCGTCGATCACCGCGAGCACGTCTCCGGCGGCGGCCGGGTCGTCGTACGCGTCGAACCTGGCCGAACTGTCTCCGTGCCCGCGCAGGTCCATCACCGCCACCCGGTATCCCGCCTTCACCAGCCCCGGTGCCAGGTGACGAAACGACGCCCGGGATTCGCCCATCCCCGGCACGCATACCACCAGTGGCCCGCTGCCGGCAGTCTCCACGGCGATCCTGCCGCCGGCCCGCTGCACCTCGATGATCTCCATGTTATGAAGCGTAACATACAGCTATGAAGCGTTGCTACGTTGCTGGGCCTGGTGCAGCTCGCGGTTGGTCCTCGCGTCCGCGCAGGCCTTGCCTGAACGTCCGACAAGCGCGAGGGTTGCGGTATGACGTCGAAATTCTCGGTCACGATGGACGCCGCCGACCCGTTTGCGCTGGGCGAGTTCTGGGCGATGGCGCTGGGCTACGTCCGCGAACCGCCGCCAGCCCCGTACCAGACCTGGGACGAGGCGCTGACCGGGTGGGGTCTGCCACCGGAGCGCTGGAACGACGCGAACGCGATCGTCGATCCCGACGGAATCGGCCCTCGGATCTTCATCCAGAAGGTTCCCGAGCCGAAGGTGGCGAAGAACCGCGTCCATCTCGACGTCCGGGTCTCCGCCTCGCGGGAGGACAAGGACCTGGCCGCGCTGCAGGCGAGAGCCGATCAGCTGGTCGCCGCCGGTGCGACGCAGCTCAAGGTGTTCGACGAGCCGTTCACCGGCCGGTGGATCGTGATGCAGGATCCGGAAGGCAACGAGTTCTGCATCGTCTAGGAAGCGCTGGTTATCGAGGGTCGAGCTTGTCGAGGCCATCGATCGCCTCCGGAGCCCAGTGGCCATCGCCGATCCGCCGTCGAGTCGGCGGGGATCCACCCGGTCACTCGAGGTCGGTCGACCGGCCGGCTAGGGCGCGGATGGGCCGGTGAGACCTTGGATGCGCGACCAGCCGGCGCCCCAGCGGGTGATCCTGGCCGCGTAGGCGGCGGACGCCGACGAGCGTCCGGCCGCGACGACTCCATCATCGTCGAGCAGCAGGTAGTGGGCCTCGACCGAGGTGCTGACGTGGACCCGCGGGGCGAGCAGCCGACGGGTCACCACCACCTGGTTGGCCTCGGCCGTCGCTCCGCCGAGCAGCAGGACGCGGCGGTGCTGGCTCTTGGTGGCGAGCGGCTCAATGCTGTAGGCGGTGGTCAGCGGGCTGCTGCCGGTCTCTGGCGACACAGCGCTCACCCGGTCGGCGAATGCCTTCGCCTTCGCGGCGGCGGCCTGCAGGGCGCTCTTCGCGGTGGTGAGGGTGTTGAGCCTCGTCACGCGCTCGACCGCCTCCTTGGCCTTCTCTTGCGCAACTCCACGCTCATCGTCGGACGTGGCCGCCTCGGCGGCCTTGAGCGCCTTGGCCAGGTCGCCTTCGGGATCGCCGAGCGCATCGAGCTGTGCCTGAAGCTGGAGGATGGTGGCGGCCGCGGCACGATCCTCGGAGGTCAGCGTCTTGACGGCCTGGCGCAGCGGCGATTCGGGATCAGGGATGCGCGCCCACTCGTGCTGAATGACCAGCGTGAGCCTCCGTTCCTTGGCTAGCCGGAGCAACTCCCGCATCACGGACGCATGGACGGCCGCCGCCGGCAACTCCGCCGTACTGGAGGCCACGGCGACGTCGATCTCGAACAGTGATGCCACCTCGGTGATCGCCTTGCCCGCCACGGCCGCGACCACCAGCGCCGCGCCTGTACCGGCGTCCGCGAACTTGGTGATGGGGCGGGCGTCCCCAGGCTGAAGCACCGTCTCGGCCGCCTGCCTGGCTTCGGTGAGCCGGGTCTTGAGGAGCCCGGCCTCGTCCATGAGCTGCCGATAGGCGGCTATGGCGGCCACCAACCTGGGCTCCGAGGTGACGAAGAGGGTCGTCTTGGGCTTGTCGGCCAGCGCGTCGACGACTTCCCGCGCGATCGTGGCGGCGACGCCCGTGAGAGCGAGTGCGTTCGCCTCGGCCTGGCGAAGCACCTTGCCTTCGCTGAAGCTGACGGTGTTCTTCTGCAGCTTCGAGAGTTCCGGGACGGCGCCACTGAGCTGGCTGATCAGCTTGTCGATCCGGGCCGAGTCGGCGTCGCTGCGGGCCTTGTCGTTGGCGATCCGTTTGGCCTCCAGATCGGCGGCCGCGACGTCGACGGCGTTCTGAGCGAGCTGGCGCTCCTTCTCGGTACCGGCCCGCACCTGGTCGGCGTCCGCGCGCACCTTGTCCGCGTCGGCCCGGGTCTTCTCCGCGGCCGCCAGCGTGTTCGTCGTGGTGGCGAGCTTCGCCGCGAGATCGGCCAACTCAGCCGGTGTGGGGCTGGACATCCGGTCCTCCTCAGCGCGGCGGTCCAGCCGGCCTGGCCCTCAGCGCGCCAGGGGAATCATCCCGCAGCCACGGCGGGGATGGCTATGGCCGGCTGCTGCGATTGTGAGAGCGTTGTCACGTCGAGGCACCGTGCCCACAAGCATGGAAGAGTCCGCTGGCGGGCCTGTGCAGAGCTCGCCTAGTGCGCTGGTCGAGGAGTAGGACGCGGTGCTCGGCCACCGGCTTCGTCAGTGCAGGGTGACCGTGCCTGGCGGGTGGAAGCGGCGGCCGGCAGCGCGTTCGGAGGCGCCGGTGCGGTCCAGGTAGGGGGTGATCCCGCCGAGCTCCCGGGGCCAGTTGGCGCCGAGCAGGAGAGCGCGGTCGACCTCCTCCGGCGTGGCGACGACCCCGGAGTCGAGCATCAGGCGGATCTCCTCGGCCAGCGCGAGCAATGCGCGATCCAGCAGTTTCGCGGCAGGTTGCTGGCCGGCTGCCCGCGGGGGCAGCAGCGCGGCAGCGGCTTCAGTCAGTTGGCCATCCTCGGTGAGGACGCTGCGCTGGCCCTCTGCGACTACCTGAGCGAGCCAGGTGGGGAGCGAGAAGCGATCGGGGAAGGCGGCGTGCATGGTCTCGCTGACGTGCAGCTGGACTGCGGTGCCGACGAAGTCGAGCAGTTGCAGCGGGGTCATCGGCAGGCAGAGCGGGTCAAGGGCGGCGTCGACGGTGGCCGGGTCCTGGCCCGTGTCCAGCGCGGCCAGCGAGACGTCGAACATCCGGGTCAGGACGCGGTTGACGATGAAGCCGGGGGCATCGGCGGAGAAGACGGCCGCGCGATGAAGCTTCGCGCCGAAGTCGAGCGCGGCGGCGACCGCGTCCGGGCCGGTCCGGGCGCCGGGGATGATCTCCAGCAGCGGGACGACGTCCACCGGGTTGAAGACGTGGAAGCCGATCACTCGCTCGGGGTGGGCCAGCCCTTCGGCCAGGGCGGTGATCGACAGCGAGCTGGTGTTGGTGGCCAGAATGGCGTCGTCGGCCAGGTGGGGCTCAGCGGCGGCGAAGGCGGCGCGCTTGGCGCCGAGATCCTCGAAGATCGCTTCGATCACCAGGTCTGCCCCGGCCACTCCGGCTGGGTCGGCGGTGGCGGTGATCAAGCCGGCGATCGCAGCTGCCTGGTCTGTGGTCAGGGCGCCGCGCTTGACGAGCCGCTCCAGTCGGCCGCGAGCCAGGTCGAGGCCGCGCTCGGCTCGCTCGCTGTCGAGATCGGTCAGCATCACAGGAATCCGGGCCTGCCTGGCGATCAGGGCGGCCAGTTGGGAGGCCATCAGTCCGGCGCCGATCACGGCAACTCGGTTGACCGGACGCGCGGTGCCACCGGCGAGCGCGTCCGGGACGACGGGCTTGCGGCGGGTCAGGCCCTGGGCATAGATGCAGGCGCGGGCGGTGTCGGAGTAGAGCAGCTTGCCGAACTCGGCGCTGGTCTCCGCCTCGGCGGTGTCGATGTCCTGCTGCCAGGTCCGCTGGATCAGCCCGAGTGTCGCCTCCGGAGCGGGGCTCAGGCGTGGGCGAGGTTCCCGCCTCCGCGGGGATGACGCCAAGACGAGGGGCGGGGATGGCGGTGGGGCCGACCCCTCGACAGGCTCAGGGAGCTTCCCAGGCCCAGGGACCGTTGGGGGTGCCGGTGGCGTGCGGACGCCGAGTCGTTCGGCGGCTTGCGTCACCACGGATCGCCATTGGTCGGCGGGAGGGGGAGTGGGGTCGGGACGCTTGCCGGCATCGATCCGCTCGGCGACCCAGGTGGGCCAGGTCTCGTCCCAGTCGGAGGCGGGCAGCACCGCGTCCACGACGCCGCGCTGCAGCGCCTCAGCCGCGCGCTGGGGGCGTCCCCGCAGCGAGTCGTCGATCGCGGTCGCGATGGCTGCCTCCGCGCCGGCCAGGCGGGCTATCTGCCAGGCGCCGCCCCAGCCGGGCAGGATGCCGAGGCCGACCTCGGGCAGGCCGATTCCCTTGGCATCCGAGCGCGCCAGCCGGTGGTCGGCGAACAGCGCCAGCTCCAGCCCGCCGCCCAGGGCGAAGCCCGTCAGCAGCGCGACGCTCGGGATCGGCAGGTCGGCCAGGGTCCGGAACGCCCGCCAGCCCCGATGGGCGGCCTCGGTGGCCTCGGTGACCGACGTGGCGGAGTTCAGCACGTTGAGATCGGCGCCGCTGCCGAAGGAGTGGTCGTTGCCGGCCAGTACGACCGCCTCGACCCCGAGGGCGCCTACATGGCGGAGTGCGGCGGTCAGGTCGTCAAGCCCCTGGAGCGTCCACAGCACCGGACGGTGGGGCTCGGCGGCACCCAGTCGCGCCAGCGCGGAAGCGCGTTCGCGTCCGGGCAGGACGAGGGTGGAGACGGCGATCGATCCGAACCAGGTCGCGGGGGCATCGGTCATGGCTGGCTCCGTTTCAGTCGAGGAATACGTCGGGCTGCAGGTCGGTGGCTCCGGGCAGGTGGGAGTAGCCGGAGAGATCGGTGATCCCCGCTTCGGCCAGCACCTCGTCGTCGATCAGGGTCTGTGCGGTTCGGGCCCGTGACGTGAGGATCAGCTGTGCGGCGTCCGCGACGATCCGGGGAGAGCGGCTCCGGGCCAGTGCGTCATCGCCCAGGGTGTTGCTGATCGCCGCGGTCGCGATCAGGGTGCGCGGCCAGAGCGTGTTCGCGGCGATCCGGGGGAACTCGGCGGCGAACCCGAGGGTGGCCAGTGTCATGCCGTATTTGGCGAGCAGGTAGCCGGGGAACCGTCCCAGCCAGTGCGGGCTGAGGTTGAGCGGAGGGCTGAGGGTGAGCACGCGCGGATCGTCGGCCGCCAGCAGGTGCGGCAGGCAGGCCCGGGTCAGCATGAAGGTGCCGCGGACGTTGACGTCCTGCATCAGGTCGTACCGGCTGGGGGTGAGTTCCAGGGTGCCCAGCGGCACCAGCACGCTGGCGTTGTTGACCACGATGTCGATGCCGCCGAAGCTCTCGACCGCCGCCGCGACCGCGCGGGCGATGTCATCGTCGTTGCGGACGTCCCCGACCACCGCCAGACCCTGGCCACCCGCGGCCTCGATCTGCTCGATCGCGGTGTGGATGGTCCCTTCCAGCCTGGGATGCGGCTGATCGGTCTTCGCCAGCAGGACGAGGTTCGCCCCGTCCGCTGCCGCGCGCAGCGCGATCGCCAGCCCGATCCCGCGGCTACCGCCGGACATCACGATGGTGCGACCGCTGAGGGTGGCAGGCTCCGTCATCCGGACTCTCCCTAGGTCGTCATCGATGCGCGGGGTGCATTGCCCACCCTAGACCCGGATCTGCCGACCTCGTTGTGGCTGAAGGCAGCCGACCGTCTTGACCGACGGATGCCCCTGACTGAAGTAGGTCGTCTGCTTCGCTCAGTCGATCTCCAACTCGAACTTGCCGATCTCGGCCAGCGCCTCCGCGGTGTCCTGCAGCCACGCGGCCACGGCGTGGTCGCGGGAGTGGGCGGCGAGCGGTTGTCGCTGCCTGCTCCAGCATGTCCACAGCGGTGTGGAGTTGGGATCCGTATGCGTTCGCGGCGTGCCAGCGGGGACGTCGGAACGGGTGCGGACCAGTGGCAGCACGTCGTCGGCGAGGGGTAGGCGGTCATTCTCCCGAGGTCGGTGCTGGAGGTCCATGTGGCCGGCTCCCTGGGTCGGCCGTTGCCCGCCCAGGCGGGCTCGCTCACCGCTCACCTTTTTGTCAGTGGGTCGGATTAGCCTGGTTCTCAGTGGTGGTCAGGCATGAGAGCGGGACGCCGTGCTCGGCTGGTCGACGTGCAGAGAACAGGTCTGTGACAAGGGAAGTAAGTCGCAGATTGCCCTTGAATCCGCACGTCAGTTCGAATAGAATGAAGGACATGGAAGCGCAGCTCGATTGGTGGTCAGCGTCCGACAGGGTCGGGCAGCTGTCGGGCCAGATCGCGCAGTTGCACGCGCAACTCGTCTCCACCACGGCCCAGGTCATCGCGGACGAGGCGTGGGTGGGGGACGGGATTCGCTCGGTGGAGCACTTCCTGGAGTTCAAGACCGGGCTGGATCGCTCGACCGTCCGCAAGATCGTGAGGATTGCCCGCCGGGTTGATGAGATTCCCGAGACGGTTGAGCTGTTGGGTGCTGGCAGGTTGACGTTGGACCAGGCTGCTGTGGTTGCCGAGCATGCGCCGGCCACGCACTCGGTGGACGTGGCGAAGTTCGCGGAGAATGCGACCGTGGCCCAGTTGCGGCGGGGTTTGGCCGGCTGGTTCCACGACCCCCGGCCGACCGGTGACGAGCAGCCCAAGGACCGTCCGGCCACGTTGCAGGTGAGCCACCTCGACGGTCAGTTCCTCCTGAAATACACCACCCGTGACGAAGCGGCCGGTGCGCTGATCGAACAGGCCATCCGGGAAGCCAAGGACTCGCTGTTCAAGGCCGGAAACACCGAAGCTACTCTCGCCGATGGATTGCTGGAGGTCGCGTCCCGTTCGTTGGAGTCGGTGACGTCGTCGTCGCGGCGTGAGCGGTACCGCGTACTCGTCCACCTGGACACCGAGGGGCAAGCGTGGCTGCACAAGAAGGGCGCCCTGCCACGGCATATCGCCGAGCGGTACACCTGCGACGGTGATCTGAAGCCGGTGTGGGAAACCGACGGGAAACCCGTCCGGGTCGGACGGAGCAAGCGGATCGTGCCGGACCGGGTCCGGGCTCTGATCGAAGATCGCGACAGGGGCTGCCGGTATCCGGGTTGTCATTCCGCCGCCTACCTTGAGGTGCATCACCAGACCCACTGGCGTGACGGCGGGGTGACCGACCCCTCGAACCTGCTGTGCCTGTGCGGATATCACCATGACGAGCACCACAAGGGCGCGTTCATGATCGAGGGCGACCCGCAGCGCGTCGATGGGCTGATCTTTCGCAGCCATTACGGTTACGAACTCAACCCGGCCCGACCTGAGCCGTCACCCCCACCCACCGGGTCACCGCCGTCGTGGCGCGGCCCGACCGGGGAACCCCTGCAGACCCGCTGGCTCCACTTCGAGCCCAACCACGTCGAACCCGAGCTTGCGCCTGCCTTTGTCCCGGCGCCCGGCTGACAGGTATCGGTGGAGAGGTCGCGTGTTCGACGGCCGCTCAATTGACGAGGCCGAATAACCCAACCGATCAGGCGGCGCCGTCCGCCCGATCGGCATGCTCGCACTCGCCGTGCTTGTGGAGCCGAGGACGTCCCCCGATCCGATGACGGCTACGGGCAACGCTGGTTGAAGAGCCGGACCGGGGCCTGCAGTGCTCGCCACAGCACTTTCTCGAGTGCATGGCGACGAACGCCACCTCGGTGCCGAGGGCTGGGTTCGCACGCGGACATCGGCCATGCTGGGAGCGTGACCATGAGGGAGGCGGGCTCATGAGCGAGCTGTCGGTTGAGCAGCGGGATCGGGCCATCGGGGCGGTCCTTGCCTCGGCGGTGGGGGACGCGTTGGGGTCCGCCTATGAGTTCGGTCCCGGGCTGGCGGACGATCAGGTGCCCGTGTTCGGGGTGGGGCACTTCGGGCATGCGGTGGGTGAATGGACGGACGACACCGCCATGGCGATCGCGATCCTGGAGGCGGCCGCACGCCGGCAATCGCTGCGCGACGCGGCGGTGCTGGGCGGGATCGTCGATCGTTGGCTGGGCTGGGCCCAAACCGCGAAGGATGTCGGGATCCAGACCCAGCGGGTGTTCCACCGGATCCCCAGGCCGACGACCGAGGCGGGCGCCCGGCAGGCGGCGCGGGCCATCCACGACGAGACCGGACGCAGCGGCGGCAACGGCTCGCTGATGCGCACCGGACCGGTCGCGCTGGGCTACCTGGCGGACGGTCAGGAGGCGCGGCTGGCCGAGGCGGCCGGACGGATCGCGGAGCTCACTCATGTCGAGCCGGACAATGCCCACGCGGCGACACTGTGGTGCCTGGCGATCCGGCACGCTATCCGAACGGGACAGTTCGACCCGCGAATCGGCCTGGCCTGGCTGCCGGCGCAGGCTCGTCCACGCTGGTCCGACCTGATCGACGAAGCGACTGCGCACGGACGCCACCCGCGGGACTTCGCTGCCCAGAACGGCTGGGTGGTGAAGGCCTTCCAGGCCGCGCTGGCGGCGATCGCAGGGGCATCCGATCTTCAAGGGGCGCTGTACCGGGCGATCCGCGGCGGAAACGACACCGACACCGTCGCGGCGATCGCCGGCTCACTGGCGGGCGCGGTGTGGGGTGCGTCGCAGCTGCCGTCCGACTGGGTGGCGCTGGTGCACGGCTGGCCCGGCTACACCGCGGACGACCTCAAGCGGCTGGCACTCGCGGCTGCCCAGCGCACGACGACCGTGCCGTGGAAGCTGGAGTTGCGGGCCGCGAACCTCAACGGGGTGCTTAGCCACCTCTGGGCCGAACTGGACGAGAGGGGCGATGTCAGGTTCTCCGGTCAGGATCTATGCGTCCCCGACGGGCCAGGCGTCCGGGATGGCGAGTACGAGTACTTCCGCACCGTCCGGGCGGCGGATGTCCCCCAGTTGATCGAGTTGCTCGGCGGCCGACCAGAGGACGACCTGCGCGAGCTGCTCGGCCGGGACTGGACCGGCGACCGCTCCTTCGAACTGGAGAAGCTGTTGCGCACGGCGTCGTTCCCGGTTTCGCTGTTCGTCGTGTGAGTTCCCGGCAGAACACCTTCACCGGACGCCTCACCCCCGCAATGCTCGACGACGTCCCAGTCGCGCGGTCGAGCTTGCGGCGCTCTGAGGCATCGCGGTGAGCCCGACCAGCGCTGGGGTCGATGAAAGCGCACCGGAATCGTAACTCTCGCGCGTTGGCGGGTCTGGAGAGGTTGGCCAGACTGGCAGCGATCCGGGTTCACGGGTCCCACGATGATGGTCGAATCCAGGGGGTTGGCAGTGCCAATGCACAACGAGTACTCACATCCCGTGCTGGAGGTGCCACCGCGGGCGCACGCGCTGCACCACTGGGATTCCGCGAGTGGCGCACTGCGGTATGAGTACAACGGGAACGACATCATCTCGGTACGTTTGCCGGAAAGGGTGGAACCCGGCTATCGGCATGGGTCGGACGGCACGATCTCGTCCTTCCCGTATGTACAGCAGGTCTATGTGCAGACGGACAGGCCGGTCACTGCTCGGGTGGAGTTCGCCCTGTCGGAGGGGTCCCTACCGCTTCGTCCCCGCCGTGCCGGACGGGGCGAGGCTGTCCTCGGCCTGCTGGGACGGCCCCTGCTTCCCTCGGTGAACGGTCTGTACGACGTGATCCAGGATGTGCTGATCGACTTCCACGGCGCCCCCTGGCACTGGAACGAAACCGAGATCGTCGACACCGACGGCAGGGCGCGCGCGTCGATCACGGTGGAGTTGTCACCGACTCCGCTCTACCTGAACATCCGCCCCCGCTACTATCGCGAGCACCTGGGATTCCGGAACTTCGCCCCCTGGCAGCGGCGCCCGAAGCCGGACGTGATCGCCGGCTGGTGTTCCTGGGAGGCATACCGGCGCGATCTCGACCAAGAACGGATCTGCCTGGCCGCCACGACGATGGGTCGTGATCTGCTCGAGTGGGGCCTCGACGTCGTCCAGGTGGACGACGGCTACCAGGCGATGCCGCTGCCGCAGCGGGCGACCGACACCATGGCGGACGCCTGGCTGACCTGTCGGCCGGACGCCTTCCCCGACGGCCACGCCGGCATCGTGCGCTCCATTCGTGAGCAGGGCATGACGCCCGGTATCTGGCTCAACGCCAACATCACCAACCCCGGCTTCGCCACGGCCCACCCCGATGCGGTGCTGTGGAACGGCGACGCCCCGCTGCTCGGTGAGTGGATCGACCTGATCTACTCCTGCACCCCGGAATCACTCGCCACCCACGTCGAGGCCGCGTTCCGGCGACTGAAGGAGGCCGGCTACGCCTACGTGAAGGGTGACGCCATCCGCCACCTGCTGCTGGACGGGTTGCACGAGGCGGTCCGGCTCGGGCTGCTCGGCGACGAGGACGCCTCCCGGCGATTCGTCGCCTATCTGGAGGCCGCCCGCCGGGGACTGGGGGAGGACGCCTACCTGCTGGCGCCGTGGGGCGCCCTGTCGGAAGTCGCGGGACCGGCCGACGCCTGCCGGATCGCGATGGACGCCAACCCGACCTGGGCCGGGATCCGGATGCAACTCTTCGAGAGTGCCCGCTGGTACCACACCCACCGGATCGTGTTCACCAACGACCCCGACCATGTCTGCGTCCGCACCGATCCGGAATGGGCACGGTCAGTGCTGTCGCTGATCGCCCTCTCGGGTGGCCTGCTGATGCTCTCCGATCCGCTGGAGACCTACGACACGCAGGCGTTGGTGATCGTGCGGGCGTGCGTCCCGCCGCTGGCCACCCGAACTGGGGAGACCGGGCCGCTGCGCACCGACCTGCCTGCCTACACCTGGACCAAGCTCCACGGTTTCGCCGTGCAGTCCGAGGACGCCCCCGTCCGGCCGGACGTCGTGGACGAGCAGGAGGCGGCCAGCATCGCCGGGGTGTATCCCTCCCTGGACGACGATCACCCGTTCGGCTCCTTGTGGGCCTTCCACCTGGGCGCTGCTGGCGAGCGTTGGTCGGTCGTCGGGCGGTTCGCGACCGGGCCGCTACGGGCCTCGACCCTCGATCCGGACGTCCTCGGCTTGGATGTCGCGGCCCCCTATCACGCCTATGACTTCTGGGCCCGTGCCTACCTGGGCGAGGTCGGCGCCGGACGACCGATGGCGGTCAAGGAGCTTGCGCTCGGCCACTGTCAGGTCATCGGGCTGCGCCCGGTGCTGGAGCGGCCACAACTGCTGGCGTCGACCCGGCACGTCTCGATGGACGCCGTGAGCGTCGTGGACAGCAGCTGGGATGGGCACGCCCTGCGCCTGGAGTTGGCGGCCATCCCGCAGGTGGCGCAGACCTACGTGTTCCATCGCAACGGCTGGACCTTCGTCGGCGGTGCGGCGACCGGGGCGGAGATCGCGACCGCGCCGGACGGTGACCTGCTGGAGGTGGCCGTGAGCGCCATTGCCGCAACGGTGATGCTGGAGTTGCGCTTCTCCCCAGCCTGAGCTGACCCGGCCGGTGAACGGCGCCTCAGCCGTCGCTGGTCTCCTCGTCCTGGCCGGCGTACTTCGAGGGGTAGGAGCCGGTCAGCCGGCGGAACACCTGGGAGAAGTGCCTGGCCGAGGCATAGCCGCACAATGCCGCCAACTCCTGTACTCGGACTTCCGGGTCGTTCTCCAGGACCCGCCGGGCATGGGAGATCCGAAGCTCTGTGAGGTAGGCGAGGAAGGTGGTGCCGGTCTTCTCGTGGAAGAGCGCGCTGAGGTAGGTCGGTGTGAGATCGAACTTCCTGGCGACGCCGACGAGGGTGAGTGGCTCGGCGAAGTGCTCGGCCAGGTACTGCTGGATCCGCCCGATCCGGCTGGCGGCGGTCCCGGACTGCCGTGCGATCTGTGGTCCCAGTCGGGCCAGCGAGCGGTAGAGCGCGGCGGGGTGACCCCATTCGACCGGCTGTCCGAGCACACCCTCCGCGAAACCGGAGATATCACCGAGCCGCAGCGATCTCGGCCACTCGGCGTGTTGTTTGGCCAGCCGGTTGACGGCGGTGAGATACCGCACCTCATCTGCGGCCCGGGCGGCGGTGAAGACCGCGCTCAGCTCCTGGCAGAAGGCCGTCGTCTGGCTGGGTTCGGCCAGGTCTGCGGGAAGCGGGGTGGCCCTGCCCGGCCGTCCACGAAACCGTAGTTCCGGCTGGAGCAGGGCGTCGCGCAGCCGATCCAGTACTCCCTCGGGGTGTGGCGCCGACACCCACAGAGCGCTGGTCAACTCGTCCGAACTGCTGATCGCCTGACACTCGACATCAAGGTCGGTGGCCACGGTCTGGTCACCTGGGATGGTCCGGACCAGCACGAACGCGGATTCTGGACCCTGGCCGGTGTCGGTACGGACCGCGGTGCACAGTCGCGGCGTCTCGACCAACCGGCCGTGGCAGATGATCCCTGGAAAGTCGGACGAGGCGGACGCGCCGAAGGCCCGCTCCCGGAAGACGGCCGCACCGAGATACCAGGCCTGCGGCGGTGTGCCCGCCGCGGAGCGCCCGTTCTCGGCGTGAGGAAGTGGATCCCGCGGAGCCACACGCAGTCGGCTATGCACCAGGGCCGCGGTCTCGGTGGCGAACACCGCCGCCAGTTCCCGGCACCGCTTGTGACGATTCTCAAGGCTACGGGCCACCGCCGAGACCAGCTCGGTGGGGTCGGTCGGCTTGAGTAGGTAGTCGGAGATCGGCAGCTTGATGCTCCGGTGCGCAAAATCGAACTCGGCGTGAGCGGTGAGGACGATGAACTCAGTGTCAAGGCCGACTCGTGTCAGCTCTTCGATGGCGGACAGTCCGTCCAGCCGAGGCATGTTGATGTCGACGATCGCCAACTCCGGATGCCATTGCGTGACTGCGGTGATCATCGAGTGGCCGTCTGCCGCTTGCTGCAGTTCGGCAGCTGGAACCAGCTCGGTCAGGATCGACGCCAGGGCGTCGCGGGCGAGCCGGTCATCGTCGACGATCAGAATTCTCATCCCTGGATCGCTCCCACTTCCAGGACGCTGCAGGTCCCCTCGCCGGGTCGGGATGAGATCTGGAGAGTCGAATCGGGCGACAGGATGCGGAGGCGCTCCCGGATGCTCATCGTCGCGAATCCCGAGGTCTCGGTGATCCCGTCCGGGTTGAAGCCGATACCGTCGTCGGTCACCGTGATCCGGGTCCGGGGCGGTTCGTGGACGGACAGCTCGGCCCGGATCCGGATGTGGAGCGGCCGGTCGTCCGGGATGCCGTGCTTGATCGCGTTCTCCACCAGGGGCTGGACGATCAGCCTCGGCATGGGTACGTCGGCGCATTCCTCCGCCAGCAGGATCTCGTAGGACATCCGGTCGTCCAGTTCCATTTGCCGCAGGAAGAGGTACTGCTGGGCGAAGTCGACCTCCTGCCGGACGGTGGCGAAGTCCCCGGTCGCGCACGAGTAGCGCAACAGCCGGGTCATCTGCAGGATCGAATCGTTCAGGCGCTCCCGCTGGCCGAGACGGTTCATCGCCATGAAGTCGTTGAAGACGTTGTAGAGGAAGTGGGGCGAGATCTGTGCCTGCAGGGCCCGGTACTCGGCGTGTTGCCGGTCGATGACCGCCCGGTACTCGCGATCGATGTGGGAGGACAGTTCGCTGCCGAGGTGGTTCACCGACTCCGCTATGGTTCCCAGCCAGTCGTCCCGGTGCACCCCGGAGGTCGTGTTCAGGTCGCCCGAGCGCATCCGCTGCAGGGTGCTGACGATCTCGTTGGTCCCGGCCACCACGGACCGGGACTCCCGTCGGTAGATGGCATAGGACAGCGCGAGGATCATCAGGGCTGCCACCACCGCCAAGCTCACCATGAGGACGGTCGACCGCAGGGCGTCCACCTGGTTGGCGAGGTAGACCAGCCGCCAGCCGACCGAGGGAATGGGAGCCTCCACCGTGGTGTAGCCGCTGTTGTTCTGCTGCCAGTCGATCGCTTCGCCGCGCAGCACGGCGCCGGACTCGTCGATGAGCAACAGCCGGTCGCCGGCGGGCAGCGACATGGCGGAAAGACTGGCGAGCGTCTCGTCCGCCACCACGTTGATCTGCAACACGCCGAGGTCCCGGTGCCGGTCCTGATCCCGGATCATCGTCGAGAGCGAGAGGACAGGCTCCGGGTGTTCGTCGATCGTGACCGCCCGTCCTTGGCTGGCGGACGTCCCGAACCAGGCGGTATCCCGGTAGCTGGGCACGTTCATCGCTTGAAGTCCAGCCTTTGTCCGGGTGAGGGCATAGGCCGTATGGCCGTCGCCGCCGGCGGGATAGAAGATGATCGAGCGGATGGTCTGGCCGGCCGTGTACATCATCTTGACCAGGGTGTTCACGTAGGTTCGCTCGACCCGGGTGACCGTCGCTGCCTGACCGGCCGGTGGTGCGCCGAGGTAGCCGCGGTCTGCGTACACCAGCATCGTGAACAGGTCGTTGTACAGATAGGGCGAGAACGCGATCCGGTCGAGCTCGCCCAGTGAGTTCTCGATCTGTTCGGCCGTTAGGGTCAGTGCGTTCGTGATATCGACCACACGGGAGTGCTCCAGCCGGCTGGTGAACGCCAGCGAGGCGACTATGGCAACCAGCACGAGCGGCGCGGCGATGCTGCCCACGAACCACCCTCGCAGTTGCCGGCTCAACCCCCGTCCCATGCCTACTCCTCCTTGAGCACCACCCGATGCGACCGATTCTCACACGCTCGACGGGTCCGATCGACGGGCCGTAAGTACCGGTACCTGGTTCGTAACTTCGTGGCATACTCCGCCGTCCCGCAGACGGCGAAACTGTAGAACACCCGGGGCACGCAGAGTCGCCACCGGACACGGACACAGGGTCAAACCATTCACCTGACAAGGGAGTTCTCAATGAAGAAGCCGACCTTAGCGGGAGCCGCGATAGCGCTCTCGTTGTCGCTGGCCGCCTGCTCACCGGCTGGCGGAGCCCCGACACCCGCAGAGACCCCGGGCACCGTGCCGCCCGCGACCTCCGACGTGACCTTGAGCTTCATGACCAATGTCGTGGGGGAGCAGGCCAGCGCGCTGGAAACCGTCCTGAAGGAGTTCACCGCGCAGACCGGCATCAAGGTCGACTACTCGGCTCCGGGCGAGAGCTACGAGGCGCTGATGAAGACCAAGATGTCGGCCAACGACCTGCCCGACCTGTTCACCACGCATGGCTGGTCGGTGGCGCGCTACGCCGACTTCCTCACCCCGCTCAACGACCAGCCCTTCTACTCCAGGATCTCCGACCAGATCAAGCCGGTGATCACCGCGGAGAACGGTGACGTCTACGTGCTGCCGATCGATGCGGACATCGCCGGCCTGGTCTACAACGCCGACGTGCTGCAGGCAGCCGGTGTCGACGTCGACTCGTTGACGACCTGGAGCGCCTTCGGAGCGGCCCTTGGCAAGATCAAGCAGTCGGGCGTCACCCCACTGCACATGGGCGGCAAGGACAGCTGGACGATTGGACAGTACGGCGACTGGGTGGCTCCGTCCTACTTCGTCACCAACGATGCCGACAACCAGCGCGCGGCCCTGAAGAGCGGCACCTTCGATGCCGCCACCTGGGAGAAGGTCGCCGGCATGATGTCCGACTGGGTTCAGGCGGACTACTTCAATGCCGACGCCTTGACCGCTGACTACGCCTCCGACGCGGCGGCGATCGCGGAGGGCAAGGCGGCGTTCGGCTTCTACGGCAACTCCTTCATCGTCGACGCCCGCACGACCAACCCCGACGCGCACCTGGCCATGATGCCCATCCCGGCGGCCAGCGACGCTGACACGCCGAGCCTGATCGCCGGCGAGCGGATCGCCGTGGGCGTGTGGAAGGACAGCCCCAGGAAGGACGCCGCCCTGCAGCTGCTGAACTTCCTGGCCCAGGACGACAATGTCAAGGCGATCGCCTCCGCTTCCGGCAACCCGGCCGGCCTCAAGGGCGTCAAGTCCGACATCGGCGACATCCAGGAGTCGATCGACAAGTACGCGAGCGTCCGGTCCTTCCCCTACTTCGACCGGGAGTACCTCCCCAGCGGAATGTGGGACGTGATGTGCGCGACCGGCGCCGACATCCTGGCGCAGAAGCCCGACGCGGTCCGCCAGGCCGCGGCGACCATGCAGCAGAGCTTCGCGGACAAGTTCTAGCATGCCCTCCACCCAGGTGCTGTTCCGGGGGGCGGCGGATGCCGCCGCTCCCCGGAGCCTCCCTGCGCCAGCGGCCAACCGGGGCCCCGGGGGACGTCGGCGACGGGCGGTCGGGGGCACCCGGGCGAGCATCAACCTCTTCTACCTGCCGGCGCTGGTCGTCTTCGCGCTCCTGGTCCTGTATCCGTTGGTACGCGGGGTGTGGTTGTCCATGACCAACTGGAACGGCTACTCCGCCGGCTACCAGGTGATCGGATTCGACAACTACGTCCGCCTGCTCGGCGATCCGAACGTCCACACCGCCTTCCTCAACACCATCGTCTACGGACTGGGCAGCACGCTGCTGCAGAACGTCATCGGGCTGGCCCTGGCGCTGCTGCTCAACTCCCGGTTCGTGGGGCGGACCGCCGGCCGGGCGCTGATCTACCTGCCCGTGATGATCGCCCCGCTGATCATGGGCTACATCATGTACTTCTTCGTCCGGTACGAGCGGGGAGTCCTGAACGACGCGCTGGGAGTGTTCGGGGTGGCCCCGGTCGACTGGATGGCACAAGGCCCGCGCGCCGTCATCCTGATCACGTTGGTCAACACGCTGCAGTTCGCGGGCATCTCCATGGTGATCTACCTGGCCGGGCTGCAGTCGATTCCCCAGATGTACTACGAGGCAGCTTCCCTGGATGGCGCCGGGCCATGGCAGAAGTTCCGCCATGTGACGCTGCCCATGCTGATTCCGGCGATCACGTCCTCGGTCATGATCAACCTGATCGGCGGGCTCAAGCTCTTCGATGTCGTGATGGCGCTGACCGGCGGCAGCTATCCGACGAACTCCCTGTCGACATTGGTCAACCGGACCTACTTCGGTGGTGAGGCTGCCGGCTATGCCGCCGCCATCGGGATGGTGACCTTCCTGTTCATCATGGCGGTCTCGGCGGTGGTGCAACGGTGGCTCTCTCGAAAGGAGATCCTGCTATGAGCGCCGCCCTGCTGGCGCCGCGGACCCGGCCGGCCCACTCGGCCGGGTCGGGGCAGTGGTGGAAGACCGTGCTGATCATGGGGATCGGTGCCTTCTATGTGCTTCCGCTGGCCGTGTCGCTCAACGTGGCCTTTCGGCCGCCCACCGACACACGTTCGCTGTGGATACCGCCGTCCGAGCTATACCTGCAGAACTTCGTCGACGCCTTCGCCCAGGGTGGGCTCGGGCGGGCGCTGGTCAACTCCACGGTGATCACCGCCAGCAGTGTCGTCCTGATCGCGCTGGTGGGTGCCTTCGCCGCCTATCCGCTCGCCCGTCGCCGGACCCGGGTGAACTCCGGAGTCAAGGGGTTCGTGCTCGGCGTGATGATGGTGCCGCCGCTGTCCATCCTGGTGTCGCTCTACGCGACCATGGTTCAGCTTCAGGGGGTGTCCCGGTACTGGGGGATCGTGATCACCCTGGTGGCCTTCGAGTTGCCGTTGTCGATCTTCCTCTACGCCAACTTCATCGCATCGATTCCGGCCGCCCTCGACGAGGCCGCTGCCATCGACGGCGCGGGACCGGCTCGCACCTTCTTCTCGGTGATCCTTCCCCAGCTCAAGCCCGTCACCGCCTCCGTGATCATCCTCAGTGGCATGCACGCCTGGAATGACTATCAGTTCTCGCTCTACCTCCTGCAGAGACCGGAGATGCGGTCACTCCCGCTGGCCATCGCCTCGTTCTTCTCGCAGACCACCTCCAATCTCCACGCGGCCACGGCGGCGGCGCTCGTCGCGATGCTGCCCGCCGTCCTGCTCTTCCTCCTACTGCAGCGGTTCTTCATCCAGGGAATGGTTGACAGCGCCCTGAAGTAGTCCTTGTTCGCTCACTGGTCCATCGTCACGAAGGGGAGACACACATGACACATAGAGAACATCAACGACGACGCCTCAACAGGGCACTGGCAGTGGTGGCCAGCATGGCAGTGGTGGGTGTGGTAGCGCCCGCCACCCAGGCGTATGCCGCCGGGCCGGGCGGTGCCACGCCGCTGGTCGTCCCGGGCAACCTGCTGAGCAATCCGAGCTTCGAGGCCGGCTCCGGTACCGGCACCGGCTCCACGATGACATCCTGGACCCTGCTTTCCGGCGGTACGCCGGTCGGCGCCGGCAACGGCAACGTCTACCGGATGAGCAACAACCCCTACTCGGGGAGCTACGGCTTCGGCACCGGCAGCGGGGCGACCAACGGCATCAGCCAGAAGGTCACCGTCCCGTACTCGGGCCTGTACGCCGCGGCCGGCTACGTCACCGTCGGCGGTGGCTCCGGCCAGCTCGCCGTGCGGGACGCCGCCGATGTGGTGATCGGATCGGCGCCCATCACGGCCGGCTCCCACGTCGCCGGCAGCCCGGTGAGAACGGACGCGGTGGAGCTTCGGCAGGGAGATCAGGTCGACATCAGGGTGCAGGGTTCAGCCAGCGCGTGGCTGAACGGCGACGACATCGCGTTCACCTATGACTACTCCCGTGTGCGCTACAACCTGCTGACCGGCGTCGACCTGACCACGCAGAGCCCGTGGACGGCGAACCTGCCGCGCAGCGGCAGCTACAACCTGAGCGTTGCTGTCACCGCGGGTCCGTCCGACGCGACCGTCACGCTCGACGGCGTGGAGACGCGAGTCCCCGCCGGCACGACGGCGACGGTCTCCGGGGTGTCCACCGCCGCGGCCGAGGGTGACCATGCCGTGGTGGCGGTGACCGGCACCGGGGTGGCGGTCGGCAGTGCGTCCCTGGTGTTCGACGTCACATCGGTGCCGAACGATCCGCCGGCTGCCACGGGCGTGGCTGTCACCGGCAACCCGGAATCCGGACAGCAACTCGTCGGCACCTACACCTTCACCGATCCGGACGGTCAGAGCGAGGGCAGCTCGACCTACCGCTGGCTGGCCGCGGACACCGCCGACGGCACCTTCAGTGCGCTCGCCGGTGCCTCGACGAAGGCTCTGGCCATCACGGACGCGATGGAGGGGAAGTACCTGAAGTTCGAGGTGACACCGACCGACGACTTCGGGCTGGCCGGAACCGCAGCCACGTCCGATCCGGTGGGCCCCGCCTACATCAACTGGATTCGCAACCCCGGCATGGAGATCGAGACCGGTGGCTCTCCCGAGGGCTGGACGAGTTCTGGCTCGGGAGTTTCGCTGCTCAATAGCCCGGCCAATGCCCACGCCGGCTTCCGTGTCACGCAGTACGAGACCAACGCCACCGGTGGGATCGCCTATCCGTTCACGGTGGCCCGCGACGGCAGCTACGACGTCTGCTTCTGGGCGAAGGGCCAGAACACCAACGCCCGGACGACGACGGCGGGCATCCGGGAAGCCTCCAGCGGCACCGTCCTCGGCTCGCAGCAGTTCACGATCAACTCCACCGCCTACGCGCGGTACTGCCTCGGCTCCCCGGTGGCGCTGGAACGCGGCGCGAAGGTGGAGTTCTTCCAGGCAGGTGCGTCGGGCTCGGGCTGGCTGTGGACCGATGACTATTCGGTGGTGCAGGACGCCTCGGCACCGCTCACCGCCTATGCCAACATCCTCAGCTTCGAGGTGCCGGGGATGGCCGGCACAGCGGTGATCGATCGGACAGCGCACACCGTCACCGCCGAGGTTGCCTACGGAAGCGATCTGTCCGCCCTGCCGGTGACCCTGCAGATCTCCGACGGAGCGACCGCTCAACCGGCCTCCGGCCAGACGGTCGACTTCAGCGGCGGTGCGGTCAGCATCACGATCACGCCGCGTGAGGGTGACCCGGTGGTGTGGCAGGTGACGGTCACGGCGCTACCCAAACGGATCGCGCTCACCAGCGACAACGCCACCCTGCAGGACGGGTTCAACTGGGCAGTGACCAAGACCGACCAGTTCCGGGTGACCGGACGACAGGTCCCGCTGGAGAAGTGGGAAGGCCACGGCGCCACCGCCACGATCACCGGGCAACCGGGCTACTGGGCGGGTTACTTCGACCGCAGCGCCTACTACGGCCGGGACTTCGCCCACCAGACGGCCGGTGCCGGCCTGGTCGGGATGAACGACGAGACCGTTGCCATGCTGGAGACCTTCGCCAAGGGCTCGACCGAGGCCCGCAAGTGGTTCACGCCGTGGGCGTTCAACTTCGACAACGAGACTCCCTTGGGCATCGATTACAAGTCCGACACCAACTTCGTCCGCGAGGTGCCGGCCATGTTCGAGCTGGTGCAGCGCGCCTTCGAGCAGTACCGCTGGTCCGGCGACGAGCGCTACCTCAGCCCGGAGATGATGGCCTTCTACGGGCACGTGATGAACGAGTTCGTGGCACTGCACGACTCCAACGGCAACGGTGTGGCTGAGGGAAGCCCGACCGGTGGCGGCATCTGGGCCGGCTCGGCGACCTACAACGAGCGCGGCAGCCATCCGTTGGAGGCCGGTGACTCGATCGGTTCCCAATACCAGGCGACACTCGCCTACGCGGGTTTCCTTGAGGCAACCGGTGACGCCGCCCAGGCGGCGAGCTGGTACGCCAAGGCAGAGGCGTTGAAGGAGTACTTCAACGACACCTGGTCGATCATCCCGGCCGCGGCGGCCGGGCAGCCAGGCAGCGATACGGGGCTCTACGTCAACATCCTCGACATCACCAATACGAAGGCTGCGGACTGGGGCAAGGAGAACAGCTGGTTCATGCCGATGAAGCGAATCACCGATCCGGGGACCCGGAACGAGGGCTATCTGGACTTCATCGTCTCGCAGCTGGGTTCGGGGATCGGCTCCTCCGCCGCTCCGAACAACATCGAGGCGTACACCTACCTTCCGGACACCTTCTTCCCCTACAACCGGGCGGACGAGGCCTGGAAGTGGATGAAGTACATCCTCAGTGTGAAGGACCGGGCCCACGAGCGTCCGAGCCAGGGGACCAACGGCGACTACCCGGAGATCTCGTTCACCCTGGTCTCGCAGACGGTCGAGGGGATGATGGGGGTGGAGCCCAATGCGGCGCGCTCGTCGCTGAGCACCATCCCGCGGCTTCCGAACGACGTGGACCGGGTCACGGTGAACCACCTCATGCTGGGGAACCAGGATCTCTCCCTGACCCACCAGGGCAACACGAAGTCGATCCTCACCAACACCTCGAACGCCGACGTCACCTGGCAGGTGCGGTTCTACGCGTCCACCGGGAACATCGAGGTGAACGACCAGGTCAAGGCATCCGTGGGCGGTGTCCTCAACGGGATCGCCTACCGCTCGGTGACCGTTGTGGTGCCGGCCGGCGACAGTGTGACAGCCGAGTTGCTGGCGCCGGCAGACACCAGCTCGCTCAGCGATGCCGTCTCCGCGGCGGGCTTGCTGAGCCCGGCCGGCTACACCGCCTCGTCCTGGAACTCCCTTCAGGAGGCGCTGACACTGGCGCAGTCGGTGCTTGACGATCCGGCCGCCGCCCAACAGCAGGTCGATGACGCAACTCGTGCCGTGACCGACGCGGTGGCGGCCCTGCAACTGCGTGGGAACCCTGCTGTTCTGGAGAGCCTGGTGACTGCGGCGGAAGCGGTGCGCGACAAGCTGGACGTCTTCACGCCCGCCAGTGCGGCGGCGTTCACCGAAGCGTTGGACTCTGCTTCCGGAGTGCTGGCTGCCGCCGACGATTCCACGCAGTCGCAACTGGACGCCGCGGCCGCGGCACTGCAGGAGGCCATCGGCGGTCTGGCCGCGAAGCCGGCCGCTCCGGTGCACACCACCTTGCTGAGGTCGATGGCCGAAAGCGCTGGGGCGATCTCGAACGCGGATGGTACCTACACCGCGGAGTCCTGGCGGCTTCTGCAGGAGGAGTTGGCCACTGCGCGAGCCGTGCTCGACTCGCCGTCGCCGACCCAGCAGCAGGTGGATGCGGCGGGCCAGCAACTGATAGCGGCCATGGCCGGGTTGAAGGTGGCCGAACTGGTTCCGCTCACCCTGAAGCTGAATCAGACGCAGCTGAGCCTGGTGAAGGGGAAGTCCTTCACGCTGGAAGAGGGTGTGTACTACCGGGATCTGCTCGTCGCGTACTCGGGCGCCGTCACCTGGACGTCGTCGAACCCTGCGGTCGCCACGGTGTCCAGCGCCGGCAAGGTCAAGGCGAAGAAGCCAGGCACCACGACCATCACTGTCGCGACGATCGCGGCCGGCTCCTCCGGCGAGAAGCTCGTGACGGCGATCAAGGTCACGGTGGTGAAGAAGAAGCCGAAGGCGAAGGTGACCAAGGTGAAGGCGAGCGTGCCTGCTCAGCTGAAGCTGGGCGAGGTTCTCTACATCACCGGGACCTACTCGTCGGCGAAGGCCACCGGGGTGAAGGTGTCCTACTCGACGTCGAAGCCCGACATCGTGGTCATCGACAAGGTCGGCCGGCTGGTGGCCAAGACCAGGGGCACCGAGTACGTCAAGGTGAAGGCCGGTGGCAAGACCAAGGCCTACAAGGTCACGGTCTCGTAGTCGTCGGCTATCGGATGTGAGGGCTTCTCCCTCCCAGGCCCTCACATCCGAGTACTGACGTCCCCCGCTCAGCCGGTCCACAGCGGTCGACCGGACAAACGTCCGCACAGTCAACGAGACATCAACCAGACCACCAGGGCGAGGATCACGATGAGGTCGAACGCCACCGCGAGCTTGGCCTGGCGCTGGGCGGCGGGGCGTCCAGGACCGAGCACCAGGACGACGAAGGCCAGCTTGGTGGCGATCGCGAAGACTGCGGCGGTGACCCGAAGGTCGGGGACGAACGCGGCGGCCAGCAGCAGGCCGCCGCAGGCTGCGATGCCGGCTCCCCAGTTGCGGACGATGGCCAGCAGGCCGGGCGAGTCGGTCTGCTCGCCGAAGTAGCTCCGCAGCGCGGACTTCGGCGCGACGACCGCCTGCAGCATCGAGAGGGTGACCAGGCCGGCCAGGCCGAACACCCCGGGTGCCACCGTTTCCACCGGGCCACCTCCTTCGTGGGGCCACGGTACGACGTCGGACGGGGCCGGGTCGGGTGGTCGAATTGCTCAGGACGGACGCGCGGTCCCTCCCAGTAGCCTGCGGAAGTGAGTGACGACCGCGCTATCCGCGTGTTCGTGTCATCGACCTTCCGCGATATGCAGGCCGAGCGGGACGAACTGGTCAAACGCGTCTTCCCATTGCTGCGGCGGCGCTGCGAGGAGCGCGGCGTGGCCTGGAGCGAGGTCGACCTGCGCTGGGGGGTCACCGACGAGCAGGCGGCCGAGGGTGCGGTGCTGCCGATCTGCCTGGCCGAGATCGAACGGACCCGGCCCTACTTCATCGGGCTGCTCGGGCAGCGCTACGGCTGGGTGCCGGACGAGATCGACCGCGGCCTGGCCGCCCGGCTCGGCTGGCTCACCGAGGATCTGAAGCGGTCGGTGACCGAACTGGAGATCCTGCACGGGGTGCTGAACAACCCGAACTCGGCCGGCTACGCCTACTTCTATCTGCGCGACCCCGCCTGGGTGGCATCGCTGCCCGAGGACGAGCGGGCGCTCTACCTCGAGGCGGATGCGGAGGGCAGGGCGCGGCTCGAGGCACTACGAACGCGGGTGCGCGGCTCGGGGTTCCCGGTGGCCGACTACGGCTCTCCGGAGGCCCTCGGTCAGCAGGTGCTGGCCGACTTCGAGGCGTTGATCGACCGGCTCTACTCGCCCTCGCAGGTGCCGGACGCGGCGACCCGCGCAACCGCCACGCACGCCGCCTTCGGACGGGCGCGGTTCGGGCTGCACCTACCCCGTCCGAGCCTGCAGCAGGCCTTGTCGGAGGCGGGGTCGCCACTGCTGGTCACCGGCCCCTCCGGCGCGGGCGCGTCTAGTCTGGTCACCACCTGGGCGGAGGACTGGGCGGCGGCCCACCCCGGGGCGACCGTGCTGCTGCATCACTGCGACGCGGACGCGGCCGCGAGCGACTTCCGGCTGCTGGCCGCGCGGGTGATCGCCGCGCTGGGCGGTGACTACGACGACGCCGTGGAGCGGCTCGCCGAGGCACCGTCCGCGGCGGTGGCCAGCGCCCTCGGGCAGGCGGTGAAGGCGGTGACCCTTCGACCTCTCGACCGGCTCGGGGTGAACCAAGCTCAGGGATCGTCTCAGGCGCTGATCGTCCTGGACGGGGTCGACCAACTGGCCGAGGGGAACCCCGGCGACCGGGCTCCCGACCTGCGCTGGCTGCCCGCCGACCTGACGGACGGCCCGGTGCGGTTCGTGCTCACCGGGTCGGGGGAGCGGGCCCGGGCAGCCTTCGCCCACCGCGGCTGGCCGGTGCTCGAGGTGCCGCCGCTCACCCCGGACGAGCGGCGCGCGATCGCGGGTCTGGTACTGGCGGTGGGCGCCAAGCAGCTGGACGAGGAGAATCTCGCCGTGCTGGTGGCCGCTCCGGCGACCGGCAACCCGCGCTTCCTGGTCATCGTGCTGGACGAACTGCGGCAGCACGGCGACCACTTCACGCTGCGGGCGCTGATCGACCGGCTGGTCGCGGCACCTTCGGTCGAGGCGCTGCTGGGCCTGGTGCTCGACCGCTACGAACACGACTTCGAGCGGGAGCGGCCGGGTCTGGTGGCGGACGCGATGCGCGCGCTCTGGGCTGCCCGGTACGGCCTGGCCGAGGCCGAACTGCTCGATCTGCTCATCCCCGGGCCCGAGCACCTGCCCCAGCGCACCTGGGCGCCGCTGCACCTGGCCGCCGAGCATCACCTGGTGAGCCGCGGCGGCCTGCTCGGCTTCGCGCACACCGACCTCCGGCGGGCGGTCGAGCAGCGCTACCTGGCCACCCCCGAGTGGCGGACGGCCGCCCACCACGGGCTGGCCACGTATTTCGCCTCCCAGCCGCTCGGTCCCAGGGCTGCGGACGAACTGGGCTGGCAATGGGCCGAGGCCGGCGACGGCCCCCGGCTGCGGGCCACCCTCAGCGACCTCGGCTGGGCCGAACTGGCCTACAGCCGCCAGCCCTTCGACCTGCGTCGGCTCTGGCACCGGCTCACCCCGGACGTGGCGGACGAACTGCTCACCGCCTACGCCCCGGTGCTCGCCGACCCGGCCACCCACGACACCGGACAACTCACCTGGGGAGTCTCCCGGCTGCTGGCCGACGCCGGTGCCAGCGAGGCCGCCCTGGGCCTGCAGCGCTACCTGGTGGAGGCCGCCCGCACCGCCACCGACCTCACCCCCGAGCGGCAACGTCGCCGCTACGGCGCGGCACTGGTGAACCTGGGCGCCAACCACCTGGCTCGCGGTGAACTGGACGCCGCCGCAGCGGCCTTCGAGGCGGCGGCCGCCATCCCCGAACTGCGCGCCGCGGCGAGTGGCAACCTCGCCCTGGTCCGTCGCGATCAGCGCCGCTGGCCCGAGGCCGAAGCCCTGTTCCGCGAGGCCGACCAACTGCACCGCGCCGCGGGCGCGCTCTACGACGTGCAGGGAAACCTCGCCGGCTGGGTCGAACTGCGCCGCAATCAGGCCGACCTCGACGGCGCGATGACCCTGTTGCGCGAGCAGGAACGGATCTGCCGCGAACTCGCCGACCCGGTCGCGATCGGACGGGCGCTCGCTGGTCAGGCGGTGGTGCTCATCGACCAGGGACGGCCGGCCGAGGCGCTGCCGCTGCTGGAGGAGTACAGCGCGATCAGCCGCGCCGAGGGCGACCTGCGCGGGCTCACCGAGGCCCGGCTCAACACCGCGTCCGCCCACTTCGGAACCGGGGACGTGGCCCGCGGCACCGCCGCTGCGGCCGAGGCGGAACAACTGGCCCGCAGCCTCGGTGACCCGGCGCTGATCACCAGGGTGCTGGTGGCCCGCGCCAGCGCCGCCGTCCAGACCGGGGACTGGGCGGGCACCGAGCGGTTCGCCCGCGAGGCCGAACAGCTGGCCCGCGCCGGTGGCCAGCTCTCCATCGCCGCCGTGGCGCTGGGCCTGCTGGGCACCGCCCGCCGGGAGCAGGGCGATCTGGCCGGCGCCCACGCCGCCCACACCGAGGAGGCCGCGCTCGCCGCCCAGGCCGGCGACCGGGTCGAAGCGGCGACCGCCCAGGCCAACCTGGGCAACGTCGCGGCTGCCGCCCAGCAGTGGGACGCGGCGCTGGGCCACTACAACGTCGCGGAGCCACAGCTGCGGGAACTCGGCTCGATCGGCCTGCTCCTGCCCGTGCTGGCCAATCGGGCGCAGATCCACCACATGCAGCAGCGGCTGCCGCAGGCGGTCGCCGACTACACCGACGCCGCCGAGGTCGCGGTGCGGGCCGGCAACCTGGCGGCGGCCAGGCAGTGGGCGGATCCGGGCGTCCAGCTCGCCTACCAACTACAGGACTTCGCCCGGGCGGAACGGCTCTGGGTGGTGCTGGCCGGCGCCGCTCGCGCGAGCGGCGATCAGGCCGGCCTGCAGCGCGCGCTCGGCGAACGGGCACTGCTGCTGATCAACCGTTCGGACAACGGCACCGACCAGAACCTGCTGGGCGAAGCCGGGGCACTGCTCGCCGAGCAGGAGGCGATCTGCCGGGCGACCGATAACCTCGCCGGGCTGGCGCAGGCGGTCGGCAACCGTGCCATCGTGCAGCGCTACTCCGGCGATCTGCCCGGTGCGATGGCCAGCCTGGACGAGCAACTCCGGCTCGCCCACGAGGCCGGCGATGCTCAGGGCGTGCTGATGGCCACCGCGAACCGGGGTGAGGTGCTCGGCCTGCTCGGCCGGATCCCCGAGGCGATCGAAGCTCTCACCGCGGCCCGTCAGACCGCCGCCCAGTACGGCCTGACCCCGATGGTGCAGCAACTCGACGCCATGATCGCCAACCTTCGTCGCTGAGCCCCTGCGCCCCTTACCGTCGTGGGCCGAGGTCGCCGCTGGAGCGCGGCTGATTGAACTCGTCCGCCGGATCCGGGGTGGAACCCGGGTTCCCGATCGAGCGTGGTTGATCCAGTTCGTCCGCAGGATCGGGGGTCGATCCCGGGTTGCCGATGGAACGGGGTGGGTCCAGTTCGTCCGCCGGGTTCCGGGGCGCACCCGGGTTGCCGATCGAACGGGACGGCAGGGCTCCGGTGGTGGGGTCCGTCGGCGCAGCCTCGTGGTACTCGCGTGGCATGATTCCTCCTTCGCGATGGCACCGTCTTCCGCCGGGGCGATCTGCCCCGGGCGCCGGTGCCTGACATCGGACCGCTTACCCCGCAGCGTCCGGTTCAAACCGGCGGTGGCGGGTTGGGCCGCAGGAACCGTCCCCGCGGCCCGAGGTCAGGAGGCGTTCTTGAGCTCCTCCTGCTCCAGCTGGGTGTAGGCGATCTTTCCGACCAGGGTGGTGGGAAGCTCGTCGCGGAAGTCGATGTCGCGGGGGACCGCCCAGCGCATCAGGTGCTTGCGGCAGTGGGAAAGGAGTTCGTCGCGCAGCCGGTCGGTGGGCGTGGTGCCCTCGGCCGGCACCACGAAGGCCTTCACCGAGGACATCTGGTACTCGTCGGGGGTGCCGATCACGCAGGCTCGGCGGACGGACGGGTGGGCCTCCAGCACCTGCTCGACCTGCGCCGGATAGACCGAGACGCCGGAGACCTTGATGATCCGCTTCTGGCGTCCCTTGAAGAACAAGTAGCCGTCGGCGTCCATCGAGCCGATGTCGCCGGTGTGCAGCCAGGTCCGGCCGTCCGCATGCTCGCGCAGGGTGTCGGCGGTCCCGTCCGGGTCGTTCAGGTAGCCCAGCATGAGGGTGGGGCCGGTGACGCAGATCTCGCCGTCGGTGCCGTAGGGGACCTCCTGGCGTTCGGCGTCCACGACCTTCAGGCGAACTCCGGGGATCGGGATGCCGATGGAGTTCTCGCGGTAGTGATGCGCCGGCGAGACGGTGCAGGCGGTCACGCACTCGGTGAGACCGTAGCCCTCCATCAACTCGACCTGGCTGCCCTGGGTGGCCAGCGCGGTGTCGAAGCGGGCCTTCAGCGCCGGCGTCAGCGAATCGCCACCGGAATAGGCGCCGCGCAGGGTGGTGAAGGAGACTCTGGCGAACTTCTCATCGGTCAGCAGGGCTTGGAACAGGGTCGGCACCCCGGCGATGAAGGAGGGGGAGTGCTTGATCAGGTTGTCGATGTAGATCCGGGCGCTGAACTCCGGCACCAGGATCGAGTAGCCGCCCACCGTCAACGGGGTGTGGATGCACAATCCCAGCCCGAAGCCGTGGAAGACCGGAAGGATCGCCAGCACGCTGTTGCCCGCCACGATGCCGGTGATCGCCTGCATTGAGACCGCGAGCGCGTTGAAGTTGGCCGACGACAGTTCGATCCCCTTGGGCAGCGCCGAGGTGCCCCCACTGAACAGCACCACGTCGGAGGCCTGTGGATCGCGGGCGCGCCGGTAGGGCGTCACCGTGCCCGATCGGATGAAGTCGCGCCAGCGCAACACCCGTGCGTCCGTCTTGGGGACGGGGGCGATCTTGCGTCCGCGGGTCACCTGGAAGCCCAGCCTCTTGGCATGGGAGAGGTAGTCGGAGAACTTGCAGATAAGGAGCTTCTCGACCGCCGTGTCGGCGAGGATGTCGGCGAACTTGCCGTAGAACATGTCCATGGTCACCGCCCAGCGGCTACCCGTCTGTTCCAGATAGTGCCGCAACTCGGTGGGGGACGACAACGGATGGGTCATCGCCGCCCGTGCGCCGATCCGGTTCAGCGCGTAAAACAGGATGACGGCGTTGGGCACGTTCGGCAGGCAGAGCAGGACGCTGTCGCCGGGGCGGATGCCCTGGGCGGCCAGCGCGTCGGCGGTGCGGTCGATGTCGGTGAGCAACTCCTGGTAGCCGATCTTGCGGCCGAGGTAGACCACTGCCGTCCGCTGGGGATGCTGCGTCGCTGTCGCGGCGATCAGCTCGTACATGGTCGCATCCGGAACCTCGATGTCGGCCGGCAGATCGTGGTACTGGGCCAGCCAGGGACGATCGGTCATGGAGTGGCTCCGATCTCGCGCAGCCGTGCGGGGTCGTTGAGGTAGGCGTCGAACAGTTCCAGGGCGCGGGCATCGTAGTAGCCGTCCGCGATGCGCTCGTCGAGCGCGATCTTGAGTTCCAGCGTCCGCCGGACGGTGGGGTTGCCGTCCGCGCCCACCACCACCGTGGGCTTGATCTGGCCGATCGTGACGAAGATGCTGCAGGTGCCCCACTCGAACAGATGATGGTAGGCCGCTCCCATCCCCACGCTGCCCAGGTTGGCGATGTAGGCGCTACAGCGCAGCGGGTCGACGCCTCGCAGGAACCGGGGGGTGTCGACGTAGAAGTCCCACAGCGAGAGCAGCTTCACCGCCACCCGCAGCAGACCGCGCGGCAACCTCATGAAGAGATCGATCAGGCCCTCGTCGGCGGTCTGGTCGCTGGTCTTGACCGTGCGGATCTCACCGCGGATCTTGCTCAGCGCGGTAGTGGCGTCGTCTTCGGGCTTGAGCTTGACGAAGACGTTCGACTCGTCGGAGTCGAGGGTGAACTGCTTGCGCGCCACGAACGAGAGGTCGACGTTGCGTCGCTGGTAGAGCCGACGTCCGATGATGTAGCGGTTGAGGGTGGGCCGTTCCCGCAGGATGCGGGTCAGTGCCAGCAGCACGGCTTCGAAGATCGTGATCTCCTGCGGCGTGCCCTTCTTCTGGTCGATGTAGGCCAGCAGGTTCTCGGCGTCGATCAGCACCGGGTAGTAGGCGATCGACTCGTTGCGGCCCTTCATCAGGTACGGGAAGACCGCCTTGAAACCGCGCCCGAGATCGACCCGGGTCGCGTCGTGACGATCTCCGCGCCGCTTGCCTGCCTGCATGTCTCCTCCTTGCAGCCACTCCCGTGGCTGAGTCAATCAACAATCGGTGCCGGCTGGCCATCCTGCGTCCGGCGCGTCGCCTCACTGGCAGCGCCCACGCCGGAGAGCGGCTGGTGCGACGCTCACCAGCGTTGACATCCCTGTCGTCCCGCTTCGGCCATTGTGTCCGATCCCCTGACGTGCCGCACCCGTGGCGGCGAGTCGCCGGGGTGTACGGACACCATCGAAATCGTTCGTGACCGGTGCGCCACCACGGTGCCGCTTTGTGCAAGGATCGCCCATATGACAGCGATGTTCGACGATTCCTCTGATGCCTTCGCCAGCCCGGTACATCGGGAGTGGCTGTCCGCGCACCGGGAGGCATTGCTGGACTTCTATCAGCCGGCCATCTGCCTGCCGACCGGTGGCTACGCCTGGCTCGACAACGACGGTGCACCGCTGCTGGCCAAGGGCGCGCAGCTGTGGCTGGGTGCCCGGGCGATCCACGTGTTCTCCTTGGCTGCCATGCTGGGCCGCGCAGGTGCAGCCGACGTGGTCGAACACGGACTGGACTTCTATCTCGCGGGCGCCGGGCGGGACCACGAGTACGGCGGCTGGTTCCAGGTGGTCGGGGGTGACCACCCCGGGGACCGCAAGGAGCTGTACGGCACGGCGCAACTGCTGTTGGCCGGCAGTTCGGCGACCGCGGCCGGGTTCAGCCGTGGACCCGCCCTGATGGAGGCCGCGCTGGAGGTGATCGACCGCTACTTCTGGCTGGAGGAATGGGGACGCTGCGCCGAGGCCTACGACCGGACCTTCACCCAGCTGGATCCGTACCGCGGCCAGAACGCCAACATGCACCTGACCGAGGCCTACCTGGCCGCCCACCAGGTGACCGGGAACCCCGAGTACCTGTCACGCGCCACGCGCATCGCGTCCCACATCGCCGGTCGGGCTGCGCAACGCGAGGTGGAGGGATCCTGGCGGCTGCCCGAGCACTTCGACGACCAGTGGCGTCCGCTGCTCGACCACAACATCGACGACCCGCGGCATCCGTTCCGTCCCTACGGGTCTCAGATCGGCCACTGGCTGGAATGGTCGAAGCTGCTGCTGCAGATCGAGGCCCAGGGCGTGGCGGGTGCGTGGCTGGGGGAGGCTGCCGAGGCGCTGTTCGACGCGGCGGTGCGCGAGGGCTGGCTGGAACCGGGCGGGTTCGTCTACACCGTCGACTGGCAGGGCCGGCCGGTGGTGTCCGAACGTTACTTCTGGGAGCCGCCCGAGGCGATGGGCGCGGCCCGGCTGCTGTGGCTGCGCAGCGGCGAACGGCGGTACGCCGACTGGTACCGCAAGCTGTGGGAGTTCTGCGATCAGCACTTCATCGACCACGAACGCGGTGGTTGGTATCCCGAACTCGACAGCCAGGCCCGTCCGATCACCTACACCTGGGAGGGCAAGGCCGACGTGTACCACGTCTTCCAGGGCACCCTGTACGCCCTGATGCCCGCCGACCTGAGCTTCGCCACCTGGGCGCGCTCGGTCGGGAGTGCGGTGGTCAGCTGAGCCCCAGCAACCGATCCAGGGTGGTGATCACGCCCTGCTCGCGATTCGACGGTGCAACGTAGCGAGCCGTCGTCAGCAACTCCGGGTGCGCGTTCGCCATGGCGAAGGAGAACTCCGCCGAAGCCAGCAACTCGATGTCGTTGAGGTAGTCGCCGAAGGCCAGGGTCTGTGCCGCGGTGACCCCGAGGTGCCGCTGCAGCGACTCGACAGCCTGACCCTTGGTGACCCGCGGGTCCATGATGTTCAGCCATTGCGGGTCGGTGGCGACCACCCGGTGGGGAGCGAAGCGCGCGCTCAGCAGCTCAGCACAGCCTGTGGCGACGCCGTCCGCCTCGTACACCGCCAGTTGCAGGGGCTCCTCCTGCACCGTCAGCAGATCGTCCACCGGGATCGTGTCGGGGTAGAAGCGACGTACGGCGGTCGCGAAGGGGGCGTCCAGCCGCTCGATGTAGGCGTGCTCGCGGCCGCACCAGACCAGGCCCAGGTCGCCGGTCAGCCCCCGAACCGTGCTGACGACCTGTTCGATGAAGGCCGGCGCCAGAGCGAGCGCGCTCACCTCCTGCCCGCCCCGCACCACATGCGCCCCGTTGTCACCGATCGCAGCCAGCTCGGGGCCCACGGCGGCGAACATCGCGGTCAGGGAGCGGGTGGGACGTCCGCTGGCGGGCGCGAACGTGATGTCGCGGGTCTTGAGATCCTCCAGCAGCGGCCAGAATGCGGCCGGAATGGCACCGTGTTCGTCCAGCAGGGTGCCGTCCAGATCGGCCACCACCAGGCGGATATCAGGGCGGGACGGAAGGTCATGCGTCGGTGTGACGGAGCGCACAGGTAGCGGTTCCTTGCGAGGAGATCGGACGATGGTCGGCGATGGGCGGCCGGCTGATCGAACAGCGCGGCCGTGGGTCGCGCACGCACTGCCATCATACGTTGCTACGGCGCGGAGGTCGGCGAGTCGGCGAACCCGCGGGCACCGCCGGCGAGGTCGAAGGCCCGCTCAACCCGCCGGTTCGGCTCAGCGCTGGCGCCTCAGTTCCCGGCGGGCTGGGCCAGCCGGGTGATCTTCACGTGCCAGGCGTCGGGGCCCTCGACCAGGAACTCCCATTCGATCGGTGCCCGATCGGCGAGCTGGGCCAACAGCGGCATCGGTGCGTGCGGGGCGATGATGACCAGCGACCAGCCCGGCCCGATGGCGTCGAAGGCGCCGAAGACGGTGGCGTGCCGGATCGCGTGCGGGATCGCGCGGACGTCCAGGACCGGAGTGGCGTCGTCGTGGCCACCGCAGCTGCAGGTGTGGGTGCTGGACGGGGTGGCAATCTGAACGGGCTCGCTCACGGTGACTCCTGACGACGATCGGGTGGTTGATCCCCCGGGGGCCGGGCGAATCGGATATTGGAGGATTCTACCCCGTTTTATTGTCTCGTGGGCCGGATCGGGTGTTAGGTTTCCGGCATGGGCGAACCGCGGGGAGGCGACCGGCGACAGGTGCTGGATTCTCCCGCGCTCCGGCGGGTGCTGGCGGCGCTGACAGCCGCCGGCCGGCCGGAGTCGGCGGCCCAACTGGCGCACACCCTCGAGCTGCACGTCACCACGGTGCGATCTCACCTGGACCAGCTGGAACAGGCCGGGCTGGCCGCGCGGGAGACGGTCGGAGAGGGTCGCCGAGGTCGGCCCAGCTACCGCTACCGGGCGCTGCGACGCGATCCCGACTCCGCTCGAGAGGAGTTGATCCGGGTGCTGGCGACCGCGCTCACGAGCACCGCGGATCCTGGCTGCGACCCGGCGTGGGCGGCCGGCCGGGACTGGGCCGAGCGAGTGACGGTGGCGCGGAGCGATCCGGCCACTGCCCTGACCGAGATCTTCGGAGAGCTCGGCTTCGACCCGCAACTCGTCGACCGGCAGATCCGGCTGCGCGGCTGCCCGTTCCGGCAGGCGGCCCGCGAGCATCCCGAGGTGGTCTGCGCCGTGCACGGGGGCCTGGCGGAGCGGCTGGCCGAGCGCACCGGTGGTCGGGCCGAGGTGCGGCTGCGGCCCTTCGTCGAGCCGGAGCTGTGCCTGGTCGAGCTCTCCACCCTCGAAGCGGAGTGAATCAGCCCTGGTCGCCGTTGCGACGCCAGAGTTCGCCGGCGAGCACGGTGGCGAAGCCGGTCCAGGCCGCATACGGCACGAGCTGACGACCGTAGCGGGGCTCGACCTGTCCGGCGCGGCGGGCGAGGTCGGCGGAACTGACCGCCAGGGCTGCCGCGCCGACCGTGGCCGCGTCCAGGCGATGGGAGCGGAAGAAGAGCCAGCTCCACAGCCCGTTGAGCGCGAGGTTCGTCACCAAGGCGCTGCGGAAGCCCGCCAGTCGCTCAGGGTCCTTGCGGAGCCGGAGCTGGTTCTGCACCAGCGTGGCGGTGACCGCGATGCCGGCGTACAGGCCCGTCCACACGACGGGGAAGGCGGCCTTGGGCGGTTGCCAGTCCGGCTTGTCGAGCTTGCGGTACCAACCGGAGTCGGGGTCGGTGGCCAGCGAGCCGGCTGCCGCGGCGGCGGCCACCAGTCCGCCGGCGTACAGCGCATTGCGAAGCTTCCTCACCTGCTGCTTGGAGTGGTCGCGATCTCTTCGGGACATGGATTACCTCCTGCCACCAGCCTGCCATGCCCGGCTCGTTACGTCCCTCTCCCGGGCGGGATGGGGTGGTTGCGCGACGGCAGCCGGGTGAGCGCCGCGCGCTGGACGGAGTTCCTGCCGAAGCGGTTGTTGATCCTGTCGGCGGCCTGTTCGGCCTCGCGCCAGCCGGTGTCCGGATCGCCCAGAGCGGGCTGCAGCTGGGCTCGATCGGCCGGGACCAGGCCGGCCGTTCGAATCCCGACCCGGCGGATCGGCTTCGCCCGCATCCGGGGCTGGTCGTAGAGGGTGAGTGCTGCCGCGTACAGCTCATGGGCGGTATCGACCGGGCTTGGCAGGGTGAGTGAGGCGGAGATCGCCTTGAAGTCGGCGAACCGGACGCCGAGGGTGACCACGCGGCCGAGGAGCCCCGCCTTGCGCAGCCGCCGGGCAACGCTGGTGGCCACCCGCAGGATCTCGGCCTTCACCACCGTGGGGTCGTCGGTGTCGGCGTAGAAGGTCTCCTGGTTGCCGACGCCCACCGCTGCGGCGTGGTGCTGGCTGACGTGGCTGGAGGCCCGGCCCCAGGCCAGCTGCGACAGGGCGCGACCCTGGTGCGGCCCGAAGGCGCGCTGCAGGGTCTCCAGCGGGGTGTTGGCCAGATCGCCGACGGTCATGATGCCGCGTCGCTGGAGGGACGCGGTGGTGCTGGCTCCGATCCCGTGGAGCTGGCCGACCGGCAGCGGATGGAGGAACTCAGCGATCTGCTCGGGCAGGACCCGGTGGAGGCCGTCGGGCTTCGCCGCCCGTGAGGCCATCTTGGCCACCAGCCGGTTCGGCCCGATCCCGACCGAGCAGGGCAGGCCCTCCCGCTCGCGGACCAGCCGACGGATCCGCTGCCCGACCTCTTCGGCAGAACCCCACATCCGCAGCGCACCGGTGACGTCGAGGTAGGCCTCGTCGATCGAGGCGACCTCGACGATCGCCACCACCGTGCGGAAGATCTCCATCACCGAGCGGGATGCCTCCAGGTACTCCTCGAAGTTCGGACGGATGCCGATCCCGTTGGGGCACAGCCGCTTCGCGCGCGAGGACGGCATCCCGCCCTCGACGCCCCACTGCTTGGCGAGCCGGTTCGCCGACAGCACCACGCCGCGTCCGTCCCCGCCCACCCACATCGGGACGCGCGCCAGCGCCGGCTGCTTGCGGATCTCGACCGAGGCGTAGAACGAGTCCATGTCGACGTGCATCACGATCGCCATGGCGGACACCTCCGGTCGAACAAACGTTCGATAACAGCCTGCTCCTGCCATGCCCTCAGGTCAAGCCGGCGACCCGGAGGTTGGCGGACCGTGCTGGGGCGGCACTTGTACGCTTGCCTCCATGATGTCCACTGTCGAGGCGCGGGCGCGCAGGCTGAACAATCTGCCGACCGAGGTGGTGGATGATCGCCCGTTCCCGCAGCGGATGCTCAGCTCATGGTGGACCTGGCTGACCATCGGGCTCACGATCATCTTCGCCGCCTGTCTGGCGGCGCTCTACTTCGACCTGACGTCCGACCAGCCGGCCGTGGACGGCGTCATCCCCGGGATCAATCCCTCCGCGATCCGGCAGGGAGCCTGGTACGCCACCTCGACCCTGCTGTTCTGGGTCGTCGTCTTCCTGATGGCGGACCGGTGGCGCCCGCAACGCTGGACGGTCTGGTTCCTGTCCCTGGGCTGGGGCGCGACGGTGGCCACCTTCCTCTCGTACCACATCAACTCGTGGGCCGGGATGCAGATGCAGGTCACCGGGAACTTCGACCCCGCCAGCAGCGCCCGGGTCGCCATCTTCGTCGCCCCCTTCGTCGAGGAGGCGGCCAAGGCCACCGTGTTGTTCGGCCTGGCGATCCTGGTGCGCTACGAGCTGGTCTCCAAGGTCTCGCTGGTGGTGATGGGCGGGCTCTCGGCTGCCGGCTTCGCCTTCACCGAGAACATCATCTACTACGCCCGCGCGATCGTGTACTCCTCGCAGGAGATCTCGGTCGGCGACGCCGAGGCGGCAGTGGTCGAACTGGTGTGGCTGCGTGGCTTCTTCACGGCCTTCGGTCATCCGCTGTTCACCATGATGACCGCGGTCGGCGTCGCGGTGGCGCTGCGCACCCGCAGCAAGGTGGTCCGCGTCCTGGCCCCGCTGGCGGGCTATGGGTTGGCGGCCCTGCTGCACATGGTGTTCAACTCCCAGGCCACGCTCAGCGAGGGCACCTCCCAGCTCCTCATGTACTGGCTGGTGGCCGTGCCGCTGCTGCTCTCCGCGGTGATCTGGGTGATCCGGCAGGTGCTGATCCAGTCCACACTGCTGCGAGTGCGGCTGGCCGACTACGTGGTGGTCGGCTGGCTGCGGCCCGACGATCCACTGCTGTTCAGCCGGCAGCGCACCCGCTGGCACGCCCTGCTGGTGGCGCTGACCCGCGGCTGGCGCTGTTTCCTGGCCACCCGGGAACTCCAGCGCAGACTGACCGAGTTGGCCTATCTGCGCGACGCCCAGGTCCGTGGCGTGATCGACGAGGCAGGCAACGAGCGGGCACACGAGCTGATCCGGCGGATCCGGGACGTGCGTCCGATGGCGATCGACGACCCGCGCGGACTGAAGCTGGCGCTACCACGGTTGCGAGGCCGGAAGGCGGTCGGCTATCCGCTGCCGAACTATCCGGGTCCGGCGGGGCTGGGTGGTTCCTGGCCGGCCGCGAGCGGCACCCCCATGAGCGCTCCGGGCCAGTCCGCGGTCGATCCGAAGTGGGGCCCGCCGACCTGATCGGAATCCTGAGCGTCGCGGTGCGCCGGTTTGTAGTGTGTAGCCGCTGCAGGCTGCAGGCTTGAGGTTGGGCAACGAGGAGGGCTGGATGAGCGAGCAACGCACCCGGGCGTTGGGCGAGTTGCGCGACGCGCTTGCCGGCGTCCGGCTGCCGCTGGGCCTACCCGGGAGCGAGGAGGCAGCACGCCGCGCCCGGGAGGCGGTCGCGCAGCTCGACGACTACGTCCTGCCCCGGCTGAGCCGGCTGGAGGCGCCACTGCTGGCGGTGGTGGGGGGTTCCACCGGCGCCGGCAAGTCCACGCTGGTCAACTCCGTGATCGGTCGGGTGGTGAGCGCGCCGGGCGTGATCCGTCCGACCACGCGCTCGCCGGTGCTCGTCCATCATCCCGACGACGCCGCCTGGTTCGGCGCCGACCGGATCCTGCCGGGACTGGCCCGCAGCGCTGATCGGGTGGCCGATGCCAGGACGCTGCAGCTGGTGCCCGAACCCAGCCTGCCGCCCGGCCTGGCGATCCTGGACGCTCCCGATGTCGACTCGGTGGTGGCTGAGAACCGGGCGCTGGCCGCCCAGCTGCTGGCCGCTGCCGATCTGTGGCTGTTCGTCACCTCGGCCGCCCGCTACGCCGACGCCGTTCCCTGGGACTACCTGCGCTCGGCCGCCGCCCGCGACGCGGTGGTGGCGGTGGTGCTCGACCGGGTGCCGCCGGCCGCGGTGGCCGAGGTTCCGGTGCACCTGGGGCAGATGATGGGCCAGCGCGGGCTGGGTTCGTCACCGCTGTTCGCCGTCCCGGAGACGCAGGTGGACGCCGACGGGCTGCTCCCCGAGGCGGCCGTCGCACCGATCCGTGGCTGGTTGGCCGAGCTCGCCCACGATGCCGCGAGTCGCCGGGCGGTCGTGCTGCAGACCCTGGACGGTGCGATCCGGTCGCTGAGCGCCATCGCGCCCCGGATCGCGCAGGCGGTCACCGACCAGGCCGCCGCGATCCAGACGCTGCGCTCCGATGCCGAGCAGTCCTACGCCGAGGCGGTGCGTACCGTCTCGGTACAGACCGCGGACGGCAGCATGCTGCGTGGCGAGGTGTTGGAGCGCTGGCACGACTTCGTCGGCACCGGGGAGTTCTTCCGCGCTGTGGAGCAGAGGATCGGCTGGCTGCGGGACCGGATGGTGGCCGCTTTCAAGGGTGAGCCGAAGCAGGCCCTGGAGGTCACCGCCGCGGTCGAATCCGGCATGGAGGTGCTCATCCGGGAGGCCGGTGAGGCGGCAGCCGACCGGACGGCCTCGGCCTGGCAGGCACACCCCGCCGGACGTGAGCTGCTGGCCAAGGCCGGCGCCGACCTGAGCCGGGCCGGCCAGGGATTCGACGCCGCCTCCAAACAGGTCGTGCGTGATTGGCAGTCCGATGTCATGGAGCTGGTCAGCGAGGTCGGCGCGTCGAAGAAGTCGCGGGCGCGGTTCTGGGCGCTCGGCGTGAATGGCGTCGGGGTGGCGCTGATGATCCTGGTCTTCTCCCAGACCGGCGGCCTGGTCGGCGCCGAGCTCGGCGTGGCCGGCGGCACCGCCGTGCTGGCCCAGCGGGTCCTGGAGGCGGTCTTCGGTGAGGACGCGGTCCGGCGGCTGGCAAGGCAGGCCAAGCAGCAGCTGGACGAGCGGGTGGAGGTGCTGCTCGCCGGCGAGCTGGCGCGCTACGAGACCGCGCTGGCCGCGGTCGACGTCCGTCCCGAGCAGGCGGAGGCGATCGCCGCCGCTGTGCGTGGGGTGGAGGCGGGAACCACCGAGTCGGTGCGGGCCGAGGCGGAATTGGAGTCGAGTGATCGTCCGGCGCTGCCCGAGCCACCGGACGTCCCGATGATCGAGGAGGCCGGGGCGCCGGTCCTTGAGGGCACCGTCATCCTCAGCGAGGAGCAGCCGTGACGACGGGACTGGGCGACCGGGTGTCGGCGCTGCGGCGCGCGGTGACCGCCGCCGCCGGGCGGGCCGACGCGCAGGTGCTCGCCGAAGCCGAGGAGGTGGTTCGGCGGGCGGGTGAGCGGGTGGCGTTCGACGGCGAGTTCACCGTCGTGGCGCTGGCTGGAGCGACCGGCTCCGGCAAGTCGAGTCTCTTCAACGCGGTGACGGGCACCGAGCTCGCGCAGACCGCCGTCCGGCGCCCGACCACCTCCCGGGCGATGGGGGTGGCCTGGGGCAACTCGCTGCCGCACGAACTGCTGGATTGGCTGGACGTCCCGCGCCGCCATCTGCTCGCGGCTCCGGCCGACGATCCGTTGGCCACCCTGGTGCTGCTCGACCTGCCCGATCACGATTCGACCGAGCTCTCCCACCGACTGGCGGTCGACCGGCTGGTGGAGCGGGTTGACGCCCTGGTCTGGGTGGTCGACCCACAGAAGTACGCCGACGCCGCGCTGCACGATCGCTACCTGAAGCCGTTGGCGCCCTACTCCGACCTGATGCTGGTGCTGCTCAACCAGGCCGACCGGCTGAGCCCGGAGCAACTGGATCATTGCGTGACCGACCTGCGGCGGCTGCTGGACAGCGAAGGGCTCCGCTCGACCCCGGTGATGGTGACCTCGGCGCTGCGCGGGGACGGGGTCCCGGAGCTCCACGCGATGCTGGTGCAGACCGTGGCCGGCAAGCAGGCGGCGGTGCGCCGATTGCAGACGGATGTGGAGCTGGTGGCCGCCCGGCTCGCGCACGACCTCGAGGCAGTGGGCCGGCCCTCGGCTGATTCGCCGAGGGGAGCCGGTCGGCTGGCCAAGCGGGTCCGCGCCGATCTGACCGACGCGCTCGCCGAAGCAGCCGGCGTGCCCACCGTTGTGGAGGGCGTGTTCAAGGCATGGATGAAGCGTGGCCGGGCCGCCACCGGCTGGCCCTTCCTCAGCTGGATCGGCCGGTTGCGGCGCGATCCGCTGAAGCGACTGCGGCTGGAGTTGCCCACCGACTCTGCCGAGATCGGACGAACCGCGCTGCCGAAGGCCACACCGGTCCAGCAGGCCCGGGTGGAGGGAGCGCTGCGGTCGGTGACCGATGCTGCATCCGCCGGGCTGCCGGCGGGTTGGGCGAACGCCGTCCGGGAAGCGGCCCACAGCAACCAGGGGAACCTGCCCGCCCGGCTCGACACCGCGATCGCGGCCACCGACCTGCGCACCCGGCGCGGTTCCTGGTGGTGGGGGCTCTTCCTGGTCGTGCAGTGGGTGCTGGTCGCCGCCGTGCTGGCCGGCGGTCTCTGGCATCTCTACAGCTGGCTCGGGCCGCTGTGGCAACTGCCGCCGCTGCCGGAGGTGCTGTGGCGAGGGACCCCGGTTCCCACCTGGCTGCTCGGTGGTGGGGCACTGGCCGGGCTGTTGCTCGCGCTGCTCGGGCGGATGTTCGTCCGGATCGGGGCCGGACTTCGAGCCCGGACGGCCGAGAAGGCGCTGGGGGCAGCCATCGCCGCGGTCGCCGCCGAGCAGGTGATCGAACCGGTCCACGCCGAGCTCGATCGATACGCCGCCGCGGTCAAAGCCGTTTCCGAGGCCCGCGGCCACCTGTGAGCTCTCCCGCCCCGACGGGGTGAGCGTGGACCGGGTTGTGGATAACGCAGCCGCCCCCTGACTTATCCACAGCCGGCGCATCCCGTTGGCACACCGCGCGCCACGCCGCCAAGACTGTCGGGAAAGCAGAGGAGGGGCTATGGAAGCGCAAGTGTGGATGACCGGCCGGGTCGGTGGCGAGGTCGAGTTGCGGGATGCGGCGTCGCCCTGGTCGACCTTCCGGCTGGGGTGCACCCCGCGGACGGTCCGGGGCGGCGAGTGGGGCGACGAGCAGACCATCTGGGTGACCGTGAGCTGCAGTGGGCGGTTGGCGGAGCACGTCCGGCTCAGTCTGCACAAGGGGGACCCGGTGATCGTGGTCGGCAGGCTGCGCTCCCGTCAGTGGGCCGACGCCAACGGGGTCGTGCACGAACAGCTGCAGATCCGGGCGAGCACGGTCGGGCACGATCTGACCGCCGGCAGCGCCAACTTCTACCGGCTGAAGCGCACTCCCGCGGGCGAGGTGGTCGAGCCCGGCGAGGCCGGCGCGGATGCGGCGGCTGAGAGCGACGCCTACGAGACCGATGGCCAGGAGTCGGGTGTGATTGACATCGACACCCTGGCGGCGATCGCCGCCGAGGAGTTCGAGGCCGGCTTCGATGAACTCGCTGAGGATCCGGAGGCCGCGCTGGCCACGTCCTGAGGCCGGGCGCGCGCCGATCCCGGGTCCCGGGCCGAATCGGGTAGGGGAGCGGGGACGCCAGGGAGGCCGCCGCGACTCGGTGGATGTCAGGAGGGGCTGGAGCCGGAGCGCCTGGGACGTGGGGTCCAGGTACCGGCTTCAGGCAGCCGCCAGTCGCGGCGGTAGGCGACCAGGCAGAGCGTGCCGCCGACCAGGGCGGCGAGGAGGGTGGTGGCACCCTCGAAGTTCGGTGGGGTGAGGCCGTGGAGTACCACGGCGACCAGCGCGGCGATGCTGGCGCAGGTGGCGTACAGGGTGCTGCCCCCGAACACGATCGGGGTGCGCTGGACCAGCACGTCGCGGATCATGCCACCGCCGACCGCGGTGAGGGTGCCCAGCAGAATGGCCGGCAGCCAGCCGAGGCCGGCGTTGAGGGCTTTCTGGGCGCCGACCGCTCCCCAGGTCCCCAACGCGACCGCGTCCAGGAAACGGAGGCTCCGGCGCCACCACCTGCCATCGGTGAGCACGAAGTAGGCGAACAACGCGACCAGCAGGGCGACGCTGAGGTAGGCCGGGTCGGTGAGCGCCACCGGCGTGCCGGCCTGCAGCAGGGTGTCGCGCAGCATGCCGCCACCCAGCCCGCTTACCACGCCGAGGAACAGGAAGCCGACCGGGTCGAACCTGCGGGCGTGCGCCAGCGCCCCGGCGAGCAGCACGTTGGCTGCCACTCCGAGGAGGTCGAGAACCCGCACCAGCTGGATGCTCGCCTCGGTGAGATCCATCTCAGTCGCGGGTCAGGCGCCGATGGGCGGTGCGGTGCGGACGGGCGGCCTCGACCCCGAGACGGGCCACCTTGTTCTCCTCGTAGTTGGCGAAGTTGCCTTCGTACCAGAACCAGTTCGCCTCGTTGTCGTCGGTGCCCTCCCAGGCGAGGATGTGGGTGGCGACCCGGTCCAGGAACCAGCGATCGTGGGAGATCACCACGGCGCAGCCGGGGAAGTCGAGCAGGGCGTCCTCCAGCGACTGCAGGGTCTCGACGTCGAGGTCGTTGGTGGGTTCGTCCAGGAGCAGGACGTTGCCACCCATCTTCAGGGTGAGCGCGAGGTTCAGCCGGTTGCGTTCCCCACCGGAGAGGACACCGGCCAGCTTCTGCTGGTCGGGGCCCTTGAAGCCGAAGGAGGCCACGTAGGCCCGCGAGGGCATCTCGAAGCTGGCGACCTTGATGTGGTCCAGCCCGTCGGAGACCACCTCCCAGACGTTCTTGCTGGGATCGATGCCGCCGCGACCCTGGTCGACGTAGGAGAACTTGACGGTGGCGCCCACCTTGAGGGTGCCGGCGTCGGGCTGCTCCTCGCCGATCAGCATCTTGAACAAGGTGGTCTTGCCGACACCGTTCGGACCGATGACGCCGACGATGCCGGCGCGGGGCAGGTTGAAGCTCAGATCCTGGATCAGCACCCGATCGCCGAAGCCCTTGGTGAGCTTGATCGCGTCCAGCACATCGGAGCCCAGTCGCGGACCCGGTGGGATGTTGATCTCGGCCAGATCGACCACGCGGTTCCGCTCGGCCTCAGCGGCGAGTTCCTCATAACGGGCCAGGCGGGCCTTGTTCTTGGCCTGCCGCGCCTTCGGGTTGGCGCGCACCCATTCCAGTTCCTTCTCCAGGATCTTGGCGCGCTTGGCGTCCTTCTTTCCCTCGATCTGCAGCCGGGCCCGCTTGGTCTCCAGGTAGGTGGAGTAGTTGCCCTCGTAGGGATGCAGTTGACCGCGGTCGATCTCGCAGATCCACTCCGCGACATTGTCGAGGAAGTACCGGTCGTGGGTGACGGCCAGGACCGCGCCCGGGTAGTTCTTCAGGTGGCCCTCCAGCCAGTTCACGCTCTCGGCGTCGAGGTGGTTGGTGGGCTCGTCCAGCAGCAGCAGATCGGGCTGCTGCAGCAGCAGCTTGCACAGCGCCACCCGGCGCCGCTCGCCGCCCGACAGCACGTCGACGATCGCATCACCGGGCGGGCACTGCAGCGCGTCCATCGCCTGCTCGAGCTGGGAATCCAGATCCCAGGCGTTGCGATGGTCCAGTTCGGTCTGGAGCTCGCCCATCTCGCTGAGCAGCGCGTCGAAGTCGGCGTCCGGCTCGCCCATCGCCAACGAGATCTCGTTGAACCGGTCGAGCATGCCCTTGGTCTCGGCGACCGCCTCGTGGATGTTCTCCAGCACGGTCTTGCCCTCGGTCAGCGGCGGCTCCTGCAGCAGGATGCCGACGGTCTTGCCCTTGGCCAGCATCGCGTCACCGTTGTCGGTGGAGAGCATGCCGGCCATCAACTTCAGCATGGTCGACTTGCCGGCGCCGTTGGGTCCGACGACACCGATCTTGGCGCCCTCGTAGACCGAGACGGTCACGTTGTCGAGCACCACTTTCTCGCCCAGCTTCTTGCGGACGTTGTGCATGGTGAACACGAACTCAGGCATGGGACTCCTTCGAAAAGGATGGATGGAAGGCCACCCAAGTATAGGGAATCAGGCGGGTGGCAGTTCGGCGTCCAGGACGCTCTGCATCGCGCGTCCGAGGGCGGCGAAGTCCTCGGCGCAGACCGGGTCGACCAGGATCTCCCGCACCGACGCCACGTGATAGGGCGCCACCTTCTCCAGGAACGAGTAACCCTCGGCGGTGAGCGTGGCCAGCACGCCGCGCCGGTCGCCGGGGCAGGCGCCGCGGGCGAGGAAGCCCTTGGCCTCCAGGCGGGTCACCGTGTGGGTGAGGCGGGAGCGGGACTGGCCGACCTGCTCGGCCAGCTCGGACATCCGGATCGACCGGTGCGGCGCCTCCGACAGCCGGACCAGGATCTCGTACTCGCCCAGATCGAGGTCGAACTGACGCAACTCGTTGTCAAGGTGCTGCCGCACCCGGTTGGTCGCGTTCAGGTAGGCACGCCAGATCTGCTGCTGCTCGGCAGTCAGCCAGGCCGGGGTGTCGATCGTCCTCACGAGCCATGAGCTTATCGAATAGAAGTTTAGATTTCAACTTATTTGCACGGCGTCGCCGGTCTGCCCCGTTCGTCCCGGGTGGAGGGCGGTCGGGGCTGAGAATCGGCCCCGAATCGATGCGACCCTCCGTCGCTGCGCTTCCGCTGGCGGTCGGGCCACACCTAGACTGCCCAGCACAGTCAAGGCCGACGTGAAGGGGACGCCACCATGACCACAGCCGAGCAGATTCTCGCGGGCAAGCCAGCCACCGTTGGCGAGATGTTCTACTGGCGGGTCGACAAGACCCCCGACAAGGAGGCCTTCCGGTACCCGGACGCCAACGAGCGGTGGATCTCGCTCACCTACCGGGAGACGCGGAAGCGGGTCGACCGCTTGGGCGCCGGGCTGCTGGCCACTGGCCTGGGCTATGAGGAGCGGGTGGCGATCGCCTCCAGCACCCGGATCGAGTGGGTGCTGGTGGACTTCGCGATCAACCTGGTGGGCGGCGCGACCACCACGATCTACCCGAACACCGCCAGCGACGACTTCCAGCACATCCTGCGCGATTCCGGCGCGGTGGTGCTGATCGCCGAGAACGCCGAGCAGGCAGCGAAGATCACCGAGGCGGACCTCCTGGAACAGGTGCACCACATCGTGCTGCTGGACGGTGACGGCGACGGCGACCGAGTCTGGTCCTGGAAGCAGCTGGAGCAGGCCGGCGACGAGTTGCTCGCCGAACGCCCAGAGGCCGTCGCCGAGGCTGCCGCCAAGGTGACCGCCGACACGCTCTCAACCCTGATCTACACCTCCGGCACCACCGGCCTGCCCAAGGGCGTCGAGCTGGTGCACCGGAGCTGGGTGTACGAAGCCTTCGCCGTGGCGGCCCTCAACATCCTCGACGACACCAAGACCCACTACCTGTGGCTGCCGCTGTCTCACGTCTTCGGCAAGGCGCTGACCGCCTGCCAGTTGGCGATCGGCTTCGGCACCGCGGTGGACGGACGGATCGACCGGATCGTGCCGGGCCTGGGAGAAGTGAAGCCGGACATCATGTGCGGCGCTCCGAGGATCTTCGAGAAGGTGCGTGCCGCCGTCATGCTGGCTTCGCCGCGGAGCGGCATCAAGGGCAGGATCGCCCGCTGGGCGTTCGCCGTCGGCCGGGCCAGCCGCGAGTACCGCCTCTCCGGACGCCCGCTGCCGCCGGCGATGGGACTGGCCTACCGGATCGCGGACAAGCTGGTGTTCAGCAAGCTCAAGGAGCGTGTGGGCGGCAACGTCGACTTCTTCATCTCCGGTTCGGCGAAGCTCTCCAGCCAGGTGCAGGCCTGGTTCTACTCCGCCGGCCTGCTGGTGGTCGAGGGCTACGGACTGACCGAGACCAGCGCCGTGACCTGCGTGAACCTGCCCACCGCCCCCCGGTTCGGGACGGTCGGGCCGGCGGTACCCGGCACCGAGCTCAGGATCGCCGAGGACGGCGAGGTGCTGGTCCGCGGCCCCGGCGTGATGCGCGGCTACCACAACGATCCCGAGAAGACCGCAGAGGTGATCGTTGACGGCTGGTTCCACACCGGCGACATCGGCAAGCTGGACGCCGACGGCTACCTGACGATCACCGATCGCAAGAAGGATCTGATGAAGACCTCGGGCGGCAAGTACGTTGCTCCGTCCAAGGTCGAGAGCGTGATCGCCGCGACGATTCCCTACCTGTCGCAGGTGGTCGCGGTGGGCGACGGCCGCAAGTACATCTCGGCGCTGCTCACCATGGACCGCGACAACCTCGCCAAGTGGGCCGCCCGCCACGGCAAGGAGGGGATGGAGTACAGCGAACTCACCCAACTGCCCGAGCTGCGGGAGACCATCCAGCGATACATCGACGAGGCCAACGCCAAGCTGGAGCGCTGGGAGACGGTGAAGAAGTTCGCCATCCTGCCGCAGGAGTTCAGCGTGGACGACGGCGGCGTCACGCCGAACATGAAGATCCGCCGGGCCGCCGTGACCCAGCGGTTCGCCGGCGTGGTCGCCGGACTGTATGAGGACGAGATCGAGGAGTGACCCACCTGGTCCTGGTGCCGATGCGCTGGGTCGACCTGGATACGCAGGGGCATGTCAACAACGCGGTCGTCGCCGACTACCTTCAGGAGGCGCGGGTCGCATTTCTGCTCTCGGGTGACAACGCCCACATGCTCGGCACCTCGAGCATCGTGGCCGGTCATCAGGTGGAGTTCCTGCGTCCGATCGGATACGCGGTCGAACCGGTCGAGGTGGAGTTGAGCGTCGGCAGGGTCGGAGCCACCACGGTGGCGCTCGGCTATGAGGTGCGTCACCTCGGCATCCCGGTGGCCCGCGCCCGCAGCCGGTTGGCGAAGGCCCGCGACGGACGTGCCGAGCGCATGACACCGGACGAGCGGGCGTGGTTCGCCTCCCACCAGGTGGAGTTGGAACCCCTGCGCGATCTGGGACGGTGGGAGGTCGGCGAGCACGCCTGCGTCTTCGGCTTCACGGTCCGGTGGGCGGATCTGGACCAGTACGGGCATGTCAACAACGTGCGGGTCTTCGACTATGTTGCCGAGGCGCGCAACCACCTCAACCCGGAAGGCTCCGCGCTCACCCGGATGCAGCAGGCGACCGCAGACGGCTCCACCTGGCTGGTGGCCCGCCAGGACGTCGCCTACCTCGCTGAGCTCCGTCATCGCCCCGAGCCCTACCGGGTGCGCACCGCCTACGCGAGGGTCGGGCGGACCTCCATGACCCTGGCCGCCCAGCTGGAGGATCCGCTCACCGACCGGGTGCACGCCCGGACGCTCACCGTGCTGGTCCACGGTGACGCGCAGGGCCGTCCGGTCCCGGTCCCGCCTGAGGCCAACCTGGGGCTGGAGCGGTGGCCGGCGATCCCGGGCGACCGGCGGCCGACATCGCGGGAGTGACCGCCGGGGACCGTCTCAGGGTGACCGGGGTTCAGGAGGACGCGCGGACCACCAGCTCGGGCTCGAACACCTTGCCGACGGCGTCGCCGTCGCCGAGCAGCAGGTCGGCGGCGGCCCAGCCCAGTTGGCGCATGGGCTGGCGCACCGAGCTCAGCGGGGTGGCCAGTTCGCCGGCCCAGTAGAGGTCGTCGTAGCCGACGATCGCGATCTCGTCCGGAACCCCGACACCGCGGCGGCGCAGCGCGCGCAGCACCCCGAGGGCAACCATGTCGTTGATGCAGAACACCGCTGTGGGACGCGGTCCGGCGGCTTCGAGCGCGGCCAGGATCGCGGTCTCCCCGGCGTTCGCGTCCAGGCTCGCCAGGCTCTGGGTCACCAGCGTGTCGGACGGCGAGAGGCCGGCCGCTGTCACCGCTTCGACAGCCCCCCGCAGCCGGTGGCGTGCCTGTTGCAGTCGCTCATCGTCGCCGAGGAAGAGGATCCGCCGGTGGCCACGCTCCAGGAGGTGGGCGACCGCCTGGCGTCCGCCGGACACGTGGTCGACCCGTACCGCGGGCAGGGCTTCGTCAGTGGCATCGATCAGCACCGAGGCGATTCCGAGCTCGCGGAGTTCGAGCAGGCGTTGGGCGGTGGTGGCCAACGGGGTGACCAGCATGCCCCGCACCCCGTGCTCGGCGAACTGGCGCAGGAAGTTCGCCTCGCGCTGCTCGTCCTCGTCGGAACTGCACAGCATCAGGGTGAGGCCGTCGACCGCCAGCCGGTCCTCGATGCCGCGGGCGATCTCGGTGTAGAACGGGTTGCCGAGGTCGAGCAGGACGGCGCCGACCGTGGTGGAGACTCCCGCCCGCAGCTGACGGGCGGAGGCATTGCGGAGGAAGCGGAGCTCGACCATCGCGGCTTCGACCTTGGCGCGGGTGCGGTCGCTGACCGTCTCCGGCCGGTTCAGCACATTCGACACGGTGCCGACCGACACGCCGGCGAGCTCGGCCACGTCCTTGATGCTGGCGCGTTCCCGGGACACAGCGCCTCCCCTCGTTGCCGTGGTGGCCGGAGTCTAGCGCTGAAACGTCACAAAAACGAGCCTGCGAGAGGTCGGGCAGCCGTCGGGTTCCACTCAGCGGTGACGGTAGGTGGAGCGCCCGGCCCAGAAGGTGGCGACCACCGGATCGGGCAGGGTGAGGCCGTGGTAGGGGTTGTTGCGGGAGCGGGAGGCGGACGCGTCGCGATCCACCACCGCGCGGGCGCTGGGATCCACCAGGACGAGGTTCGCCGGCTCGCCGATCGCCACCGGACGGCCCTGGCCGGCGACGCGCCCGATCCTGGCGGGCGCGGCCGACATCCGGGCGACCAGCGTTGGCCAGTCCATCCGCCCGGTTGTGACCATGACCTCGATCACCACCGCGAGCGCCTGCTCCAGTCCGAGCATGCCGGGCAGTGCGATGTCGAAGGGGTGGTCCTTGTCCTGGCGGGCGTGGGGGGCGTGGTCGGTGCCCACGGTGTCGATCGTGCCATCGGCCAGCGCCTCCCGGATCGCCTCGATGTGTTCCGAGGTGCGCAGCGGCGGGTTGACCTTGAACGTGGTGTCGAAACCTTCGACGCGGCTGGTGTCGAGCAGCAGGTGATGCGGCGTGGCTTCGGCGGTCACCTGGATGCCGCGGCGCTTGGCCCAGCGGATCACCTCGACGCTCTCGGCGGTGGAGACGTGGCAGACGTGCAGCCGGGAGCCGGCCAGCTCGGCCAGCTGGACGTCGCGCGCGACGATCACGCTCTCCGCCTGCGCGGGCCAGCCCGGCAGGCCCAGGCGTCCGGAGATCTCGGATTCGTGGCAGCAGGCGCCCGGGCCGGCCAGCCGCGGGTCCTGGGCGTGCTGGGCGATCACACCGTCGTAGGGCTTGACGTAGGTCAGCGCCCGGCGCATCAGCAACGAGTCGTGGACGCAGCGGCCGTCGTCGGAGAAGACCCGCACGCTCGCCCGGGTGGCCATCAGGCCGAGTTCGGCGAGCTCCTCACCGCCCAGGCCCTTGGTCACCGCGCCGACCGGCACCACCTGGCAGTGGCCGTCGCGCTCGCCCAGCGAGGCGACGTACTCGGCGGCCTCGGCGGTGTCGGTGACCGGGTCGGTGTTCGCCATGGCATGGACGCAGGTGAAGCCGCCGCGGGCGGCGGCCGCCGTCCCGGTGGCGACGGTCTCGGCGTCCTCGCGTCCGGGTTCGCGCAGGTGGGTGTGCAGGTCGACGAGG
>CAYSZZ010000001.1:154286-185533 GCA_964435735.1 uncultured Propionibacteriaceae bacterium
CGCGCCGGCCGGCGTCGAGCGGATCGACGCCGGCCGGCGCGTCCGCCGGATCGGCGAACACCCCGTTGCGCAGGAACAGGTCGCCCCGCACCCCGTCGGCGGTGGTCGCTCCGGTGATCAGCACGCTCACGGGGGTGCTCAGCGGGGTGGTCATGCCTGCCCTCCTTCGTCCGATCCGCCCAGCAGGTGGTAGAGCACGCTCATCCGGACGGCCACGCCGGCCGCCACCTGTTCCAGGATCAGCGAGTTGGCCGCGTCCGCGGCCTCTGAGGAGATCTCCACGCCACGGTTCATCGGGCCGGGATGACAGATCGCGGCACCGGCCTTGAGCCGCCCCAGCCGGTCCAGGGTGAGTCCATAGCCCTCGGCGTACTCCCGCGGGGTGGGGAAGAAGCCGCCCGCCATCCGCTCGCGCTGCACCCGCAGCATCATCACGATGTCGCACCCGGCCAGCACCGCGTCGAAGTCGGAGGTCACCTCGCAACCCCAGCTCTCCACCCCGGTGGGCAGCAGGGTGGGCGGCGCGACCAGGACCACCTGCGAGCCCAGTGTCCGCTGCAGCAGGACGTTGCTGCGCACCACCCGGGAGTGCAGCAGGTCGCCGACGATGGCGATCCGCTTGCCGGCCCAGCCCTCGGTGCCGAGGTCGCGGAAATGCCGCCGCATGGCGTAGGCGTCCAGTAGGGCCTGGGTGGGGTGTTCGTGCTGTCCGTCACCGGCGTTGACGACGTGCGCCTTCACCCAGCCGGCGGCCTGGGCGACCGCGCCCGAGGAGGAATGCCGGATCACGAAGGCGTCGACGCCCATCGCATCCAGGGTGAGCATGGTGTCGCGCAGTGACTCTCCCTTCGAGGTGGAGGAGCCCTTCCCGGTGATATTGATGGTGTCGGCCGAGAGCCACTTGCCGGCGATCTCGAAGGAACTGCGGGTGCGGGTGGAGTCCTCGAAGAACAGGTTGACGATGGTGCGACCGCGCAGCGCCGGCAGCTTCTTGACCGGGCGGCTCTGGACCTGCTGCATCTCCTCGGCGAGGTCGAGGATGCCGTTCGCCTCGTCCAGGCTCAGATCGCCCGCGCTCAGCAGGTGTCTCATCGATCCTCCCGGGAGATGGTGACCTGGTCGACGCCGTCGGTCTCGAGCAGCCGGACGCGCACCCGCTCGGCGGATGCGGTCTGGATCGTGCGGCCGACCGCATCCGCAGCGATCGGCAGCTCGCGATGCCCTCGGTCGATCAGAACGGCCAGCCGGACGGCGTGCGGGCGACCGAGATCGCGCAGCGCGTCGAAGGCGGCGGCGATGGTCCGGCCCGAGTAGAGGACGTCGTCGACCAGCACCACCACCGCGTTGTCGACGCTGCCGGGGAGATCGGTGCGTCCGACGGCACGGGTGGGGTGGCGTCGCAGGTCATCGCGATACATGGTGATGTCGAGCGATCCGACCGGGACCGGGTCGCCCTCGATGTCGGCGATCAGTCCGGCCAGGCGGTGGGCGAGCGGCACGCCGCGGGTGGGGATGCCGAGCAGCATCAGGCGCTCCGCGCCGTGGTTGGCTTCCAGCAGTTGATGGGCCATTCGGGTCAGCGCTCGCGCCAGGTCGTCGGAGTCGATGATCACCCGAGCGGAATCGGGGCTGTCGTCAGGCACACTCACGCAGGGCACTCCTCGGGGCTCTCAGCCGGTCATCCTCGGACGACCCGCCTCGAACCGCCACAGTACTGCGTGCTGCTGGCTGGATGCGCATTGTTCGGTAGCCGAGCCGGGCCTCGTTGGCGAAGGAGTTCGGTACCCTGGCGGCATGTTCGACACGACGACCCTGCCGGGCTGGCCGACTGTCTACGACCCGACCGTGCTCGAAATGCTCTTCGTCACCCTCTTCCTCCCGCTCGGGATCGCCACGGTGTTCGCGGTACTGGTGTTCGCACCGGCGTGGGGACGCAAGCAGCAGGACTGACCTCCCGGCGCTCGCCGGCCGTCTGTTCCTCACACCGCTGGCGCGGTGTTCGTCAGGACGTTTGCGCCGTCACCCGCTCCGCGGCTGACAGGTTCGCCTCCTGGCAGCGCAGCGCGCGCTCGGCGTCGTCCCGCCGTTCGCCCACCTGACGCAGCACCGAGTCGGTCGGCGAGGTCTCCGCCACCCAGCGACCCAGACGCTCCAGGTACTCCCGGTCGGCCAACGGACGCGGGAACAGCAAACCCAGCACGTGCTGACGGATCGCCGAACTGCGATCCGCCCAGCCGTCGCGGCCCTCGGAGATCGCCTGTGCCACGTCGAGGTAGGCCTCGGCGTAGGGACGGAGCACGTCATCCTGGCCGAACTGCCAGAACTGATTGCAGACCTGGAAGTGGGTCTCGTTGGGAACGTTCGGCTCTGCCGTCGCCTGGTGCCAGGCCCAGTTCTTCGCCTCGGCGGTCGGCAGCGCCGCCCGAGCACCGGCCGCCCGCTCGGCCCCGGCAGCGGTCGCATCCCGCTCGGCCTCGGCAGCTATCTCGGCCTCGCCGATCGCGCCGCGGCGGGCCAGTTGGGTGACGACCAGCCAGCGCAGATCGGTGTCCACCGCCAGCCCGGCCGGAGCCTCCTCGCCGCCCAGCCAGGCCCGGATCAGCTCGACGGCTCCCTCGGACTCGGCGGCGGCGATCAACGCCCGCGCGAACGCCAGCTGGTGGTCGGAGCCCGGTCCCGCCTCCTTGAGCAGCTTGGCCAGCCCACGGGTGAACAGCTCGTTGAGTTCGTCGCGAAGCGTGCGCGGCGTGTACAGATCGATGGCGGTGCGGGATTGGTTCAGTACCGCACCCACCGCGGTGAGATCGGTCTCGACCCCCACACCGCCCAGCACCAGCGTGATGAAGTCGGTGGCCGGAAGCTCGGCGTCGCGGCAGAGATCCCAGGAGGAGCCCCAGACCAATGCCCGGCTGAGCGCCGAGTCGAGGCTCGCCATGTGTTCCACGAGGGTGGTCATGGAGCGGGGATCGAACCGGATCTTGGCGTAGGTCAGGTCGTCGTCGTTGAGCAGGATCAGATCCGGCTGCGGACGGCCGAGCAGCTCGGGCAGCTCGGTCAGTTCGCCGGCGATATCGGTCTCCACCCGATCGACGCGGGTCAGCCGACCGTCGACCAGGGAGTACAGGCCGACCGCCAGCCGATGCTGGCGCAGAGTGGGCCAGGCCTGGGGAGCGGTCTGGCGGATCGCGAACCGGGTGAAGACGCCCGTCTCGTCGGTGTCGAACTCGGCCTGCAGGGTGTTGACCCCGCTGGTCTGCAGCCATTGGGCGGCGAAGTGTGAGAGATCGCGTCCGGAGGCCTCGGTGAGCGCGCCCAGCAGATCGGTCAGCCTGGTGTTCCCCCAGGCATGCTCGGCGAAGTAGGCGCGGACTCCGGTGAGGAACTGCTCCTCGCCGACGAAGGCCACCAGCTGGCGCAGGGCGGAGGCGCCCTTGGCGTAGGTGATTCCGTCGAAGTTGAGCTCGACCGCCTCCAGGTCGACCATGTCGGCGGCGATCGGGTGGGTCGAGGGCAGCTGGTCCTGCCGGTACGCCCAGGTCTTGCGCGAGTTGGCGAACGTCGCCCACGGATCATCTCCGGGAGCCCCCCGGTCGCGGATCTTGCGCTGGGCGAAGTGGGACGCCCACTCGGCGAAGGACTCGTTGAGCCACAGATCGTCCCACCAGGTCATGGTGACCAGGTCGCCGAACCACATGTGGGCCAGCTCGTGCAGGATCGTATTGTCCCGGGCCTCGTAGGCGGCGTTCGTCGTGCGGGAGCGGAACAGGTACTCGTCACGGATCGTGACGCAGCCGGCGTTCTCCATGGCGCCGGCGTTGAACTCCGGGACGAAGACCTGGGCGTAGTCCGCGAACGGGTAGGGCGCGCCGAACTGTTCCTCGAACACCTCGAAACCGGCCTTGGTGATCGCGAACAGCCGATCGGCGTCGAGATGCTCCACCAGTGACTGGCGGCAGGACAGCGAGAGCGGGATCTCGGCGGCCCGGCCGGTGTGGCTGTCGGTCACGGTGTGGAACTCGCCGGCGATCAGGGCGGTGATGTAGGTGGAGATGGGTGGGGTGGCGTCGAAGACGAAGCGTCCCAGACCGTCCTCCTCCGGGAGCGGGGTGACGGCGGGGGAGTTGGAGAGCACCGTCCAGTGCGCCGGGGCGATCACGGTGAGCTGGAAGGTCGCCTTCAGGTCGGGCTGCTCGAAGCAGGCGTACATCCGGCGGGCGTCAGCGGTCTCGAACTGGGTGTACAGGTAGATGCGATCGTCCACCGGGTCGACGAAGCGATGCAGACCCTCGCCGGTGCGGCTGTACCGGCAGACGGCCACGATGTCGAGTTCGTGCTCGCCAGGGCCGGCGGCGAAGTAGAGCTTGTGGTCGGTGAAGGCTTCGGACGGCAGTGGCTGACCGTCCAGGGTGGCGCTGATCAGCCGGTCGGCGATCAGATTGACATAGCTGTCGGCTCCCTGGCTGCTGAAGCCGATCCTGGAGCGAGAGACGAAGGTCTTCTCAGGAGTGTGCTCGCCAGCGTCCGCGACCCTTCCGGAGAGGTCGATCAGCACCTCGTAGCGGTGCGTGCTGATGACCTGCGAGCGGAGGCCGGCTTCGTCGCGCGTGATGTTCGCGGGGTACATGCTGGTCCTAGGGACGGGGGATATGGGCGAGCCGAGGCTATCGGTCCACTGGCCCGCACTCAACACTCTGTGCCTAACGATCAGGCCACGCTCCTGCCCCCCGCTCAGCCGGTCGCTGCCGGGACGCCTTTCGACGGCCCGTCTGCGGCGTCCGGCATAGACTCCCCAGCGAGAAGGGAGCACTCGATGCCGGAAGGCCATGTGATTCACCGGCTCGCTCAGGGTCTCGAGCAGGCCTTCGGCGGCCAGCCGGTCCGGGTGAGCAGTCCGCAGGGGAGGTTCGCCGAGGCGGCCGCCCTGCTGGACGGGCGGCGCTTCCTGGACGCCGAGGCCTACGGCAAGCACCTCTTCTGCGAGATCGGGGAGGGCTCGCTGGTGCACATCCACCTGGGGCTGATCGGCAAGCTGCTCCTCACCGGGCAGCGCCCGCCGGCCAGTCCGGAGACCTTGCGGCTGCGGATCGAGACCGCGGCCGCGGTGGCCGAGTTGCGCGGCCCGCAGACCTGCGCGTTGATCACGCCGAGCGAGCGGGAAGCGGTCGTGGCCGGGCTCGGCCCCGACCCGCTGCGCTCCGACGCCGAGCCCGAGCGGGGATGGCTGCGGGTGAGCCGCTCCGAGCGTCCGATCGCCTCGCTACTGCTCGACCAGCGGGTCGCCGCCGGAGTGGGCAACATCTTCCGTTGCGAAGTGCTGTTCCGGCAGCGGCTGCATCCGATGACGCCGGGACGCGCGGTCACCCGGCGGCGCTGGGGACGGATCTGGAACGACCTGCTCGACCTGATGCCGCCGGCGCTTGAGACCGGCCGGATCGATACCGTCCGCGACGAGCACACCCCCGAGGCGATGGGACGGCCGCCGCGGGTCGACCGGCACGGCGGCGAGGTGTACGTCTACCGACGTCCCGGGATGCCCTGCCTGGTCTGTGGCCAGTGGGTCAGGGCGCAGGCATTCGAGGGACGCAACCTCTACTGGTGCAACCGATGCCAGCGCAGCCGGTGACCCTGGCCTGGCCGGGCGGCAGCGCCGCACTGGACGAGCACGGTGGCGTCCTGCTGCAGGCCGAGGGAGCATCCGCCCCGGTCCGGCTCAGGCTGGTGCCCGATCCCGGGTTGCAGCCGGTGCTGCTCGAAGCCGATACCGCCGAGCACGCGGGCGTGGGCGAGTACGAGGCGGCCCAGCGGGTGACCGTCGGCGAGCACTGCCAGGTGCGCTGGGTGACCGAGACTTCGCCGGGTTCGAGCGAGCGGGTGGAGCTCGAGGTCGAGCTTCCCGCCGGCTACCACGGCTGGGTGTGGCCGAGCGGGGCGGACGGGTTGCTGGCGGTCTTTCCCGAAGCCGGCTCCGGCCCGGTGCTGGTGGTGCAGGTGATGCAGGGATCGCTGACCTGGGTCGGCGAGAGCATCGACCCGGATCGGGTGCGGCTGGCTCTCACCCGGCCGGAGGTGGAGCGTCAGGTGACGGTGCTGCGGGCGCGGCGGCTGTCGAGCCTGGCAGCCGCCGTCCGGCTGCTGCCGACCTGGTACCAGCCACTGGCGATCGGCTCCGGCGAGGACTGGGAGGTCGACATCGCCGACCTGGGGCTGGATGCATCCGATCCGATCGAGGTGGAGTACCCGGACGGCGAGCGGACAGTGCGGCTGCACGCACCCGCCGGCCGTCACCGGATCGGCATCCACAGCCGGCGCGGGGTGACCGAGGTGCTGCTGGAGGTCTGTCCCCGCAGCCACGACGTGGTGCTGGAGGCCGCCCGGCGGGCGCTGACCGCAGGCCCGCTGAGTTCAGCGGGGGCTGTGGTGGTGCAGTACGCGCTGGAGCACGGGGACCTGGCCTCCGACCGGTTCGTCGAGGACGCCTTGGATCGCTTCGACTGGACCACTCGGGGGGACCCACTGGCGATCGCCTTCGGCTGCCATCGGGCCGTTCAGGAGAGTGAACGCGCGATGGTCGAGGAGGCGGTCCAGCAGGTCCTGGCGCTGCCCGAGCGCCGACAGCAGGCCCAGGTGCGCCGGATCGTGGCCTTCGCCGCGGCCGCGCTGGACGCCGATGCCGAGCCCCTGCGGGCGGTGATGCGTCCGGTCCGGGCGCCGGTGCTCGCCGACCGGCTGCACTTCGGACGCCGCACCGAGGCCGGTGCGGCCCAGTTGGCCGGGGCGATCAACCGGTTGGGCGCCGGCCTGCCCGGTCGTCCGGTCGGGCTGCGTCCCGCCGCCGCCGCCGAGATGGTGTGCCTGCTGGATGCCTGCCCCGAGGGTTGGCCGGAAGCCCCGCTGGCCGGGATAGTCGCCCAGGAGGCACGCTTCAAGCTGTTCGCCGGCTATGCCGCCGGCGACATCACCGACCCGACCGCGCTGGCCTGGCTGCTGATCGGCGGGTGAGGGCTACGCCCGGCGATTCTCGTCGTTGGCATAGGCGTAGTAGGCGCCGATCAGCAGGCCGCCCCCGACATAGTTGGCGACCATCGCGATCGCGACATTGGACGAGGCCAACAGCGGATCGATGCCGGTGCTGAGCCCGACCACGAGGAACAGCACCGTGTTCGCCACCGAATGCTCCAGCCCGAGGAAGGCGAAGATGAAGACCGACATCACCATGGCCAGCGCCTTGGTGATGTCGCTCTTGATGGCGCCGTTGTAGACGAGCAGGACGGCGATGTTGATCATCAGGTTGCACAGGACGGCGCGCATGAAAAGGTCGCTCATGCCTGGCAGCCCCGCCTCGATGTAGCCGAGCTTGATCGTGACGGAGTGAACCATCTGCTCCAGCACGGCTCCCGAGGCGAGCGTAGAGAAGCGGACGATGGTGGCCAGCAGCAGACCCCCCAGCGCGTTGCCGAGGTAGCACAGGGTGAGCAGGCCCAGCACCCGTCGCACCGTGGTGCGGCGGTGGTAGAGGCCGATGGTGGCGACCATCATGTTCGAGGTGAGCAGCTCGGACTTGCTGTAGAAGATGAAGACCAGCGCCCACCCGAAGACCAGCGATCCGAGGAATCGTCCAACGCCGATCAGCGTCCCGTCGCCCGCCGGTATCGCGTGGAAGGTGGCCACCACCGCGTAGTGGGCCCCGTAGAAGATTCCGATGATGATGCCGGCCATGGCAGCCCGCTGGAGGTAGGGGACGGTGAGCTCACGCGACATGCGGGTCTTGGAGTCGAGCGCCTCCAGCGCCGTGTCGATGAACTGCCGGCCAGGGTAGAGCCGCTCACCGGGTGTGGGCATGGCAGAACTCTGGCATGGCGATCGACCTCCGGGCCAGAGACGCCAGCCCTGGATCGGCAGGCTTTGGTGCCAGGCATCGGCCGGGCCTAGACTGTCCGCTCGGTCACCGGGGCGTAGCGTAGTGGCTAGCGCGCCTGCTTTGGGAGCAGGAGATCGCAGGTTCGAGTCCTGTCGCCCCGACCGCTGGAATGGGGCTGGTTCGGCACACTCAGGCACTGCAACCCCGAGAGCTGCACGCTCAGAACCGCGCCGGCCCGGCGAACTCGCATCGCGTGGGGATGTCGACTGGTGGAGCGCAATCTGCGTTGCTCCGTCCGGCGGCGCGGCAGGACCGAAGGAACTGCCGCGTTCAATCCTCGATCTGGGCTGAGCCGTTCCGCTTCAGGTCGTCAAGCCCTTTCCGCATCGCTTGGAGCTGCTCGGGGCGATGGCCGACCCAATCCTGCAGCTCGCTGATGATCCGCAGTGGTTCGCGGCTGCGGAAGGACTGGGTCGGGTTGCCGGGGAACCGCTTGTCGGTAACGTTGGGGTCGTCCTCGAAGGCGCCGGTCGGCTCGACGACGTAGATGTGGCCGGGTCCGTCGCCGGCAGCCAGCTCTGCACCCCAGGTTGCCGCGTCCAGTGTCGCGGTGAAGTACACGTAGTTCATCATCCGGCCGGGCTCGAAGTTCGACTCTCGGCCGGGCAGCAGCAGCGCACCCGCCTCGAGTTCCGCCTTGGTGCCGTGCAGGAAGACATCGGGCTGATAGACCTCGAAGGGCACCGGTTCGCGCGTCATGTCCTCCATTATCGGACGCTGCTTCAGCGCCGGCGGCAGCGGCGCCAGGGGGCGCCTGGGTGCGTGGTGTTCGCCTACCGCGCCACACAGGCGTTTGGGGTGGATCTCAGCGGACCTTCCGGCGCAGCAGCCACTCCACCGGGGTGCTCAGCATCAGCACCAGCAGGCTCCAGAAGTGCAGTCCGGGCACGGTCAGGGACAGCACCAGAGCGGTGGCGACTGGCAGCCAGACGATCGTGAACATCCAGATCAGATTGAGCAGGAACAGCCCACGGGTGTAGCGGACGACCTGGTCGAAGAGTCGGTGATGCCGGCGCCAGAACAGGCCGATGATGAAGAAGCTCAGCCCGAAGGCGAAGAGTTGTCCGTTGTGCTCGCGGAGATAGCCCAGGGTGTCCAGCCTTTCGCGGGCGGACTCGGACACCGATTCCAGCAGCGGCAGGATCAGCAGCGTCATCGCGATCGCCAGGACGGCGTCGGTGAAGGAGACCATCCGCTCCACGGAATGCGGTTCGACCGATTGCCTGGTCATGATCAAGGGGTAGCCGGTTCGGTCGTGCGACGCAAGCCGGCGCCCCGTGCCCAGGCCGACACCGGCCCCGGCGAGGGCTGCGCGCGGCACGAGCGCAGCCTCGACGCCCACCACAGCCTGACCGACGGCCCCGTCCGCGGGCCGGACCGACGGCCCCGCCGACCGCCGGCGAAGGTTGCCGCCTGTTGCCCCGCCGGATGGCGATCGCCCTGGTCCGCGCCGTAAAGTCGCAAGCACCCGCCGGCCGGTGCGCGGCGGCGCGGAATCCACGTTGACGTGGTACCGGACAGGAACTAGTGGGCCCGTGATGCCCACGACGCGATGGAGGATCAGCGTGACCGCTCTCGGCAACCACGAGCTCGCCGGAACCACCCCCGACGGCACCGCGCTGCGGGTCGCCGTGGTCAATGACGGCCAGGCGCGCTCGGTGCGGGTGGCCGGCCCGGACCCGGCTGCGCTGTCCGGCTTCGAGGGTGAGACCTCGGAGTTCGACGGCGGCTCGCTGCTGGTCGGACCGCTGAGCCCGGCGAATGCGGCAGCCCTGCGGGCTCACGTCGCCGCGCTGAACCCGCGTCCGGCCGGACTGGCGGCGTCCGCGGGCACTGGTGACCGGCTGGGGCTCTCCACCCCGGGTCACATTCGCGCCTTCCGCAAGCACGGTGCCGGGCTGATCCCGTTCTTCACCCAGCAATCCGCCCGTGAGATGGGCAAGCTGCATCGCAGCCCGCAGCAGGTGATGGACGACGCCACCTTCGGCATTCTCGAGGGCGGCTGGGATGGCCCGCACGGCTCCGACGCCGACCACCTGCACACCATCGAGGACATCGACCGCTGCATTCCTGCCGGCTTCACGATGTACACCATCGACCCCGGCGACGAGGTCGTCCCGATCGAGGGCGTCCCCACCCAGGCCCAACTCGATGCCGTGCCGTGGGCCGAACTGGAGACCGACCTGGCCGCCATGCTGGGGCGCTACTCCGACCTGGTGATCGATCTGGGCAGCGAGAAGCTCACCCTCAGCCCTGACGAGGTGCGCACGGCGGCGGTGAAGTACGGCGCCGTGGTGGCCCTCGGAGCGAAGATGTACCGTCACCTGGTTGCCGAGGTGTCGTACCCGTTCGATGTGGAGTTCGCCATCGACGAGACCGACTACGTCACCACGGTCGGCGAACACGCCTGGATGATCAACGAACTCACCCGCCTGGGCTGCAGCTTCGTCAGCGTCGCGCCGCGCTATGTCGGTCTGTTCGAGAAGGGCACCGAGTACATCGGCTCGCTGGACGGCCTGCGGGCCAACCTGGAAGCACACCACGCGGTGGCCGAACACTTCGGACCGTACAAGATCAGCCTGCACTCCGGCTCGGACAAGTTCAGCATCTACCCGGTGGCAGCCCAGGCCACCGGCCGCGTGATGCACCTGAAGACCTCGGGCACCACCTGGCTGGTGGCCTGCGACATCGCAGCGCACTACGCGCCGGACCTGTTCCGGGAGATCTACGCGATCGCACGCGAGGACTACCGCCAGACCAGCCTGGCGTACCACGTCTCGGCCGACCTTTCGAAGACCCCGGAGCCGGCCGCGGCCACCGATGCCGACCTGCCCGGCATCGTCGCCGCGCACGACTCCCGCCAGCTGCTGCACGTCGGCTACGGCGCGGTGCTCGCCGACAACCCGCGCGCCCCCGAACTGTCGGCCGCGGTGAGGGAGCTCCTCACGGTGCGCGCGACCGAATACGGTGACTTCCTGGAGGCTCATCTGGGCCGCCACCTCGCACCGTTCTCCGCCTGAGACGCCATACCGAGCCAAGGAGCCGTCGTGACCGAAGCGCTGCCACTGACACTGCATCCCGATCGCGCTCTTCCGGCGGAGCCCGGGATACGCGCGATCGCCCGCGAGATCCTGGACCACACCGAGCCGTTACCGGTGGTCTCGATGCATGGCCACGTCGACATCTCGGTGTTCGTGGAGAACGAGCCGTTCAGCGATCCGGCCGGGCTGTTCATCCGTCCTGACCACTATCTGACCCGGATGCTCGGCTCGCAGGGAGTCTCCCGCGAGCAGTTGCTGGGGGAGCCTGATCAACCCGCCGAGCCGAGGGCGACTTGGCGTACCTTCTGCGAGGGGTGGAAGTACTATCGCGGGACGCCCACCCGCTACTGGCTGGAAGACGTGTTCGGCGGGGTGCTCGGGATCACCGAGCAGCCTTCCGCGGCCAACGCCGACCGGCTCTACGACCAGATCTCCGAGCAGCTGTCCGACCCGGCTTTCCGCCCGTTGGCGCTGCTGGACCGCTTCAACATCGAGGTCATCTCGACCACGGACGCGGCCACCGACGATCTGGCCGGTCACCGCGACCTGGCTGAGCAGTTGGGAGACCGGGTGCCGCCCACCTTCCGTCCGGACGCGCTGCTGGCGATCGCCGCACCCGAATGGGCGAGCCGGCTGGCGCACCTGGAGCAGGTGAGTGGTCAGGAGATCACGGACTACCCCGGCTTCATCGATGCACTGGAGGGTCGCCGCCGCCACTTCATCGCCAGCGGAGCGCGGGCGACCGACCATGCCGCTCCCACTCCGGACACGACACCGCTGACCCCGGCCGATGCCGAGCGACTCTTCGCCAAGGCGCTGGCCGGAACCGCGACCGCTGCTGAGCAGGACGCATTCTGGGCGAACATGATCTTCGAGTTCGCCCGGATGTCCACCCAGGACGGACTGACGATGCAGTTCCATCCGGGCTCGTTGCGCAACTACGACCCTGCGGTGCAGGCGGTCTGGGGGCTGGACGTCGGCTACGACATCCCGGTCGCCGTCGACTACACCCACGGGCTGCGTCCGCTGCTGGAGGCCTTCGGTCACCATCCGGGGTTCACCTTCATCGCCTTCACCCTCGACGAGGACACCTTCTCCCGGGAGTTGGCGCCCCTAGCCGGAGTGTTCCCCGCGATGAAGCTCGGCGCCCCCTGGTGGTTCCTGGATACCCGCGACGGGATGAAGCGCTATCGCGAGGCCGTGACCGACGCTGCCGGCTTCTACAACACCACCGGTTTCGTGGACGACACCCGTGCCTTCTGCTCGATTCCGGCCCGCCACAACCTGGCCCGTCGGGTGGACGCCGGCTTCCTGGCCACGCTGGTGGCCGAGCACCGGCTGGGGATCGATGAGGCCGTGGAGACCGCTGTCGATCTCGCCTACCACCTGCCGAAGGCGGCCTATCCGCCGATCGCTCGCCGCTGATCCGCGGCTGGCGAGGGCGGTGGCGCGAGCGGCATCGCCCTTCCGCTATCGTGGTCTGCGCGCGGATGTAGCTCAATGGTAGAGCCCCAGCCTTCCAAGCTGGCCATGCGGGTTCGATTCCCGTCATCCGCTCCACCTAGTCACAGGGCAGTTCGGCACGGTCATTCCCGGCCGAATCTCACTGTGGCTCGCGCGAACCCGAGCCACAGCAGCCCGACGACGGCGGCTGCCACGCCGCTGGCCACGGCAGCGGTGGCGTTCAGCGCGCGGTTGCCGATCCCGGACACCATGAGCACAGCGGCAGCGAGCCACCAGGCCGCTTGACTTGCGCACACCAGGGCTGCGGTCGCGGTTCGCAGCCGTCGTGACACCAGGCCCCGGCGCACACCCACGAGCGCAGCAGCCAGGGTCCATGCGCTGATGAGCGTGGTGGCCGGTATCCAGTTCGCCAGCGGGAGCAGGGGGTTGATCCGGCCCGTGAGCCGCAGGAATGCGAGGATGGACGCCCCGAGCAGTGACGCCACCGTCAGGGAGAATAGTGCCCAGCAGATCGTGCTCCGCAGGCGCGTGTTCGTCCACGCCATCGCAGCGAGGATCGGGACGCTGGCGAAGGCGTACAGCACCTCGAACACGCGCCCGAGCTCACCCTGTGTCGGCGGGGGGTAGATGCCAGCGAGAACAGTCAGAACTCCGATGGTGATGATCGCCAGCGCACTGACGACGAACAGGACCGGAAGCAGGCGCACACGCACGGCGCCCGGGCGCAGCACCGATGCCATCACTCCTCCTGCTCCACACGATTCCCGTAGGTGCTCAGGCAGCGCTTGATGCCAAGCGACTTGAGCTGCTCATAGCAGTGTCGCACGGCGCTCTGCCGTGTTCGAACTCGTCCGGCTGGTACGCGGTAAGTCAAGAAAGCTGCAACGACGGCCCAGCTGAGCAACGATGACCATGGTGGGACGAGCGTGAGCGACGCCACGACAGGCGCAGGGATGAGAGTTCCAAGCTGGCCATGCGGGTTCGATTCCCGTCATCCGCTCTGTGCGGGGTCTGGGGGCATCGGCGCTGAACGGCTGTCGATCAGACCGTCGCGACGACTGCTGGGGGCCACGGTGTTGCCCCGAATGACCTCCGAGTACCCGGCCGGTTCGCCGATCGACGCCGGGGGACGAGCCTGTGTGGCAGCGCTCGATCGACTGAGCCTGCAGCGGTTCGTTGGGAGAATGGAGCCATGACAACACCCAGGATCGTCCTGCTGACGGGTGCAGGCATCTCGGCCGAGTCCGGGATCCGGACCTTCCGGGACGGCGACGGACTATGGGAGAACCACCGTGTGGAGGACGTCGCCTCGCCCGAGGGATTCCGTCGCGATCCGGAACTGGTGCAACGGTTCTACGACCTGCGCCGCCGCGAGGTGCAGGCCGTCCGGCCGAACGCCGCCCACCGGGCGCTGGCCAGACTCGAGCGGGCGCTGCCGGGGGAGGTGCTGATCGTCACCCAGAACATCGACGACCTCCACGAGCGGGCGGGGTCGGGCGCTGTGCTGCACATGCACGGCGAACTCCTCAGCGCGCTGTGTACGGCGTGCCAAGCCCGGCACCGCTGGACGGGGGATCTGTTCGACCACCCACCCTGCCCGGCCTGCGGGAGGCCGCGGCTGCGTCCGGACGTGGTGTGGTTCGGTGAGATCCCGTACCACCTGGACGCGATCCAGGACGCGGTCGTCGGCTGCGAGACCTTCGTGGTGATCGGCACCTCGGGGGTCGTCTATCCAGCGGCCGGCCTGGCCTGGGTGGCGAGGGCGAACGGAGCGAAGACCGTCCTGCTCAACCTCGAGGATCTGGACGACCCCGGCTATGACATCGTCCGACTCGGCCCGGCCGGCCAGATCGTCCCCGCCTGGGTCGCCGAGACGCTCTCCCGCTGAGCTCGAGCTGCGCTGCACCTCTGACGGCTGGCAGGCGTCAGAGGTCGACCCGCGCGTTCGTCGCGGGCAAGGAGCGCCGCGGCATCGTCTGGGAGCGGCGAAGCCCGAGATAGCCGATCAGGGTCACCATCAGCGCGGCGATGGCGTCGGTGATCAGGTCCTCCATGGTGTCTCGGAGCGCTTCGCGTCCGATCAGCACCTCGCCGGTATCGGTGACGAACTTCTGCATGTTGGTGCCGAACAGGCCGTCGATAGCGAACTCCCAGATTTCCCACAACGCACCGCAGGCCAGCGCGAAGCAGAAGGCGAAGAAGGCCACGAAGCTCGGGCTGAGCGTGACGCGGGCGTGCTCTGCGTCGCTGAGCAGTCGGACTAGAAGGAAGCCGAGGGCACCCAGCATGGCCCCGCTGAAGAAGTGCATCACCACATCCCAGGACGGGAAGCGGTAGTAGAAGCTGCGCACCTCACCGAGGTAGATGGCGAAGTAGAGGAAGACGAAGTAGGCGATCTGCATACCGTGGGGGATGTGCAGGGCGAACCGCCGGTTGATGAACGTCGGCAGGAACATCACGATCAGGCCGCCGGCCGACTGGATCAGCATCAGCGCGTAATCGCTGCGGACGCGGGTGCCGGGCTCGGTCGAACTGAGTGGCGCCGAACCCAGGTGGACGGCGATGTAGACCACCGAGGCCGCCAGCGTCACGAACAACAGGCCCTGGGAGATCCCGGCGATGCGCTCCGATCGGCTCAGCGTGCGCCTTGGGGGTGTGGCCATCGGCATCCTTCCGTCCTCGTACTGTTGAGCCAACGTACCTCAGGTGCGGCGTCCGGCGGCCGGACGGGCGGGTTCCCCGGTAAAGATCACGATTGCATCTCGATCTCGCCACCAGAAGGCGGTATTGCCCCCCGGTGCACCCCTGCACACTGGACATAACTCCTTGTGAATGGCAGGTTCTAGATCTCTCCGAGGCGGTGGCAACCGCTGTCCGTGAGTTGCCGTCCCAGGTGTGGCAAGCGCATTCCCAATGTGCTACGTTGGCGATTGCCGATAGAGGGCAGCCCCCATCGTTACACGATCAGGCTTGTTCGCGGATCTCTGGGGAAGCGCTTACCGGCAGGAGATCAGGAACCGGACGAAACCGGAGCCGGACACGCAAGGGAGCGCGGTATGGGGACCTCGACGCGACAGCCATCGCTGGCGGCGCCGACCGTCCCCTCCGGACGCCGTCTCGCCACCTAGAACCGCCTCACCCAGAGGCACAACAAAGAAGGAGAAATCCATGCAAGGTAAGGCATGTCGCCTGCTTGCGGGCGTGGCAGGCCTGGTTGCCGCCAGCCTGGCGCTGACTGGTTGTGGAGGCGGGTCTCCGGCTCCGACGTCGACAGAGACCGGCGGAACCGGTGGCACCGGCTCCGAGCAGGTCACCCTCCGCTTCCTGTGGTGGGGCAATGACGCCCGTAACGAGCTGACCCAGAAGGTCATCGAGCTCTACGAGTCCAAGAACCCCAACGTGAAGATCGAGACCCAGACCAGCGACTTCGCCAGCTACTGGCAGTTGCTCTCCACCCAGGTCGCCGGCGGTGACGCCCCCGACATCATCCAGATGGACGAGAAGTACCTGGCCGAGTACGGCGACAAGGGGGCTCTGGCCGACCTGGCCGCGCTCGGTGTCGACACCACCGACTGGGCGTCCGGCACCAGGGAGGCCGGCGAGTTCAACGGCACCCTGTACGCCGCCACCTGGGCGGTGAACTCCCCGGTGTTCCTGGCCAACAACAGCATCTTCGAGAAGGCCGGCATCGCGCTTCCGGACGACACCAAGTGGACCTGGGACGATCTGGCCGCGCTGGCCACCGAACTGCAGTCCAAGGGCGCCGGTGAGTACTACGGCGTTGAGAACCTGATCGGTGTCGACGGCGCCAGCAAGATCTGGATCCGTCAGTCCGGCGCACAGCAGTTCACCGATGACGGCATCGGCTTCGACGCCGCCACCATGACGCCGTGGTTCCAGTACTGGAAGGACCTGACCGACTCCGGCACCGCCAGCGCGACGGCCACGATCGAGAACCAGGGCACCGCGCTGGACCAGGCCTTCCTTGGCACCAACCGGATCGGCATCGGCTTCCAGTGGTCGAACCAGGTCAATGCCGTGCAGAGTGCCTCGGGCAGCGAGCTCACCCTGCTGCGTCCGCCGACCCAGACCGGCTCGGCGGCTGACGCGAACCTGTGGTTCAAGTCCTCGATGTACCTGTCGGCCGGCGCCAAGACCGCGCATCCGGAGGAGACCGCGAAGTTCATCAACTTCCTGATCAACGATGCCGAGGCCGGCGCGATCCTTGGCACCGAGCGTGGCGTCCCGGTGAACCTGAAGGTTCGCGAGACGATCACCCCGAGCCTTGAGGGCGCCAACGTCAAGGTCGTCGAGTTCATGGGTGCGATCGAGTCCGAGGTGACGCCGGGCGGCGCGGTGCCGCTGCCGGGTGGTGGCCAGTCCGAGACCATCCAGCGCCGGGCCTCCGACCAGGTCCTGCTGGGCCAGCTGGAGCCGGCCGCGGCGGCCGAGCAGTTCGTCAGCGAGCTGAAGTCCGAGATGGGCCTGAGCTAGATCGATCCTGGCGGGTTGGGGATGCCCATGGCGGCATCCCCAACCCCTGGACCCACCCCGCCGGGAACCACCGGAACGACGGGCCACGACGCTGGTCGAGATCGGCCCGGCTCCAGTTCGTGACAGCGTTCACGAGTTCGGCGGTGCGTGGAAACCCGTCGCCACAGGCGAGTCGCCTCTGGCCTTGACAAGCTCGACCGTCGATAATCAGTGTTTCCCGCGGTCACGATCAATGAGAGAGAAGTCCTCATGAGCGCCTTGATGGAGCTGAAGAACCTCAAGAACGCCAAGGGCACCCGCACCAAGAAACAGAACAAGGTCGCTTTCATCTTCCTTGCTCCCTGGGTGTTGGGCCTGATCGCGATCACCACGATTCCGCTGCTGGCCTCCCTGGTGCTGTCGTTCACCGACTACCCGCTCCTGAGGGCGCCTGAGTTCAACGGGATCGACAACTACGTCAGGATGTTCTCCGACGCCCGATTCCTGAAGTCGCTGCAGGTGACGTTCACCTACGTCATCATTTCCACCCCGCTGCAGCTGGGGCTGGCCCTGGCCATCGCACTGTTGCTGAACCAGGGCATGAAGGGTCTGCCGTTCTACCGGTCGGTGTTCTACCTGCCGAGCCTGATGGGCTCTTCGGTGGCGATCGCGATGCTGTGGCGCCAGATCTTCGGTTCGAACGGTCTGGTGCCGACGATCCTGTCCTGGTTCGGCATCGTGGATCCGGCCCACAGCTTCATCGCCGACCCGAACACGGCGTTGTGGTCGATCATCCTGTTGCATGTGTGGACCTTCGGTTCGCCGATGATCATCTTCCTGGCCGGCCTGCGGCAGATACCCGACATGTATTACGAGGCGGCCTCGGTCGACGGCGCCTCGAAGCTGACACAGTTCTGGCAGATCACGTTGCCGCTGCTCTCCCCGATCATCTTCTTCAACCTGGTGCTGCAGGTCATCGGGGCCTTCCAGTCGTTCACCCAGGCGTTCGTGGTCAGCAACGGCACCGGTGGCCCGGTGGATTCGACGTTGTTCTTCTCGCTGTACATCTACCAGCAGGGCTTCGTCCAGTTCCGGATGGGCTACGCGTCGGCCTTGGCGTGGGTGCTGGTGCTGATCGTGGGTGCTTTCACCGCGCTCAACTTCTACCTGTCGAAGTACTGGGTGTTCTATGAGGACTGAGACCAAGGAGGCCGCTGTGGCTACCGTTGTCGCGCCCGCGCGGATCCGCAATCAGAACGACACCGCGGGCCGTATCGCCCGATCGGTGCTGAAGCATGTGCTGCTCACCGCCGCATCGCTGACCATGGTGTACCCGCTGATCTGGATGGTGCTGTCGTCCTTCCGCGAGGGCGAGTTTATCTTCCGCCAGCCCGGCCTGGTGTTCGACAACTTCACCCTGCAGAACTATCTCCAGGGTTGGACCGCCCTGCAGTACCCCTTCCATGTCTTCCTGTGGAACTCCACCGTGATCGCGCTCGGCGCGATCATCGGCAACCTCGTCAGCTGCGCCCTGGCGGCCTACGCCTTCGCCCGGCTGGAGTTCACTGGCAAGCCGATCCTGTTCGGCTTCATGCTGGTGACCATCATGCTGCCGATCCACGTGCTGATCGTGCCGCAGTACATCGTCTTCTCACAGCTGGACATGGTGAACACGTTCTGGCCGCTCATCCTGCCGAAGCTGCTGGCCACCGACGCGTTCTTCGTGTTCCTGATGGTGCAGTTCATCCGGGGTCTGCCCCGGGAGCTGGACGAGGCGGCCCTGATCGACGGCTGCGGGCACTTCACCATCTTCTTCCGCATCCTGTTGCCGTTGATGGTGCCGGCGCTGGCCACGACCGGGATCTTCACCTTCATCTGGACCTGGAACGACTTCTTCACCTCCCTGATCTACTTGACCAGGATGGAGAACTACACCGTTCAGCTCGCGATCCGGGCTTTCATGGATTCCGCCGGTCAGTCGAACTGGGGAGCCATGTTCGCGATGAGCGTGGTCTCGTTGGTGCCGATCTTCCTGGTCTTCCTGTTCGGCCAGCGGTTCCTCGTCCGGGGCATCGCAACTACTGGCATCAAGTAGACCTGGCCGGGCCAGTACTGGAACAGTTGGGACGTTGCCTCGGCGGCGTCCCCACCTGCTCTGGCCGGCAACGATGGTTTTCGTGATCGACTCAGGAGTGTCAGTGAAGAGGTATGCCGTCTGTGGCACGGGTCACCGTGCCTGGATGTTCGTCAACGCGTTGATCGGTGACCACCGCGAGGACGGTGAGATCGTCGCCTGGATCGATCCCAATCCGGTGCGGGCCGCCGCCTTCGAGAAGCGGGTGGCGGAGGCCATCGGCGGTGAGCGTCCGAGCTTCGGGCCGGACGAACTGGAGCGCGTGCTGGCCGAGCTGGCCGTTGATCGGGTGATCATCACGTCGATCGACCGTACCCATGGCGAGTTGGTCGCCCGAGCGTTGCGTGCGGGCGTGGATGTGGTGGTCGAGAAGCCGATCGCCGCGCAGCCCGAGCAGGCCCGGCAGATCACCGACGCGGTCGCCGAGACCGGACGGGATGTCACGTTGACGTTCAACTACCGGTACTCGCCGCGCAACACCGAACTGCGCAAGGTGATCGCGTCCGGTGAGATCGGACGGGTCACCGCGGTGCACTTCGACTGGGTGCTGGACACCCGGCACGGAGCCGACTACTTCCGCCGCTGGCACCGGGAGAAGGTGAACAACGGCGGGCTGCTGGTGCACAAGTCGTCCCACCACTTCGATCTGGTCAACTGGTGGATCGACGCGGTGCCCGAGCGGGTCTTCGCCAGCGGTGGGCGCCGGTTCTACGGCGACGATGCCGGTCACGCCGAGGGCTACCGCCGATCGCCGATCGAGGCCGAGCTGAACGAGCGCGGGATCGACCCGTGGTTCCTCGACGTCAGCGAGGATCCGTGGCTGGACGCACTGTACGGCCAGGAGGCGCAGGCGGTCGACGGCTACGTCCGCAACCGATCCGTGTTCGACCCCGGGATGACGACCGAGGACACCCTCGGGCTGATCGTGGAGTACCGCGGCGGCGTGGTGCTCACCTACTCGCTGGTGGCCTATGCGCCCTGGGAGGGCTACCGGGTGGTCGTCCATGGCACCGAGGGCCAGGCCGAGCTTCACGTTGTGGAGCGGGGCTCGGTGGACTTCGACGCCGATGGCCGTGCCGTGCTCGACGCCAGTTCCACCGCGGTGGATCACGCCGATCCGGTCCGTCCGACCTCGGAGCGGCTGATCGTGCAGCGGCACTGGGAGCGTGCCAGGGAGATCCCGATCGTGAACTCCGCCGGTGGTCATGGCGGCGGCGACGTGCTGCTGCTGGCCGATGTCTTCAGCCCGGGTTCGGAGGCCGATCCACTGGGCCGGGCGGCCGCGCTGGTCGACGGGCTGCGGGCCTCGGGCATCGGCTACGCAGGCAACCGCTCGCTGGAGACCGGCCTTCCGGTCCGGCTGGACGAACTCGAACTGGGGATGCCGTTGTAGCCGGTCGCGGCGAGAGCCACCCGAACCGGTCGAGGGCCAGCATCGTGCGCTGGCCCTCGATGCGTATGGCTGGCCCTCGGCACTGACCTGCGTGGCGAGGGTGGCGCGGAGGAGGTCAGATGGTGGCCCAGGGGGCGCCGAGTTCGGCGAAGGTGCGGCCCTGCTCGGCGACCTGGTGACAGTAGCGCTCGACATCGGCGATCGAGCCCCAGATGTCGTTGTCGTGCTCGTGCCAACTGACGAAGCTCTCGCCCACCGGACGGGGGTCGGGGGCGGAGCGGACGGCATCCAGCACAGCGGTGAAGGCGCCGGTGTCGGCCAGCGGGCACAGCAGCGCGACGGTGGGATCGGCCAGGTGGTCCAGCAGGTTCTCGGTCAGATTCGCGCGTCCGAAGGTCTCGGTCGTGGTCCGGCCGTCCACGGTGACTTCCAGGACGTCGGTGGTGTAGTGCAGGGTCGCCTCGCCCCGACTGCCGTAGACCACGATGCGCGGCTCGGTCTGCACCGGTGAGGCGAGGGTCAGGCCGAGGCTGGCCAGCCTGCCTTCCGCGGTGCGGACGAGTACGGCCGAAGTGTCATCGCACTCGATCCGGTTGGCTCGGTACTGATCCAGCGCGACCGAGGCGATATCGTCCACTCCGGTCGCGCCCGCGATCTTCAGGGCGGTCGCCACGGCATGGGCCAGCGGGTTGGTGACCACCCCGTCCACCACCGGGATGTCGCCGATCATCCGCTTCCCCGCCCAGCCGGAGCGGGTGAAGTAGCCGATCGACCGGGACCACGTCCCGATCGCACCGATGTGGTGCAGCTCCCCGATCTCGCGGGTGGCGATGAGCTCGGCCAGCCGGGGGAGGGCGTGGGAGCCGAAGGACTGGAACCCGACCTGCACGATCCGCCCGGTTTCGGAGGAAGCCGCGAGCAGCCGTTCGAAGTCGGCCAGACCGGGTGTCGGGGGCTTCTCGAGCAGGACGTGGGCGCCGGCGGCGAGCGCCTTGGTCGTGAGATCGGTGTGGGTGTGGATCGGCGTCGAGACGATCACGACGGTCGGGACGGGGCCGGCGGCGAGCAGGTCGTCCAGGGTGCGGTGCACCTCGACCGACTCGGCCAGCGCCATCACCTCCGGGGACACCCCGCCGCGCAATTGCTCGATTCCGCTGCCGCTGACCAGCGCCGCCAGCCGGGCTTTGCCCAGTCTCACCAGGCGCTCGATGTTGATCATGTGCTGTTTGCCGAAGCCGCCCACCCCAACCAGGGCGAGCGTCGGAATGCGGTCGCTCACGGGTCAACGCTAGCAGGTCTGGAAAGCGCTTGCTGAAACTCACTGCAACAACTGGCACCGTGACGAGTCAAGGCCCTATGCTGTGGGAAAGCGATTACCCGTGACGTGAAGGAACCGTGTCCCATGGTCGAGACAGCCACCCTCTCCCAGCCCGCTTCAGCCCCCGCTTCATCGGTGCGCGAGGTCGGCGTCATCATGAACGGCGTCTCTGGCCGGATGGGCTATCGCCAGCATCTGGAGCGTTCGATCCTCGCGATCCGGGATGCCGGGGGCATCGAGCTGCCGGACGGTTCCAGGATCACGGTCCGTCCGCTGCTGGTGGGACGCAGTGAGGCGAAGCTGGCCGAGATAGCCGCCCGTCACGGCATTGAGGACTACACCACCGATCTGGACGCCGCGCTGTCCGATCCGCGCTGGGAGGTCTACGCCGACTTCCTGGTCACCAAGGCTCGCGCCGCAGCGCTGCGCAAGGCGATCGCGGCCGGCAAGGCGATCTACACCGAGAAGCCCACCGCGGAGACGGTGGAGGAGGCCGTCGAGCTGGCCCGGCTGGCCGCGACCGCCGGGGTGAAGACCGGCGTCGTCCACGACAAGCTCTACCTGCCTGGCCTGCTGAAGCTCCGTCGCCTGATCGACTCGGGGTTCTTCGGACGCATCCTCAGCGTCCGGGGTGAGTTCGGCTACTGGGTCTTCGAGGGCGACTGGCAGCCCGCGCAGCGTCCCAGCTGGAACTACCGCAGCGAGGACGGCGGCGGCATCATCGTCGACATGTTCCCGCACTGGAATTACGTGCTGGAGAACCTGTTCGGACGGGTCCGCAGCGTCTACACCCAGGCGGTCACCCACATCCCGCAGCGCTGGGACGAGCACGGCAAGCCCTACGCCGCCACCGCCGACGACGCGGCCTATGCGGTCTTCGAACTCGACGGCGGCGTGATCGTCCAGCTCAACTCGTCCTGGACGGTGCGGGTGAACCGCGACGAACTGGTCGAGTTCCAGGTGGACGGCACCAACGGCTCCGCCGTTGTCGGGTTGTTCGGCGCGAAGGTGCAGCCGCGCGAGGCGACTCCGAAACCGGTCTGGAACCCCGATCTGGCCGACGAGCACGTCTACGACTTCGACTGGATCGACATGCCGGACAACGCTGAGTTCGCCAACGGCTTCAAGCAGCAGTGGGAGGAGTACCTGATCTCCTACGTCCAGGGCACCGACTACCCCTACGACCTGCTGGCCGGTGCGCGTGGCGTCCAGTTGGCCCAGGTGGGTCTGCAGTCGAGCGCAGAGGGCCGCAAGATCGCCCTGCCGGAGCTGACTCTGGGGTGAGCTGTACCGGTGCTGCCCGGTGGCATACGCCGGCGGCTCAGCTGCCGCCGCGCAGGATTGACGCCATCCTCTTGCCGCGGGCCAGTTCGTCAACCAGCTTGTCCAGGTAACGGATCTTCTGCATCAGCGGATCCTCGATGTTCTCCACGCGGTAGCCACAGATCACTCCGGTGATCAGGGAGGCGTTGGGGTTCATCGCCGGCGCTTGCCCAAAGAAGGTCTCCAGGTCGATCTCGTCGGCGATGGCCTTCTGGAGCCCGTCGGCGTCGTAGCCGGTGAGCCAGCCGATCACCTGGTCGAGTTCCGCCCGAGGGTGGCCCTTCCGCTCGACCTTCTCGATGTAGAGCGGATAGATGCTGGCGAAGCTGAGGGCGAAGACGCGCTCGTGTGCCATCGGACAGGCCTTTCGTCGTGCTGCGGGATTCACCCTAGACGCCCGGCGTGCGGACACCAAGGCCACCGGCGGCGACCGTCCGAGCGGAAGGGCGTCCACCGGCTGGAAATAGGCACCGCGCGCGTGAGCTAATTCGGCTAAGGTGGCTGAGGTTAGGCAAACCTAAACGACTGAGTCTCTTGGAAAGGACGTCCGATGAGGATGCCCCGCGTCTGGGCGATGGTGGTGGCCGGTGTGGCCGCCATCTCGCTTGCCGCCTGTTCTCCCGCCCCGGCCGAGTCGCCGTCGAGCCCGGCTCCGACGGCCGCTGCCGACGGTGGCTACCCGATCACGATCGAGCATGCGTTCGGCACCACCACGCTGACGGCGAAGCCCGAGCGAGTGGCGACCGTCGCATGGGCGAACCATGAGGTCCCGCTGGCGCTGGGCGTCGTCCCGGTCGGCATGGCGGCGGCGAACTTCGCCGACGAGGACGGCGATGGTCTGCTGCCCTGGGTGAAGGAGAAGCTGGACGAGCTGGGCGCCGCGACCCCGGTGCTCTTCGACGAGAGCGACGGCATCGACTTCGAAGCGGTCGCCGACACCGAACCGGACGTGATCCTGGCGGCCTACTCCGGTCTGACGCAGGAGGACTACGACACCCTCAGCAAGATCGCGCCGACGGTCGCATTCCCGGAGACTCCGTGGACGACGCCCTGGCGCGACATGATCCGGCTCAACTCCGCCGGCATGGGGATGGCCGCCGAGGGGGACGCGCTGATCGCCGAGCTCGAGGGCAAGATCGCCGCTGCCGCCGACGCGAACCCGATCCTGGGCGAGACCTCGGTGATGTTCCTCACCCACGTCGATGTCACCGATCTCAGCGTGGTGAACTTCTACACTCCCGCCGACACCCGGGTGCAGTTCTTCAGCGATCTCGGGCTGCGGACCCCGTCCAGCATCGCAGCATTCGAGCCCGATCCAGCCAACCCGTTCGCAGGCTCGGTGAGCGCGGAGAACGCCGACACCTTCAACGATGTCGACCTCATCGTCACCTACGGTGACCAGGCGATGATCGACACCCTCAGGGCCGATCCGTTGCTCGGGCTGATGCCGGCGATCGCCAACAACGCAGTGGTGCTGCTGGACGGCTCGAGCGCCAACGCCACCGCCGCGAACCCGACCCCGCTGCAGCTTCCCTACCTGCTCGACTGGTACGTCAACGAGCTGGTGACCGCCGCGGAACGGTCGCAGTAAGGGACGTGGCCACCGCAGCCGTAGCCCTCGTGTCGGGCGTCGCCATGGTGCGGCGCCCGACACGTGCGCGTGCGCTGTGGCTGGTGGCGCTGCTGGTGATCCTGCTCGCCGTGGTGGTGACCTCGATCGCCATCGGTGCGCGGGAGGTGGCGTGGTCGGATATCTGGGCCGCCTTCGGGGGGACGGCCGACACCTTCGAGACCGCTGCCGTCACCAAGCGGATTCCGCGCACCCTGCTGGCAGTGTTGGTGGGAGTCGCGTTGGGGCTCTCCGGGGCGGTGATGCAGGGCGTCACCCGCAACCCGCTGGCCGACCCCGGCATCCTCGGAGTGAACACCGGCGCCGCGCTCGCCGTCGCGGTCGGCGTCGCCGGCTTCGGATTGGTGACCTATTCGGCCTACATCTGGACGGCGATCATCGGAGCCGCGGTGACGGCGGTCTTCGTCTACACCGTCGGCTCGCTGGGACGCGGCGGGGCGAGTCCGCTCAAGCTCGCGCTGGCCGGCGCCGCGACCTCGGCCGCATTGGCCTCCTTCATCACCGCTGTCGTACTGGGCCGCAACGACATCGCCGGCGTGCTGCGTTCCTGGCAGATCGGCGGAGTGGGCGGTGGCAGCTTCGACGCGATCGGCCAGGTGCTGCCGTTCCTGATCGCCGGCATGGGGATCAGCCTGCTGTCGGCCCGCGCACTCAACTCTCTCGCACTGGGCGATGAGCTCGCCGCCGGACTGGGGGAGCGGGTAGCGCTGGCTCGCGCCGGTGCCGCGCTCGGAGCGGTGGTGTTGTGTGGCGCGGCGACCGCGGTCGCCGGACCGATCGGCTTCGTCGGACTGGTCGTACCACACCTGTGCCGGCTGCTGATCGGGGTCGACCACCGCTGGCTGCTCCCCTTTTCGGCGGTCGGTGGTGCGGTGCTGCTCACCGGTTCGGACATCGTCGGACGCCTGGTCGCTCGGCCGTCGGAGGTCGACGTCGGCATCATCACCGCGCTGATCGGCGCCCCGTTCTTCATCTGGATCGTACGGCGCCAGAAGGTGCGCGAGCTGTGAGCACGGCGACTGTCGAGGTCGTCCGGCTGCACCGCGGGCGGCGGGGCCGCCGCCGGGCCGCGATCCTCGGCGCTCTGGGCGTTCTCATCGTCGCGGTGTTCGCCGGGTCACTGATGTTCGGCCACACCTTCTACACCCCTGAGGAGATCCTGCGCGTCATTGCGGGCCAGGAGGTTCCGGGCGCCAGCTTCACCGTGGGCGAGCTCCGGCTGCCGCGGGCGATCGTCGCGGTGGCGGTCGGGTTCTGCTTCGGCCTGGGCGGGGTGACCTTCCAGACCATGTTGCGCAACCAGCTGGCCAGCCCCGACATCATCGGGATCACCGCCGGCGCCGGCGCCGCCGCGGCCTTCGCCATCATCGTGCTGCGCCTCTCGGACGCCCAGGTGTCGGTGTTCGCCATCCTGGCCGGCCTCGGCGTGGCGCTGCTGGTGTACCTGCTGTCGTTCCGCCAGGGCGTGCTCGGCACCCGGCTGATCCTGGTGGGCATCGGGATAGCGGCGATGCTCGACTCGGTGACCGCCTACCTGCTGTCGCGGGCCGGCGAGTGGGATCTGCAGCAGGCGATGCGCTGGCTGGCCGGCAGCTTGAACGGGGTCACCTGGAACGATGCCGCCACGGTCACCATCGCGCTCGCGGCGCTGGCCCCCGTCCTGCTCTCCCAGACCCGGAATCTCTCCGCGCTGCGACTCGGGGACGACACCGCCAGCGCGCTGGGTGTGCGGGTGGATTGCACCCGCATCCTGCTGATCGTCGCCGCCGTCGGGTTGATCTCGTTCGGCACGGCCGCTGCCGGGCCGGTGGCCTTCGTCGCGTTCCTCTCCGGGCCGATCGCGGTCCGGATCATGGGACCGTACGGCTCGATGCTGGTCCCGGCCGGGCTGGTCGGTGCGCTGCTGGTCGCCACCGCGGACTTCCTGGGCCAATGGGCGCTGGGCCAGCGGTTCCCGGTCGGCGTCGTCACCGGGGTGCTGGGTGCGCCCTACCTGGTCTACCTCATCATCCGCACCAATCGCGCCGGAGGTTCCCTGTGACACCCACTCTCGCCGCTGAGCGGCTGAGCGCCGGCTACGGCGACCGGCTGGTCATCGAGCAACTCGACCTGATCGTTCCCCCCGGGGGCGTCACGGCGATTGTCGGGGCCAACGCCTGCGGCAAGTCGACGCTGCTGCGCTCCATGTCCCGCCTGCTCGCCCCGAAGGCCGGCCAGGTGGTACTGGACGGCAGGGCGGTCCACCGGATGCCCGCCAAGCAACTGGCCCGCACCCTCGGGCTGCTGCCGCAGTCACCGATCGCGCCGGACGGGATCACCGTGGCCGACCTGGTGGGACGCGGCCGCCACCCGCACCAGGCGGTGTTCTCCCGCTGGTCGGCCGAGGACGAACGGGCCGTCGCCGAGGCACTGGAAGCCACCGACACCGTCGACCTGGCCGACCGGGCAGTGGATGAGCTCTCCGGCGGGCAACGTCAGCGGGTCTGGATCGCCATGGTGCTCGCTCAGCGCACCGAGCTGCTGTTGCTGGATGAGCCGACCACCTTCCTGGACGTCAGCCACCAGGTGGAAGTGCTGGACCTGCTCATCGACCTCAACAGGAGTAGAGGGACCACCATCGTCATGGTGCTGCACGACCTGAATCTGGCCGCCCGCTACGCCGATCACCTGATCGCCATGGCGAACGGCAGCATCCATGCCGTGGGCGGGCCGGCCGAAGTGCTCTCGGAGCAGACCGTCCAGGCCGTGTTCGGCCTCGATTCCCGCGTGATCACAGACCCCGTCTCAGGCCGGCCGCTGATGCTCCCGATCGGACGCCACCATGGTTAGTGCGCTCGCGCTCGCCACCGTCGACCGGGTGGAGCGGCTGTCGCCCGCCTTCGCCCGGATCTGGTTCGCCGGTCCCGACCTGGCCGATTTCGGTACCCCCGGGCAGACCTTCGACCAGCGGATCAAGGTGATCTTCCCCGGCGCCTCGGGTCGCCTTCCCGACCTCGCTTCGAGCGAGGACTGGTGGACGAAGTGGCAGGCCATCCCCGAGGCGGAACGGGGGGTGATGCGCACCTACTCGATCCGGGACCTCACCGGGACCGGCGAGCAGGCCCGAGTGGTGGTGGACTTCGTTCTCCACGTGGCCGAAGGCCTCACCGGGCCGGCCGCCCGCTGGGCCGGCACCGCGGCCGCCGGCGATCAGTTGCTGCTCTTCGGCCCGCGCCGGGGCGAACTCGGCGGCGGGGTGGAGTTCCGCCCGTCCGGAGCCCGGCGGATCCTGCTGGCGGGCGATGAGACCGCGGCCCCCGCCATCTCGCGCATCCTGCTGGATCTCGAACCGGGAGTGACCGGCACCGCCTTCATCGAGGTTCCTTCCGAGGCCGACGTCCTGCGGCTGGAGGTGCCGTCCGGGTTTGACGTCCGCTGGCTCCCACGGGAAGGCGGTGGATTCGGCTCCCGGCTCGTCCCCGCAGTCACGGAGCACTTCGGAGCCCGCCCGCCCGGCACGATCCAGGACGCGGACACCGAGTTCCCGGTCTGGGAGACCCCAGTGTTCTCCAGCCTCGGTGAGGAACTGGCCGACGGCAACGGCGTGCCCGACCTCTACGTCTGGATCGCCGGTGAGAGCGGAGTGGTCACGACCCTGCGCCGCCACCTGATCCGCGACGTCGGCCTGGCTCGCAGCCAGGTCGCCTTCATGGGCTACTGGCGCCAGGGCGTCGCCATGCGAGGCTGAGGCCGCTCGCGTCCCCGGTGTGGCTGCGGGGCGCTGCGGACCATCCTCCGGCAGCCCGTCGAGAGTGACGTCCGCTAGCGGATCCACCCGGCCCTGCCGACTGGCAGGTCACCGCCGGAGCGAGCGTGACCCGGTGTCAGGCGTCGACGTAGTCCGCCAGGTGCTGGCCGGTGAGGGTGGCGCGGGCGGCGACCAGGTCGGCGGGGGTGCCTTCGAACACCACCCGGCCGCCGTCGTGGCCGGCGCCGGGGCCGAGATCGATGATCCAGTCGGCGTGGGCCATCACCGCCTGGTGGTGCTCGATCACGATCACCGAGGTGCCGGCGTCCACCAGCCGGTCCAGCAGGCCGAGCAACTGCTCCACATCGGCCAGGTGGAGGCCGGTGGTCGGCTCGTCCAGCACGTAGACGCCGCCCTTCTCGGCCATCCGGGTGGCCAGCTTCAGCCGCTGCCGCTCGCCCCCGGAGAGCGTGGTGAGCGGCTGACCGAGACTGAGGTAGCCCAGCCCGACATCGAACAGCCGCGTCAGGATCGCGTGGGCGGCGGGGGTTCGGGCCTCGCCAGCGCCGAAGAACTCCACCGCCTCACTGACCGGCATGGCCAGTACCTCGGCGATGTTGCGGCCGCCGAGCCGGTATTCCAGTACCTGGGCCTGGAACCGCTTGCCGCCGCACTCCTCACAGGTGGTGGCCACCCCGGCCAGCATCACCAGATCGGTGTAGATCACGCCGTTGCCGTTGCAGGTGGGGCAGGCGCCTTCGGAGTTGGCGCTGAACAGCGCCGGCTTGACCCCGTTGGCTTTCGCGAAGGCTTTGCGGATCGGTTCGAGCAGCCCGGTGTAGGTTGCCGGGTTGCTGCGCCGCGACCCGCGGATCGCCCCTTGGTCGATCACCACGACCCCCTCACGGCCCTCGATCGAGCCGTGGACCAGCGAGCTCTTGCCCGAGCCCGCCACCCCGGTCAGCACCACCAGCACGCCGAGCGGAATGTCAACGTCCACATCTTGCAGGTTGTGGCTGGTCGCCCCGCGCACCTCGAGCTTCCCGGATGCCTTCCGCACGGTCTCCTTGAGCCGGGCGCGGTCGTCCAGGTGGCGCCCGGTGAGGGTATGGCTGCGGCGCAGCTCTTCCGCGGTCCCCTCGAAGACCACCTCGCCGCCGGCCGATCCGGCGCCGGGGCCGAGGTCGACCACATGGTCGGCGATCGCGATCACCTCGGGCTTGTGCTCCACCACCAGCACCGTGTTGCCCTTGTCGCGCAACTGCAGCAGCAGGGCGTTCATGCGCTGGATGTCATGCGGATGCAGGCCGATGCTCGGCTCATCGAACACGTAGGTCACGTCGGTCAGCGAGGAGCCGAGGTGGCTGACCAGCTTCGTCCGCTGCGCCTCCCCGCCTGAAAGGGTGCCCGAGGGGCGATCCAGCGAGAGGTACCCCAGCCCGACCTGCACGAACGACTCCATCAGCTGTCGCAGCTTGGCCAGCAGGGGAGCGACCGACGGCTCGTCCAGCTTCCGAACCCACTCGGCCAGGTCGCTGATCTGCATGGCGCAGGCGTCGGCGATGCTGAGCCCGGCGATCTTGGACGACCGCGCGCCCTCGTTCAGCCGCGTGCCGTCGCAGTCGGGGCAGGTGGCGAAGGTGACCGCGCGCTCCACGAAGGCGCGAATGTGGGGCTGCATCGCGTCGACGTCCTTGGTGAGGAAGGACTTCTGGATCCGCGGGATCAGGCCCTCGTAGGTGACGTTGATGCCCTCGATCTTGATCCGGGTCGGCTCCTTGTACAGCAGTGCGTTCAGTTCCTTCTCGGTGAACCGGGCGATCGGCTTGTCTGGGTCGAAGAAGCCGCAACCGGTGAAGATCCGGCCGTACCAGCCGTCCATCGAGTAGTTCGGGACGCGCAGCGCACCCTCCCGGATCGACTTGGTCTCGTCGTAGAGGGCGGTCCGGTCGAAGTCGGTCACCGAGCCGGTGCCCTCGCACCGGGGACACATCCCGCCGGTGATGTGGAAGCTGCGGACCTCGGCGACCTTGCCGTGGCCCTTCTCCATCTTCAGTGCGCCCTGGCCGCTGGCCGAGGCGACGTTGAACGAGAACGCCTGCGAGGTGCCGATGTGCGGCTGCCCCAGCCGGCTGAACAGGATCCGCAGCAGCGCGTTGGCGTCGGTGGCCGTCCCCAGGGTGGAGCGGATGTTGGCGCCCATCCGCTCCTGGTCGACGATGATGGCGGTGGTCAGCCCGTCCAGCAGATCGACGTCGGGACGCGCGAGACTCGGCATGAACCCCTGGACGAAGGCGCTGTAGGTCTCGTTGATCAGCCGCTGCGATTCGGCGGCGATGGTGTCGAAGACCAGTGAGCTCTTGCCCGAACCGGAGACCCCGGTGAACACGGTGAGCCGGCGTTTGGGCAGGTCGAGGTCGACCTCCTTCAGGTTGTTCTCCCGCGCGCCCTGGACGCGGATCCGGTCGTGGCTGTCCGCCGGGTGTGGTAGTCCCTGGGTCATCCGCTGCTCCTCGTGGTCTTCGGCCCCCGCGATCCTGCCATGCCCGGCAGACACTGAACAGCCTCGCTTTGTGCGGGGGTGGGGCGGTTCGCGTAAGCTGGCTCAGGTTGTCCAGAATCCCAATCAGGAGTCCTCTCTTGCCCAGCACTGTGGAGAAGCTCGGCCCGTCGCGGGCGAAGCTCACCGTCGAAATCCCGTGGAACGTTCTGTTGCCGCACCTAGACAAGGCGTATCGCGAGATCGCCTCCCAGGTCACCATCCCAGGTTTCCGCAAGGGCAAGGTGCCGAACCGCTGGTCGATGACCATCGGCGGCACCTTGCCC
>CAYSZZ010000001.1:185543-190607 GCA_964435735.1 uncultured Propionibacteriaceae bacterium
GGGCTTCCGCAAGGGCAAGATCCCGGCCCGCGTCATCGACCAGCGGTTCGGCCGGGGAGCGGTGCTGCAGGAGGCGATCAACGCCGCGCTGCCGTCGGCCTATGAGGAGGCGGTCACCGAGGCCGGGATCACTCCGCTGGGCGACCCCGACGTCGACGTCACCAAGCTGGAGGACGGCGAGGCGGTGGAGTTCACCGCCGAACTGGACATCCGTCCTGACTTCGACGTGCCGGACGCCGCGGGTGTCGCCGTGACGGTCGATGCCCTGGAGGATGTCGACGCCGAGGTGGAGCGGCGGATCGAGTTGCTGCGCAGCCGGTTCGCGACCACCACCGAGGTCGATCGTCCCGCCGCCGAAGGCGATGTCGTGACGATCAGCCTGGTGGGCACCCGCGACGACGAGCCGCTGCAGGACGCCACGGCCGAAGGCGTCACCTACCAGATCGGTTCCGGCGGCATGATCGACGGGCTGGACGAGGCCGTCACCGGCCTCTCGGCCGGCGACTCGGCCACCTTCGCCTCCACCCTGGTGGGCGGCGAGCTGGAGGGTGAGCCGGCCGACATCACGGTCACCGTCAGCAAGGTCAGCGAGCAGGAACTGCCGGAGGTGGACGACGAGTTCGCCCAGTTGGTGTCGGAGTTCGACACCGTGGCTGAGATGAAGGCCGACTTGACCTCCTCGGTGGCCGAGATGGCCCGCATGGAACAGGCCGCCAAGGGCCGTGACAAGGTGCTGGAGGCGCTGGTCGACCAGATCGAACTGGAGTTGCCCGAGCGGCTGCTGACCTCGGAGATCGAGGCCCGCAAGGAGCAGATCAACGAGCAGCTCAAGCGTGCCGGCCTCACCCTGGAGCGCTACCTCGAGCAGGCCGACGAGGAGGCGAAGACCCCCGAGGAGTTCTGGGCCGAGCTCGAGGCCTCCACCGAGCGTGGGCTGAAGGCCCAGCTGCTGCTGGACAAGGTCGCCGACGACGCTCAGGTTGGCATCGACCAGGCTGATCTCTCCGAACTGCTGGTCCGCAAGGCCGCCCAGGCCGGCAGCACGCCGGAGCAGGAGGCCCAGCACATGATGGAGCACAACCACACCGGTGCCTGGATGCAGGAGATCCGCCGCAACAAGGCGCTCGCCACGATCGTGGCCGCCGCCACCGTCACCGACACCGACGGCAACCCGGTGGACGTGAGCGGCGCGCCGGCAGCCGCCGAGGAAGCCGAGTAGCCCACTCAACCCACACCACGCGGGGTCGCCCTTTCCGGGCCGGCCCCGCGTCGTCCTTCAGCACCCTCGCCCGGCCACCCTCACTGAGGGCCAGCCAAACCGCACGAGGGCCAGGCTTCAGTGCTGGCTCTCGGCGGGTAAGCCTGGCCCTCGGCGGGGAAGACGGGGCGCGCCGGTGCGCCGTCAGCGAACAGGGGCCGGAACTGCCAGGTTTTGTCGGGAGCAGCGGGTAGGTTCGCTTCCGTGACTGGAATCCCCTTTTCCCCGTCGATGGCCGCAGGTGTCAGCCCGGCTGGAATGACCGACTCGGTCTACCAGGCGTTGCTGGCCAATCGGATCATCTTCCTCGGCTCTGAGGTGCGCGACGAGAACGCCAACGCGATCTGTGCTCAGATGCTGCTGCTCAACGCCGAGGATCCGCACAAGGACATCTACCTCTACATCAACTCACCGGGCGGCTCGGTCGACTCGGGCATGGCGATCTTCGACACCATGCAATGGATCTCCAACGATGTCGCCACGGTGGCGATGGGCCTGGCCGCCTCGATGGGCCAGTTCCTGCTCAGCGCCGGCACCAAGGGCAAGCGTTTCGCGCTGCCACACAGCCGGATCATGATGCATCAGCCCTCCGGTGGCCTGGGTGGCACCGCCTCCGACATCCGGATCCAGGCCGAGCAGTCGCTGCACATCAAGAAGACGATGTCGTCGCTGATCGCCGAGCACACCGGCCAGACCGTCGACCAGATCGAGGCCGACTCCGACCGTGACCGATGGTTCACCGCCGAGCAGGCGCTGGAGTACGGCTTCATCGACCATGTCTTCGAACGCGCGGCGCAGATTCCCACCGGCGCCCCGAACAAGTGAAAGGGGCAGCGATGACCATGCCCATGCTTCCCGGCGGGCTGGCTCCGGCCGGCCCCTCGATGGACTACTACATCCCGCAGTGGGAGGAGCGGACCTCCTACGGCGTCCGTCGCGTCGATCCCTACACCAAGCTGTTCGAGGATCGGATCATCTTCCTGGGCACCCCGATCAGCGACGACATCGCCAACGCGGTGATGGCGCAGCTGCTGTGCCTGCAGTCGCTCGATCCAGAGCGGCAGATCAGCATGTACATCAACTCACCGGGCGGATCGTTCACCGCGTTGACCGCGATCTACGACACGATGCGGTACATCAAGCCCGATGTGCAGACGGTCTGCCTGGGCCAGGCCGCCTCGGCCGCCGCCGTCCTGCTGGCCGCCGGCACCAGGGGCAAGCGGCTGGCCCTTCCGAACAGCCGCATCCTGATCCACCAGCCGGCCACCGAGGGCGGCTACGGCCAGTCCTCCGACCTGGAGATCCAGGCCCGGGAGATCCTGCGGATCCGCTCGCTGATGGAAGAGATGCTCGCCAGCGACACCGGGCAGTCGGTGGAGAAGGTGAGCAAGGACATCGAGCGCGACAAGTACCTGACGGCTCAGGAAGCTGTGGAGTACGGCATCGTCGACGACATTCTCACCTCGCTGAAGGAAATACCCAGCTGAGCCGCCCGGTGGCGGCTCCCTGGAGGATCCGCCACCGCTGCGACTAGGGTGGACGACGAACAAGGGAGTTGATTCGGTGGCACGGATAGGTGAGACCTCGGACTTGCTGAAGTGTTCCTTCTGCGGCAAGAGCCAGAAGCAGGTCAAGAAGCTGATCGCAGGCCCGGGGGTCTACATCTGCGACGAGTGCATCGACCTGTGCAACGAGATCATCGAAGAGGAGTTCTCCGAGGCTCCCGACGCCGGGGTGCTGGACGACCTGCCCAAGCCTCGCGAGATCTGCTCCTTCCTCGACGCCTATGTGATCGGCCAGGAGACCGCGAAGAAGGCCTTGGCGGTCGCCGTCTACAACCACTACAAGCGGGTCCAGGCTCAAGCGGCCGCGCCCGGACGCCGAGTGGCCGATGACGAACTGGTCGAACTCGGCAAGTCGAACATCCTGCTGATCGGGCCCACCGGTTGCGGCAAGACCTACCTGGCGCAGACCCTGGCCCGGATGCTGAACGTTCCCTTCGCGATGGCCGATGCGACCGCGCTCACCGAGGCGGGCTACGTCGGCGAGGATGTGGAGAACATCCTGCTGAAGCTGATCCAAGCCGCCGACTACGACGTCAAGAAGGCCGAGACCGGCATCATCTACATCGACGAGATCGACAAGGTCGCCCGCAAGAGCGAGAACCCGTCGATCACTCGCGACGTCTCCGGTGAGGGCGTACAGCAGGCGCTGCTGAAGATCCTGGAAGGCACCACCGCGTCCGTGCCGCCGCAGGGTGGACGCAAGCATCCACACCAGGAGTTCATCCAGATCGACACCACCAACATCCTGTTCGTCGTCGGCGGTGCCTTCGCCGGCCTGGAGGAGATCATCAATGCCAGGGTCGGCAAGCGACCGCTGGGATTCAACAACGACGCCGCGGTGCGACGTCCGGAGTCCGCCAACCCCTTCGCCGAGGTGCGTCCGGAGGATCTGCACAAGTTCGGCCTGATCCCGGAGTTCATCGGCCGACTGCCGATGATCTCGACGGTCGAGGCCCTGGACGAGCGCGCCCTGGTACGCATTCTGGTGGAGCCCAAGAACGCGCTGATCAAGCAGTTCCAGCGGTTGTTCGAACTCGACGGGGTCGAACTCGAGTTCACCGACGCGGCGATCGCGGCGATCGCAGCGGTAGCCCTGCGTCGCGGCATCGGCGCCCGCGGGCTGCGTTCCATCCTGGAAGAGATCCTGCTGAACGTGATGTACCAGGTGCCCAGCGACGAGCAGATCGCTCAGGTACTGGTGGACGCCGACGTCGTGACCGACGGTGCTGCGCCGACACTGGTATCCCACGCCGAACTGAGCCGGGGCCGCAAGTCGGCCTGATCCCTCCCGTTACCCGCGAGGGTGAGCGGCGGTGCGGGGGAGTGGCGCCTCGGGAAGCAACCCGTTCGCCCGCGCGACGCCGACCGCCACCAGCCGGTCGTGGACGCCGAGCTTGCGATAGATGTTGCCCAGGTGCTTGTGCACCGTCCGCGGCGAGAGGTTCAGCCGGGCGGCGATCGACGTGGCGAGCAGCCCGCGCGCGAGCAACTCCAGCACCTGCCGTTCCCGCTCTGTGATGTTGAAGTCCGAGTTCGTGGCCCGCTCCTGGGCGTAGGCCTGAGCGGCTCGTGGCCACAGCACCGTCAAGGGCCGGCAGGCCCGGTGCAGCAGCCGTTGGCTCTCCTCGTCGAAGGGGATCGGCCGGGAGAGCGCGATGATCCGTCCGAAGCCCTCGACCGGCTCGTCGTCGATCACCGGCTGGATCAGCACGTACACCACGTGGCCCAGCCCAGGAACCTCATCGATCCGGTAGTGACGCTCGATACCATCGGGGCCGACCGACAAGACGTGGGTGAGCAGGGATCCGGCGGCCTCCGGCGAGGGAACCTGCGCCACCGGTTCGAGGTCGTCCTCGTCGTAATAGACACTCACGGCGGCATCGGCGGTCACCGCCCGCACCAGGTGTTCCAGCACGGTCTTGTCGGCGGAGTGGCCCTTGTTCAGCGCATCGATGGTGTCGGCGAGCATGTCGAGCACCATCGAAGCCGGATCTACGGTCACGGCGCCTCCTCCGCAGCAAAAGTACGACCCTATCCTGACTGAGGAAGATTACCCCTGCCAACCCAACGGTCCGGCCGTCCCACCGCCGTCGGGCGAGTCGGCCGCAGATTCCCTGTCTCGCTGCGCTCGACGAATCGTCGTCCTCGGTCCGATCACGAGCAAGCTCGCGTCGTCCCTCGTCCTCGATTCCCTGTCTCGCTGCGCTCGACGAATCGTCGTCCTCGGTCCGATCACGAGCA
>CAYSZZ010000001.1:190707-235018 GCA_964435735.1 uncultured Propionibacteriaceae bacterium
AGCTCGCGTCGTCCCTCGTCCTCGATTCTGTCCAGAGACTGGCCTGGTATTGACGCACCTCCTCCTCTCTGGGGGGTGGGACCGGTATGTTGGCGGTGTTCCGCTGAACCTCTACAAAGGAGTGACCCCATGCCAAGCCGTTCAGTCGCAATCGCATCCTCGGTCGGCCTGCACGCCCGACCCGCTTCTCTCTTCGTCCAGGCCGCCGCGGCCACCGGGCTGCCGGTCACGATCGCCAAGGAGGGCGGCAACCCGGTGGACGCCAAGAGCATCCTCATGGTCATGGCGCTGGGCGCCAAGCATGGCGAGACCGTGACACTGACCGCCGAGGGTGAGGGCGCCGACGCCGCTCTCGACAGCCTGGTCGAACTGCTCTCCCGGGATCTGGACGCGGAGTAGTAGGAGCCGGAGATGGAACACCGAACGTTCCACGGCATCGGGGTCAGTGCCGGGACGGCTGTCGGGCCGCTGGTGGTGGTGACCCCACCCCCGACCGCACCCGCAGACGAGCCCTCCGCTGCCGATCCCACTGCCGCGATCGCGCAGGTCAACGGCGTCCTGGCCGATGTCGCCGGCAGCCTGGAGGCCAAGGCACTGACCGCCAGCGATCATGCCAAGCCGATTCTGGAGGCGGGCGCGATGATGGCTCGCGACCCGGGCCTGGCGACGGGTGTCGAGAATCAGATCAACGCCGGCCTGGGCCCGGCGAACGCGGTCACCGCGGCCGTCGAGGAGATCGCCGCGATGTTCCTCTCCCTCGGCGGCTACATGGCCGAACGGGTGACGGATCTGCGCGATGTCCGCGACCGGGCCGTGGCGCGCCTGCTCGGCCAGCCCGAGCCGGGGGTCCCCACCCTCACCACGCCGAGCATCCTGGCCGCCCACGACCTGGCTCCGGCGGAGACCGCGACGCTGACCAACGAGACCTGCCTGGGCATTGTCACCGCTGCCGGTGGACCAACCAGCCACACCGCGATCCTGGCCGCCCAGCTGGGCATCCCGGCCGTGGTGCAGGCAGTCGGGATCACCGAGGTGCCGGCCGGCACCGTGGTGGCGATCGACGGCGGGGTCGGCGAAGTGACGATCAACCCGTCCGAAGAGGAGCAGTTGCTGCTCGCCGAACGCCGGCGTCGTCGCGAGGCCGCGCTGGCTCAGGGCACGGGCAAGGGCGCAACCAAGGACCACTTCCCGGTGCAGCTGCTGGCCAACATCGGTACCGCCGACGACGCCCGCAAGGCGGCAGCCACCTCGGCCGAGGGCGTGGGGCTGTTCCGCACCGAGTTCCTGTTCCTGGATCGCGACACCATGCCCACCGTCGAGGAGCAGACCAAGACCTACGTCGAGGTGTTCGAAGCCTTCGGTGATCGAAAGGTCGTGGTCCGCACCCTGGACGCCGGCGCCGACAAACCGCTGAAGTTCGCCGACCTGGGCGCCGAGGAGAACCCGGCCCTGGGGCGTCGCGGGTTGCGGCTGGGCATGATCCGCACCGATGTGATGGACGCCCAACTGGAGGCACTGGCGGCCGCCCAGAAGGAGACCGGTGCCGAGGTGTGGGTGATGGCCCCGATGGTCGCCACCGAAGCCGAGGCGATCTGGTTCGCGGAACGGGTCCGGGCGCTCGGGTTGCCGAAGGTGGGCGTGATGATCGAGGTGCCTGCGGCGGCGATCCGCTCCCGCGGGATCCTCTATCACGTCGACTTCGCGTCCCTCGGCACCAATGATCTGTCGCAGTACACGATGGCTGCCGACCGGATGCAGGGCGAACTGGCAGCGCTGCTCGATCCGTTCGAGCCGGCCTTGCTCGATGTGGTCGCGCTGGCCTGCGCCGGTGGCCAGGCGATGGGCAAGCCGGTGGGGGTCTGTGGCGAGGCCGGAGGCGATCCGGCGCTGGCTCTGGTGCTGGCCGGGTTGGGTGTCTCCAGCCTGTCCATGGCGCCTGGAAAGATTCCGGCGGTGCGGACCTCCTTGGCCCTGCACACTCGGGAGCAGTGCCAGCAGATGGCCGCGGCGGCGCGGGCCTCGACTTCTCCGGAGGCGGCTCGCGCGGCTGTGTTGAGGATGGCCGATCCGGTGCTCCTGGATCTGGTGTAGTAGACCAGCAAGTGGCGGCGCGCTCCACCCTCGGGTGGGGCGCGCTGCTGTGTCACGCCCCGGCTGCCTGCGGAGCTACCGCTCCGCGTTGCGGAGAGAGCCCTCGACCTTGCCCTCGCCGTCTCCGGCCAGACAGGTGACCTGGCGGTCGCCGGCGTCGTTCCAGGTCTGCTTGGTGGGCTGCAGCACGGTCAGGTGGTACTCGGACTTGCTCACCGAGCGTCCGATGAACGCGTTGAACTGGTCGTTGCAGAACTCCTCGGCGAGATCCTGCACCTTGCCGGCGCCGGGGAAGTCATCGCCCTGCAACTCCGTGGCGGCGAACACCTCCCACGCGTGCGGTTGGCCGCAGGGGAGCAGGGCCACCGCACCGACGGTACCGCTCGTGAGTGGCCCGGTGCAGTCTCCAACCTGCAGCGAGAAGGCATCCACCGGCGCGGAGGCCGTGACCTGCCCGGCGCTGTTCCGCGGTTCGCCGGTGGAACACCCGGCCAGTCCCAGCGCTGCGAGGGCGAGCAGGCCGGCGCCGAAGCGGACCCGCCAGGTCATTCGGCGGAGGCGAGTTCGACGTCGACGGCCAGTGGCTCGGCAGACTCCGTCCAGCGCAGCCCGCCGGTGATCTTGCCGACCGCGCGCAGGTCGGACTCGACCTGCCGCAGCGCGGCGAGGGCCGGCGCCGGACCGGTGAAGTCGGCCCGGGTCACCTCGGTCTTCATCGAGGCCTTGGCCTGCGACTTCGCACCACGGATACCGACCAGTGCGGCGGCGATCGCCTCCAGCAGCAGCGAGTCACCCGTGTCCGGGAGTTCGTCCACCGACGGCCAGGTGCTGCGATGGATCGAGCCCTGCCGCCACCAGGACCAGACCTCTTCGGTGACGAAGGGCAGGAAGGGCGCGAACAGCCGCAGCAACACGTCGAGCGCAAGCCGGAGGGCGGTCTGGGCCGATGCGGCGGCGGCCTCGCCGGCGGCCCCGTAGGCCCGCTCCTTGACCAGTTCGAGGTAGTCGTCGCAGAACTGCCAGAAGAACCGTTCGGTCGCCTCCAGCGCGGTGGTGTAGTCGAACGCCTCGAACGCCGAGGTTGCCTCGGCCACTACCTGCCGCAGCGCGGCCAGCATCGCGAGATCGGCGGCCTGAACGATGGCTGGGCCTGGGTCACCCTCAGGGATCGTTGTGCCGATTCCGAGGATGAACTTGCTCGCATTGAGCACCTTCATCGCCAGGCGGCGTCCCACCTTCATGCTGGTCTCGTCGAAGGGGGAGTCCATGCCCGGGCGGGCCATCGCGGCCCGCCAGCGCACCGCGTCCGAACCGAACTTCTCCAGGATCTCGGTGGGCACGATCACATTGCCCTTGGACTTGCTCATCTTCTTGCGATCCGGATCGACCACGAACCCGGAGATCGCCACGTTCCGCCAGGGCACCTGGTTCTCTTCGAAGTGCGCCCGGACGACGCGGCTGAACACCCAGGTGCGGATGATGTCGTGAGCCTCGGGGGCGAAGTCCATCGGGAAGGTCAGGTTCCACAGCTCGGGATCGGAATCCCAGCGGCAGGCGATCTGCGGGGTCAGCGAGGAGGTCGCCCAGGTATCCATGATGTCCGGGTCGCCCACGAAGCCCCCGGGCACGCCGCGCTGCTCGGCGGTGTAGCCGGGCGGCACATCCGAGGAGGGGTCGACCGGCAGGGTCTCCTCGGCCGCGAAGATCGGACGGGAGTGGTCGGGCTCGCCCTCGGCGTCCACCGGGTACCACACCGGGAACGGGACGCCGAAGAACCGCTGCCGGCTGATCAGCCAGTCGCCGTTCAGCCCGTTCACCCAGTTGGCGTAGCGGTGCCGCATGTGATCGGGCACCCAGGTGAGTTCCTCGCCGCGGGCCAGGAGGGCGGCCTTCAGTTCGTCGTCGCGGCCGCCGTTGCGGATGTACCACTGCCGGGTGGAGACGATCTCCAGCGGCTTGTCGCCCTTCTCGTAGAAGTTCGCCTTGCGAGAGGTCGGGGTCGGCTCGCCGTCCAGGTCGCCGCTGGAGCGCAGCAGGTCGACCATCGCGGCGCGGGCCGAGAACGGCGTCTTGCCGGCGAGTTCGGCGTAGGGCCCGGTGTTCACCAGCCACGCCGGGGTCTCGGTGGTCAGGCGACCGTCCCGCTGGATCACGGTGCGGGTGGGCAACTGCAGTTCGCGCCACCACTGGACGTCGGTGGCATCACCGAAGGTGCAGCACATCGCGATGCCGGCGCCCTTGTCGGGCTCCGCGGCGGGGTGGGCCAGCACCGGGATCTCGACGCCGAAGATCGGCGAGCTCACCATGGTGCCGAACAGGTCGGTGTAGCGCTCGTCGTCCGGGTGGGCGATCAGGGCGCAGACCGAAGGGATCAGTTCGGGACGGGTGGTCTCGATGTACACCCGTCCGCCGTCCGGGCGATGGAAGGCCACCCGGTGGTAGTGGCCCGGGTAGTCGCGGGCCTCCTGCTCGGCCTGGGCGACCGCGGTCTGGAAGGTCACGTCCCACACCGTGGGGGCCTCGGCCAGGTAGGCCTCGCCGCGGGCGCAGTTGCGCAGGAAGGCGCGCTGCGACACCCGGATCGACTCGGCCGAGATGGTCGCGTACAGGTGGTTGTCCCAGTCGACGCTCAGTCCGAGCGTCCGCCACAGATCCTCGAAGACCTGCTCGTCCACCGAGGTCAGCTCATGGCAGAGCTCAATGAAGTTCTTCCGGCTGATCGAGACCTGCCGCTTCGGATCCGGCTTCTCCGGCGGGGTGAAGTCCGGGTCGTAGGGGATGGACGGATCGCATCGCACGCCGTAGAAGTTCTGCACCCGCCGCTCGGTGGGCAGGCCGTTGTCGTCCCAGCCCATCGGGTAGAAGACGTGCTTGCCACGCATCCGCTGGTAGCGGGCGACCAGGTCGGTATGGGTGTAGCTGAACACATGCCCGACGTGCAGGGAGCCTGACACGGTCGGCGGGGGAGTGTCGATGCTGAACACCTGCTCCCGCGATTCCGGCCGCACGAAGGTGTAGGTGCCGTCGGCCTGCCAGCGCTTCGCCCAGGTCGCCTCCAGCCCTTCCAGCACCGGACGCTCCGGTACCCCGGCGCCGGCGGTGGTCGCGGCGGCAGAGTTGGTCAGCGGCGTTTCGGTCATGGGCTGAATCTTACGAACCCGGCTGGACCCGCGTCACATCGCCCACCGCAGGGGCGATCCTGGCCAGGGCGTCTGGAGCGATCCGTTCCGGTGCGGGACCGGTAGGCTTTGCCCACCATGAGCGCAACTTCCCATTCCGAGATCGTCGCCTCTCTCACCAGTCGGTGGCCCGAGCACCGCATCGCTCGCGGGCTGGACCGGATCGAGGCACTGTGCGATCTGCTCGGGTCGCCGCAGGACTCCTGCCCGGTGATCCAGATCGCCGGCACCAACGGCAAGGGCAGTACGGCGATCATGATCGACACCCTGCTGCGCTCGTTGGGTCTGCGGGTGGGACGGATCTCCAGCCCCCATCTGCAGGACATCACCGAACGCATCGTGATCGACGGCGAGCCGATCAGCACCGAGCGGTTCGACGAGCTGGTCGCCGAGATCCAGCCCTACGTCGACATGGTGGATGCTCAGGCCATCGACGGCGTGGCGATGACCTTCTACGAGGCGATGATCGCGCTGGCCTACACCGCCTTCTCCCAGGCGCCGGTCGACGTCGCCGTGGTCGAGGTGGGGATCGGTGGCGGCTGGGACGCCACCAGCGTGGCGGACCCGACCGTTGCGGTGATCTGCCCGATCGACTTCGACCACACCCAGGTGCTGGGCTCCACCCTGGTCGAGATCGCGACCGAGAAGGCGGGCATCATCAAGCCGGGCGCAACCGCGGTGCTGGCCGGCCAGGAGCCGGAGGCCGCCACGGTGCTGATCGCTCGCGCCGCCGAGGTGGGCGCGAAGGTCTACCGCGAAGGGGTGGAGTTCGGGCTGATCGATCGCCAGCTGGCGGTCGGAGGCCAGGTGCTGCGGATCGAGACCGCCGATGGACCGCTGGGCGATCTGGTGCTGCCCCTGTTCGGTGCCCATATGGCTCGCAACGCAGCGCTGGCGGTGGCCGCCTGTGAGGCCTTTCTGGGCGGTCGGGCGCTGCCGGCGGAGGTGATCGCGCAGGGCCTGGATGCAGTGGTCGCGCCGGCGCGGCTGGAGATCGTCCGGCGTTCGCCGACCATGGTGCTCGACACCTGTCACAATCCGCACGGCGCCCAGGCGACGATCGACGCGCTCACCGAGTCCTTCGACTTCACCACCCTGATCGGAGTGGTGGCGATGATGGCCGACAAGGACGTCCGGGGAGTGCTGGAGGTGTTCGCGGCAGCGATGTCCACCATCGTCGTCACGGGGATCTCCGGCACCACCCGCGCGATGACCCCCGATGCCCTCGCCGAGGTGGCCGCTGAGACCTTCGGCGCGGAGCGCGTGGTGGTGCGCCCCGAGTTGGCCGATGCGCTGGACGAAGCGGTACGGCTGGCCGATCAGGCCGGGCCGGGCACCGGCATCCTGATCGCCGGCTCGGTCTACGCCGCCGGTGAGGCACGCACCCTGCTCCGTTCGCACGCGGAGGAGGCCACCGCATGAGGCTGGGCCCGAAGAACCCGATGCGCAACCCGCTGCTGTCGGTCCTGGCCTTCGAGGCGGTCGTGTTCGGCCTGGCGATCGCCGGCATGATCCAGGTGGACGACGTGCCCGTTCCGGTGGCGGTCACCGCAGCCTCCATCGGCATTGTGCTGGCGCTCACCGCCGCAGCGTTGTTCCGCACCCCGGTGGGCTACCCGCTGGGCTGGCTCACCCAGGTGTACGCCGTCGGGATGGGGGTCCTCACCCCATGGATGTACTGGGTCGGGGGCATCTTCGCCCTGCTGTGGGTGGTGAGCTTCGTGCTCGGCCGCCGGCTGGAGGGGATCGGCGCCGACAGCCGGTAGGGTCGGTCCCATGACGCAACGCACCCTGGTTCTGATCAAGCCGGACGCCGTCCGCCGCGGCCTGATCGGGACGATCCTGGCTCGGTACGAGGCCAAGGGCCTCACTATCGTGACCCTGGAACAACGCCAGGTGGACGCCGCACAGGCGGACCGTCACTACGCCGATCACATTGAGAAGCCCTGGTACCCGCCCCTGCGGGAGTTCATCACCTCCGGCCCGCTGGTCGCATTAGTGCTCGAGGGCACGTCGGCGATCGACGTGGTGCGCTCGATGAACGGTGCGACCAACGGCGCCGAGGCAGCCCCCGGAACGATCCGGGGTGATCTCGCGCTGTCGAATCGCGAAAACCTGGTGCACGCCTCCGATTCGGAGGACTCCGCCGGCCGCGAGATCGCGCTCTGGTTCCCGAGCCTGGCCTGACCGGTGGTACAGCCCTACCCGCCAGACCCGTCCGGCTGGTCGCCGCACCCCGCTTCTCCCCAGCCGGCGACTGCGCCGCCCGGGTGGGCGCCGGTGCCGATCCAGCCCGCGGCGCCACCATCGGCGCTGCCGGTCGTGGCCCGGGAGTACCACGAGTTCTATCGGACGCCTCGGTTCCGCTGGTGGCGGCCGCTGCTGGCGCTCGGGATGTTCGCCGGGACCTGGTTCATCGCCGCCATGATCCTCTCCGCTGCGGCACTGGTCTACGAACTGGCCCTGGGGAACGTCGACGTCGATCGGCTGATGACCGGTGAGTTGACCGTCACCCCCATGCTCTTCCTGGCCAACAACCTCGCCCTGGCTGCTGCCATCCCACTGGCGTGGGCGGCCCACCGCGCCGTCTTCGGTCAGCGGATCGGCTGGCTCTCCTCGGTTGCCGGGCGCTTCCGCTGGGGCATCTTCGGTCGTTTCGTGGGGCTCGTGGTGGTCTGCTATCTGGTGATGACGGCGATCGAGATCGCTCTCACCGGGTGGCCGGAGGATCTCTCCGTCCGACCCGAGACCGGCTTCCTGCTGGCATCGGTCCTGTTGACGACCCCGCTGCAGGCGGCTGGCGAGGAGGTGGCGCTGCGAGGACTGGGCGCCCGGGCCATCGGGTCCTGGTTCCCCGGCACCCGGACCGGATGGGTCGTCTCCACAGCGATCACCTCGACCGTGTTCATGCTGCTGCATGGTGCGGGAGATCCCTGGCTGAATGTCTTCTACTTCTGCTTCGGGGTGGTGGCCAGCGTCCTCACCTGGCGGACGGGCGGACTGGAGGCGGCCATCGCGCTGCATGTGGTGAACAACCTGCTCAGCTTGGCCTGGGTGCCGTTCACGGGGGTGGACGGATTGTTCGACCGGGATGCCGGCGTGGGCAGCCCGCTGATGCTGATCCAGATGGCCGCCGTGGCTGCCGTGGCGGCCGGAATGCTGTGGCTGGCGTCCCGCGCCAAGCTCCCCCGAAGTGCGGCACCCGGCCAGGTCGGGGTAGCGTGGGGTGGTCAAGGCCAGTTGGGCCAGACCACCCGTTGGGAGTGACGGACAATGAGTGATGAGCCGACTGACGCGACCATCAGGCTGGACGCCCACGGCGGGCTGAAGTGGCTGCGGGCCAGGCTTCGCGGCCGGGCCGGCCGAGCCCTGGTCGGGATCGACGGGCTGGATGGCTCCGGCAAGACCACCTTTGCCAACGATGTCGCCGCGATGGTCTCCGAGTGCGGGGTGTCGACGATCCGGATCTCGCTGCGCAAGTACCTCAACCCGCAGTCGGTGCGCTATGCCCAGGGCCGGACCTCGCCGCACGGGTTCTACGAGGACAGTTACGACTACCAGAAGTTCCACGACGAGGTGCTGGAACCGCTGGGTCGGGAGGGCTCGGGACGGTATCGCACAGCCGCCTACGATCTGGCCGCCGAGGCGCCGGTGAGTTCGCCCTGGCTGGTCGCCCCGGATGACGCGGTGGTGATCATCGATGGCCTGTTCCTGCACCGCAGGGAGTTCGCCACCAGCCGCACCAAGAAGGTCTGGGACTACTCGGTGTGGCTGGAGGTCCCGTTCGAGGAGGCCTACCGGCGGTTGCACGAACGGGACGGTTTCAACGCCGACCCTCGCGACCCCAGCAACGCCCGCTACTACGAGGGTCAGCTGCTCTATCAACGCCAGTGTCAGCCACAGGCGAAGGCCGACCTGGTGATCGAGAACTCCGACCCCCGCGCATCGATCGACGACCTGTAACCTCGATCCAACCCCGACTAGCGATTACGCTGTCCCTCACCATGAGTGTCGACATCCAGCAGAACGCCCCGGAGTCCCTGTTCAGCCGGCTTGAGCCGTTGCTTGCCAGGGTCGCCAAACCGGTGCAGTACATCGGCGGTGAGGTGAACTCCCAGCCCAAGCCGTTCGCCGAGACCGAGGTGCGGTGGGTGCTGATGTATCCCGACGCCTACGAGGTCGGGCAGCCCAACCAGGGTCTGGCGATCCTGTACGAGTTGCTCAACGAGCGCGAATGGATCTGCGCGGAGCGCAGCTATACCGTCTGGCCGGATCTCGCCGGGCTGATGCGTGCCGAGGGGATACCGCAGTTCACCTTGGAGAACCACCTGCCGGTGGCCGCCTTCGACCTGCTGGGAGTGAGCTTCTCGACCGAGCTGTGCTACACCAACATGCTGGAGTCGCTGGATCTGGCCGGGATCCCGCTGCACGCCTCCGACCGTGGCGTCGACGATCCACTGGTGATCGCCGGCGGGCACGCGGCCTTCAACCCCGAACCTGTCGCGGCCTTCATTGACGCCGCCGTGCTGGGCGACGGCGAGCAGGCGGCCGTCCGGGTCTCGGAACTGCTGCGGCAGTGGAAGGCCGAAGGACGTCCCGGTGGACGGCAGGAGATCCTGCTGCGGCTGGCGCGCAGCGGTGTCGCCTACGTACCCGGCCTCTACGACGTGAGCTATCGACCGGACGGCGCGATCGCCACGGTGGTCCCCAACCGACCCGGAGTGCCGGAGCGGCCGGCCAAGCACACGCTGATGGAACTGGACGAGTGGCCCTACCCCTCCCGTCCGATCGTGCCGTTGGCCGAGACCGTCCACGAGCGGTACTCGGTGGAGATCTTCCGTGGCTGCACCCGCGGCTGCCGGTTCTGTCAGGCCGGGATGATCACCCGGCCGGTCCGCGAGCGCAATATCGAGACCGTCGGACGGATGGTCGAGGCCGGGCTGGCCGCCACCGGCCTGGAGGAGGTCGGCCTGCTGAGCCTCTCCTCAGCCGACCACTCCGAGATCGGCGAGATCACCCACCAGTTGGCCGACCGGTATCAGACCGACCAGGTCTCGCTGTCGCTGCCCAGCACCCGGGTGGACGCGTTCAACATCGACCTGGCCAACGAACTCTCCCGCAACGGACGCCGCTCCGGCCTCACCTTCGCTCCCGAGGGCGGCACCGAGCGGATGCGCAAGGTGATCAACAAGATGGTCAGCGAGGACGACCTGATCAACACCGTTGCCGCGGCGTTCAGCCAGGGTTGGCGGCAGGTGAAGCTGTACTTCATGTGCGGGCTGCCGACCGAGACCGATGAGGATGTCACCGCGATCGCCGACATGGCCGCCCGGGTGATAGAGACCGGGCGTCAGGCCGCCGGGACCCGAGACATCCGCTGCACGATCTCGATCGGCGGCTTCGTCCCCAAGCCGCACACCCCCTTCCAGTGGGCAGCGCAGGCCGACCCCGACACGATCGACCGCCGGCTGCACGCACTGCGGGATCGGATCCGAGCCGACAAGCGGTACGGCCGCGCGATCGGGATGCGCTACCACGACGGCAAGCCCGGCATGATCGAAGGGCTGCTGTCGCGTGGTGACCGCCGGGTCGGCGACGTGATCGAGGCGGTCTGGCGCGACGGCGGCCACTTCGACGGCTGGAGCGAGCACTTCTCCTACGAGCGCTGGGTGGCCTGCGCCGAACAGGCCCTCGCACCCTATGGAGTGGACCTGGCCTGGTACACCACCCGGGAGCGCCCACAGGGTGAGGTGCTGCCCTGGGACCACCTGGACTCCGGCCTGGATCGGGACTGGCTGTGGCAGGACTGGCAGGATGCGGTCGGGGGCGCCGAGGTGGAGGACTGCCGCTGGAGCGGCTGCTACGACTGCGGGGTCTGCCCGGGAATGGGTACGGACATCCAGATCGGCCCCACCGGCCGATCCCTGCTGCCGCTGACTGTGGTGAAGCGCTCGGCCTGACCGGCTGCGATCGCAAGATCCAGCTGGCAGACTGGACGGTGATGAAGACCTCTCGACTCACGCTCCGCCGCGTCGTCGTCTGGGCGCTGGTGATCGCGCTGCTGGCAACGATGGGTTTGGCAGCTGCTGCAGGCACCGCCCATGCGGCGGCGAAGTACACGCTGTCTGCTTCCGGTGCGGGCACGGTCACCACCGGGACTGCGCGCAAGCTGACGATCAGTTACACCAAGAGCGGCAAGCCGGTGAAGAGCGCGAAGGTCAAGCTGCAGTACAAGAAGGGCTCGAAGTGGGTCACCCTGAAGACGGTGACGGTCAAGAACGGCAAGGCGACGGTCAGCGTCAAGAGCGCGAAGGCGATGAACCGGACCTACCGCTTCTACGTGAAGGGCAAGGGCAAGAGCAAGTCGTTGACGGTGCGGTTCGTGCCGGCGACCTTCACCGTGAGCGGGTCAGGATTCGGTCACGGTGTCGGAATGTCCCAGTACGGCGCCTACCGCATGGCGCTGGACGGCAAGAAGGCAGCCGACATCCTGTCCTACTACTACCCGGGCGCGAGGCTGGGCACCGCGGTCAACAACCCCCGCGCTGTCAAGGTGCAGATCCTCGGGCCGGGGAGTGACACCTGGAAGTCAACGACAGTCGCACTCGGCGCCGGGGCCTTCACCATCACCGACGAGGATTCGGGGCTCAGCCAACAGACCTCTGCTCCTGCCCGCGTGGACGTGACGGTCGGTAACGGCCTGGCGAAGGCCACATTCCGATCCGCGGCGGGCGAGCTGACCTCCGTGTCAGCCGCGGCGCTTCGACTGCGCTGGAACAATCAGGCGATCGCTACGGTCGCCGGTGCGCAGGGCACCTACAAGTACGGTTCGCTGCTGATAACCAACATCGGGGGTCAGCCCAATGTGGTCAACGAACTGACGATGAACACCGAGTATCTCTACGGGATCGCAGAGATGCCGTCGAGCTGGGGCACGACGGCGAGGGGCATTGAGGCGCTCAAGGCCCAGGCGATCGTCGCACGGACCTATGTGATCGATCAGGCGCTGAAAGCCAACGACAAACCGGGTGGGGTGTTTGCCGACTGCAACTGTCAGGTCTACGACGACACGCGGAGTCAGAACTTCCTGGGCGCCAAGCATTCCGAGAACGCGGCAAGCCGGCCGTGGGTGGACGCCGTGAATGCGACGATCGTTGAGGCTGGAGCGAGGGTGCAGGTGGTCTGGTCACCGAAAGCCGGGGAACTCGCCCTGACTCCGTACTTCTCCGCCTCCGGTGAGTACAAGGTGGGTAGCAAGATCCACCGCGGAACGGCAGCCAACCGTGATGTGTTCGGGAGCGGAGTGCCACCCCAGAGCTATCTCAAGCACGTTGACGATCCGTACTCCGCCAAGGCGGCTCCGGCTGGTGTGAAGGCCTGGAAGGCGTCCCTCACGCAGGCCAGGGCTGAGCAGATCTTCGGTCTCACCGGCATCACAAAGATCGCGGTCGCCGCCCGGTACAACGGTGGCCTGGTCAAGACGCTGAAGGCGACCACGGCCACCGGCAAGACGAAGTCGATCACGAAGCCGGCCGAGAGCTGGCGAACGACGCTGGGGCTCAAAGGCGCCTGGATCAAGTCGATCAGTGCGAAGTAGCGAGGAAAAGCGATGGCAGGCGAGGACGGCTGGCGACAACGGCTGGCGCTCTTCGTGCACAAGCTGAAGTACGGCAAGGTCGTCGTGGGTAGCCCGGAGCACCTGGAGATCATCCGGATCGAGGAAGAACGCGCCGAGCGGATGCGCAAGGCGCTGGAGGAGCGGCGACGGTTCGGCAAGTACTGAACCGGCTCTGGTCCAGGCGGTAGCGTTTCCCCCGTGGACGATGAGGCCCGGGGTTGGCGGCGGTGGTTGCCCGGGCTGGCCGTGCTCACCTCCTACGACCGTCGCTGGCTGCGCCCGGACATCGTCGCGGGGCTGACCGTCTCGGCCTACCTGGTGCCGCAGGTGATGGCCTATGCCGAGATCGTGGGGCTGCCGCCGGTCGTCGGGCTGTGGGCCACCCTTGCCCCGATGCTGACCTACGCGCTGTTGGGCACCTCTCGCCAGCTCTCGGTCGGTCCGGAATCGACCACAGCGCTGATGACGGCGGTCGCAATCGTGACCCTCGCCGGGGAGGTCGACGCCCAGCGACGTGCCGAGGTGGCGGCGCTGCTGGCCCTGGCCTGCGGGGTCGTCTTCGGGGTGGCGCGGCTGGCCCGGCTCGGCTTCCTGGCGAACCTGCTCTCCAAGCCGGTGCTGGTGGGCTACCTGGCCGGGATCGGCATCCTGATGGTGGTCAGCCAGTACGCGACCCTCACCAAGCTCACCATCACCGGCGACCATCCGTGGGAGGAGACGGTGTCGTTGGTGACCCAGTGGCAGCAGATCCACGCGCCCACCCTCATCCTGGCGCTGACTGTCACCGCCGCCCTGTTCGCGCTCTACCGCTGGGCGGCGCGCTGGCCCGGCCCGCTGCTGGTGATGCTGGCCGCCGCGGCCGTGGTCGCTGTCGCCGACCTGACCGACGCCGGCGTGGAGGTGATCGGGGAGATCCCCCGAGCCCTGCCCGCGCTGGTCGTCCCCAGCCTCGACGGCATCGACGTGATCCAGCTCGCGATCGCCGCGATGGGGATCTCGGTGGTCGCCTATTCCGATGTGATCCTCACCGGCCGCTCCTTCGCCGCCCGCCGCAACCAGCGCATCGACGCCGACTCCGAACTGCTGGCGATGGGCGCAGCCAACCTGATCAACGGCGTGGTCTCGGGTCTGCCGTCCTCGGCATCCGCCAGCCGAACCGTGATAGGGGATGCCGCGGGCAGCCGCACCCAACTGCATTCGCTGGTGGCGGCGGTGCTGATGATCGGGGCGATCTTCCTGGTCGGCCCGGTGTTGGCCGCCTTCCCGCAGGCAGCCCTGGCCGGGCTGGTGGTGTACGCCGGACTGCGGCTGGTCGACCTGGCCGAACTGCGCCGGATCGGCCGGTTCCGGCGCAGCGAGCTCGTCCTGGCTCTGGTGACGTTCGCGGCAGTGCTCGCCACCGGTCTGCTGGTGGGAGTCGGGATCGCGATCGCGCTGTCGTTGCTGGATCTGATCCGCCGGATCGTCCATCCCCACGACGGCGTCCTCGGCTTCGTTCCGGGCCTGGCCGGCATGCACGACATCGACGACTATCCCCACTCGACCCTGATTCCCGGACTGCTGGTCTACCGCTACGACTCGCCACTGTTCTTCGCCAACGCGGAGGACTTCCGTTCCCGTGCCCTCGCCGCCGTCGATCAGGCGAGTTCACCGGTGCGCTGGTTCGTCCTCAACGCAGAGGCGAACATCGAGGTCGATCTGACGGCGGTCGATGTCCTGGAGGAGTTGCGACAGGCGTTGACCACGCGTGGCATCGTGTTCGCCGTCGCCCGGGTGAAGAGCGAGGTCCGAGCCGAGCTGGAGACGACCGGGCTGCTCGACCGCATCGGCCCAGCCCTGATGTTCGCCACCCTCCCGACCGCGGTGGCGGCCTATCGCGCCTGGCACCAGCGCGAGCTGGGCTCGGATCCCGGCCCGCCGCCGGGGGTCAATCGACCGAACGGCGATGGGACGACCGCAACCTAGGGCGGCGATCCGGCTAGCATCCGGACCATGACCCGCGCCCAACCCGCCCAGCAGGCGCCACCCCAGCAGCGGCTACGGGTTCGCTACGCCAAGCGAGGCCGGGCGCGCTTCGCCTCCCACCGGGACATCGGCCGGGCGATCGAGCGAGCGCTGCGTCGGGCCTCGATACCGATGGCCTACTCCTCCGGCTTCACTCCGCACCCTCGGATCTCCTACGCCGGGGCGAGCCCGACCGGCGCAGCCAGCGAGTCGGAGTACCTCGAACTCGGGCTGGCGACCCGCCTGGAGCCGGGTTACGTCCAGGAGTTGCTCAACCGGGCACTGCCCGACGGACTGGAGATCATCGGAGTGGCCGAAGGCGAGGGCACGCTGGCCGACCAGCTGACCGCTTCCTGCTGGCGGCTGGATCTGCCGGGGGTGACCGCACCGATCGCCGAACAGGCCGTCGCTGCGCTGCTGGCGCAGCAGGAACACCTGGTGGAGCGGATGACCAAGAACGGGATGCGGTCGTTCGACGTCCGTTCGGCGATCCTGCGACTGCGGGTTGAGGGAGAGGGTCTGATCGATCTGGTGTCGCAGATCGGCGCACCCCTGGTCCGTCCCGACGATGTCGTGACCGCGCTGACCGCCGTGAGCCCGGCGTTCAAGCCGACCCAGCCCCCGATCTTCACCCGCCTCGCCCAGGGAATCTTCGACGGCAAGCAGGTGGTCGATCCCGTACCCGCCACGTCCCCCCGTCCGGGCCTGGTCTGACAGCCGCGCTGGCAAAGATAACGCTCAGATAACGGAAAGTTGGTGTGTTGACGGTCTTGCCGGGCGCCGCTGTGGAATACTGAGCACAGGCAAGGGCTTTCAGATACTGGGAAGTCCTCCCGCGAGTGCAGTGGCCGAGGTGACAGCTCGATCGCTCCGCAGCACCACACCGCGACGGCCAACGACCGCGGGGGTGAGGTAGGAGTTGCACTCGCCCCGACAGGCTTAACTGCTACGGCAGTCGATGTGGACGGCAACCTCGGTCGCCGTCGAAGGAGCGCACCATGCTCGATGACGAAACCCCCACCCCAACCGAGTCAACCCCGGAAGCGGCAGCGCCGGCACCGCGCCGGCGGAGGGCCGCCAGCCGGCCGGCCGGTCCGCCCGCCCCCGTCGTGGCCGAGGAGACCCCGAGCCAACCGGCTCTTCCCGGTGAACCCGAACCGAGCCCCTCACCGGAAGCCGTTGTGACCGAAGCCGCTGCGCCGGTCGAACCCGCAGCCGAAGCCAAGCCGCCACGCGCCCGGCGGAGCCGTGCCAAGGCCAAGCCCGAGCCCGAGGCCGACGCTGCTGCCGCCCCGCCTGTCGCCGCTGCCGTCGAGCAGTCCGAGGAGACGGTGTCCGAGGGATCGACTTCGCCCGATGAGGATTCCGTGGTCGCACCGGAGCCGACGCCCACCGCCCGCCGCACCCGCCGCAAAGCCTCGACCAGGACCCCGGAGGCTGAGCCGGCAGCCGCGCCGGACGAGGCCGTGGCGGCCAGCCTGGCCGAACTCGAGCAGCATGCCCCACGCCGTCGCGGCCGGGTGCGCGCCGAAGCCTTCGGCCTGAGCGAGGACGCCGACCCTGAGACCGTGCTGAGCAGCCTTGCCGCTGCCATCGGCGGCGCCGTGCTCCGGCCGGCCGAGGCCGAAGCGGAGGAGGCGGACGAGGATCTGGAAGCAGCCGAGGACGACGAGGACGCCGACGAGGCTGACGACGCTGACGAAGCTGACGAGACTGAGACGGACGACGACGCCGAGGATGCCGATGACGAGCCCGGTACCGGGACGGCCCGGCGTCGCCGACGGCGTCGTGGTGGCCGCCGCCGTCGCCGCTCCACCGGTGGGGAGGATGGCGACGAGGCGGAGGTCGAGACCGAGGAGGTCACGGGCGACGATGCCGGCGAGCCGGAGGCCGGCGATGCGACGGAGACCGCGGAGGGTGGCTCCCGCCGCAGGCGGCGCCGTCGCCGCCGTGGTGAGGACGCCGGCGAGAGCGAAGACGACTCGATCGACGTGGTGGTGCGGGTCCGGGAGCCCCGGCGCCGGGGCGGCTCCGCCAGCGACGAGGTGACCGGTATCGAAGGCTCCACCCGGATGGAGGCCAAGAAGCAGCGCCGCCGCGAGGGTCGCGCCGCCGGACGTCGCCGGACGCCGATCCTGTCGGAGTCGGAGTTCCTGGCGCGCCGCGAATCGGTCGATCGGGTGATGCTGATTCGGCAGGCCGACGAGTACAGCCAGATCGGCGTGCTGGAAGACGGCATCCTGGTCGAGCACTACGTGGACCGCCCGTCCGCCACCTCGATGATCGGCAACATCTACGTGGGCCGCGTCCAGAACGTGCTGCCCTCGATGGAGGCCGCCTTCGTCGACATCGGCCGTGGCCGGAACGCTGTGTTGTACGCCGGCGAGGTCGACTGGGCATCCTTCGGGGTGACCGGGCAGGACAAGAAGGTCGAGAAGGTCTTCAAGTCCGGTCAGTCGGTGCTGGTGCAGGTCACGAAGGATCCGGTCGGAGCCAAGGGTGCGCGGCTGACGTCCCATATCTCGATTCCCGGCCGCTACGTCGTGTACTCGCCGGGGGGCCAGCTCTCCGGCATCTCGCGGAAGCTGCCCGAACCCGAGCGCAAGCGCCTGAAGGGGATTCTCGACGAGCTGATCGGACCCGACGCATCCGTGATCGTGCGGACAGCCGCCGAGGGCGCTTCCGAGGAAGAGCTGGTGCGTGACGTCAACCGGCTCAAGGCACAGTGGGAGGTCATCGAGAAGAAGACCGGTGGCTCGGCGCCGTCGCTGCTCTACGGCGAGCCCGACCTGACGGTGCGGATCGTCCGCGACCTGTTCACCGAGGACTTCCGCTCGCTGATCGTGGACGGCAACGGCGGCCCTGAGGATGCCTGGGACACCGTCGAGGCGTACGTCAAGCATGTCGCGCCGCATCTGCTGGAGCGCCTGCAGCGGTGGGACCGGGAGGCGAGCGGGGACATCTTCGACGCCCATCGGGTGCACGAGCAGGTGGCCAAGGCACTGGAACGCAAGGTGTTCCTGCCTTCGGGAGGTTCGCTGATCATCGATCGAACCGAGGCGATGACGGTGGTCGACGTCAACACCGGCCGCTTCACCGGCACTTCGGGCAACCTCGAGGCCACGGTCACCTCCAACAACCTGGAGGCCGCCGAGGAGATCGTCCGGCAACTGCGGCTGCGCGACATCGGCGGCATCATCGTGATCGACTTCATCGACATGGTGCTGCCCAGCAACCGGGAACTGCTGCTCCGTCGGCTGGTGGAATGCCTGGGCCGCGACCGCACCCGCCACCAGGTCGCCGAGGTGACCTCCCTGGGCCTGGTGCAGATGACCCGCAAGAAGATCGGCACCGGCCTGGCCGAGGCCTTCACCGTGCCCTGCGAGACCTGCAAGGGGCGTGGCTACCACACCCACGACGTCCCGGTGGCCACCCAGGCCCCCGCCGACGGCGGTGAGCGGGAAGGCAACCGCCGCGGCCGCGGCGGGAGCAACAACTCCCGCTCCAGTCGCAACCGCAAGTCCGGCCCCGCGCCCGAGCTTGCGGCGGTCGTCGCCGCGACGTTCGCCCATCCAGTGAGCCCCGAGCTGGCCAAGTCCCCCGAGGACGGGCCGATACCGCCTGAGCCCGACATGGTGGCCGAGCCCGAGACGGCGCCTGTGCCCGAAGCGGTGGCTGAACCGGAGCCCACGGCTGAGCTCGTCGAGGCGCCGATCGAGCCGGAGCTGATCGAAGCGGAGCCCGTCGCCCAGGGATAGCGGCCGACGCAGCCGGGTCAGTTCCGCGCAGGCAGGGATCTCCAGGGCGCTCGCTGCGGCCGGATTCCTGCCCAGGGCGACTGACCGGACTCCCCGGTCCCGCGAGTCAGTCTGTTCCCCGCGCCGTCGACGCGGTGTTCGTCAAGACGTTTGCCTGTCGTCTGGAACGCGGGCGACGTCCTCCAGCCACAACGCGGCGGAGGTGTCGGAGGGCATCCGCCAGTCGCCGCGGGGCGACAGCGAGCCGCCGCGGACGACCTTGGGGCCATTCGGCAACGCCGAGCGCTTGAACTGGGCGAACCCGAAGAAGCGCTTGCAGAACACCTCCAGCCACGTCTTGATGGTGGCCAGGTCGTAGCCCACCCGCTCGTCCTCCGGAAATCCCGCGGGCCACTCCCCGGCTGCCGGGTCACCCCAGGTGTGCAGCGCCAGGAACGCGACCTTGGAGGGTTTGGCGCCGTGCCGCAGCACGTGGAAGAGCGTGAAGTCCTGCAGGCTGTAGGGCCCGATCGTGGCCTGGGTGGATTGCGGGCTGTTGCCGTCGACGGCGGGAATCAGCTCGGGGGTGATCTCGGTGTCGAGCACGGCCTGGAGCGTCCGTCCGACCGCCGTGTCGAACTGGCCGGAGGCGATCACCCAACGGATCAGGTGCTGCATCAGCGTCTTCGGTACCCCGCCGTTGACGTTGTAGTGCGACATCTGGTCACCCACCCCGTAGGTGCACCAGCCCAGGGCCAGCTCGGACAGGTCCCCGGTGCCCAGCACGATCCCGCCCCGATGGTTGGCCAGCCGGAAGAGATAGTCGGTGCGCAAGCCGGCCTGGACGTTCTCGAAGGTGACGTCATACACCGGCTCGCCGTCGGCGAACGGGTGGCCGAGGTCGCCCAGCAGTTGCCGGGCGGCCGGCTTGATGTCGAGTTCGGAGAAGGTCACGCCGAGGGCATTGGCCAAGGCGGTGGCATTGCCCTTGGTGTGGTCGGAGGTGGCGAAGCCCGGCATCGTGAACGCCAGGATGTCGGTGCGCGGCCGGCCCATCCGGTCCATCGCCTTGGCCGCCACGATCAGCGCGTGGGTGGAGTCCAGCCCCCCGGAGACACCGATCACGATCTTGGGCTGGCCGATCGCCTTCAACCGCTGTTCCAGCGCGCTGACCTGGATGTTGTAGGCCTCGTAGCAGTCCTGGGCGAGCCGGGCGGGGTCGGCCGGCACGAACGGGAAGCGGGGGAGTGGACGCCGCAGGCCCAGGTCGCCGGTGGGGACGCCCAGCTCGAACTCGACCCAGCGGTAGCCGTCCGTCCGCTCGGCGTGGACCCGCCGGTTGTCGTCGAAGGTGCCCTGCCGCAGCCGATCCATGGCCAGCGTCCCGAGATCGAGATCGGCCATGGACGCCCGCGGGCCTGTTGGGAAGCGCTCGGACTCGGCCAGCAGCGTCCCCGCCTCGTAGACCAGGGTCTGGCCGTCCCAGGACAAGTCGGTGGACGACTCCCCTTCACCCGCCGCGGCGTAGACGTACCCGGCCAGGTAGCGGGACGAGCCGGAGGCGCACAGCAGCTTGCGCTCCTCTGCCTTGGCCACGGTGATCGGGGAGCCGGAGAGGTTGGCGATCACCGTCGCACCGGCCAGCGCGGCCTCCGCGGCCGGCGGGATCGGCACCCACATGTCCTCGCAGATCTCCACGTTGAGCACGAAGTCGGGCAGGTCGAGCGCGGCGAACAGCAGATCGGCGCCGAACGGCACCAGCCGTCCGGCCACCACGATCTCGCCGGTCACGTCCGTCCCGGCGGCGATCTGGCGCGCTTCGTAGAACTCGCGGTAGGTCGGCAGGTACGCCTTCGGCACCACTCCGAGGATCTCGCCCCGGTGCAGCACCACCGCGCAGTTGTAGATCCGATTCAGCCCGCGTAGCGGCGCCCCGACCACGATGACCGCGCCGACATCGCGGGAGTTGTCGGCCAGCCAGCCCAGCGCCGCGTCGGTGGCGTCCAGCACGAGATCCTGCATCAGCAGGTCCTCGATCGAGTAGCCGGTCAGGCATAACTCGGGAAAGACCGCCAGCACGGAGCCCTGTGCCGCCACCTCACGAGCCTGGCCGAGCACCGCTTCGGCATTGCGCTGCGGCTGCACCATGGTGATCGGCAGCGTGCAGGCCGCCACCCGCGCGAACCCGTGGGTGTACAGGTTGAAGAAGTCCATCGACCCTCCTCGAAGCTCAGGCACCAGCATCCCACGCCGGACGATCCCCGAGCCGCCCCACGATCCTGAGCCTGTCGAAGGGGTCGTCCCACCAGCAAGATGTTGAGAACGGTCCGACTACGGTCCGTCGACAACACCCTGACGAGGGTGGCGGCGGTGTGCCGATGTCGCCTTCGGTCTCCTCCCGCAGCGCGGCGAGCTGAGCGATGGCGTCGTCGCGACCGATCACCCGGGTGGTGTGGCCCGCGCTGGTGCGGGAGACCAGCACTTCCTTTCCGCGGCTCTACTCGGGCAGTCCGTCGCGGTCTGCCCACTCCAGCAGGGTGTCGAGCCGGTGGGCGACGTCGTCGATGCTCGCGTGCGGGTCGCCGGATTTGGCGAAGCGGGCGGGGACGGTCGCCAGCGTCAGCTCCCGCGGGTCGACGGCGTCCAGTTCGTCCCACTCGAACGGGGTGGAAACCGTCCCGTCCGGCACCCCGCGAACCGACCAGGCGCTGGCGATGGTGTGGTCGCGGGCGTTCTGGTTGTAGTCGACGAAGACCTGGCGTGGGTCGCGTTCCTGACGCCACCAGGCGGTGGTCACGTCCTGCGGAGCGCGGCGTTCGACCTCCTTCGCGAACGCCAAGGCGGCCCGGCGCACCTCGCTGAAGCTCCACTCCGGCGCGATTCGGACATAGATGTGCAGACCGTGCCCTCCCGAGGTCTTGGGGAAGCCGACGATGCCGAGTTCGTCCAGCACGCCTTTCGCGGTGGCTGCGACTCGCCTGACCCGCTCGAAGTCGGCTTCCGGCATCGGGTCCAGATCGATCCGCCACTCGTCCGGACGTTCGACGTCCGCCCGCCGCGAGTTCCAGGGATGGAACTCCACGGTGGCCATCTGCACGGCCCAGATGACGGCGGCGAGTTCGGTGACGCAGAGCTCGTCCGCCGTGCGTCTGTACCGCGGGAAGTAGACCTGGACGGTCTCCACCCAGGGCGGCGCGCCGGCCGGCAGCCGCTTCTGGTGCACCTTGTCGCCGTCCAGCCCTTTGGGGAATCGATGCAGCATGCACGGCCGCTCGCGCAGCGCCCGGACGATCCCGTCCCCCACCGCGAGGTAGTAGTTCACCAGGTCGAGCTTGGTCCAGCCATGCGCCGGGAAGTACACCCGATCCGGGCTGCTCAGCCGGACCGTCCTCGGCCCGACCTCGATCTCGATCCCGTCGGTCGCCATGGCGCCAACGTACCCGGCCTGCCCCGCACAGTCACCAGGGGCAGCAGCGGTGTTCGATCAGTAGCCGCGGGAGGCGTCCGCGGTGGCGGTCTCGCCGGCCAGGGCCGCGAGGTAATCGGCGGTGGTGATCGGCTTGGAGAACATCGGGTAGTCGTACTTGATCGCGTTGGCGTGCTCCTCCAGAGAGGTGGCGCCGACGGCGTCGGTGAGTGTGTAGACCTCGAAACCCTTCTCGTAGGCCGAGCGCATGGTGGACTCGACGCAACAGTTGGTCAAGAAGCCGGCCAGCACGATGGTGGTGATGCCCTTGCTGCGCAGGATGAAGTCGAGATTCGTCGACCCGAAGGCGTCCAGCCCGCGCTTGCCCTCCAGCACGATGTCACTGCCGGACGGTGCCATCTCACCCACGATCTCGCAGCCCCAGGTGCCTTTGACGAAGGAGGTCGAGTCGACCACGCCCTTGAGGATGCCGTAAGGGTGCGCGTTGATCTCGTAGTAGCCGGGCTGGAAGGAGATCGGGCTGTGGACGATGGTGACGCCCGCCGCGCGGGAGGCCTCCAGTGCCGCCTTGGCGTTGGGCAGGGTGCCGGTGGCGTCCATCACTTCCGAGACCGCGCCATGCAGCGTCCCGCCCTCGCTGGTGAAGTCGTTCTGGAATTCGATCAGGACGAGTGCGGTGGTGAACGGGTTCATCGCGGTTCCTCTCTGGATACCCCTCCGGGGCTGTCCCGGCGGGCGAGTGGGCGCGCTGCGCAACGATGCTGCGCGGCCTGGATCCATTCTGATCCTGCCTGGGTTGGGCCACAAGCAGAACCGACGGGGATCACCTGGGTGTCGATCCACGTTCGCCCTCAGTCAGGAAAGCACCTGTCTGCGGGAGGCCGGCCCTCCACCTCGGCGGATGTTCTGTGGCGACAGTTCATGGCAAGGGAAGGGCTCGTCCTCGCCCAGTCGTCGGTCGCCGGTTTGACCCTTCGACAGCCCGGAACGTATTCTTGACCCTCGGTGCTCGCTGTGCTGGGTTTCTCTGGCGCGGACGCCTTCGGTGGTCGTATCGAACACCGACCAAGACGTATCAGGTTCGTTGAGAGTGGGTCAGTCGTGTACGCGATCGTGCGCAGTGGCGGCCGCCAGCACAAGGTTGCTGTCGGAGACGTCCTGGAGGTCGACAAGATCGAAGCCGAAGTCGGCTCCTCGGTCGATCTCGTCCCCCTGATGGTGGTGGACGGCGACGCCGTCACCGCGGACGCGAAGAAGCTGGCGGGAATCAAGGTGAGCGCTGAGGTGCTGGCCGAGACCAAGGGCCCGAAGATCCGCATCATCAAGTACAAGAACAAGACCGGCTACAAGAAGCGCCAGGGGCACCGTCAGCGGTACACCCAGGTCAAGGTCACCGGGATCAAGTGAGGGGCTGACAGATGGCACACAAGAAGGGCGCATCGTCCTCCCGCAACGGTCGGGATTCCAACTCCCAGCGGCTCGGCGTGAAGCGGTTCGGCGGCCAGCAGGTCAACGCCGGCGAGATCATCGTCCGCCAGCGCGGCACCCACTTCCACCCGGGTGAGGGCGTCGGCCGCGGCGGCGACGACACCCTGTTCGCGCTCCGCGCCGGCAAGGTCGAGTTCGGCACCCGCCGGGGTCGCCGCGTCGTCAACATCGCGGTCGCCGAGTAACTCCAGAACCAACTGCGAGGGCCGTCCCGTCAGGGGCGGCCCTCGCCGTCTGCTGAGGGTTTCTCGATGCCGGGCAGAGCGGGCAGCGGTGCCCGTCGCGGACCGATCGCGAGCAGTACCTGGTAGGACGCGCGTGGCGCCTCGTCGGTCGTGCCGCGCGCGGCGAGCGCAGTCTCGTACCACTGGTCGAGGACGGCAGCAAGATCGGCAGAGAGCTGCTTGGCCTCGTCCTTGGTGAGGAGCGCGCCGCCGGCGGCGAGTTGACGGTGTGTGTCGGCGTCATCGGCCGGGGCCATGAACTCGGTGCGCAGCCAGTCGATCAACGGGTTGATCACGGTCGTTGAGCCCGGCAGCTTGCGGTCGATCTCGAAGGTTTCGGCGACGGGCTTCCAGACGCGATCCCGGCGATCTCTGGCGTGCTCGGGGGCCTCCACGATCAGCCCTGCTTTCGCCAACGACCGCAGGTGGAAACTGACGGCATTGGCGGGCTGGCGCAACTCCTTCGCTAGATCCGCGGCTCGGCCGTGGTCGCGCAGTACGAGTTCTGCCAGGATCTGCTGCCGCATCGGGTGGGCGATGGCTCGCAGGGTGGCCGGATCGTTGATCAGGAAGGTCTCGTGCTTCGGTGCTGGAGTTCCCGGAGAGGGTGAGTCCGCCATACCAGCAGCTTAACAGGCTTCCGCAAGAATCAATGCGCAAGAACTATTGCGCAAGGTGCCGTGTGCAATCTAGGGTTGCCGGCATGACCTCTGACGAGAGCCTTGCCGTGGCGGCCGATGGGGCTGCCGCATCACCGTTGACGCCGCTGTGGCGCAACCGGTCCTACACCCTCCTGCAGTCGGGCAAGACCGCCCATGTGATCGGGGTGGGGGTGGGTGCCTTCGCGGTCCCGCTGCTGGCTTACGAGGTCACCGGCTCCGTTGCCCAGGCTGGGCTGATCGCCGGGATCGGCGAAGTCGGGGCGCTGCTCGGAACCCTGCCCGGCGGGGTGGTGGCCGACCGCTTCGACCGCCGACGGATCATCTTGATCGCAGCTGTGCTCGGAGGGCTGCTGTGGCTCGGTCTGGCGGCCCTGTGGGGGACGGGGCAACTCCTCGGTTGGCATCTGGCGGTGACGCTGTTCGGGTCGTCGCTGGCCGCGGTGTTCGCCAATCCTGCCGAGTCCGGGGCGATCCGGGCGGTCGTGCCCAGCGAGCAGCTGGGGACGGCGATGGCCGTGGTGCAGGGGCGTCACGCGGTCGCATCCCTGGTGGCAGGGCCGTTGGGCGGCTTCCTGTACGGGGTGGGGCATGCGGTGCCGCTGTTGGCCAGTGCCGTCGGCCACCTGTCGATGACGGTCGCCACCGGCTTCGTGCGGGAGCCGCTGAACGGCGACCTGGGGTCCGCACGCGCCACTCATCCGCTGGTTGCGCTGCGAGAGGGGTTGCGGTTCGTCTGGAACGTCCGGTTCTTCCGGATGGCGATGGGGCTGTTCATCGCCATCAACATCGCCTTCACCGGGCTGATCGCCGTGGTCAACCTGGAACTCGTCCAGACCGGGACCGATCCGATCCTGATCGGGATGCTCGACCTGGTCGCGGGAGGCGTGATGGTGGTGGGGGCGCTCGTGGCACCCCGCGTCCTGAACCGGCTCCGACTGGGTGTGATCATCGTGGCGGGCCTCGGCCTGGCCGCGGTCGGAACCATCGGCATGGCGGTGCTGCACAGCTATCCGGGCTACCTGGTGATGCTCGCGGTGTCAGTGACCCTGATCCCCGCGATCAACGCCGGACTGGGTGGCTACACGCTGGCGATCACCCCGTCCGAGCTGCAGGGCCGGGTGAACTCGGTGCTCGGACTGACCGGCTTCGTGGCTGCGCCGATCGCCCCTGTGGCCGGGGCCGCCGTGCTCGCCGCCGCGGGGGTCGTAACGGCGCTGTGGGTCTTCGCGCTGGCGATCGGCGCGATCACGGCGGTGCTGGCGGCGCTGCCCTCGCTGTGGCGGATCGGGCTGCCGGAAACGTGGAGTCGCGACGCGGTGGTGTGGCAGCGGTGACCCCGTGGGTGCCCCCGGACTGAATCAGCCTTGCTCGGCCCTGTGGAGCAGGACGAGGCCACGCCGGGCGGGGTGTCCGGCGTCGGCGCGCTCGCGGTCGGTGGCGACGTAGCTGTCGATCACCTCCACCAGGCGGGCATCCAACTCGTCCACCTCGGCGTCGGTCAGATGCAGGGCGAAGGTGGCGAAGGTCGAGACTCCGCCGGGGCCGGCGTCCAGGGCGTCCTGCATGGCCAGCGCGACGGGGGAGAACCGGATCGCCGGATCCGCGTCGGCGAGCGGATCGGAGAGCCACCAGGTGCGCCGCGTCGAGCGGTACGGCTTCTCACGGGCGCCACGGGTTCCCCGGCGGGCCGGGAGTGGTTCCAGGAAGCCGGCATCCACCAGGATCCGGACGTGGTAGAGCGAGGTGGCCGGGTCGACGCCGAGGTGATCGGCGAGTTGCCGGTTGGTCAGTTCCCGGGTGCTGGTGAGGCGGACGATGCGTTGGCGCAGCACGTTCGCCAACGCCTTCGCTTCGGCCTCGGTCGCCGGCCGTCGCTGCGGCAGGTCGGCGGCTGGGGTCGCAGTCATACCCGCATTCTAGAAGTGATTGGAAGAATTCCAATCATTTGCCTAGGATCGATCCGTGACGGAACAGGATCCCAGCTCGCCCACCTCCGAGCCACCGGTCGCCGGCCGGCCGATCATGGGCGGCGAGACCGGAGGGGCGCCTCACCTCGCGGCCTCCGCGAGGCCACGGCTGGGCACCGGCTTCGCGAAGGTGTGGTCGGCGTCCGTCCTCTCCAATCTCGCTGACGGGGTGCTCAAGCTGGCGGTCCCGGTGGTCGCCGTGCGCTACACCGACTCCCCACTGCTGATCGCCGGCATCGGGATCGCCATGAGCCTGCCCTGGTTGTTGCTGGCGTTGCCGGCAGGAGCGATCGCGGACCGGGTCGATCGGCGGCGCGCGATGCTGGTCGCCAACGGCACCCGTGTCGTCGTAGCGGGGCTGCTCGCACTCGCCCTTTCCGCCGGCCAGGGGTCGATCTGGTTGCTGTACCTGGCCGGCATCGCGGTGGGCGTCGCCGAGGTGTTCTACGACACCTCCAGCCAGTCGATCCTGCCGCAGGTGGTGGATCGCTCCGCGCTACCGACCGCCAACGCCCGGCTGTACGCCGGTGAGTTGGCCGCCAACAACTTCGTCGGGCCACCGCTGGGCGGCTTCCTGGTGGCGGGGATGGCCGCGCTCGCATTCGGTGTTCCGTCGGCCCTGTGGGCGCTGGCGGTCGCCACGCTCGCCTGGCTGCCCGGCTCGTTCCGGGTCAAGCGGGACGGACCGCCCGCCAGCCTGCGGGCCGACATCGCCGAGGGCTTCCGGTTCCTGCTGGGCCATCGCGTGCTGCGGACCCTGGCCGTGATGACGGGGCTCTCCAACTTCGCCTCCAGCGCGGGGTTCGCGGTCTTCGTGCTGTTCGCGATCGGGCCGGAATCACCGATGGGGCTCACCGAACCCCAGTACGGGTTGCTCAGCACCGCGATGGCGATCGGTGCCGTGCTCGGATCGCTGTCGGCCACCCGGATCACCGCCCGGCTGGGGCGATCCCGATCCATCGCCATCGGGATCGCGACCTTCGCCGTCAGCCTGGGCGCGCCGGCGATCACCACCAATCCCTGGGTGATCGGCGCCATGTGGGTGCTGAGCGGCATCGGGGTGGCGCTCTGGAACGTCATCGTCGTGTCGCTGCGGCAGCAGTTGACCCCGGATCCACTCCTGGGACGGATGAACTCCTGCTACCGACTGCTGGCCTGGGGAACGATCCCGCTCGGGAATCTGACCGGCGGCCTGCTGGCCGAGGCATTCGGACTGCAACCGACCTTCGCGGTGGCGGCCGGGTTGTCGCTGCTGACCGCGCTGGGGCTGTTCATCGTCCGGGAGTCCGCGATCGGCCAGGCGGAAGCGGAGGTCGGAGCCCGATAGGATCGACTGGTTCGGTGCTGAGGAGTTCGTCATGGCCATCCCTTCCTTCGTCGACCGGGCGACCCTTCGGGTCGCGGCCGGTAACGGCGGCCACGGCTGCGCCTCGGTGCACCGGGAGAAGTTCAAGCCGCTCGGGGGGCCCGATGGCGGTAACGGCGGCGACGGCGGCTCGGTGATTCTGCGGGTCGACCCGAACCTCACCACGCTGGTGGAGTATCACCGGCAGTCCCAGCGACGTGCTCCCAACGGCCAGCCCGGGAAGGGCGACTACAACAACGGCGCGGACGGCACGGATGTCGTCCTGACGGTGCCGGACGGCACGGTCGTCAGCGACGCCGACACCGGCGAGGTGCTGGCTGACCTGCTCGGGCCCGGTGCCGAGGTGGTGGTGGCGGCCGGTGGCCGCGGCGGGCTGGGCAATGCCGCGCTCGCCTCCTCGGCCCGGAAGGCACCCGGCTTCGCGCTGCTGGGCGAGGAGGGCGAGGCCCGCACGATCGTCCTGGAACTCAAGGTGGTCGCCGACGTCGGGCTGGTCGGTTTCCCGAGCGCCGGCAAGTCCTCGCTGATCGCTGCCATCTCGCGCGCCCGTCCGAAGATCGCCGACTACCCGTTCACCACGCTGGTACCCAACCTGGGCGTCGTGGTGCGCGGCGAGACCACCTACACCGTCGCCGACGTGCCGGGCCTGATCGAGGGGGCGAGCCTGGGACGTGGGCTCGGCCACGACTTCCTGCGCCACATCGAGCGCTGCTGGGCGATCGTCCATGTGATCGACTGCGCCACCTACGAGCCGGGACGCGACCCGGTCTCCGACCTCGATGTGATCGAGGGCGAACTGGCCGCTCACGGTGGGCTGGAGGACCGTCCGAGACTGGTGGCGCTGAACAAGATCGACGTGCCGGACGCTGCCGAACTCGCCGAACTCGTCACGCCCGACCTGATCGCCCGCGGACTGCGGGTCTACCAGGTGTCCGCCAAGACCGGTGAAGGCCTGAACGCCCTCACCTACGCGTTGGCGGAGTTGGTCGCCGCCCGGCGTGCCGCCGCCCCGCCCCCGAAGCCGGCGCCGATCGTGATCCGGCCGGCCCCGGTCACCGGCGGCCCGGAGTTCACGATCGCCAGGCAGGGCGACGGCGCAGGCGGTTTCGTGTGGCGGGTCCGTGGCGTCAAGCCGGAGCGCTGGGTGAGGCAGACCGACTTCAGCAATGCGGAGGCGGTCGGCTACCTGGCCGATCGGTTCGCCCGGCTCGGCATCGAAGAGGAACTCCTTGCCCTCGGGGCACTCGCCGGCGATGCGGTGGCGATCGGCGCGGACAACCCGGTGGTCTTCGACTTCGCCCCGCAGATCGAGATCGGGGCCGAGATCCTCGCCCGGCGCGGCGAGGACCAGCGGCTCAGCGCACCGCGTCCGGCGGTGGTCCGGCGCCGCGAGCGGGACGCCGCCTACCACGCCGAGCGCGAGGCGGAGCGGCTGACCCGGCTCGCTGCGGAAGGGATCGAGGACGACGAGGATGAGTGAAGCCGGGCAAGGGCTGCGTCCGGAGATCACCAGCGCGCAGCGGGTCGTGGTCAAGGTCGGATCGTCCTCGCTGACAGACCGCCACGGCGCGCTGGATCCGATCCGGCTGGAAGCACTCGTGGACGCCCTGACCGGGCTGCGGAGCCGGGGTGTCGACGTGGTGCTGGTCTCCTCGGGTGCGATGGCCTCGGGGATGCGTCCGCTGCGGATGAAGCATCGTCCGCGCGACCTGGCGAGCAAGCAGGCTGCGTCCGCGGTCGGCCAGAGCCTGCTGGTCGGGCACTACGGCACCCTGTTCGCCCGCCATGGACTGACCGTGGGCCAGGTGCTGCTCACCGTCGAGGATGTCGCTCGGCGCGACCACTACCGCAACGCGTTGCGCACCTTCACCCGGCTGATCGAGCTCGGCGTGGTGCCGATCGTGAACGAGAACGACACCGTCGCCACTCACGAGATCAGATTCGGTGACAACGACCGCCTGGCTGCGCTGGTCGCCCACCTGGTCGGGGCCGATGCGCTGGTGCTGCTCTCCGATGTGGACGCGTTGTACTCAGCGCACCCCTCCGACCCGGCCGCGGAACGGATCGTCGAGGTGGCCGACGTCGAGGAGCTGGTCGTGGACACCTCGGGCAAGGGAGCAGCGGTGGGTACCGGTGGCATGGAGACCAAGCTCCAGGCTGCCCGGATCGCCACCTCGTCCGGTATCCCGGTGGTGCTCGCGGCGGCCTCGGACGTTGCCGCCGCGCTGGCCGGCGAACCGGTCGGCACCCTCTTCCACCCCACCGGAAAACGACGGGCGCGGCGGCTGATGTGGCTGGCCTACGCGTCGAAGTCCCAGGGCGAACTGGTGCTGGATGCGGGTGCGGTCCGAGCGGTTGCCGAACGCAAGGCGTCGCTGCTGCCTGCCGGGATCGTGGCGATCCGCGGCACATTCACCGCCGGCGACCCGGTCCGCCTGGTGGCGGAGGACGGCGTCGTGATCGCCCGGGGGCTGGTCAATTACGATGCCGCCGAACTTCCTGCGATGATCGGACGTAGCACCCATGACCTGGCTGCTGAGCTGGGTCCCCACTTCGACCGGGAGGTCGTCCACCGCGATGACCTGGTGCTCAAACGCCGAAAGAAGGCCGGGCTGCCATGACCCCAGCGGAGATCGTGGGATGGGCCGGCGCCCTGACCGCTCTCTCGATCGGCATCCCGCAAGCCATTCGCCTGCTGAGAACCAGAAACACCGCCGGCCTCTCGGTGGTGGCGTGGCAGGCGATGCTGACCCTCAACATGGGATGGCTCGTGCACGGCGTCTTGATCGACGCGCCGAACATGATTGTGCCCAATGTCGTCAGCTTCGTCGTCTCGACGACGGTCCTGCTGCTCCTGCGCCACGAACGACAGCTCAACGCGTGGAAGCTGCTGGCGCCGGTCCTGCTCGGCGCCGGGGCGATGGTGGCGGTGGACCTCACGGTGGGCTCGACCTGGTTCGGAGTGACCGCGATCGTTGTCTCCCTGATCGCCAACACCGGGCAGGGGATCAACCTGGTGCGCGAGCCCGCCATCACCGGGGTGGCTCCGGGATTCCTGGTGATCCAGCTCACGAACCAGGTGGTGTGGCTGACCTGGGGTTCGATGGTGGGTGACCCGGGAACGGTGCTCAGTTCGATCGTCACCGGCCTGATCGCACTGTTCAACACGGTCTGGTGGATGCTGCGCAGGATTGGGATGCCGCCGCTCTTCGTCCGCCCTGTGGCCGCCCTGGTCGAGACGGACGGGGGAGCGCGAGTATCCTCCGAGTCGTGACGACGACTGATACCGAGGCATTCTTCGAGCAGGCGGTTCGGGCCAAGGCCGCCGCCCGTGTTCTGGCAACCCTGAACCGGGCTGCCAAGGATGCCGCGCTGCACGCGATGGGCGATGCGCTGCTGGCCGCCACCGATGAGGTGCTGAGCGCCAACGCCCTCGATGTCTCGGCCGCGCGGGAGAGCGGCACCTCGGCGGCGATGATCGACCGGCTCTCGCTCAACCCCGCCCGGGTCGAGGGCATGGCGGACGGATTGCGGGCGCTGGCCGCGCTGGCCGACCCGGTGGGCGACGTGGTGCGTGGCTGGACGAATCCCAACGGGGTGCGGGTCCGTCAGATCCGGGTGCCGCTGGGAGTGGTCGGCATCATCTACGAGGCGCGTCCGAACGTGACCGCGGACGCTGCCGGCATCTGCCTGAAGTCTGGGAACGCCGCGTTGCTGCGCGGCTCGTCCTCGACGCTGAACTCCAACCGCGCCGTCACCCGGGCGCTGCATGCGGGGCTGGCGGCCGCCGGACTGCCGGCGGCCGCCGTCCAGTTGATCGAGGGGGGACGGGAGATCACCGAGCAGATGATGGCTGCCCGCGGCTACCTCGATGTGCTGATCCCGCGGGGTGGGGCGGGCCTGATCAACGCCGTGGTGAACGGCTCGAAGGTACCGGTGATCGAGACCGGCACCGGCAACTGCCATCTGTTCGTCGATGCCACCGGCGACTTCGACATGGCGGTCGAGATCCTGCGCAACGCCAAGACGCAGCGGCCCAGTGTCTGCAACGCCGTCGAGACGCTGCTGGTGCACTCCGAGATCGCCGACAGCTTCCTGCCTCTCGCGCTGGCCGCCATGAAGGACGCCGGAGTCACCGTCCACGGCACCCCCGAGATCGCCGCCCTCGATCCGAGCGTGGTGCCGGCCGGTCCGGAGGAGTTCGACGGCGAGTACCTCTCCCTGGATCTGGCTGCCAAGGTGGTTGCCTCCCTCGACGAGGCGATCGACCATGTCCGGCAGCACACCACCGGGCATTCCGAGACCATCGTCACCGAGGATCGTCGGGCGGCCGAGCGGTTCACCGCCGAGGTGGACGCCGCGGCGGTGCTGGTGAACGCCTCCAGCCGCTTCGTGGACGGCGGTGAGTTCGGTTTCGGTGCCGAGATCGGCATCTCCACCCAGAAGCTGCACGCGCGCGGCCCGATGGGTCTGGCGGAGATGACCTCGACCAAGTACGTGGTGGAGGGTGACGGCCAAACCCGTGCCTGAGGCTCGCGGGCCGGCGTCGACTCCCGTATCATCGCGCGCATGCAGATCGACGTGACGGTTCCGGTGGTTGTCGGAGTCCTGTTCTTCCTGATCCTGTTCGCTGGGCTGGGCTTCGTCCGGCAGGTCGGGAACTTCCGGCCGCACAGCAGGTCTGATGACTGAAACTCCGCTCGCGCTGCCGGAGCATGGCACCCGGCGGCTGCGGCTGGGGGTGATGGGTGGCACCTTCGATCCGATCCACCATGGGCACCTGGTGGCGGCCAGCGAGGTTCAGGCACGCTTCCATCTCGATGAGGTGGTGTTCGTCCCCACCGGCGAACCCTGGCAGAAGGCGGGACGCAAGGTCTCCCAGCCAGAGGACCGCTATCTCATGACCACCATCGCCACCGCCTCGAACCCGAGGTTCTCGGTGAGCCGGGTGGACATCCAGCGGCCCGGCCCCACCTACACCGTCGACACCCTCAGCGACATCCGGGAACAGCGCGGCGACGACTGGGATCTCTACTTCATCACCGGCGCCGATGCGCTCAGCCAGATCCTCACCTGGCGAGGCGCCGACCAACTCTTCGATCTGGCCCACTTCGTGGGGGTATCGCGTCCCGGGGTGCCCCTGGGCCAGAGCGACATCGGCCACCTCCCGGTCGACAAGGTCAGTCTGCTGGAGATCCCGGCGCTGGCGATCTCGTCCACCGCGTGCCGCGAGCGGGTCGCCGCCGGGTTGCCGATCTGGTACCTCGTTCCGGACGGTATCGTGCAGTACATCGCCAAACGTGGCCTCTACATCGATCAAGGAGCTTCATGACCGCAACCGATCACGCCACCTGGATAGCACGGCTGGCCGCACTGGCCGCCCTGGACAAGAAGGCGTTGGATCCGGTCGCGTTCGATGTTTCCGAGCGGCTGGCGATCACCGACGTGTTCCTCGTCGTGACCGCGAGCAACGAACGCCAGGTCGGCGCTGTGGTGGACGGCATCGAAGAGGCGTTGTTGAAGCACGACATCAAGACCGTCCGCCGGGAGGGCGATCGGGAGAACCGCTGGGTGCTGATGGACTACCTGGACACGGTCGTCCATGTCCAGCACGCCGAGGAACGGGCGCTGTACGCCCTGGAACGGCTGTGGAAGGACTGCCCGGCGATCGACCTCGACCTGCCGGACGAGGCATGACCGCTGGTCTCGTCCTGCTGTTGCGGCACGGCACAACCGACTGGAACAACGGCGGACGCTTCCAGGGACACGCCGACATCCCCCTGAACGATGAGGGCATCGCGTTGGCGGAACGGACGGCGGCCGCGCTGGCCGCCTCTCGTCCGACCCGGGTGATCACCTCGGATCTCTCCCGCGCGCGGCAGACCGCCCAGCTGGTTGCTGCGACGGCGGGCTTGGAGGTGGAGATCGATCCGCGGCTACGGGAGGTCGATGTCGGCTCGTGGGCGGGGCTCGACATGGAGACCGTGGGACGGCTCGAGCCGGACTTCTGGCCGGCGCTGCGGGAAGGTCGTGACTTCCGCCGTTCACCCGAGGGGGAGTCCGCCACCGAGTCGGGGGAGCGGGTGGCCGCCGCCCTGCGGGAGTACGCGCTGCAGTGCACTGCTGAGGACGTCGTGCTGGCGGTGGGCCACGGTCTCTCGATGCGGGTTGGAGCGTTGCTGCTGATGGGGCTGGACTATTCCCACGCCCGGTTGTTCGGCGGGCTGCCGAACTGCGGCTGGCTCGAGCTCGAGCCAGGCGAGACCTACTGGCGGCTGCACGCCTACAACCGGGTGGCCGGCTGAATCCTCGGCGGGTGCCGATTTCCCTCCAGGGCCGAGGATGACTACAATCGGAACCCGTCGCAAAGACGCGGGGCTATGGCGCAGTTGGTAGCGCGCTTCCATGGCATGGAAGAGGCCACGGGTTCGAATCCCGTTAGCTCCACCGCAGCGAAAGCCGCTCTGGCTAGGTGAGATATTCCGAGTCGGGGCGGCTTCTGCAGTTCCCAGACCTCGTCCGGCTCGGCCGACGGGCGGCCCGTCGGTTGGTGTGTCCCACTTCAGCTGGTAGCTGTCACAGCGCGCGGGCGGCCGCGGCCGCCTCGACCTCCTCGCGGGTCAATCCGAGCAGGAACAGCACGGCGTCGAGGTAGGGGACGTTGAGCGACGTGTCCGCCGAAGCCCGGACAGCCGGCTTGGCGTTGAAGGCGATGCCCAGGCCGGCGGCGGCCAGCATGTCGAGATCGTTGGCGCCATCGCCGATCGCGATCGTGCGGGCCAGAGGAAGGCCCTCGGCCGCGGCCCACTCCCGCAGGGTGGCGGCCTTCGCGGCACGATCGACGATCGGACCTGCGATCCGGCCGGTGAGCCGGCCGCCGGCCACCTCCAGCCGGTTGGCGCGGGCGTAGGTGATGCCGAGCTCGGCGGCCAGGGGACCGACCACCTCGATGAACCCGCCGGAGACCACACCGATCGACAGTCCCAGGTCGCGCAGGGTGGCGACCAGCGTCCGCGCGCCCGGGGTCAGCCGGACGGCCGTCCGCACTTCGTCGAGGACGCCGATCGGCAGCCCGTCCAGCGCGGCCACCCGTTGCCGCAGGCTGTCGGCGAAGTCGAGTTCGCCGCGCATCGCACGCTCGGTGATCGCGGCCACCTCCGGTCGGCGGCCGGCATGTGCGGCGATCAGATCGATCACCTCGTCGCGGATCAGGGTGGAGTCCACGTCCATGACGATCAGTCGGCGTCCCAGTCGGGCCAGTCCGGCGGCGGAGACCGACACGTCGAAGCCGGCGCTGGCCGCGGCCGCCGCCAGGGCCGGACGCAGCGCGGCCGCGTCCACGTTCGAGACCCACAATTCGACGGTGGTGAGCGGGGTGCGGGAGAGCCGCCGGCTGCGGTCGATATTGCCGCCGAGCCCGGCGATCACTCTTGTCGTGGCGGCCAGGTGCGTGACCAGGAGGGGACGTCCCAGGATGGTGATGATCGTGCGATTGCGCCGGGGCGGGTTGTCGCCGACCCCTTCGGCCATCGAGACGCTCAGTCCCAGGCGGGCGCAGGTGCCGGCCAGGCGATCGGCGACCGTCTCGGCGGCCTCGGGTGCACTGGCCAGCAGCAGCCCGATGCTGAGCTGACCGCGGACCACCGTCTGCTCGAGGTCGAGGATCTCGACCTCGTCGGCCGTGATCGCTGCCATCAGGCGGTCGAGCAGCCCGGGGGCGTCGGTGCCGGTCACGGTTGCCGCCAACGAGCGGGTGGGGTCGGTCACGGCAGGATTCTCCCACGTCCGGTGCGGCGCTCGCCGATGGGTCGGATCCTCGCCCCGATGGCCGGTGGATGGCATGCTGACTGGCAACGACCCCGTTCGAACAGGAGCATCGATGAACCAGACCCGGTCACGGTTCCCCCGCGAGTTCCTCTGGGGTGGCGCGGTCGCCGCCAATCAGGTCGAAGGCGCCTATCTCACGGACGGGAAGGGGCTCTCGATTCAGGATGTGCTGCCGGACGGCGGCCTGGCGGGAGGCCCCACCGAGGAGCCGACGGCAGACAATCTGAAGCTGGAGGCGATCGACTTCTACCATCGCTACGCCAGCGATATCGCGCTGTTCGCCGAGATGGGATTCAGCGTATTCCGGTTCTCGATCGCCTGGTCGCGGATCTTCCCCAACGGGGACGAGGAGACCCCGAACGAGGCCGGCCTGGCGTTCTACGACCGGGTCCTGGACGAACTCGAGCGACACGGCATCGAGCCGTTGGTCACGATCAGTCACTACGAGACCCCTCTGCACCTGGCCAGGACCTACGATGGCTGGACCGACCGGCGGATGATCGGCTTCTACGAGCGCTACGCCCGGACCCTGTTCACCCGCTACGGACACCGCGTGAGGTACTGGCTCACCTTCAACGAGATCAACTCGGTACTGCACGCCCCGCTGATGTCCGGCGGGATCTGGACGCCGAAGGACGAGCTGAGCCCGTCCCAGCTGTGGCAGGCCTGTCACCACGAGCTGGTGGCGTCGGCGTCGGCCACCCGGATCGCCCGCGAGCTGGCCCCCGATGCCAGGGTGGGCTGCATGGTGATCGCGATGCCGACCTACCCGCTCACCCCGGATCCGAGCGACCAGATAGCCGTGATGAACGCCGATCACTTCAACGACTTCTTCACCGACGTGCACGTTCGAGGGAGCTACCCGAAATACCTCGACCGCTACTTCGCCGAGCGGGGAATCGCGATCGACGTCACCGACGCCGATCGCGAGACGCTCACCAACACCGTCGACTTCATCTCGTTCAGCTACTACATGAGCATGTGCGAGACCGCTGATCCGGCTAAGCGGACGGCCGGACAGGGAAACATCCTCGGCGGGGTGCCCAATCCGACGCTGCCCGCCTCGGAATGGGGCTGGCAGATCGATCCGCAGGGCCTGCGTTGGGTGCTCAACCGGCTGTGGGATCGGTACCAGCTGCCCTTGTTCATCGTCGAGAACGGCCTGGGTGCCAAGGATCGGCTGGTCGAGGTCGACGGCACGCTCACCGTCCTGGACGACTACCGGATCGCGTACCTGAACGATCACTTGCTGCAGGTCGCCGAGGCGCTGTGCGACGGTGTCGAGGTGCTCGGCTACACCAGCTGGGGCCCGATCGACCTGGTGTCTGCCTCCACCGCCCAGTTGAGCAAGCGGTACGGCTTCATCTACGTCGACCGCAACGATGACGGCAGCGGCACCCTGCGCCGCTATCGCAAGAAGTCGTTCGACTGGTATCGCGAGGTGATCGCAAGCCAGGGTGGAACGCTCAGGGACTGACGGCGGTGGCGGGGGAGACGCGATCGTCCGGATAGCCTGGGACTGTGCCGAGGATACGGGGAGCATCGCTGGCGGAACACCGCGCCGCCACGCGGGAGCAGGTCTTCACAGCGCTCGTCCAGCTGCTGGACGAGCGAGGTTTCGCCGCGCTCACGATGGCTGATCTCGCTGAGGCGTCGGGGGTCGGCCGTACCTCGCTCTACAACCACTTCCGGGATCTGGAAGCGGTGGTGGTCGCCTTCGCCAGCGAGGAGACCGACCGCTACCTCGCCGCCCTGAAGGCGGTCCTGGACGAGGCGGACTCGCCTGCACAGCAGCTGGAGGCCTACGTCCGCCAGCATGTCGTGGCGGCCAGCGAGTTCCACCTCGGCTTCGGGTCCGAACTGGCCGCCGTGCTTTCGCCCGAGGCGATGCGCGAGTTGCGTGAGCACATCGTGGCGGTGGAGGCGGTGCTGCGCGAGATCCTGGCCGCGGGGATCGCCGGCGGCGAGTTCGCGGTGCCAGATCTGGATGCCGCGGTGTCGCTGATCCACGCCACGCTGAACGCCAGACATGCCTCGGCCGACGCCGCTGCGGCGTTCGTGCGCGCAGCGGTGTCGGCCGGAGGTCGGGCGGTTACTTCGTGACCTTGGTACTGGTCACCTTCTTGTAGCTCAGCGCGCTGTAGCGGGCATCGCCGTTGTACTTGACGTACACCTTCCAGGTGCCCTTCTTCAGCGTCCCGCAACGGGCGCCTTCCTGAACCCTGTCCTCCTTTTCTGACACTGTGTCATATCATTGAGTTCCGTCCAACGGAGGGAACACAATGACCGCAGTGCTGACCGAACTGTCCGAGCAGATGCGCGAGGGCTCGCAGGCCGAACACACCGCAGCCGAGACCTCGTCCTTCATGGCGGCACTGCTGGCCGGCGAGATCAGCGAGGCCGGCTATCTGGCCTACCTCCTCCGGCTCCGCCCGGTCTACCAGGCACTGGAGTCCGCCGACTGGGCCGGGCATCCGGTGGCGGGGCGGCTACTGGATCCCGCGCTGGAGCGGCTGGTCGCACTCGACGCCGATCTGACGTTCTGGGCTCCCGGCGGTCCGCCCGAGGTCGACAGTCCGGCGGCAAGCGCGTATGCGGCCCGGATCGCGTCCGCCGATGCCCTCGGCTTCGTCGCTCACCACTACACCCGCTATCTCGGCGATCTGTCGGGCGGCCAGGCGATCGGCCGCATCCTGGGACGCAGCTATGGCCTGGATGGCGACGGACTGGCGTTCTACCGGTTCGACGCGATCCCGAAGCCGAAGCCGTACAAGGACGGCTATCGGGCCCGGCTCGACGCCCTCCCGTTGACCGCAGCGGAGCGGGCGTCCGTGGTGGCGGAGGTGCGAGTCGCGTTCAAGCTCAACCAGGCGCTGTTCGAGGAATTGAGTCGCGACCTGATCCGCTTCGCCCGCCGTCCCGAGGCAGGTTGACGGCTACTGCGGCAGGCCGGCGAGGTAGTCGCGCAGCACCGCGGCCTGGTTGAGCACCGGATCGCGCGCCCCGTACAGCAGCGTCACCACCGGACGGGTGTCCAGGACGGCCGTGAGTTCGGCCATCGCCGGGTTCTGGTCGAGTTCGGCTCGATAGCGGGCGGTGAAGTCCTCCAGCCGGGCCGGATCGTGGTTCCACCAGGCGCGCAGCGCGGCGCTGGGCGCGATCTCCTTCAGCCACAGATCCAGCGCAGCCTCCTGCCTGCTGACGCCACGAGGCCACAGCCGGTCCACGAGAACCCGGAATCCATCGGCCGGCTCCGCCGGTTGATAGATCCGCTTGATCCTTGGCTGGGTGCGCTTCATGCCGCTCTGCCTCCTCGTCGTAGTCTGCCACGACCAGGGCGAACGGCGGCCTCCGCCGACCGGTGGGCGGGTGGTCAGGAGGCGGTGGCGGCGGTGCCGTGCGGCGCGTGATGCTCGGTGTCGCCGCGCTTCCAGTAGCCCTTGACGACGGCGCGCTCCAGGTCCACGCCCCGGGCGGTGAGGTGGGCCCGGCCCGGACCAACGACCGCCTGCTCGGCGGCGATGAAGGCGAAGCCGTCGCCGGCCCGTGCGGGCAACTCCTCCAGTGCCGCGACCAGCGCGGCGACGTCACCGGAGCGGGAACCCGGCGCGGGGTGGACCCAACGCAGGTTCAGGTCGCCGGCACTGGCGAGTTCCTGCTCGTCCGCGGGGTCGTCGCTGAGCAGCACCACATCGACCGGTGTGCCGGGCGCCACGGCCGCCAGGTGACGGCGGATCGCCGGCAGCGCGGTGAGATCGCCGGCCAGGAGCCACCAGGCGGGAGCGCCGTCCATCACCAGCGAGCCGCGCGGGCCGCCGATGAACACCTCGTCCCCGGTCCGGGCCGTCGCCGCCCAGCGGGAGGCGACGCCGTCGCCGTGGAGCACGAAGTCGATCGCCAGCCAGTTGCGCCCGTCCCACGCGAAGGGGGTGTACTCGCGGCTCTCCAGCCCGGCCGGCATGCCCTCCGCCGTCGGCTCGGGGAGCGGCTCACCCGGCGGTGGGAAGAAGATCCGCAGGTGGTCGTCCGCTGCGAGGGAGGTGAACCCGGCCAGGTCGGCCCCCTCGAACACCACCCGGCGGTAGACCGGAGTGATGCGATGGGTCTCTCGCACCCGCACCCGGCGGCGCCGGAGTTCCAGTGGGCGGCGGGCGAGGGTGAAGGCGGGCACTTTCTCAGCTTCTGCCATGCTTGTGATATCTCCCTTAGGTCAGCCTTACCTTAGCGGATTTTCCCCACGTCAAGCTGACGAAAATCAACTCACAGGGCTGGTGGCGCGCCGGCCTCACCCCAGCAGCACGGCGATGCCGAACAGGATCGGCAAAGAGGCGATCGTGGTCACAAAGACGACATCGCGGGCCACGGTCTCGCCGACGCCGTAGCGCTGCGCGTACAGGAACACGTTCTGTGCGCTCGGCAGGGCACCCAGCACGGTGACCGCGTACAGCGAGTGCGGGTCAAGGCCGAATCCGAACCGCCCGACCAGATAGGCGACCGCAGGCATGGCCAGCAGCTTCAGGACGCCCGCCAGCACAACGTCGCGCCGCCCGGTTCCCGGCTCAAGCACCCGCTGACCGGACAGCGACATGCCGAAAGCGATCAGGATCACCGGAACGGCCGCATGACCGATCGACTCGATCGGGGCCAGGACGAGTTGTGGCAACTCCAGGTCGAGCACCGCGACCAGCAGCCCGGCCAGCGAGGCGATGATGATCGGATTGGTCACCACCGAACGGACCAGGCTGCCGAGGGAGAACCTGCCCATGACCTGGCCGTCGAGGCTGGCCAGCGCTATCGGCGCGAACACCAGCAACTGCAACAGCACGATGGGCGCCGAGTAGGCGGCATCGCCCAGCATGTACACCGCGATCGGGATTCCGATGTTGTTCGCGTTGACGTAGCCGGATCCCAGGGCACCGATGACGGTGGTGCCCAGATCCCGCCGCCAGGCCAGCCTCGCCACCACGGCGAAGAGCGCCATCACGGTCAGCGCGGCGATCGCCGAGACCGGCAGCAGGGACGAGAAGAGCGCCCGGACGTCCGCTGTCGCCAGCACCGAGAACAGCAGGAAGGGGGCGAGCACGAAGAAGCTGACTCGCGACAGCACCGGCCCGGCGCCTTCGCCGAGGAAGCCGAGCCGGGCCGTGACGTAGCCGACCAGCACCGCGAGGGTGATGACGGCGAAGCCGGTGAAGATGTCGACCATGGCGTCCCGACCCTATCGAGCGGCATCCGCTGCCAGAACCGGGTGCCACTCCTTGCATGGACGCCGGTTCCGACCGGGCGGCCGGAACCGATACGATTCGCCTGTGAGAATTCGCGGGTCGGCTGGCCCCGGGGACTGATGACGCCGTAAGGCGACGGCCCCCCCGGCTGCCTACCCATTGTGAGCGTGAGATGACTGGGGAGGTTGCCGGGTGCTGATCGGACTGGTGGTGGCCCACCTGCTGATCGCGCTCACCGCCCCGCTGCTGACCCGCTGGATCGGGCAGCGTGCCTTCCTGGTCGCCGCGGGAGTCCCGGCGGTCGCCTTCGGCTGGCTGCTCAGCATCGCCGCGGTGGTACTGGACGGCGGCGCGGTGGTCGAGCGGTACGAGTGGATCACCGGGCTGAGTGTTGCGCTCTCCTTCCACATCGGCCTGCTGCAATGGGTGCTCGGACTGATCGTCACCGGGATCGGCACGCTCGTCCTGATCTACTGCCGGTGGTACTTCGCCCACGATCCGCCCCAGACCCGGCCGGCAGGGCTGCTCACCGCCTTCGCCGGGGTGATGCTCGGCCTGGTCACCGCCGACGACCTGATCATCCTGTACGTCTTCTGGGAACTGACCACCGTCTTCTCCTACCTGCTGATCGCCCACGACCCCACCCGTCGCGCCAACCGTGCCGCCGCGCTGACCGCGCTGATCGTCACCACCACCGGCGGCCTGGCGATGCTGGTGGGGCTGCTCACCCTCGGTCACGCCGCCGGAACGTTCAGCCTGCAGGCCATCCTGGCGGCTCCGCCCACCGGCTGGGCGCTGACCCTCTCCGCCCTGCTGATCCTGGTCGGTGCGCTCAGCAAGTCGGCGCTGGTCCCCTTCCACTTCTGGTTGCCCGGAGCGATGGCCGCGCCCACCCCGGTGTCGGCCTATCTGCATGCCGCCGCGATGGTGAAGGCCGGCGTCTATCTGGTCGCGGTGCTCGCGCCGGTGCTGGCCGAGGTGCCGGGCTGGCGTCCGGCGGTGTGGACGCTGGGTGCCCTCACCCTCTTCCTGGGCGGCTGGCGGGCGCTGCGCCAGGACGACCTGAAGCTGCTGCTCGCCTACGGGACCGTCAGCCAGTTGGGCTTCCTGGTCCTGCTGCTGGGGACTGGAACCCAGGCCGCCGCTCTGGGCGGGCTGGCGATGGTGGTCGCCCACGCGCTGTTCAAAGCCACGCTCTTCCTGGTGGTGGGCATTGTCGACCACTCCGCCGGAACCCGCCAGCTCAGCAAGCTGAGCGGCCTGTACCGCAGGCTGCCGGTCACGGCCACGGTCGCCGCGATCGCCTGCGCCGCGATGGCCGGGCTGCCTCCCACCCTCGGCTTCATCGCCAAGGAGGCCGCGCTCGAAGGCGTCACCAACCTCGCGCTCACCGGCGACGGCACCGGCATCTTCGCGCTGCCGGCCTGGACGCTGGTGGTGACGATCGTCCTGGGTTCCGCGCTCACCGTGGCGTACACCCTGCGGTTCTGGTGGGGCGCCTTCGCCACCAAGCCCGGCGTGGAACCCACCGAACTGGGTCATCCGCCGGTGGCCGGGTTCGTTGCGCCGCCCGTGGTGCTGGGCGTGACCGTCCTGGCCGCGGGCTTTCTGGGCGGCCCGCTGACGACGGTGTTCGAGGCCTACGCCACGACTCTGCCGTCCGGCGAACACGGTCACGGTCTCACCCTGCTGCCCTCCTGGGGGGCTCCGCTGATCGCCTCGCTGCTGGCCATCGCCGCCGGTGCGGCGCTTTTCTGGCAACGCGAATGGATCGCCTCCGTCCAGCAGACCTTCCCGAAGGTGCCGGAGGCCGCCGGTTTCTACCGCCTGACCATGGCCCGGCTGGATCGCCTCGCGGTGGAGGTGACCGACCGCACCCAGCGCGGCTCGCTCGCCTCCTACACCGGAACCATCCTCGCGGTGGTGACCGGCTCGATCTTCATCGGCATGGCGATGGTCCGGGAGTGGCCCGCGTTCTATCTCGCCGATCATGCCAGCCAGCTCGCGATCGGAGCGCTGATGATCGTGGCGGCGCTCCTGGTGGCCACCTCCCGGGGGCGGCTCCGCGCGGTGCTGCTGCTGGGGGTCACCGGCTACGGGACCGCCCTGCTCTTCCTGATCCACGGCGCCCCCGACCTGGCGCTGACCCAGGTGCTGGTCGAGACCGTCACCCTGCTGGTCTTCCTGCTGGTGCTGCGCAAGCTGCCCAAGTACTTCACCGAGCGCCCGCTGCAGTCGGCCCGCTGGTGGCGGGTCGTGATCTCGGCAGCCACCGGCCTGGCCGTCACGTTGCTGGCCGTCCTCGCGCTGGGCTCCCGGGTCGATCTCCCGGTATCGGAGGCCTTCTATGAGGCTGCCTACAGCTACGGCTACGGCAGCAACATCGTGAACGTGGTACTGGTCGACACCCGCGCCTGGGACACCTTCGGTGAGATCGCGGTGCTCTCCATCGCTGCCACCGGCGTGGCCAGCCTGATCTTCCTGCGCGGGCGCACCGGACGGATCTCCCGTCCGCTCACCCTCCCCGAAGGCAAGCTCGAAGGGTGGCTGCGGGCCAGCCGGACGCTGCCGCGGCAGTCCAGGTCGCTGATCTTCGAGGTCGTCACGCGGCTGCTCTTCGGCGTCATGATCATGGTCTCGATCTACCTGCTGCTGGCGGGACACAATCTGCCCGGGGGCGGCTTCGCCGGCGGGCTGGTCGCGGGCACCGCGCTGCTCATCCGTTACCTGGCCGCGGGCGGCCTCGAACTGGACGAGGCGATGCCGCTGCCGGCCGGTGCCATCCTCGGCACCGGACTGGCGATCTCGGTGCTGACGGCCATCACGCCGGTCCTCGTCGGCGGCACCGTGTTCCAGAGCTTCGACGTCCACCTCATGGTGCCCGGCTGGGAGTCCTTGACGCTGCCGTGGGGAACCTGGACGCTGCTGGGCGACATCCACCTGGTCTCGTCCACCGCCTTCGACCTGGGGGTCTACCTGGTGGTGGTCGGCATGATCCTCGACCTGGGACGCAGCCTCGGTGCCGGCATCGACGCGCACGAGCGGGAGGAACTCGCTCCCGCGCCGGAGCCGGAGTCCACCCGCGCCGCACCCGGAGTGAGGTGGTCGTGATGCCGGCCAACCTGACCCTGGCGATCGTGGCGGGCGTCCTGGTGGCGGCCGGGGTGTACCTGATCACCGAGCGCTCGCTGAGCCGCATCCTGGTGGGCGTCGTGCTGGCCAGCAACGGGATCAACCTGCTGTTCCTGATCGCCTCCGGTCCGGCCGGTGCACCGCCCATCATCGGCCTCGCCGGCAAGGAGGAGATGAGCGATCCACTGCCCCAGGCGATGGTGCTGACCGCCATCGTCATCACCATGTCGGTGGCGGCGTTCGTGCTGACCATGGCCTACCGCAGCTTCCAGATCAATGGCCACGACGAGGTGCAGGACGACGTGGAGGACGCCCGGATCCGGGCCCTGGCCAGGGCCGACAGCACCTCGGAGAGCTACGAGGA
>CAYSZZ010000001.1:235028-257679 GCA_964435735.1 uncultured Propionibacteriaceae bacterium
GTGTCGCTGAAAGCGACACCGGCGAGGACGTGGTCAGCGAATGAACAACCTGCTCGCGGTCCCTGTCCTGCTGTCGCTCCTCGGTGCGGCATCCACCTTCCTGGCCGGTGGCCGCCATCCGGCACTGCAGCGGGCCATCTCGGTCTCGGCTGTCGCCGCGGTCTCGGTGGTCGCTGCCGTTCTGGTCTGGCTCACCGACGGCCAGACCCTGGTGCTGTGGATCGGTGGCTGGCCGGCACCGCTCGGCATCGTGCTGGTGGCCGACCGGCTGGCCGCGCTGATGCTGCTGGTCGCGTCGCTGGTCTCACTCGGGGTGCTGATCTACTCCACTGGCCAGGACGAGGACGAGATCCGCCGCGAGACTCCGGTGTCGATCTTCCATCCCACCTTCCTGCTGCTGGTGGCGGGTGTCTCCAACGCCTTCCTGGCCGGGGACCTGTTCAACCTCTTCGTCAGCTTCGAGTTGCTGCTTTTCGCCTCCTACGTGCTGCTCACGATGGGCGGCACCCGGGACCGGATCCGCGCCGGGTCGGTCTACGTGGTGGTGAACCTGGTCTCTTCCTCGCTCTTCCTGATCGCCCTGGCCACGATCTACGCGGCCACCGGGACGGTCAATCTTGCGCAATTGGCCGAGCGGCTGGCGGTGCTGCCGGTGGAGGTGCAGGGGGTTCTGCAGGCGCTGCTGCTGGGGGTGTTCTCGATCAAGGCGGCGATCTACCCGCTGTCGGCCTGGTTGCCGCACTCCTATCCGACCGCGCCCGCCCCGGTGACGGCGGTGTTCGCAGGTCTGCTCACCAAGGTGGGTGTCTACGCGATCATCCGCACCCAGACCCTGCTGTTCCCGGAGTCGCCACTCAGCGTGCTGTTCGGCGTCGCCGGCCTGGCAACGATGCTGGTGGGCATCCTGGGCGCGGTCGCCCAGGTGGAGATCAAGCGTCTGCTCTCGTTCACCCTGGTCAGCCACATCGGCTTCATGGTGTTCGGGATCTCGCTGGCCTCGGCGGACGGCTATGCCGGTGCGATCTACTACGCCGCCCACCACATCACCATCCAGTGCACGCTGTTCCTGGTGGCGGGACTGATCGAGCGGGTCGGCGGCTCGACCTCGCTGGATCGGCTCGGCGGTCTGGCGAAGGTCATGCCGCTGCTGGCCGTGCTGTTCTTCGTCCCGGCGATCAACCTGGCGGGCATCCCGCCGTTGTCCGGCTTCATCGCCAAGCTGGCACTGCTGCAAGCCGGCGTCGCGACCGGGACGCCGGTGGCCTGGGCTCTGGTCGCGGGTGCGGTGGCCACATCGCTGCTCACCCTGTATGCCATGGCGAAGGTGTGGGCCCGGGCATTCTGGGGAGAGGCGCCACAACGGACGGTGCGCAACCTGCGACGCTTCGCCGACCCCGCGATCGGCTCGGCCATGCCGGGGCTGATGGTCGGTTCGACGATCGGGCTGCTGGCGCTGGCCACCGGCTTCACGGTGGCGGCCGGGCCGATGTACGGCTACGTCAGCCGCTCGGCGGCCGCACTGCTGGACGGCAGCTATGCGCTGGCGGTCCTGGGCGGAGGTGGCTGATGAGTGAGTCCACCCGGAAACTGCGCTGGCGCCTGCAAGGGCGCGCGATCCTGCTGTTCGCCCTGGTGTGGGTGTTGCTCTGGGGCGAGTTCTCGCTGCTCAACATCGGCTACGGCCTGGTGCTGGGCTGGCTGGTCAGCGTGGTGTTCTGGCTGGCGCCGATCCGCTACTACGGCAGCGTGCGGCTCGGCGGGCTGCTGAAGCTGGCGGTGCTGCAGCTGTGGGATCTGGGCGTGGCATCCTTCCAGCTGGCCGCCATGGCCTTCCGTCCCAGGCTGCAGCTGCGCCCCGGCGTCATCCGAGTGCGGTTGCAGAGCAACAGCGACCTCTACCAGGTGGCGGTGGCCGAACTGATCTCGATCGTGCCCGGCACCCTGGTGATCGACACGGTTCGCCACCCACGGCTGCTCTACCTCCACGTCTTCCATCTGCCCGATGTGAAGTCGATCCGGAAGCAGCGCGAGCACGCCCTGGCCATCGAGGATCGGGTGGTGCACGCCTTCGGCAGCGAGGACGAGGTCCGCGCGGCCGATCTGCGGCGGGAGGAGAAGCGATGATCTGGGTGATCGGCGCCGCCTGCGCGATGCTCTTCGTCGCGGCGTGCCTGGTGCTCTGGCGGATGGTGGCGGGACCCAGCGCACTGGATCGGATCGTCGCCTCGGACGTCATGGTCGGCATCGTGATCGCTGCGGTCGGGCTCTACTCGGTGATCGCCCACAACTCCACCGGTCTGCCGATCCTGCTGGGCTTGTCCCTGGTCGGGTTCAGTGGCGCGGTGGGGGTCGCCCGGCTGATCGCCTCCCCTTCGACGATCCGGCGGCGGTTCGACCGTCGGCAGGCCCGCCAGGAGGAGGACACCGATGACGCTTGATCAGGTGCTCGACCTGGCCGGTGCGGTGGTGATCGCGGTCGGGGCGTTCTTCTGCCTTGCCGCCGCGATCGGGCTGGTGCGCTTCCCGGACGTGATGACCCGGCTGCACGCGGCGACCAAACCGATCGTCTTCGGACTGATCCTGGTTCTGGTGGGAGTGACGCTCAGCCTGCGCGATGTGAAGGCCTTCACCCTGCTCGGACTGGCAGTACTTCTACAGATGCTCACCGCTCCGGCCTCGGGGCACCTGGTCTCCCGCACCGCCTACCGGGACGGTGAATGGGACGCTGAGAACGCCGTGGCCGACGACCTGGCCGCCGACAGCCGGCGCGACGAGGCCGGCGGCAGCTGAGTGGATCAGTACCGAAAACCCCGGCGCCCACCTAGACTGGAAACCAGACTTCGTCCACCACACGATGCAGGAGGCGATCATGGCCCTCTCTGAGGACGAACAGCGACTGCTGGAGCAGATGGAGGCCGCCCTCGAGGCGGAGGATCCCAAGTTGGCCAACACGCTTCGCGGCACCAGCGCGCGTCGCCTGCATCGACGCCGCGCCGCTCTCGCCGGAGTCGGATTCCTGATCGGTCTGGGGATGCTGGTCGGCGGCATGGAGTTCCACTGGGGTCTCAGCGTCGGCGGCTTCCTGATCATGCTGGTTTCCACGGTGGTGGCGGTCAGCGCCTGGCAGCATGTCGGCTACGACGGCGAAGGCGCCCAGCCGGGCGGCAAGGGGAAGTCCCCCGAGCGTGACTTCATGGACAAGCTGGAGGAGCGCTGGCGCCATCGCAACGACGAAGGTGCCTAGCCATAGCGCAACGACCCGCGGATGAACAGGGTCGGTGGGAACGCAGCCCGGGCCGTGCCCGGGCTGTTTCGTTCTCCCGGCCGGAGCGCCGGCGCCCGATCGTCACCGGTCCAGGCGGAACACCGACCGGGGGAAGAGGCGGCCGAGCATCCGCCGGTCCGGTGCGGTGGCGCCCAGGGCCGTGGTGAGCCGGTGAACCAGGTGGGGATCAACCGACCGATCGACTGCCTCGGCGGGGGCGAAGCGGGCCCGCTCGACCTGGACGCCGAGCCGGGCAACGGCCGCGGCGGCCTCCGGCTCGAGTCCGTCTGCCAGAACGGCGGCCACCTGGCGCGGGGTGCCCGGCGGCCACGGTCGACCCAGATCGATCAGGGTGTCGCGGAGTTCGTCCCAGGCATCCTCGACCGCCCGGACCGGATCCCGACCGGGCCGGAGCCGGCTCCAGGTCCGGAACTGCCGCAGGGCCGCCGGTAGCAGCGCGAGCGCCAGCGCGGTGACCAGCCATCCCGTCCACCCCGGGAGTCGGAATCCGATCCCCCCGGATCCTCCGTCGGCGGGCTCGGTCGGCGTGGCGGAGGCGGAGGGGACGTCGTCGTCGGTCGGACTCTCCGACGGGGTCGGCGTGGAGGTCGTGGGGCTGGGGGAGGGGATGGGCGAGGCGCCGGGTGCGCCGCTGGGGGTTGGGTCGATGGCCACCCAGCCCAGGCCGTCGAGGAACACCTCCGTCCACGCGTGCATGTCCTTGGTGGAGACCTCGTACCCCTCCGCCGTGGCCGTGCCCGGCAGGAACCCCACCACGACCCGCGACGGTACGCCCACGGCACGCGCCAGGATCGCCAGCGAGCCGGCGAACTGCTCGCAGTAGCCGGTTCGCGAGACCAGCAGGAAGTCGCTGACGGTGTCCAGTGTGGAGCCCTCGACGATCGCGGTCGAGTAGGTGAACTCCTCCGACCGCAGCCAGTACGCCAGCGCGAGCACTCGCTCGCCCGCGGTGCCGGCGCCCTGGGCCACCCGCTCTGCGAGCGCGAGCACCTCCGGGTCGAGTTCATCGGGCAGCCCGAGGGTGACCCCGCCATCCCCGGGGTCGCCGGCCTCGGCGCCGACGATCTGCGCCTGGCCGGGCTGCATCAGCCTGGCGTCGACCAGGTAGTCGAGGAAGCGGGTGGCGATGGCACGGTTGTCACCGACGGCGACGATCGCGCCGGTCGCCGGATCGTGGCGCCACTCCCCGGAGGCCTCGATGCCTTGCGGCACCCACGGCACGGGGAGCCACTCGCTGCCGAAGTCACCGACCTCGATCTCCAGGCGCACCGGGTCGGCGTCGACGCCGGCGGGCAGGTCGGGGGGCCCGGGCATCAGGTCGGTCGGCACCAGGTGGAAGCCGGCGAGATCGAAGGCGGGCAGCGCCGCCAGCCGCAGATAGTGGCCCTGGCCGTCCGAGGCGGTGTAGGTGATGATCGGACGCCCGGTCGGCGCGCGCAGGTTGCGGATCAGATCCAGGGTGGGATCGCCGAGCTGGACGGAGGTGTCGGTCCGGCTCGGGTCCAGGAGCGCGGAGCCGCGCTCGGGGATCGTCGCAGCCGCCAGCCCGGTGAGGATCCAGGCCGCCACCGCGACGATCGCCCCGGTGACGCCGATGCTGCGCGCGAGCCGGCGACGCCCCCCGGTGAGTTCCGGAGCGGCGCGGTTGTAGACCGCGGTGGCCAGCACCAGCACGTAGCCCGCGCAGGACACGGCCAGGTGGACCGGCGGGGTCTCCTCGTTCAGCACCAGCGCGGGCACCAGATAGGGCAGCATCAGCACGGGGAACGTCCACCCCGGGCGATCCAGGCCGGCAGCGACAGTCTCGGCGACGACGAAGAGCAGCCAGAGCACAGCGACGGTCAGCACTCGGAACCCGTCATGGGGTGGCATCGGAGCGTAGGCGCTCGCGACGTAGTCGGCCGTCTCGGTGATCAGTTCCGGCCACTGCTCCCAGTTCCACCACACCGCCACCGCTCCCGGGAGCAGCTGCAGCAGGCGCGCGAGCGAGTCGGGGGCGTGCAGTGCGCGGGCGGCCGCACCGATACCGATGCTGGCCAGCAGGACGACTGCCAATTGCACCAGGTACATCCGGTCCTGCGTCAGAGGCAGCAGCGAGCCGCCGGCCAGGATGACCGCGACCGCCACCGCCAGATTGAGCCGGGTCATCGCGCGGCCTCACCGAGCAGCTGCCAGGCGTCGACGACCGAGGTCCCCGGTGCCACCCGCAGCACCCGCCAGCCGGTGGACTCCAGTAATCGCAGCGCCGCGGGATCGAACACGATCGGCTCCAGGACCAGGGCCCAGCAGGCCTGGTGGTCGCGGTGGGCAGCCGCCAGCGCCGCGCCGTCGGCGGCATCGAGCCTGCCGAGCAGGGCGATCAGCAGTTGGCCGCGGGCGCCGGCGGGAGCGGTGGCCACGGCCTGCTCCAGGCTGTCGAGGTCGCAACGGTCCACCTCGGCCAGGTGGCGCAGCACGGTTCGCGCGCCGGTCGGTGGCGGCTGGGACGGGTCGGTGCCCAGGACGTCGCTGAGCGCCACGGTGAAGCCGTGGTCGATCAGGTGCGTCGCGATGGACGACGCCGCCTCCACCAGCCACTCCAGTCGCGGAATGGGTCCGGAGAGCGAGTCCCGCGGGTGACTGATGACCCGGTTGTCGAGCAGCACGACGGCGCTGGGATCCCAGGCCTGCTCCTCCCGCCGGACCATCAATGTGCCGGTGCGGGCGGTGGAACGCCAATGGATCCGCCGCACGTCGTCGCCGGGCAGATACTCCCGCACCAGGACGTCGTCCGTGCCGATCAGGCTGGTCTTCAGCACCGTGGCATCGGAGGCCGAACCCAGCCCGGATGCCGCCCGCAGGGGTTCCAGCGGATGGACCTGGGGCAGCGCGAGCACATCGGCCGTCCCGGGCAGCATCCGCTGCATCCGGGCCAGCCCGAAGGCGTCGGTGACGCTCCGCCGCAGCGGGCCGAGCTGATGGCGCCCACGCCAGGCAACGGTAAGCCGATGGTCGATCCGATGCCTTGCCAGACCCACCGGCAGGCTGGCCTCGAACGAGCCCCGCAACGCATCCGGATGGGTGTCGCGATAGAGCACTGCCCCGCCCAGCGCGAGTCCGCGGGCGTCGACCACGATCCGGCTCGTGATCTCTCCGCCGGCGGTCACCTCGCTCGGCGTCACCTGACGCTGCACGTTGGGTGAGCGGGAACCGAGGGCCAGCATCAGCCAGCTGGCCAGCGGCAATGCGATCAGGAACAGGCCCGGCAGGATCAGATCGCGTTGCCCGGTCAGCCAGGCGATCATGCTCCACGCCACGCCTCCCACTGCCGTCACCCAGCCCTGCAGGGTCAACCCTGGCACCTGCCAGAGCGGGCGGGCCGGAGCCGGCGGCGTCGACATCAGCGGCGTTGAGGTAGCGGAACGGTGGCGACGACCTGGGACACCACCTCGGCCACGCCGCGCCGGCCCATCCGGGCCTCGTGGCTGAGCATGACGCGGTGGGCGAGCGTGGGCAGCGCCAGCGCCTGGACATCGTCGGGGGTGACGTAGTTGCGTCCGTCCACGGCCGCCCTTGCCTTCGCCGCGCGCATCAGTTGCAGGCTCGCCCGGGGGGAGGCGCCGAGCCGGATGTCGGCCGAGTCACGGGTGCCGGCGACGATCGCGACCAGGTAGTCCTTCACGGCGCGATGGACGAAGATCCTGCGGACGGTCGCGATGCAGCGGTTCACCGCGGCGGCGTCCGTGACGGGGGAGAGCATTTCCAGCGGCTCGGTGTCCCCATGGTGGTCGAGCATCGCCACCTCCGCCTCGGTGCTGGGGTAGCCCATGTCGAGTCGCAGCCCGAACCGGTCCCGCTGGGCTTCGGGGAGCGGATAGGTGCCCTCCATCTCGATCGGGTTCTGGGTGGCCACCACCACGAAGGGACGAGGCAGCAGGTGGGTGGTGCCGTCCACCGTGACCCGTCGTTCCTCCATCGCCTCCAGGAGGGCGGACTGGGTCTTCGGCGAGGCCCGGTTGATCTCGTCGGCGATCACCACGTGCGCGAACACACCGCCCGCCTTGAACTCGAAGTCGGTGGTGTGCTGGTTGAACACCGATACTCCGGTGATGTCGCTGGGCAGCAGATCGGGAGTGAACTGGATCCGGCTGGCCTTGGCATCGATCGACCTGGCGAGCGAGCGAGCCAGCATGGTCTTGCCGACCCCGGGGACGTCCTCGATCAGCAGATGTGCCTCGGCCAGCAGGGCCGTGATGGCAAGCCGGATCGCGCCGTCCTTCCCGTCGATCACCCGCCCGACCGCTCGCTGGATCGCCGTGGCGGTCGCCGCGACGTCCTGCACCTCGTTCGTGGACGCGACGCGACCCTCCATCGCAGCTCCTCCCGGATCGGCTCTTCCCCACCTTATGTGACCGGGGGAAGTGGGGGAGTCACGGATCAATGAGCCGTCCCCTCTTGCCCTGGGTGGAGCGATGTGGGGTATGGTGGGGGAAAGTGGAGCGATGCGGAGGAGGGCACCCATGTATCTGGGCACCTTCACGCAGAAGCTCGACGACAAGGGGAGGCTCTTCCTGCCCGCCAAATTCCGCGATCAGCTGCGCAAGGGCCTGGTGATCACTCGGCAGCAGGAGCGGTGTCTGGCGATCTGGCCGGCCGATGTCTTCGCCGCGGAAGTCGAGCGGGCAGCAACCGGACCCTCCACGTCCCAGCGGATCCGGGAGTACCAGCGGATGGTCGCCTCCGGAGCCTCGGACGAGTCCCCGGACGCCCAGGGCCGGGTGACGGTGCCGCCGGCACTGCGCACCTACGCGGGTCTGCTGAAGGACATCGTCGTGATCGGGGCGATCAATCGCCTGGAGATCTGGGACCAGGAGAAATGGGCGGAGTACTCCGCCGCGCAGGAGGAGGCGTTCGCGGACCTGGACGAGGACAGCGAGTAATAGGGAGCGGCGCGTGCGGCGCGGCTTCAACCCGAGGGGGCATCACCTGGCGCACCTTCCCCGGTGCCAGGCGGGGCTCTCGGGTTGAAACCACGGCGCACGGGTCATGAGGTGAGGGTGAAGATGACACAGGTGGTGAACCCCACTCACGTACCGGTGATGCGCGCCCGGATCGTGGAACTGCTCGCGCCCGCTCTGGCGCACCCCGGCGCGGTCTACGTCGACGGCACCCTCGGCCTGGCGGGCCATGCAACGGCGATCCTCGCCCACTGCCCGAACGCCCGGTTGATCGGGATCGACCGGGATGCCGCGGCGCTCGACCTGGCCTCCCGACGGCTGGCCGGCTTCGGTGACCGCGTGCGGCTCTACCACGCCGCCTACCACGAACTGCCCCAGGTGCTGGACGAGGACGGGACGGTCGGCGTCGACGCGATCTGCCTGGATCTCGGGCTCTCCTCCCTGCAGATCGACACTGTGGAGCGGGGCTTCGCCTACGCCGCCGACGCGCCGCTGGACATGCGGATGGACACCGACCAGACGCTGACCGCCGCCGACCTGGTGAACACCGCCTCCGCCGCCGAGCTGACTCGCTGGATGAGGGAGTACGGCGACGAGCAGTTCGCCGACCGGATCGCCCGCCGGATCGTAGCGGCGCGTGCCGAACACCCGATCCGGACCTCCCCCGACCTGGTGGCGATCGTGACGGACGCCATCCCGGCGGCCGCGCGGCATGCCCGTTCCGGGCACCCGGCCAAGCGGACCTTCCAGGCCTTGCGGATCGCGGTCAATGCCGAACTCGACTCGCTGGCCGAGGTACTGCCGGCCGCTCTGGACGCACTCGCTCGTGGCGGGCGGATCGCCGTGCTCGCCTACCATTCCGGCGAGGACCGGCTGGTCAAGCGGCAATTCGCGCAGGCCTGCGCGGACCGGGTGCCACCCGGTCTGCCGTCGGTGCCGGAGGCGCTGAAGGCCCGGTTCCGCCCGCTCACCCGCGGAGCGGAGCGTCCTGATGCGGACGAGATCACCGACAACCCGCGGGCGGCATCGGCACGGCTGCGGGCCGTGGCACGGATTCAGGAGGTGGCCGCATGACGGCTCTGCTCGCCCCGAAGCCGGAAGGTCGCGCCCCGGCCGGCCCGCGGCTGCGTCCGGTCCCGCCGCCGCGCCGCCAGATGCGGACCGTCGGGTTCGTGGCGGTGGTCGTCGCCGTGCTCGGTCTGGGCATGGTCGGCGTCCTGCTGCTCACCACCGTCCTGCAGGACCAGGCCTTCGTGGTGCAGGCCCGCCAGCAGGAAGCGACCGCGCTGGCCAATGAGCTCTCCGACCTGGAGAGCCAGGTCACCGAGGCCCGCTCGGTCCATCACCTGGCGGTGTCGGCGCGGAAGCTGGGAATGCGGCCCAACCCGTCCCCCGCGCTGCTGCGGCTGCCCGACGGCAAGGTGACCGGCGAGCCCACCCGGGTCGGCGGCGGCGAGGTGCCCAGCGTCCGCTACATCACCGAGGAGCAGGCCGCCAAGGAACTCGAAGCCCGGCACGCGGCGGAGGCCAAGCGGAAGGCCGAAGCGGAGGCGAAGAAGAAGGCGGAGGCGGAGAAGAAGGCCGCGGCCGAGAAGAAGAAGGCCGAGGCCGAGGCCAAGAAGAAGGACGCGGCGCAGGCCAAGAAGCAGGCTGAAGCGCAGCGGGCCGAGACCAAGCCGAAGAAGAAGGGGGCCGACCAGTGACCCGGCCGCTGGATCGCTTCGTCTACGGCAAGCCGCCCCGGAAGCCCACGAAAGCGGCCGGCTCGTCCGGCAAGGCCACGGGAAGGACAACGAGCCGGAGCAACAAGACCGCGACGGCGGGCGGCGCGACCCGCAGGTCTCCTCGCACAGCGGCGGCCAAGCCGTCGGCCAGAGCGCCCTCGTCTCGTCCCAAGCGCACCGGCCCGCGTCCCTGGAGCCGGCTGCCGCTGGCCTCGTCCATGGGCAGGCTCCGGGTGATGCTGGTCGCGATCGCGGTGGTCTTCTCCGTGGCTGCGGGCCGTGCCGTCCAGGTGCAGGCCGTGGACGCCGACGCGGTGGCCGCCGAAGCCGCCAGGGAGATCACCGTCACTCGCAAGCTGCCGGCCTTCCGCGGCGAGATCACCGACCGCAACGGCGAGGTGCTGGCCTACACCGAGGCGACCGTCACGGTGATCGCCGACCCGGACATGATCCGCACCAACGGCAAGTTCGACGAGCCGATGACCAGCCACGACTCCGAGATCGCCGCCACCGCTGCGGCGCGGATCGCCGAACTGATGGTCACCCACCTCGGGGGCACGACCGACGACTACCTGCCTCGACTGACCACCCCCGACAAGCGCTACTCGATCGTCGCCCGGAACGTCTCCGCGGCCGCCTACAGCAGGCTGGCCGCCGCGGTGAAGGAGGCTGGCCTGATCGGTCTGCACCGCGAGAGCGCACCGACCCGGCGCTACCCCAACGGTGAGGTGGCCGCCGGTGTGGTGGGCTATGTCAACAAGGAGGGCGTGGCCTCCGGCGGGCTGGAACTCGTCCTGGACTCGGTGCTCTCGGGCAAGGACGGGCTGGAGGTCTATGAGGCCTCGCCGAACGGCAAGATCCCGCTGGGGGAGAGCGAACTCGTCCCCGCCCAGAACGGCCGCAACGTCAAGCTCACCCTCGACCTGGGGCTGCAGTGGCAGGCCCAGCAGATCCTCGCCGACCGGGTGCGGGTCGCCGAAGCGGATTCCGGCATCATGATCCAGATGAACGTGAAGACCGGCGAGGTCCTGTCCTTGGCGCAGTTCCCCTCCTTCGACCCCGCCGACTACGGCTCCTACGACGTGGACGACCTGGGCAACCGGGCGGTTTCCGATGTCTACGAGCCCGGCAGTGTGCAGAAGGTGCTCACCTTCGCCGCCATGCTCGACTCCGGCACGATCCGTCCGACCGACGTCGTGGAGGTGCCGGGCAAGATCAAGTCCGGCAGCAGCTGGGTGGCCGATGCCTGGAATCACGGCGACGAGACCTACTACGCCCGCGGCGTGCTGGCGAAGTCGTCCAATGTCGGCACCATCATCCTTGCCCGCAAGATGAAGACGGCCGACCTGCAGGCTTACCTGACGTCGTTCGGACTAGGCTCGAAGACCGGGATCGGCCTGCCGGGTGAATCCGCCGGCATCCTGCCTGGCCCTGACATGCCCGACTACTCCCGCGACGGTCTGGCCTTCGGCGGCAGCGCGGTGGCGGTGACCGCGATGCAGGAGGCCGCGGCAGTGGCCAGCGTCGTCAACGGCGGCATCTACAACCCGCCCCGGCTGATCGCCTCGACGGTGAACGCGGACGGCATCGAGGAGGAGTACCCGGTGGGTGAGCCCCGGCGGGTGATCTCACCCGAGGCGTCGAAGGAAGTGGTGTCGATGATGGAGGCGATGGTCACCAACAACGCTGCCGGCACCTTCGTGGTGGACGGCTACCGCACCGGAGCCAAGACCGGCACCTCGCAGAAGATCGACCCGAAGACCGGCCGCCGCGGTGCCGGCATCATCGGCTCCACGATCGGCGTCGGCCCGGTGGAGGATCCCCAGATCCTCACCTACGTTGTGATCGACAACCCCAAGCGTGGCAGCTTCGGCGGCAGCGTCGCCGGTCCCGCCTATCAGGATGGCATGCAGATCGCCTTGGCCCGCTATGGTGTGGCACCGTCGACCTCGAAGCCGCCCAAGCTCCCGGTGGCTCCCTGACCGAAGGTGCCCGCCATGTCCGAAGCGCCCAGCCAGCTCCGTCCTGCCCGGACGGGGACGGTCTCGCTGGGCTACCTGCTGAGCGCCGGTTCCACCGGCGTCGACACGGCAGTGGCCGAGCGGCTCGGCGGGGCGATCGCCGCTCTCGACGAGCCGGCGCGGCAGACTCGGATCGGCGGAGTGGCAGCGGACTCCCGTCGGGTCCGTGCCGCTGATCTCTACGTTGCCCTGCCCGGTCAGGCCACCCACGGCGCCCGGTTCGCCCCGGCCGCGGTCGCGGCGGGCGCGGCGGCGGTCCTCACCGACGCGACAGGTGCCGCCTTGCTCCGGGAGCGACCGGGGGTACCGGTGGTGGTCGTGGACGATCCGCGCCGAGAACTCGCACGGCTGGCGGCGGTGGTCTACGGCTGGCCCAGCGAACGCCTGATGATCTACGGCGTCACCGGCACGGCAGGCAAGACCAGCACGGTCTTCCTCCTGGAAGCGGGTCTGGCGGCGGCCGGGCAGAGCGTGGGCACGATCGGAACCATCGGCTTCCGGCTGCGGGGCGAGCCGCTGCCGGCCGTCCGCTCGACGGTCACCACCCCGGAGTCCCCCGACCTGCAGGCGCTGTTGGCGGTGATGTCCGAGCGGGGCGCCGACGCGGTGGGGATGGAGGTCTCATCCCACGCGCTGGCCCTCGGCCGGGTGGACGAGATCCGGTTCCGGGTGGTCGGCTTCACCAACCTGGGCCACGACCATCTTGACTTCCACCGGGACCAGGAGAGCTACTTCCAGGCGAAGGCCAAGCTGTTCCGGGACGGCCGCAGCCAGCGGGCGGTGATCAACATCGACGATCCCTGGGGCAGGCGGCTGGCCGACGAGGTGGGAGCCGACCCCGGGATGCGGGTCGTCACCACCGGCGGGCCGGGTGCGGACTACTCCATTCTCACGCAGCAGCCACGCGAGGACGGCAGCCAGTGGCTGCGGATGGCGACGCCTTCCGCGGAGGTCGAGTTCTCGCTGGGGCTGATGGGGGAGTTCAACGTCCGCAACGCCCTGACCGCTGCCGCGATGCTCGAACAGGCCGGAGCCGACCTCAGCGCCGTCCTGCCGGGGTTCGCCACGGCAGCCATCCCGGGCCGGATGCAGCGCGTATCGCTGCCCGGCCCCGCCCCGAACGTCGTGGTCGACTTCGCCCACACTCCGGAGGAGGTGATGGCCGCGCTCACGGCGATTCCGCGATCCCGCACCACGGTGGTGCTTGGCTGCGGCGGCGACCGGGACCCGGCCAAGCGGGAACCGATGGGCGAAGCCGCCGCCGCCGGCGCCGATGTCGTGGTGGTGACCGACGACAACCCGCGCAGCGAGGATCCGGCGGCGATCCGGCAGGCCGTGCTGGCCGGTGCGCGGCGCCGGGCGGCGGGCACCCGTGCCCAGGTGGTCGACGGCGGCGACCGGCGGACGGCGATCCGCACCGCTCTGGCCGAGGCGGGACCGGGGGAGTGGGTCGCCATCCTCGGCAAGGGCCACGAACGCGGCCAGGAGATCGCCGGGGTGATCACCGCCTTCGACGACGTTGCGGTCGTGACCGAGGAATGGCAGTCCCTTCAGGAGGCATCCGATGGATAGGCTCACCGCGGCCCAGGTAGCTGGACTGGCCGGAGCCCGACTGATCGGCGACCCGGCGGCCCTGGTCGGCCCCGGCGTGGTGATCGACTCCCGGCAGGTGGAATCCGGCGCCTTGTTCGTCGCACTGCCGGGAGAGCGGGTGGACGGCCACGACTTCGCCGCGGCGGCGGTCGGTCATGGTGCCGCGGCCGTCCTGGTCACCCGCGAACTCGACCTCGACGTTCCGCAGTTGGTCGTCCCGGACGCGCTGGCCGGCCTGACCGCGCTCGCCACCGGGGTGGTGGCTGGCGCCAAGGCGGATCAGCTGCAGGTCGTGGGGATCACCGGCTCCTCGGGCAAGACCAGCACCAAGGACCTGGTGGCCGCCGTGCTGCGCGTGGCCGGCCCGACCGTGGCACCGGTCGGCTCGTTCAACAACGAGGTCGGGGTGCCGCTGACCGCCACGGGGGTGGACGCCGCCACCCGCTACCTGGTGTCGGAGATGGGCGCCCGGGCACTGGGTGACATCAGCGCGCTCTGCGCGATCACCCCGCCCGACGTGGGAGTGGTGATCAACGTCGGCCACGCCCATCTGGGCGAGTTCGGGTCGGTGGCCGGGATAGCGCAGGCCAAGGGTGAGCTGGTGGAAGCGTTGACTGGGGACGGCTGGGCGGTGCTGAATGCCGAGGACCGCAATGTCGCCGCCATGGCGAGCCGGACGAAGGCCCGCGTTGCCAGCTTCGCAGTCGACGGACACCCCGGCGGCGGTGATCTGAGGGTCTGGGCCGAACGAATCGAGGCCGATCCGCTGCAGCGTCACAGCTTCCTGCTGTGCACCGACGCGGGCCGCGCGCCGGTCAGTCTCCGGGTCGCCGGGGCGCACCAGGTCGGCAACGCGCTGGCGGCGGCCGCGACCGCCCTCGCACTGGACGCACGGCTGTCCCGCGGAGGTGGAGCTGTCCGGCCGGGCCTCGACATCGCCATGATCGCCGCTGCGCTCAGTGCCGCTGAGCCGGCCTCTCGCTGGCGGATGGAACTGACCGAGCGCGCCGACGGACTGCTGGTGGTCAACGACGCCTACAACGCCAACCCGGACTCCATGGCGGCGGCGCTGCGCTCGCTGGCCGGGATGAGACGGCCGCAGGGCCGGCTGGTAGCGGTGCTGGGCGACATGCTGGAGCTCGGACCGCAGGCGATGCGGGCGCACCGTGAGGTCGGTGAACTGGCCGGCGAGGTGGGTGTCGATCATGTGCTGGTCGTCGGCGACTTCGCCGAGGCGATCGCCGAGGGTGCCCGCCGGCGGGGGAGCAGCGCGGTGGTCGTGCCCGATCCCGCCGCAGCCGTCGCTGCGCTGAACGCCCTCGTTTCACCGCGCGATGTCGTTCTGGTGAAGGCATCCCGGGGGCTAGCGTTGGAGTCCGTGGCTCAGCAACTGCTAGCCGAGGGAGAGAGCCAATGGGCATGAGAACAGTCCTGTTCGCCGGCGGGGTCGCCCTGCTGGTGACCCTGCTCGGCACCCGGTACATGATCCGGTTCCTGGTCGGACGGCAGTACGGCCAGTTCATCCGCGACGACGGGCCCACCACCCACCACACCAAGCGCGGCACCCCCACCATGGGTGGGATCGTGATTATCGGCGCCGTCCTGATCGGCTACGCGGTCGCGCACCTGATCACCTGGTCGCCGCCGACCGCCAGTGCCCTGCTGGTGCTCGGACTGGTCACCGCGCTCGGCGTGGTCGGCTTCCTCGACGACTGGATCAAGATCTCCCGCGCCCGCTCGCTGGGACTGCACTCCACCGTGAAACTGGCGCTCCAGATCACGGTGGCGAGCATCTTCGGCGTGCTGTCGTTCATGTTCCCCAACCAACGGGGGATCACCCCGGCCAGTCCGGCGATCTCCTTCCTGCGGGACTTCCACTGGAGCTGGCTGCACCTGCCGATCCCGCTGGCGGTGATCTGGATCGTGTTCATCATCTCCTCGTGGTCGAACGCGGCGAACCTGACCGACGGCCTGGACGGGCTGGCCGCCGGCGCGGCGACGATGGTCTTCGCCGCCTACACCATCGTCAACGTGTGGCAGTACAACCAGTCCTGCGCCTGGGGGGACGCGGGCCCGTTGTGCTACGAGGTACGGGACCCGATCGATCTGGCAGCGGTGGCGATCGCACTGGCGGCGGCCTGTTTCGGCTTCCTGTGGTGGAACGCCGCACCGGCGAAGATCTTCATGGGTGACACCGGCTCGCTGGCGATCGGTGGCGGCCTGGCCGCGTTGTCGATCTTCACCCGCACCGAGTTGCTGATGCTGATCGTCGGCGGGCTCTTCTTCATCATCTTGATGTCGGTGGTGCTGCAGGTCGGCTGGTTCAAGCTCAGCGGGGGCAAACGCCTGTTCAAGATGGCGCCGCTGCAGCATCACTTCGAGTTGCTGGGGTGGAAGGAAGTCACCATCACGATCCGGTTCTGGATCATCTGCGGGGTCTTCGTGGCCTTCGGCGTCGGGCTGTTCTACGCCGAGTGGGTGGTGGGCACCCAGTGAAGCACTGGCTCGCCGACGCCGACCGGCTCTCACCCTGGCCACAGGCCAGGGTGGTGGTCGCCGGGCTGGGTTCCTCCGGCTTCGCCGCGGCGGACGGGCTGCTCGAGCTCGGTGCCCGGGTGAGCGTGCTGGACGACTCCGAGACTCCGGAGAACCAGGAGAAGGCCGCCCTGCTGGAGTTCCTGGACGCCGAGGTGCGACTCGGTCCCGGCTCGACCGCGACGCTGCCCGACGACACCGATCTCGTCGTGACCTCGCCGGGCTGGCGCCCGTCCGCACCGCTGCTGCGGCAGGCGGTGTTGCGCGGCATCCCGATCTGGGGCGAGGTGGAACTGGCCTGGCGGATGAGCCTGCCGGATCGCACCGTGCCCTGGCTGGCGGTCACCGGCACCAACGGCAAGACCACCACGGTGTCGATGCTGGAATCCATGCTCGCCGCGGCCGGGCTGACCACGACGGCGGTGGGCAATATCGGCCGCCCGATCGTCGAGGCGGTGCTCGACGAGGTGACCTACGACGTGCTCGCGGTCGAGCTCTCCAGCTTCCAGCTGCACTGGACCAACTCCCTGTCGCTGCACTCCGCAGCCGTGCTGAACCTCGCTCCCGATCACCTGGAGTGGTACGCCGATCCCGCCGGCTGGCCGCCCGGGGCCACCGATCCGATGGCGGCCTACACCGCCGACAAGGCGCTGATCTACGAGCGCGTCCAGCAGTCCTGCGTCTACAACGTCGCCGATCCCGCCACCGAACGCCTGGTCGAAGCCGCCGACGTGATCGAGGGCGCCCGCGCGATCGGTTTCACCCTGGGAACGCCGGCCCCGTCGATGCTGGGCGTCGTCGACGACCTGCTGGTCGATCGGGCGTTCATCGCGCAGCGCCGTGATTCGGCGATCGAGCTGGCCAAGGTGTCCGACGTGGTGCCCGCCGCCCCGCACAACATCGCGAACGCCCTGGCGGCGGCGGGCCTGGCCCGCTCCTTCGGGGTGCCGCCGCGGGCCGTCGCCGAGGGACTGCGACGGCTCCGCTTCGGCGACCACCGCATCCAGCAGGTGGCCGAGCGGGCCGGCGTCCGCTACGTCGACGACTCCAAGGCCACCAATCCGCATGCCGCCGCCGCCTCGCTGGCCGCCTTCGATCAGGTGGTGTGGATCGCCGGCGGGCAGGCCAAGGGAACCAGCTTCGACGACCTGGTCGAACGGTTCGGCGACCGGCTGCGCGCGGTGGCGCTGCTGGGGGTCGACCGGCAGGTGATCGCCGACGCCCTGGCCCGACACGCCCCGGATGTCCCGGTATTCGTCACCGACGCCGTCGATGATGGGGCGATGAAACAGCTGGTGACGTGGGCGGCGAGCCGGGCGAACCCCGGCGACGTGGTGCTGCTCGCTCCCGGCTGTGCCAGCAAGGACATGTATCCCGACTATGCGGCCCGTGGCGACGCCTTCGCCGCCGCGGTCGCCGCCCTGGAGACCTGAGAGGAGGCCCGAGCCAGTGGCGATCCTCACTTCCCCGCTCATGGATCGCCGCGAGAAGTCGCAGGCCGGTGCCCGCACCGAACGCCGGCGTAGTCTCGTGGTCGAATGGCTGGGACATCCGCAGGCCAGTTTCTATCTCGTGCTGGCCCCCGCCGTGCTGTTGCTGCTGCTCGGCGGCCTCATGGTCCTCTCCGCCTCCAGCGTGTACGCGCAGGTGCAGTTCGGGGACGCCTACTACTTCGTCAAACGGCATCTGGTCTTCCTGGTGCTGGGCGGCGCCGCGGCGTGGTTCCTGGCGACCAGTTCTGCACAGCGGCTCAAGATCCTGGGCTGGCTCGCGGTGATCGGCGCGGCCGGGCTTCAGATCCTGACCTTCACGTCGCTGGGCTGGGCGAAGAACGGCAACAAGAACTGGGTGGAGCTCGGCGTCCTGGGACGCATCCAGCCCTCGGAGTTCGCCAAGCTCGCGATCGTGCTGTGGGGCGCGGACCTGCTGGCTCGCAAGTACGACCTGCTGCATCAGCCCAAGCATCTGCTCGTCCCCTTCCTCCCGGTCTCCGGCCTGCTGATCGGCCTGGTGGTACTGCAGCGCGATCTGGGAACCGGCATGGTGCTGGGCGCCATCGTGCTCGCTGTGCTGTGGTTCGTCGGTGCCTCCTGGAAGGTGCTCGGCTCGATGCTCGGCGTGGTCGCCGCCGGCATCAGCGCCCTGGTGCTGACCTCCTGGCACCGGATGACCCGCATCCTGGGCTTCCTGAACCCGGAACTCGACCCGCTGGGGGTCAACCACCAGCCGATCAAGGGCATGTTCGCCCTCGCCTCGGGTGGCTGGTGGGGTCTCGGCCTGGGTGCCAGCCGACAGAAGTGGGGCGGCCTGGTCGAGTCCCACACCGACTACGTGCTCGCGGTGATCGGCGAGGAGCTGGGCCTGGTCGGCACTCTTTCCGTGCTCGCGCTGTTCCTGGTGCTGGGCTACGCCGGATTCCGGATCGCGATGCGCTCCGACATCCTGTTCTGCCGGTTCGCCGCCGGCGGGGTGGCTTCCTGGCTGATGATCCAGGCGTTGCTGAACATCGCCGTGGTGCTCCGGATGGTACCGGTGATCGGCGTCCCGCTGCCCCTGCTCTCCTACGGCGGCTCGGCGCTGATCGCCAATCTCTGCGGGGTGGGCATCCTGCTGGCCTGTGCCCGGCTGGAGCCCGATGCCCGGGCGCTGGCGGGACGCCGCAAGCGCCGCCGCGCCACCCGGGTGACCGCCGTCGTGGGCGCCTCCCGGTAGCCTGGCGGGCGTGAATATCGTCCTCGCGGGCGGCGGGACGGCCGGCCACACCTCGCCGCTGATCGCCACCGCCCAACAGCTCTCCCGGCTGGCGCCGGAGTCGGAGCTGCTCTGCGTCGGCACCCCGCGCGGTCTGGAGACCCAGGTGATCCCGGCTGCCGGCCTGGAGCTGGCACTGATCCCCCCGGTGCCCCTGCCGCGTCGCCCGACCATCGACCTGCTGCGGGTGCCGGGCCGGCTGTGGGACGCGGTCCGGCAGGCCACCGGAATCCTGCACCGCCACCGGGCGCAGGTGGTCGTCGGCTTCGGCGGGTACGTGTCCCTGCCGGTCTACCTGGCGGCCCGGAAGGCGAAACTGCCCGTCGTGCTGCACGAGCAGAACGCCGTCCCGGGGCTGGCCAACCGGGTGGCCGCCCGGTTCACCGACCACGTCGCGGTCACCTTCCCGCAGACGGCGTTGCCGCACGCACAGTATCTGGGCCTGCCGGTGCGCGAGGCGATCGCCGGGCTCGACCGAGAATCGGCTGCTCCCGCCGCCCGGGCGGCCTTCGGGCTGCCCGGGGATCGCCCCGTGCTGCTGGTCAGCGGCGGTTCGCAGGGTGCCCGGTCGATCAACACCGCCCTCTTCGGTGCCCTGGACGGGTTGCTGGAGGCCGGGGTGAGCGTGCTGCATGTGCTGGGGCAGGCGAACTTCACCGACGACCTGGTGGCGCGCGATCACCCCAGCGGCGCCGGCTATCGTCCGCTCGCCTACGTGGCGGCGATGGAGCAGGCCTATGCCGCGGCCGACCTGATGCTGGGACGGTCCGGCGCCGGCACCGTGATGGAGACCGCGATGGTCGGGCTGCCGACGGTCTTCGTCCCGCTCCCGCACGGCAACGGGGAGCAGGCCCGCAACGCGGGTTTCCTGGTCGAGGCCGAGGCAGCGGTCCTGGTGCCCGATGCCGAACTCACTCCGCGCAGGCTGGCCGATACCGTGCTGGAGCTGGCGACGAACCCCGGCCGGCTGGCGGCGATGTCCACCCGGTGCCGGGAGCTGGTTCCCGCCGGTGCCGCCGAGGCGCTCGCCCGGTTGGTGCTCACCGTGGGAGAGGCGGGCTGACGTGCCGCTGGTCGACCCGGTTCCGCTGCTCCCGCCCACCCAGGTGGGGGGCGTCCACTTCATCGCGATCGGGGGCACGGGAATGAGCGCGATCGCTGCGCTCTATGCCGAACTCGGTGTGCCGGTGACCGGGAGCGACCAGGCCGACTCGGCCGCTCTGCGGCAGTTGCGCAGCCAGGGCGTGACCGCCCACGTCGGTCACCACCCCGGCTACCTCGGCGCCGCGGAGACCATCGTGGTGTCCTCGGCGGTGCGGGAGTCGAACGTCGAACTGGCCGAGGCCCGGCGGCGGGGACTGCGGATCTGGCACCGCAGCGCGGCGCTGGGCGCATTGATGCTGGACCACACCGGAGTCGCGGTCACCGGAACCCACGGCAAGACCACCACCAGCGCGATGATCGCGGTGCTGCTGGCCGAGTGCGGCGCCGACCCGTCGTACGTGATCGGTTCGCCGCTGACCGCCTCGGGTCGCGGCTCGTGGATCGGTGGTGGCGCCGCCTTCGTCGTCGAGGCGGACGAGTCCGACGGTTCCTTCCTGCAGTACCCGGCCGAGATCGTGGTGGTGACCAATATCGAGGCCGACCACCTCGACAACTGGGGGACGCCGCAGGCCTACGCCGACGGTTTCGTCCGGCTCGTCCTGCAACCGGGCGTGCACACCGTGGTGCTGGATGCCGACGACCCCGGGACGAGGAGCCTGGCCGCCGCCCTGGTGGGTTCGGGCAAACAGGTCGTGCGGGTGGGGGAATCCGACGACGCGGACGTCCGGATCAGCGATCTCGGCTTCGCCGGGGCCGCCGCCCACGCCGTGGTGGAGGCCGAAGGCGACGTCGGGCCGCTCGAACTGGCGGTACCGGGCCGGCACAACCTGCACAACGCTGCGTTGGCCTATGCCGTCGGCCGCGCGCTCGGCCTGGACGGGGCACGGCTGCGGGCCGCCGCCGCCGCCTTCAACGGCACCCATCGGCGCTTCCAGCGGGTGGCCGAGGTCGACGGCGTGACGATCGTCGACGACTACGCCCACCATCCCACCGAGGTGGTCGCCACCCTCACCGCCGCGCGGGTGTACGCCGGCGACCAGCGGGTGGTGGCGTGTTTCCAGCCCCACCTGTTCACCCGGACGCAGGAGTTCGCCGCTGAGTTCGCCCAGGCACTCACGCTCGCCGACCAGGTGGTGGTGCTGGGCATCTACCCGGCCCGGGAGGATCCGATCCCCGGCGTGACCGGGGAACTGGTCGCTGACGCGCTGCGGGAACTGATCGGCGCCCGGCGAGTGCACTACGCCGAGTCGGTGACCGACGCGCCCGGAATGCTGGCCGGACTGGTGCTCCCCGGCGATCTGGTGGTCACCCTGGGCGCCGGGGATGTCACCAGGGTGGGGCCGGCGCTGGCGGATCGGCTGCGGGAGCCCCGATGACGCTGGACGCCACCACCCGGCTGGCGGTTCGTCGCCGCAGTCAGCGTCGCCGGCGCTGGCTGCGGTGGCTGTGGCTCGCCCTGGTGCTGGCAGCGGTGGCCGGGTTGGTCTACCTGGTGGCATTCTCGCCGGTGCTCGCCGTGGCCAGGGTGGAGATCTCCGGCGCCGACGTCGCGTCCGAGCAGGAGATCTCCGAGGCCGCGGCGGTGGAGCTCGGCACTCCGCTGGTGCGACTCGACGCGGCGGGAATCGCCGAGCGGGTGGCCGGCCTGCCGCCGGTCGCCGAGGTGAGCGTCACCCGGCGGTGGCCCGACCAGGTCAGCATCGCGATCACCGAGCGTCAGGCGCGGCTCGCGATCGCCTCCGGCACCGGCTACCTGATCGCCGATGCCTCCGGGGTGGTGTTCGACACCGCCAGGTCGCGTCCGAAGGGACTGGTCGAGGTCGATGCCGATGCGCGGGACCAGCGTTCGCTGGCCGATGCCGGGGTGGTGTACTCCTCCCTCAGCGAGAAGACCGCGGAGAAGGTCACCGTGGTGCAGGCCAGGGGGCGGGACTCCCTCAGCCTTCGCCTGAAGAACGGCGCCCGAGTGTTCTGGGGCAGCGCCGAGCAGTCGGAGCTGAAGTCCGAGGTGCTCGACGTGATGCTGGAACAGGGCGGCACCGTCTTCGACGTCTCGGCACCGGCCCACCCGACCCGCCGGTAGCCGAGACAGGCCCGACCGAGCCTCAACCCTGAACCATTGGTTGAGGTACACGCCGAGGGATGCCGGGGTGCTTGGAGAACCCTCCTGCGGTCTCATAGCCTTTCGAGCGCCGAGCTGGATGGTTGTACCTCCCCTCCGAACTGCTGTTCCTGCACCCGGCATGAGATCTGGAATAGAAGGTGGGTTATCCGGTGGCGACTGCATCACAGAACTACCTGGCGGTCATCAAAGTGGTCGGGGTCGGCGGGGGCGGTGTGAACGCCGTCAACCGGATGATCGAGTCCGGTCTGCGAGGGGTCGAGTTCATCGCGGTCAACACCGACGCTCAAGCCCTGCTGATGAGCGACGCCGACGTCAAGCTCGACATCGGACGCGATCTCACCCGTGGGCTCGGAGCCGGTGCCGATCCGGCGAAGGGCCGGCAGGCCGCCGACGACCACGCCGACGAGATCGAAGACGTGCTCAAGGGAGCCGACATGGTCTTCGTCACCGCGGGCGAGGGCGGCGGGACCGGCACCGGCGGTGCGCCGGTGGTGGCCCGGGTCGCCCGTTCGCTGGGCGCGCTGACCATCGGTGTGGTGACCCGGCCGTTCTCCTTCGAGGGCAAGCGACGCTCC
>CAYSZZ010000002.1:0-128309 GCA_964435735.1 uncultured Propionibacteriaceae bacterium
GCGCGTTGACCATGTACTCCACCGAGTCGGCGATGACTTCCCGGCTGGGCAGCGAGTACAGCATGCCGGAGTGCCCCATCGCGATGCCGTCGTCGACGGCGATGGTGTTGAACTCCCGGCCGATCCCGCCGGCCTCCTTGATCGCGCCGGCGACCAACTGGCCCATGTCCTTGAGGTGGACGTGGCCGGGCACGAACTGGGTGAAGGAGTTCGCGATCGCAATGATCGGCTTGCCGAAGTCGGAGTCGGTGACGCCGGTGGCGCGCCACAGCGCGCGGGCACCGGCCATGTTCCGGCCGTGCGTGGTGGTCCGGGAGCGCAAGACGGGCATCGTCATTCTCCTTCACTGCGAAGAGCACCACCCTACTTCGCCTTGCCACTCAGGTCTCTCACGGATCGCGGACCGACCCAGGAGGCGAGCTGCGGTGCGGCTTCCCGCCACTTTCCGCGAGATGGGGCGCATGACCGGCATATACGTCGCGCACCAGCCCGTGGCGCTCGAGTGCGGCGAAGGGACCTCGCCCCCAACGAGGCCCAAGACGGCAGCCACCGACCGGTGCGCCGTCAGCCGGCGAACGGGTTGAGCCAGCGCACTTCGTCGAACCTCGCGAAGTCGGTGTCACCGGACACGACGGCGACGCCGTGCTCGACCGCCAGCGAGGCCAACTGAGCATCCGGGACCAGGTTCCCCGTCACATGATGACGCCGTGCGATATCGGCATAGATACGGGCGGTGTGCTCGGTGGCCGGCGGCACCCAGACCGTGTCAAGGCTGAGCCAGGTCTCCACGTAGCGTTGCGCTTCGCCGGTCGTCATCGGCGAGGCCAGCACGCGAGGATGGGTGCCGATCCGGAGAAAGGCACCGATGGTCTGCCAGGGGATGCCCACCCGAGCGTCTCTGGTCAGCGCTCCCGTCAGCCATGCCGCGGCGCGTGGGTGATGGGGTGAGCTGGAGTCGATCGCGTACAGCAGGATGTTCGCGTCGAGGATCACGGCGTGGAGTCCAGCAGATCCAGGACCTCGCCGATGTTCATCACATCGATCTGAATGCCCAACTCGCGAGGCTGGTGGACATAGTCGACCCGGGGGGGACGGGCAGCCATTCCTCGCCGGGCAAGCAGATTGAGCGCCTCGCTCGGCCCTAGCCCTTCGGTCCGCCGGAGGCGTTCCATCTCGGCGAAGACATCATCCGCCACCGTGATCGTCGTCCTCATGCTCACAGATTAGCATCATGATGCGCTCGTCGCTTAGGGCGCTTTACCTGTGCGGAGAACCGGCTGCGGAGATGATCCGGGCGGGTATCGTCCCGGCATGGAACCGCACCGGTTGAGCCGGCGGGAGGCCCGGCAGCTGGCCGTCCGCGCCCAGCTGCTGGACGCCGCCCGGCCGTCGCTGGTCGCCGAGGTGGTCGAGGAACTCACCGTGGTCAACATCGACCCGACCAGCGCGATCGCGCCCAGCGAGGACCACATTCTCTGGAGCCGGCTGGGCGCCGGCTACGAGCACGGCCTGCTGAAGCAGGCCGTGGAGGACGACCGGACGGTGTTCGAGTACGACGGCATGTACCGCGCGATGCTCGACCTGCCCCTGTACCGGGCCTCGATGCGGCAGCCGCTGCGGTACGCGCAGACCCGGCAGTGGCTGGACGACAATGCCGGCTTCCGGCGCAACATCCTGCAACGACTTCGCGACGAGGGACCGCTGCGCACCACCGAGATCGACGACACCGCGCAGCGCTCCTGGGGCTCGACGGGGTGGACCAACAACCGCAATGTCACCCAGATGCTCGAGATCCTGACCCGGCTGGGCGAGGTGGCGATCTCGGGGCGTTCCGGGCGGGAGCGCTGGTGGGATCTCGCCGAGCGCGTGTACCCGTCCGGGCAGCCGGAACTCGACTTCGCCGAGGCGGAACGGCAGCGGGACTCCCGTCGGCTGCAGTCCCTCGGCATCGCGCGGGCGCACCAGACCGAGGTGCCGCTGGAGCGGATGGACGTCGGTGAGGCGGGCGAGCCGGCCGTGGTCGAGGGCGTCCCCGGCACCTGGCGGGTGGATCCGATCGGGTTGGCGGAGCTCAGCCGTCCCTTCGTCGGGCGGACGGCGCTGCTGTCACCCTTCGATCGGCTGGTGTTCGATCGGGCCCGGGCGCAGCTGCTGTTCGACTACGAGTACATCCTGGAGATGTACAAACCGGCGGTGAAACGGCGCTGGGGCTACTTCGCGCTGCCGATCCTGCATGGCGACCGGCTGATCGGGAAGCTGGACGCCAAGGCAGACCGCAAGGCCGGCCTGCTGCGGGTGTTCGCCGTCCATCGCGACATCGTCTGGTCCAGCGAGATGCTGGATGCCGTCGACGCGGAGATCCGGTCCCTCGCCGACTGGCTGGGGCTGGAGCTCGAGCGGGACTGACCAGCGGTTCACTGCTGCAGGTCGACGAACTCCAGGCCGACCGCGATCAGGTCTCCTTCGGCGAAGCCCTCCCGCGTGCGCACCGCGCGTTTCAGGGGGAGCGCGAACCGTCCATCGCTTGAGGGGAAGATCGAGGTGCGCCAGCTCGTGGCACCGATCGTCGCGTGCACCCGGAGCGAGCCGAACCCGCCTCGGGGAATCGGGAGCGAGTCGATCTCCTCCGCCAGCTCAAGGGGGACGTGAGCGAACAGCCAGATCTCCCGCCGACTCTCCCAGCGGGTCACCCGCGAGTGGAACTCGAACAGCGGTGAACCGTCCGGCTGCGCGGCCGGTGTTCTCATGACCCAGTCCGCGGGACGAAGCCGAGGTCGGTGGCGGAGGGAGCGGCGGGCCGGGGGGACACCTCAGCTCTCGCCCAGGCCGGTCCCGAGTTTGCGGGCGGTCTGGATCCACTCGTGGTCCAGCGGCACCAGCTTCAGGTTGCCCGCGACCTCCGAGAGCGGGACGGGGGCGGTGTCCTCGCCGCGGGCCGCGACCATGATGCTGAAGTCGCCCTTGGAGACATGGTGGGCGGCGGCCGTCCCGATCCGACTGCCCAGCAGACGATCGGCGGCGACCGGGGTGCCGCCGCGCTGCACGTAACCCAGGATGGACACCCGTGATTCCAGCCCGGTCGCGGCCTCCAGTTCGCGGGCCAGCTTGAAGGTGTGCTCGCGCTGGGCGTCCACCACGCTGGCCAGGTGCTTCTTGGCCGCGCCGATGGCTTCGGGACTCTTGGCCGTCTTCACCAGTGCCTCGGCGGCCTGGATGTCGGCGGTGTCGGCCAGATCGCGAGCGCCCTCGGCGACCGCCACCACCGAGAAGTTGCTGCCGCGCGAGCGCCTGGCGTTGATCGTCTCGGCGATCGACTCCACCGAGTAGGGGATCTCCGGCAGCAGGATGATGTCGGCGCCGCCGGCGATGCCGGCGCCGAGCGTCAGCCACCCGGCCCGGTGCCCCATGATCTCGGTCAGGATGATCCGGTGATGGCTGTGTGCGGTGCTGTGCAGCCGGTCGATCGCCTCGGTGGCGATCTCCATCGCCGTCGAGAAGCCGAAGCTGGTGTCGGTGTGTGCTATGTCGTTGTCGATCGTCTTCGGCAGGTGGATGACGTTCAGGCCGGCGTCGGCGAGCCGCATCGCGTTCTTGGCGGTGCCGCCACCGCCGAGTAGGACCAGCCCGTCCAGCCTCTCCTTCTCGTAGTTCTCCACCACCTGGGCGCGCATGTCGCGCACCTCGCCGTCCACCAGCATGCGGTGCACCTTGTCGCGGCTGGTGCCCAGGATCGTCCCGCCGATGGTCAGGATTCCGGACAGCGCGGCGCCGTCCAGTGGAATGAACCGATTCTCGACCAGCCCGCGGATGCCGTCGCGGAAGCCGATCAACTCCATGCCGTAGTGACCGATCGCCGCCTTGCCGAAGCCGCGGATCGCGGCGTTCAGGCCGGGGCTGTCGCCGCCGGCGGTGAGGATTCCGATTCTCAGCTTGCCGCCGCCTGTTGTCATCGGCCCACGTCCTTCCTGGTCTGGCAGCAGAGTATCGGCTGGCGATGGAGGCGACGAGGCTCGGCGGGGATGCCCGGATCGTTGGGATGGACCGGGCATAATCGGAATCGGCCTCAGGGAAGCGCTGAGCAACCAGCCTTTCCGTCGGTCGAGCCTGTCGAGACCAGGGTTCGCCGGCGTAGCTCCAGCGGTCTCGACCAGCTCGACCATCGGACTCGGCCGTAGCGGCCACCAACGGAAGGAGCCGAGGATGCGGCGCTTCAACGGATCGATGCTCGTCGCGGGAGCGGCCGCAACCTTGTTGCTGACCGCTTGCGGGCAGACCGCGCCCACCGTCGCCGTGCCGACCCCGCCGTCCGCCACCCAGACGGCCACAGCCACGCCCACGCCCACGCTGTCACCCACGGTCTCACCGACGCCATCGGGCTCGGAATCACCGTCGCTGAGCCCGTCCCCGATCGTCTCCGCGACCCCGACAGCGACCCCGACAACGACCTCGACCCCGACCCCCTCGCCCACACCGACCAAGGCGACTGGCCTCGTCCTGGCGGGCAACGGCGTCGGCGGCCACAAGTTCGGCACCGCCGAGGCCAAGGTTGAGAAGGCTCTGGCCTCGGCCATGGGTGAGCCGGACGAGTCTGTGCAGGGAATCCTCTGCGAGCTCAACTCAGGCAGTCCCTGGCACCGTTCGGTGATCTACGACGGACTCTCCGTGGTGTTCACCGCGAAGTCGGCGAAGAAGTCCGCGCCGCGCACCCTCAACAGCTGGTCGCTGTCGCTGGACGGCAAGCGCCCCAAGGTGCAGCTCCAGGACGACATCCCGCTCAACCTGAGCTTCAAGCAACTCAAGGCCAAGTACCCCAAGGGCAAGCTCGCCGACAGCGGGCTGGGTGATGGCAGCGAGATCTTCACCCTGCCCAACGGGATCCGTTTCGTCGGGGTGGAGGTCCCCGACATGGTGATGGCCGGCGAACTGCACTACTGCGAGTAGCCGCTCACCCGATCCAGACGGCGGTCGCGCCCAGGTGGCCGGTGATCGCCACCACGGTCAGCGAGGCGAGCGCAAGGACCACGGTGACCACGCCCAGGATCGTCTGTGACAGACGTTTGGTGCCCTGGCCAGGTGGGACGTCAGCAATGGTCCCCGATGTCCCGCTGCCGCGTGCGACCAGCAGGAAGCCGACCACCGCCAGCGCCAGCGCGCTGGCCGGCCAGGGTGCGATCAGCCCCCAGAACATGTGCGCTCCCAGCGTCCCGGTGGCGGTGGTGGCTCCGGCGAGCAGCTCGCCGCTGAGCCGGGCACCGATCGTTGCGGCAGCCGCCACCACCGCCCCGACCGCCACCAGCGAGCCGTACCGCCGTCGGGCGCGGACCGACAGCACGATCGCGATCGCTCCGAGCGCGACCAGCGGGAGCAGGACGACGGCCAGGTGGACGATGAGCGGGTGGGCGGGGGGAAGCTGAATCTCCATGATTGATTGTTCAACCAGAGTTGGGGCAGGGGCAAGTGATTCCCCCGATTCATAGCCAATGCACAGTCGACACCCGTTGCCACCGGCAGGTGATCGATGGTCTCGACAAGCTCGACCGTCGATAGTCGGCCCTTTCCCTAGGTCGTGCAGGTGGGACTTCCGGGGAGAAGTTCGAGTAGGTGGACCGCTGCTGTCGCAGCCGACCCGTTGGCCGGTGTCACGGCCGACACCACCCATTCCGACGACGGCTGTGGCAGCGGGACGACGGCCAGTCCCGCGGCCTGCGGCTTGGCTGCGATCGACTGCGGGACCATGGCGACGCCCAGCCCGCGGTGCACCAGGTCGAGCAGGGTGTGGATGTCATTGACGGTGCAGCGAACCGCGCGCCGGAACCCGCGGAGGCGGGCGACGTCGTCGTTGATCGCCCGGACCGCCCAGGACTCGTGGAAGTCGATGAAGTCGGAGCCGTCGAGGTCGTCCCACCGCAGGCGTCCGCGTCCGGAGAGCGGATGGGATGGCGGGCACAGCAGCACGATCGGCTTGCGTGCGATCTCGACGCGATTCATGCCGCCCAGGTGGCTGGTGGTGGCCACGAAGGCGGCGTCCAGGGAGCCGGTCCGCAGCTGGTCCAGCAACTCATAGGAGCCGGCCTGGGTGAAGTGGATGCTGACCTGTGGATGGCGGTGGTGGAAGCGTTCCAGGAGTTCGGGGACATCGAGCACGCCCAGGCATTGCTCCGCGCCCACGTGCAGCTGGCCGGAGAGGGTGTGGGTGACCCGCACCACGGCATCGCGCCCGGCCCGGGCCTGGGCGAGCAACTCCCGGGCGTGTGGCAGGAGAGCCAGCCCTGCGTCGGTCGGTTCGACCCGGCGGGTGGTGCGGGCGAACAGTTCGGCACCGAGCTCGTCCTCGAGGGCCCGGATCGAGGCTGACAGGCCGGACTGCGAGACCCCGCAGAGCGTGGCGGCGCGGGTGAAGTTCTGTTCGTCCGCCAAGGCGAGGACGTACTCCATCTGGCGTAGATCCATTACTCCACCTTCTGAAACAAAGAAGAAATAGTTGTTGGACTTCTAGGTTATCGGTTGTCTATGGTCGGTGGCGAGCGGTTCGAACGGACCGTTGACGTCGTGAGTGAGGTTTCATGATTCAAAGGACTCTTGGGCCGCGGACCGTCAGTGCGATCGGTCTGGGCGGCATGCCGATGTCGATCGAGGGGCGTCCGGACGAGCAGCGATCCGTCCAGACCATCCACGCCGCGCTCGACGCCGGCGTGACCCTGATCGACACCGCCGACGCCTACCACCTGCACGCCGGGGAGGTCGGGCACAACGAGGAGCTGATCGCTCGTGCGCTGAAGAGCTACGGCGGGGACACCTCCGAGGTGTTGGTGGCGACCAAGGGCGGTCACCTGCGTCCCGGTGACGGGACCTGGACCAAGGACGGGCGTCCCGAGTACCTGAAGGCCGCGGCGAAGGCCTCGGCCAGGCGGCTGGGCGTCGACGCCATCGGTCTGTACCAGTTCCACCGTCCGGATCCCCAGGTGCCTTACGCCGAGTCGGTGGGCGCGATTCGCGAGTTGCTGGACGAGGGTGTGATTCAGCTGGCGGGGATCTCGAACGCCGATGTCGCGCAGATAGATCTGGCGAACCAGATCCTCGACGGCCGGCTGGTCTCGGTGCAGAACCAGTTCTCTCCGGCGTTCCGCTCCAGCCTGGCCGAGCTCGAGCATTGCGCGGCGCTGGGCATCGCCTTCCTGCCGTGGAGTCCGCTCGGCGGGATCCGCAGCGCGGCCGGGTTGGGCGAGCGGCACCGGGCGTTCGGAGAGGTGGCCGCCTCCCACGGCGTCAGCCCTCAGCAGGTCGCCCTGGCCTGGGAACTCGCGCTCGCCCCGATCGTGATCCCGATTCCCGGCGCGTCTCGTCCGGCCAGCATCGCCGATTCGGTTCGCGCCACGGAACTCCGGCTGACGAGCGAGGAGATCGCGCTGCTGTCGCAGGCCGGTTGAGGCGGATCCGGCGCCCCAGCCGGGTTCCCAGCTGGGGCGCCCATCCGGCGGCGGGTGGTTGGACCGGGACGCACCATCGGGCCAGGATGGTGCCATGACTTCCGATCCGGCCAACCCGCTCACCGACCGCTCCACGCTGCCCTTCGAGTTGCCCGACTTCGCCGCGCTGACCCCCGAGCACTATCGCTCGGCCTTCGCCGGGGGCATGGCGACGCAGCTGGCCGAACTCGCCGCCATCGCGGAGGATCCGGAACCGGCCACCCCGGAGAACGTGATCGATGCCTGGGAGGCCTCCGGCCAGTTGCTCGCAAGGGCGGCGCTGGCCTTCTTCACGGTGAAGTGGGCCGACACCACCGATGAGTTGAGTGCGATCGACGAGGAGATGGCACCGCGCCTGGCCGCGCACTCCGATGCGATCTACCTCGACCCGGCGCTGTATCGCCGAGTGGTGGCGCTGGCCGATCGGGTCGCCGTCGGTGAGGTGGAGCTGGACGAGCAGGGCGCCTACTGGCTGAAGCGCACCCGTGAGCGCTTCGAGCGGGCCGGGATCGCGCTGCCGGAGCCCGCGCAGCAGCGGCTGCGGGAGCTGAACGGCCGGATCGCCGAACTGCAGTCGAGGTTTGGACGGCTCGCGCTGGCGGGCATGAACGCGGCCGCGGTCTGGGTCACCGATGCCGAGGAGCTGGACGGGCTGTCCGAAGCCGAGATCAAGGCGGCGGCGGAGTTGGCGGCCGAGCGTGGGCGTCCGCAGGCCTGGCTGATCGAGATCGAGAACACCACCGGCCAGCGTCCGCTCGATGTGCTGACCAACCGGGTGCTGCGTGAGCGGATCCACCGGGCCGCGATCGGACGTGGGCTCGGGGGTGAGCACGACACCCGGGCGGTACTGCTGGAACTCGCCCGGCTGCGCGCCGAGCGCGCCGGCCTGCTCGGCTTCGCCAACCACGCCGACTACGTCGCTGCCGACGCCTGCGCCAAGACCGCCACGGCGATCTGGGAACGGCTCACCGGTCTGGTGCCGGCCCTGGCCGAGAACGTCGCCGCCGAGGCCGCCGAGCTGGACGCCGTCCTGCAGCGACTGGAGCCGGGCGCCACCCTGGCGCCGTGGGATTGGCAGTACCTCAGCGAGATCGTCCGGGCCGAACGGTATGCGCTGGACGCCAGCGCGCTCCGTCCCTACCTGGAGGTGGAGCGGGTGCTGCACGACGGGGTCTTCGCCGCGGCGACCGGGTTGTACGGCATCACCTTCCACGAGCGGGGCGATCTGGTGCCCTACCACCCGGAGGTGCGGGTCTTCGAGGTGCGCGAGGCGGACGAGACGACGATCGGGCTCTTCCTGGCCGACTTCTTCACCCGCGCCTCCAAGCAGGGCGGCGCCTGGATGAACAACATCGTCGATCAGAACCACCTGCTGGGCCAACTGCCCGTGGTGGTGAACAACTCCAACCTGGTCAAGCCTCCGGCCGGCGAGCCCGCGCTGATGAGCTGGGACGACGTGATCACCCTCTTCCACGAGTTCGGGCACTCGCTGCACGGCCTGCTCTCCGATACCCGCTACCGCTCCCAGTCCGGCACCGAGACCCCGCGGGACTTCGTGGAGTACCCCTCGCAGGTGAACGAGATGTGGGCGCTGGAACCGTCCCTCCTGGCCAACTACGCCGTCCATGTGGAGACCGGGGAGCCGATCCCGCCGGAGTGGGTGGAGACGCTGGTCAACTCGACGCTGTTCCAGCAGGGGTTCAAGACCGCCGAGTACCTCGCCGCCGCGCTGCTCGACCAGGTGTGGCACACCACTCCCCTGGAGGAGTTGCCGACCGATCCCGAGCAGGTCGAGGCCTTCGAGCAGGCGGCCCTGGCCAAGGTGGGGCTGGACCTGCCGCTGGTGCCCCCGCGCTACCGCTCGGCCTACTTCCGCCATACCTTCGAGGGCGGCTACGACGCCGGCTACTACTCCTACATCTGGTCCGAGGTGCTGGACGCCGACACCGCGGCCTGGATTCGCGCCACCGGCGGCCTCACCCGCTCCAACGGCGAGCGCTTCCGCCGTCGCCTGCTCGCCCGCGGCGGCTCGATCGACGCGATGGACGCCTATCGCGACTACCGCGGCCAGGAGCCCGACCTCACCCACCTGCTGGAACGCCGCGGCCTGCTGCGCTGACGACCGAACGTCCCCGGCCCGAGTTGGGGACGGTTCCGACTCCGGCCACCCAGGCCGTCGGCCCGATGCAGTCAGCCCCCGCGGCCCGAGTTGGGGACGGTTCCGACTCCGGCCACCCAGGCCGTCGGCCCGATGCAGTCAGCCCCCGTGCTGAGCGGACGAGGGTGGCCCAGCCGCATGCATCCGCCGAATGGTGGTGCGGCTGAACCCGGTGACTCTTGCGATCTGCTCATAGGTGACCGACCGCGTCCGGAGCGCGCGGACTGCCTGCCATTGTGTGATTGCGTCGAGTCGCCCGAAATCCCCTGGACGGCGTGCTCCGCAGAACCTGCGGAGCAACTCCACGACCTCGCTCTCGGTGTGCCGGGGCTTCGGGCCCGGCCTCACTGGCACCTCCGGTTGCAGGAGGCTCGCTGCTGCCGAGCGCGACTCCAGCGGATCGGAGGTCAGCAGCAGGTGAAGGTCACGGTCATCGACCAGCGACGACCCCCGTCCGAAGAAGCGGCGACTGCTCCAGCGGTATTCACCCGGATGAGCGACGAGCCCCGCCTCGACGGGGTTGTTCCAAACGTAGCGAAGCAGTGCCACCAGGTAGGGATCATCATCAACCGGAAGGCTTTTGAACCGATCCTGGAAGAGATGCCCAACGCGCCCGTACTTGCGGTTGAACCAGCCTGCGTACCGGACCCCCAGTCGTTTGACCACTGCGCCGATCGGCTCCTCACCGGTGCGCAGGACGAGGTGGGCGTGATTGCCCATAAGGCAGTACGCGAGAACCCGGCACCCGGACGCTTCCTTCGTCCGGGCGAGCGCATGCAGGAACTGCTTGCGATCTGCGTCCTCAAGGAAGATCGCATCCCGGTTCACCCCGCGCAGCATCACATGGTAGATCCCCGACTCCGAAAGCTGCCTGGCACGACGCGGCATCTCCGTTCTCCTTGTCGTTTGTGGGTCGACGAGTTTAGGAACGGACGCGCGGCAGCGACCATGACATCGCGGGTGTCTGTGGATAACTCCAGGGAGCGCGTCCGCCTGTGGATAACGGAGTGATTTGGGGACGGTTGGCCGGAGTCGGAACCGTCCCCAACTCCGGCCGAAAACTTGGCCACCAACGCTGGGTGGGAGCGACGGAAACCTACGGTAGAGTAACTTATGCGTCGACGCCGACAGGAGTAGCGGATGGATCCCCATAACATCGCGGTGAGGTTCGCCGCCGCGGCACTCACCCACGGCTCGCGGCCGGCGACGCGGATCCGGGTGGGCGATCAGTGGGTCGTCCAGACCTACGAAGAACTCAGCGACCAGGTGCGGCGGCTCGCCGCCCGGCTGATCGATCTCGGCCTGCAGCCCGGCGACCGGGTCGGGCTGTTCGCTCCCAACCTGCCGGAATGGACGCTGGTCGACCTCGCCTGCCTCACCGCCGGCCTGGTGGTCGTCCCGCTGTACCCGACCAGCACTCCCGATCAGGCGCAGCACATCCTGGCCGATTCGGGTTGCCGGCTGCTCTTCGTTGACGCGGCCGAGCGATGGCAGCGGATCGTAGCTGCCGACCTCCCCGGCCTGGAACGTGTGGTCGGTTTCACCGCCGTGGACGGGCTGTCCACTCTGGACCAGGAGTTGGACGCCGCTCCGTCCCCAGAGCTGGTGGACGAGCGGCTGGCGGCCGTCGCGGGCGACGACCTGGCGACCATCGTCTACACCTCCGGCACAACCGGCCTGCCCAAGGGCGTCATGCTCCACCACCGTGGCTTCGTCCACCAACTCGAGGTGCTCACCCGATCACTGCAGATCAGCCCGGATGACTCCTCGCTCTGTTTCCTGCCGCTCAGCCATGCACTGGAGCGGGCCTGGACCTTCGTCCTGCTCTCCTGCGGCGCGCTGAACACCTACGTCCCCGATCCGCGGACGGTCGCCGACCAGCTGGTGCTGGCCCGGCCGACCCTGCTGGTCAGCGTCCCGCGGCTGTACGAGAAGGTGTTCTCCGCCGCCAGGGAGAAGGTGGCGGGCTCTCGGCTCAAGCAGCGCATCATGTCCTGGTCGCTGCGGGTGGGCGGCAAGTACCACCGGGCGCTGCTTGCCGGGCAGACGCCCTCGGCGGAGCTGCGGACGAAGTACCGTCTGGCCGACCGGCTGGTGTTGAGCAACATCCGGACGGCGATGGGCGGGCCGAAGACGGTGCTGGCCTGCGGCGGCGCCCCGCTCCGGCAGGAGATCGAGGAGTTCTTCCTGGCCTGCGGCCTGCTGGTGCTGCAGGGCTACGGGCTGACCGAGGCGTCGCCGCTGGTCAGCTTCCCCTCCCCGCAGGCCTACCGGTTCGGCACCGTGGGACAGGTGATCGCCGGCTCGCAGGTACGGCTCACCGAGGAGGGTGAGATCTGCTACCAGGGCCCGAACCTGATGCTGGGGTACTGGGGCCAGCCCGAGGCGACCGCTGAGGTGCTGCGTGACGGCTGGCTGTACACCGGCGACATCGGCGAGGTGGACGCGGACGGCTACCTGAAGATCACCGACCGGATCAAGGACCTGATCGTCACCAGCACGGGCAAGAACATCGCCCCCGCGCCGATCGAGGGCATGCTGGCCGCCGATCCGTTGCTGGAATACACCGCGCTGCTGGGCGACAACCGGCCCTACCTCACCCTGCTCGTCTCCCCATCGCTGCCGCATCTGGAGGACATCGGACGCCAACTGCAGCTCACCTGGGAACACCGCGACGAGCTGCTGGGCAATCCGGCGATCCTGGAAGAGATCAAGCGCCGGGTATCGGCGATGACCGAGCGGCTCGCCGCCCACGAGCAGATCCGCGACCTGCGGGTGATGATCGAGGAGTTCACGCAGGAGAACGGTCTGCTCACCCCCACCTTGAAAGTCAAGCGCCGTGAGGTGGAGAAGCGCTTCGCCGCCCTGGTCGACGAGATGTACGCCAAGGCGGGACGTCCCCGCCAGTAGCGATACCGGGCTACGGGAGATCAGCTGTGGCCCGAGTTGGGGACGGTTCCGAACTCCGGCCACCTTGACCTGATGAGCCGGAGACAGCGGTTCTGGAACGCGTCAGCTTTGGCTCCGGTGCCCCGCTGGCCGGAGTTAGGAACCGTCCCCAACTTGGGACACTGGCCGGAGTTAGGAACCGTCCCCAACTTGGGACACAGCGGTTTCGCCGTCTGGGTCAAGACATTCAGCCGGCCGGTGGGCCGTCCACGACCGACGCGATCAACCTCTTCAGCGCTTCGGCATCCTTGGGCAGGGCGACGACGTGGCGGGGCAGATCCTCCAAGCCTTCGAAAGCCGCCGGACGCTCGGGCTCGCGTCCGATCGCCTCGACGATGGTGGCGGCGAACTTCACCGGTAGCGCGGTCTCCAGCACGATCATCGGCACGTCCGGCTCGGTGAACCGGACCGCCACGCCGATGCCGTCAGCGGTATGCGGGTCGATCAGCACACCGCTGCTCCTCCAGGTGGCGGCGATGGTGGCCACCCGGTTGGCGTGGCTGGAGGACGCCGAGACAAATCCGTAGCGCTCGCGCAGGGTGGCGAACTCCGGCGTCCCGGAGAGGTCGAAGAATCCCTGCCGGGGCAGATCCTCGCCGAACAACGCTCGCACCCGGGTGCCGTCCCGGCCCAGCAGGTCGAAGATGAAGCGCTCGAAGTTGCTGGCCTTGGAGATGTCCATCGACGGGCTGGAGGTCTCGTGGGTTTCGGACGCGGACCGCACCCGGTACACCCCGGTGCGGAAGAACTCGTCCAGAACATTGTTCTCGTTGGTCGCCAGCACCAGTTCCTTGATGGGCAGCCCCATCATCCGGGCGACATGACCGGCGCAGATGTTGCCGAAGTTGCCGGTGGGGACGCAGAACGACACCAGCTGGTCGTCGGAGGTGGTCACCCGCAGCCAGGCGGCGATGTAGTAGACGACCTGGGCGACCAGTCGCGCCCAGTTGATCGAGTTGACCGCGCCCAGGGAGTACCGCTGCTTGAACTCCAGGTCTCCGGCCACCTCCTTCACCAGATCCTGGCAGTCGTCGAAGACCCCGGCGACGGCAACGTTCACGATCGCCGGGTCGTCGATGGAGAACATCTGGGCTTGCTGGAAGGGTGTCATCCGGCCGGACGGGGTGAGCATGAACACCCGGATGCCGCGGCGTCCGCGCATCGCATACTCGGCCGCCGAGCCGGTATCCCCCGAGGTCGCGCCGAGAATGTTCAGTTCTGCTCCACGCCGGCCCAGTTCATACTCGAACAGCTGGCCCAGCAGCTGCATCGCCAGGTCCTTGAACGCGGCTGTCGGTCCGTTCGACAGGTGGGCCAGCTTCAGGCCGTCCCCCAGGTCGGTGACCGGAACGATCGAAGGATCGGAGAAGACCTCGCCGTTGTACGCCCGCGCGCAGATGCCACGCAGATCGGCTTCCGGGACCTCGTCGATGAACAGCGACAGGACTGCGTGCGCCAGCGCCGCGTAGCCCTGGCCGTCCAGCAGCGCACGCCATTCGGCGAGGGTGGTCGCATCGAGGCGGGGGTACTCCCGGGGCAGGTAGAGCCCGCCGTCGGGTGCGAGGCCCTCCAACAGGATGTCCCAGAAGCCTGGTTCCGGATCGCCGGGCAGGCCGCGGGTCGAGATGTAGCGCACGCCCGAACTCTACCGTCGGCCGCATGCCAGGGACGTGGGCGACCCGGCCCCGCCTCTCCTCGCCGTGGCGGCGCGGATCTCTGCAGGGCAGCTTCAAGGATTCGGGCGAAACCCGGCCCTGAGTTGCACCCGTCGTGCCTGGCAGGGAGGATTGCAGCCATGCTGGATCATCGCTCACCTGCCGCCGGGGCGGCTGCCGGTGAGGCGACGCAGCATGCTTCGGCAGTGATCGCCCAAGCGCAGATCCTGGCCGACCGGCTGCTGGCCGAGGCCAATGCCGAGGTCGATCAACTGCGCGTCGAGGCCGAGCAGCTGCGGGGCGAACGCGACCAGCTGGAGCGGGAGCTCACCGACCGCCGCCGCGAGATCGAGTTGTCGCTGGCGGAGGCCACCCATCGATTGGACGAGGCCCGCCAGGATGCCGTCACCCTGGTCACCGACGCGAGCGATCAGGCTGCTCTCCTGACCGCCACCGCCCAACGCAGCGCCGACCAGCTGGCTGAGCAGACGCGGGTCCAGGCGGCCCAGATCATCACCGAAGCCGAGCAGCACGCCGATGGCTTGCGGGTTGCGGCCGAGGCTGACGAAGCCGCTGCGAACGAGCGGGCCGAGCGCCGGATAGCTGAGGCCGAAGCTCTCGTCAACGATCGTTTCCAGCATCTCGATGCCGAGCAGGCGGCCCGCCGTACCGCGGTCGATCGCGAGATCGGACGACTGCGGGCCGAGCTGGAGCAGGATCTGGCAGCTCAGCGATCCGCGCTGGCCGACGAACTCGCCGCCGCTCGTGCCGAGGTGGCCGCCGAGCGGGAGGCGTGGGACGCCGAACTCGCCGCCGCGACCGCCGCCGCACAGGCCGAACGAGAGCGTCTGGCCACCGAGGCCCAGGCCGCCGCCGAGGAGCAGCTGGACGCCGCCGCCGCCCATACCGCCTGGACCGAGCAGGCGATGGCCGAACTGCGTGCCGGTGCCGAGGACGAGGTTGCTCAGCTGTCGAGGCAGGCTCGGCAGCAGGCCGAGCGGCATCTGGCCGAGGTCCGTGCCCGGGCCGCCGAGTTGTTGGCGTCCACCACGGCGAAGGTCGATTCCCGCATCGCGCAGGCTGAGGCGCTGGCCTCAGATCGCGAGGCTCGCGCCGAAGCGCTGCTGGAAGCCGCCGAGCGGGATGCCGCGCGCACCCGGCAGAGCGCTGCCGACGAATCCTCCCGCCTGCTCGCCCACGCCGAGTCCGAGGTCCGCGCCCAGGTGGAGCGGGCCGAGCGCCGGCTGGCTGAGGCGGAGGGGATGGCCAAGGTCATTCGGGAACGCACCGCAACCGAACTCGAGCAGTTGCAGCGCGAGACCTGGGAGAGGGCCACCGCCACCCGCGAGGAGGCGATCGCCCTGCTGGCCGAGGCCAGATCCGAAGCGGACGCCATCCGGGGCGAGGCGCGTGGGATGATGGAACGCGCCCGTAGCGAAGTCGCCGCGCTGGCCCGGAGGCGCGACGACATCAGTTCTCAGCTCGGTCACCTTTCCGGGGTGATCGAGGCCTTGGCGGTACCGGAGCGCCCGACGGGCGAGACAGCAGTAGAGGAAACCTGAGATGAGCGATCAGACATTCCGCACAGTGATGCGTGGCTACGACCCCAGCGAGGTGGAGCGGACGCTGGACCAGCTGCGCCAGGCCGCCGAACAGGCGCGCGCCGAGGCGGCAGACCGGACGGTCGAGGTGACCAAGCTGCGCGGCCGGCTCGCCGAACTGGAGACCCGGCTCGCCGAGCAGGCGAACCAGGTGGCGACCCTGCAGTCCGAGCAGGAGCAGGCAGCCGCGCCCAGCTTCGCCGATCTCGGCGCCCGGGTCGGCAAGATCCTCTCGCTGGCTGACGCCGAGGCCAAGGAGCTGCTGGAGAAGGCGAAGGCCGAGGCCGAGGCGCTCACCCAGGAGACCCACGCCGCCGCCGAGCGGGTCCGCAGCTCCGCCGAGGGTTACGCTGCCGACACCCGGTCGAAGGCGGACGCGGAGGCTGCCCGCACGCTCGAGTCCGCCAAGCGGGAATCCGACGACATCCTTGATCACGCCGATCGCGAGGCCACTGCCCGCCGTGAGGAGGCGGAAGCGGTCTACGAGCACCAGCGGGCGCGCGCGGCCGCTGCCGCCGCCGATTTCGAGCAGACTCTCGCGGAGCGCCGAGGCAAGGCCGCGGTCGAGTTCGCCGAACAGATGGCCGCCAACGAGGCCGCGGTGGCCCGCGCCGAGGAGCGGCAATCCGCGATCGAGGCTGAGGCCGAACGGATCCGGGTGGCCGCCGAGGCCCAGGCGGCCTCGATCGTCAAGGCCGCCCAGGACGAGGCCGCTGCGGCGGTGTCCGCCGCCCGCACCCAGGCCGAGAAGATCCGGCGCGAATCGGACCGCGAGCTGCAGGCGGCCACCTCCCGCCGGGATGCGATCACCGCCCAGCTCACCAACGTCCGCCAGATGCTTGCCACCTTGGGTGGGACGAGCATCGTCGATCCCCTGGAGGAGTTCGGCAAGGCGCACGACGCTCCCGCCGAGCAGCCGGCTGAACCCGTAACCGAGCCGGTCGAGGAGATCACAGACGAGGCGACCGAGCCGGCCGAGGTCGAGGAGTCCGAGCACGTCGGCTGAGTTTCGGCTACCAGGCCCCGAGGGCCAGCCATTGTGACCGAGGGCCAGCCTCCGCTGCTGGTCCTCGTCACCTCCGGCTGGCCCCGGTGACCGAGCACGCCAGGACGGCGATAGGGTTTGCACCGCATCGAGGAGGAAATTGATGAAGTTCCGCTACCTGGGCGACTCCGGTCTGAAGATCTCGGAGATCACCTACGGCAACTGGCTCACCCACGGCTCGCAGGTCGAGAACGAGGTGGCCACCCAGTGTGTGCATGCCGCGCTCGATGCGGGCATCACCAGCTTCGACACCGCCGACGTCTACGCCAACACGGCGGCCGAGTCGGTGCTGGGTGAGGCGCTGAAGGGTCAGCGCCGTGAGTCGCTGGAGATCTTCACCAAGGTGTACTGGCCGACCGGTCCGAAGGGTCACAACGACGTCGGTCTCTCCCGCAAGCACATCATGGAGTCGATCAACGGCTCGCTGCGGCGGCTGCAGACCGACTACGTCGACCTCTACCAGGCACATCGCTACGATCACGAGACACCGCTGGAAGAGACGATGCAGGCGTTCGCCGACATCGTCCGGGCGGGCAAGGCGCTCTACATCGGCGTCAGCGAGTGGACGGCGGAGCAGATCAGCCGCGGCCACGCGCTGGCCCGGCAACTGGGCTTCCAGCTGGTCTCCAGCCAGCCGCAGTACTCCATGCTGTGGCGCGTCATCGAGGCCGAGGTGGTGCCGACCTGTCGCGAGCTGGGGATCTCCCAGATCGTCTGGTCACCGGTCGCCCAGGGCGTGCTGACCGGCAAGTACCTGCCCGGCCAGCCGGCTCCGGCCGGCTCCCGCGGGACCGACGACAAGGGCGGCGCGAGCATGATCCAGCGCTTCCTGAAGCAAGACGAGGTGCTGCGCCGGGTACAGGGGCTGCGCCCGATCGCCGATGAACTCGACCTGACGATGGCCCAGCTGGCGGTCGCCTGGGTGTTGCAGAACGACAACCTGGCAGCTGCGCTGATCGGAGCCTCCCGTCCCGAGCAGATCGCGGAGAACGTGAAGGCCTCCGGCGTCGAGATCCCCGCCGAGCTGATGGCGCGGATCGACGAGGTGCTGGGCGATGTGGTGGTCCGCGATCCTGGTCTGACCTCCGAGGGCCAGCCCAAGGTCCGTCCCGTCTAGCCGGCCGATGCCACGCTTCGATCTCTCGCCGGCCGAGCTGCACCGCTATCGTCCCGACGTCCCCGAGCCGGAGGACTTCGACGCGTTCTGGAAGACGACCCTGGCCGACCACTGCCCGTCGGACCCGCCGGTGCTGACCCCGGTGGCCGGCCCGCTTTCGCTGGTGGAGGTGTGGGACGTCAGCTTCGCTGGCTTCGACGGCCATCCGGTGAAGGCATGGTTGCTGCTGCCCACCGCAGGCGCGGGGCCACTTCCCGGCGTGGTGGAGTTCGTCGGCTACGGCGGCGGACGCGGGTTGCCGCACGAACGGCTGGCCTGGGCTGCCGCGGGATACGCCCATCTGGTCATGGACACCCGCGGGCAGGGCAGTGGGTGGGGCAGCGGCGGCGACACCCCCGATCCGGTCGGCTCCGGGCCGGCGGCGCCGGGCTTCATGACCCGCGGCATCGATGACCCCGAGGCGTACTACTACCGGCGGGTGTTCGTCGACGGCGTCCGGGCGGTCGAAACCCTCCGTGCCCATCCCCGGGTGGACGGCGCCCGGGTGGCGGTGACCGGCGGGAGTCAGGGCGGTGGGATCGCGATCGCGGTCGCCGGTCTGACCGGAGGGCTGATCGGTGCGATGCCGGACGTCCCCTTCCTGTGTCACTTCGACCGGGCGGTCGGACTCACCGACCGTGACCCCTACCGTGAGATCGTCCGCTACCTGTCGGTGCACCGCGGCGCCGACGAGCAGGTGTTCCGCACCTTGTCCTACTTCGACGGCGTGAACCTCGCCAAGCGCACCACCGCCCCCGCTCTGTTCTCGGTCGCCCATCTCGATCCGATCTGCCCGCCCTCCACCGTGTTCGCGGCGCGGAACCACTGGGCCGGGGGTGAGGCCGAGATCGTGGAGTACTCATTCAACGAACACGAAGGCGGCCAGGCCCATCAGTGGTCACGCCAGGCCGACTGGCTGGCCGGGCTCCGGCAGGCTCAGCCCTCGTCCTGAGCCGGCGGGGAATACCAATCCGAGCCGGATTGCTGTTCGAACCGTGAGCAAAACCGTGAAAGTCGACATCTGGTCGGACGTCCAGTGCCCCTGGTGCTACATCGGCAAGCGGAAGTTCGAGGCGGCGGCGGCCGACTTCGACGGCGAGGTCGAAGTGGAGTACCACTCCTTCGAACTGTCGCCGGACACTCCGGTGGAGTATGAGGGTACGCCCGCGCAATACCTGGCCGAACGCAAGGGCATGTCCCTGCCGCAGGTCGAGCAGATGCTGCAGCGGGTGACGTCCATCGCGGCCGCGGTCGGGCTGGCCTATGACTTCGACGCCATGCACCAGACGAACACGGTCAAGGCGCACGAACTGCTCCACTACGCCAAGGCGCACGGCCGCCAGGCGGAGATGAAGGAGGCGCTGCTCAAGGCCTACTTCCTCGACGGCGGCCATGTCGGGCGGATCGATGATCTCGCCGACCTGGCGGCTGGTCTCGGCTTCGACCGGACCGACGTTGTCCGTTCGCTCACCGAGGACGAGTACCTACCCGCGGTGAAGGCGGACGGCGAGCAGGCCCGCGCCTATGGCATCTCGGGTGTCCCGTTCTACGTCTTCGACGGCAAGTACGGCGTCTCCGGCGCCCAGGAGACCGCGACCTTCGCCCAGGTGCTGGCGCAGGTCGCCGAGGAGGGGACGGACGCATGAGCCGGCCGCAGCTCATCAGCCTGGTGGGCGGCCCGGGCGCCGCCTGCGAAGGCGACGGCTGCCTTCCGTCCGACCTGCCGGCCGCAGGCGCGAGGGCTGAACACCACGAAGATCCGCGGACAGTCGATCCGATCGAGGCCTCCGACCCGGCGCAGTGATATCAGCGGCAGGGTAGACACCCCGCTTCCCGCCGGGCCGGCCGATCTCCTCTAGACTTGTAGAGGATGACAACGTCGCAGGAGGAGCCCGAGATGCCGGATCGTCGAACGCAGATCGCCGAAGCAGGAGTCCGGATCCTCGCCTCCCAGGGGGTGCGGGCGCTGACGCACCGGGCGATCGACTCCGAACTCGGTCTGCCGACGGGCTCCACGTCCTACTACGCTCGCAGCCGCCGCGACCTACTCGGCTTGATCGTCGACCTGCTCGCCGAGCGGACCGAGGGGGAGATCATCCCGCCGCGACTGCCCGACACGATCACTCCGTCGGTCGTTGCAGACCTGCTCGTGGCGGCGATGGATGCGGACGCCGAGCATCCCGAGGCTCAGCGGGCGCGGCGGCTGCTGCTGCTGGAGTGCCATGACGATCCGGAACTCCGAGCTCGCCTGAGCGCCCGGCCGGCGGTGCGCAGCGCGTTCATCGCGACCGCCTCCTCCGTGCTCGATCTGCTGGACGTGACCGACCCCGACACGCACGCTCGGGATCTGGTCGGCCTGCTCGACTCGCTGGCGATGCAGCGGGTCTACCGGACCGCCGTACTCGACGAGCACAGGGTGTTGACCGCCTATCTGGGGGGCTTGCCGCGGGTCGAGTCCGAGGTGAGCCGTCCGGGCATCAACCCCGCTGCTGCGGCACGGGGACTGCTGTCGCGGTTCCGGGGACCGAGACCCACCGGCAGCGGGGCGCCGGCCTAGTCGGAGGGGACACCAAGACCTTGCCGCGGTGCGGAAGGGGCTGCGGGCCGGTGTGGACAGATCCGTCCGGTCGGGCCCAATCTCTGGCATTGCTCGTATCCTCGTCGTATGGCGGATCCTCTCAATGACGAACTCGTCGACGGGCACTCCGAGGTGGGGACGCGGCCCGACCTGCGCGTGATGCTGGACGCGCAGCGACAGACCTGCCCGGTGGTTCGCGAAGCGGACGGGTCGGTGACCCTGCTCGCGCATGCCGACGTCCGCGCTGCCGCGCTCGATGCCGAGACCTTCTCCAGCGCGGTCTCCGCGCACCGTGCGCTCCCCAATAGCCTGGACGGCGCGGAGCATCGGGCCTACCGCAGGCTCGTCGACGCCTACCTGACCGACGAAGAGGTCGCCGCCCAGGAGCCGCAGTGCCGCGACCACGCCGCCACCATCGTCGGAGCCCTGCCGCGCCGGGCGACCGTCCGCACAGTGCTCGACATCGGTACCCCCTACGCGGTACGGGTGCAGAGCACCTGGCTGGGCTGGCCGGCCGAGATCGAACAGGAGTTGATCGACTGGGTGGCCGACAACCGCGAGGCGACACGCTCCGGCGAGCGTGCCCGCATGGCCGAGGTGGCCGAGCGGTTCGACGCGATCATCAGCCGGCTGCTGGACGCCCGTCGGGACGGCTCCGCCGATGATGTCACTTCACGCCTGATGAACGACCGGGTGGAGGGACGTCCGCTGCAGCATGCCGAGATCGTGTCGATCCTGCGCAACTGGACGGCCGGCGATCTCTCCTCGCTCGCCGCCTGCGTCGGCGTGGTCGTCCATCACCTGGCCACCGACGTGGCGCTGCAGAGCCACCTGCGTCAACTCGTCGCCGACGGCCGGGCGCGCGAGTTCGAGGACGCCCTGGAGGAGATCCTGCGAATCGACGACCCCTTCGTCTCCAACCGCCGTGTAACGACGCGCGACACCGTCGTCGGCGGCGAGCCCATCGACGCCGGGACTCGTGTCGTCCTCAACTGGACGGCCGCCAACCGCGACCCGGAGGCGTTCGAAGACCCCAACGCCTTCAACCCGGAAGACCACGCAGCGGCCAACCTGGTCTTCGGGATCGGCCCCCATATCTGCCCCGGACGCGGGCTGACCCTCATGGAACTGCGCGTGATCGTCTGGGAGTTGCTCGCCCAGACCACCCGCATCACCATGTCCCACGAGCGCGGACCGGTGCGCGAACTGCCCCCGGTCAGCGGCTGGGCCAAGGTCCCGATCGTCCTCGACCCCGCGTAGGGAGCTTCCATGAGCGTTCGACAGCAGATCGTGCACGACTACTTCGAGGGGTTCCGCCGCAGCGATCACGAGGCGATCCTCGCCTGCCTCACCGACGACGTCGTCTGGTACATCCACGGCGTACGGACGACACGGGGCAAGGCCGAGTTCGACGACGAGATCGAGAACCCCGCCTTCGAGGGCAGCCCCGACCTCACCGTCGACCGGACGATTCAGGCCGGCGACGTCGTGGTCGTCACCGGCACCGGCCACGGCCGCCACCGCGAAGCCGGCCCGTTCCGGTTCGCCTACAACGACCTGTTCACCTTCCGCGGCGACCTGATCGCCCAGGTCGACTCCTACATCGTGCCGCTGGGCTGACTGGACACAACAGCGACTGCTCAGACGTGTTAAGGGACCGAACGCATCTCTCGAACATGTCAGAATCCGAACCGCGAACTCAACGTATCGACGGGATGAGGGTTCTATTTACGTGAATTGAGATGCATCACGGTAGTAGTTCACGCTAAGTTCGCGGTGGCGAGGAGGTGATCAACCAGGTGACGCGGACGCGGGTCGATGCGCTGGTCGAGCGGTACCGGGCGCTCGCGGCAGACCATCGGGAGGCGATGGAGCAGATCGCCCTGGCCGAGGTGGCTGAGGCCGTGCAGCAGTCGAACGCTATCGAGAACTCGACTCTCACCCTCGACGACACCGAGCGGATTTTGGAGGGCAGGCTGCCGTCGGGAGATCATGAGCTGCGCGAGGTGTACGAGGCCCGGAACCTCGCCACCGTCACCTCGGACCTGATGACCACGTCCGAACCATTGACGACAGACCTCATTCTTCGCTGGCACGGCATGCTGCTGGCCGGAATTCGCGATGACGCGGCAGGAAGATTCCGGCGGGCGGAGGAGTGGGTGCGGGTCGGCGGGCATCTGGGCGCCAATCCGGAGTTCGTGTCCGGCCTGGTCTCGGAGGCGCTCGCGCGCCATCGCGCGGACGTCGCGTCCGGCTTCCTCGAGGCCATCGCGCGGTTCCACTGCGAGTTTGAGGTCGTCCACCCGTTCGTGGACGGCAACGGACGCATCGGGCGGGTGCTGATCAACAAGCAACTGCAGGATCTCGCGCTGCCCCCGGTCATCGTCCGCGCCCGGAACCGGAGGGTCGACTACTACCCGCTGCTGGAGGGCTACGCGAAAACCGACCGCTACGACGGCATGACGCGGCTGCTGGCGTTGCTATTGAGCGAGTCGCTGCACAAGCGAATCGCGCTGATCACGAGCCCCCGGGTGATCCCGCTCGCCGATTGGGCCCGGACGGCCGGCGTCCGCGGCAACATCGCCACGAACAAGGCCAAGCGTCAGACGATCCCCGCCTTCCGGCTGCGCGACCGCTGGATGATCGCGGCGGATTACCGCTGACCTGGCTGGAGTTGGGGACGGTTCCTAACTCCGGCCACTGACTGTTGGGGAACGGTGGCTGGAGTTAGGAACCGTCCCCAACTAGCGTCCGGTCTCCGGCGGCGAACTGGGGGACAGCGGCGTGGTCGCGAACCCGAACACGGAGCCGGGTTCGACGAGCAGCGGGGAGACGCAACGGGGTGCCATCCGGGGAGTCCAGCGACCAAGGATCGCTGGCCGACCCGGCCCGCACCCGCGGCTCCCTAGACTGCTGGGGTGCTCACCGAAGACTTCTCGACGCTGATCCGGGCGCGTCGCAGCGTCCGCTCGTTCCGGCCCGATCCGATCCCCGGCGAGGTTCTGGACGGCGTCCTGGACGATGCGCGGCACGCGCCGAGCTGGAGCAACACCCGTCCGTACTGTCTCGCGGTGGCCTCCGGCGAGCAGGCGGACCGGCTGCGGCAGGCCTACGCCGCCGAGTTCGACGCTGCGCTGCCGCTCTATCACCGCAAGCCGTCGGCGGCGTTGAAGGCCGTGCTCACCGGGCGGCTGCCCGACGGCGACTTCAAGACCTGGGGACGCTACCCCGACGATCTGCGTCCGGCCAGCGTCCGCGTCGGCAAGGGCCTCTACCAGCAGCTCGGCATTGCCCGCGGCGACCGGGCCGCCCGGGACGCCTGGAACCGCCGCAACTGCGAGTTCTTCGGCGCCCCGACCGTGATGTGGGTGTTCGTCCATGCCAAGCTGCTGCCGTTCTCGGCCCATGACGCCGGGTTGATGCTGCAGACCCTGATGCTGGCGGCGCGGGCGCGCGGTCTGGGCAGCTGTGCGCTCGGGGTGCTGGCGACCTGGCGGCGTCCGATCGACGCCGAGTTCGACATTCCGGCGTCCTACAAGCTCGTCACCGGGCTGGCGCTGGGCTACCCGTCGGACGATCCGGTGAACGACTTCCGCGCCGAGCATCCGCCGCTTCGGCTGGCAGCTTCGCGCTGACCTGCGACGGAGACGTGGTGGTGGACTCGAGCCCACACCGGCCTCGTGTCAGCGTGGTGCGCCGCGACGGATCGCGCGATGGACGAGAAAGGACGCGAGTCCGACGTAGCCGATCCACACGTAGGGTGCCGTAACGGCCGGAATCATCGGCCCGGACACGCAATAGCTGGCAGCGGGATCGCTTGAGTCGTAGCAGGCGCCCTGCGTGACGGCGGTCAGGGCGAAGAGACGACCCCGAGGGCGGCAGCGAGCAGGATCAGCGACCAGCGCACGCGGCCCGCGCGAGGGGTCGTTGACGCGGTCGTAACATCAGTCTAGGGACGATGCGCTGGCCACGGCGCGAGGGCGGTGGCTGCGATCAAGCTGCTTCTTCCGGAAAGCAGGCATCTGTCAACGATGTCCCGACTCGTCACGATGCGGTCCTCCGTGGGCGCGTCTCGAATCCCGCAGTTGCTACAGCTCACCGGACGGACACACGAATCGCACAGGATTCGCACAGAACGAACCGGTGAACTCTTTCCATCGAGCCGAATAGCTCACGGGAAGGAACATGATGAAACACCGCAAAAAGATCGTCGCCGGGCTACTCGCCTCGGTCCTCGTATTCGCTGGTTGCGCGGCTACCGACGCCAGTTCGGGCCAGGCTTCCACGACTGGTTCGACCACGACCACCGCCACCGCCGACCCAACAGTCACCTCCGGAACAACGACCACTGCGGAGACCACCGCGTTCACCGTCGATGTCGACTGGAGCAGCCTGCCGACCACCGACGCCACGCTCACCGACGACGGCCTGATCATCACCGAAGCTGGAACCTACGTACTCACCGGAACATCCACCGGACAGGTGAGGGTTGATACCGACGGCTACGTCCGCATCATCCTCGACGGAGTAACCATCGCCAGCAGCGAGGGTGCCGCGATTCAGGTCGACAACGCCGAACTGGCCGTCCTGGAACTGTCCGACGGCAGCGTCAACACGGTGTCGGACACGGCCACGCGCAGTGACGAGGAGATCGACGGTGCGATCTACTCGTCCGACGATCTCTACCTCACCGGCAGCGGCACGCTGAACGTCACCGCCAACTTCGCCGACGGCATCGTGGGCAAGGACAATCTGTGGATCGACTCGGGAACGATCAACGTGACCAGCGTCGACGACGGGATCCGCGGCACGGACTCGCTGACCATCTCCGGCGGCACGATCACCATCGACGCCACCGGCGACGGCATGAAGTCCAGCAACGACACCGACCTCGGCAAGGGGCAACTCACCATCACCGGCGGCGACCTCACCATCACCACCGGAGATGACGCGATCAAGGCCGAGCAGGCGCTGCAGATCACCGGTGGCACCATCACTATCGTGTCCTCCGTCGAGGGCATCGAGGCGCCAGTCATCGCGATTGACGGGGGCGACATCAGCCTCAACGCCTCCGACGATGGGATCAACGCCTCGGCCTCGGAGATCATCACCGACGGCCTGAGCATCACCATCAACGGCGGCAACCTGACCATCGTCATGGGCGCTGGCGATACCGATGCGATCGACAGCAACGGCGATCTGACCATCACCGGCGGCACGCTGAACATCACCGCCCAGTCCCCGTTCGACTACGACGGCACGGGCACCCTCACCGGCGGCACGATCACCGTGAACGGACAGCAGGTCACCGAACTGACCAACCAGATGATGGGCGGCGGTAGGGGCGGTGGCCCCGGCGGACGGTAGTGCTGATCCCAGGGGCTGGGCACCGAGAGTGGGTGCCCAGCCCTTTTCGCGCGAGGGGAGCTACTTGAAGACGTTCCGCCGGTGGTCGGCGACCTCGCAGCGCACGCGCTCGGGCTGGCGGCTGCTGTGTCGCTGGCTTGTCTCGCCTGGTCTCGTTCGTCGCGTTGCTGCGCATAGAGGTCGGTTTGCCGTGCTGTTCGTCGGCTTCGGCGCGGTCGGCTTCCTGCAGGCATGGACGAGCACGGACCGTCGCGAACATGAGGTTTCACGGATGCGGCATGCGGAGCAGCGTCGGTACCGTCGTGTCATCCGAAGGCCGAGGAGGCCGAGACATGACCGAGTCCACCGCCCCACCCCGGTCCACCGGCATCCTGTTCTGGATCGGCTGCTCATCCCCTATCGACAGCGGCAGCTCTGGGCATGGTGGGCGCTGTGGATCGCGATCGCCCCGGTGGGGCTCGTCTTCACGTTCTTCCAGGACGCGATCAGCCTGACGTACCTGATCACCGCCGGGATCACGGCGCTCGCGCAGTTCGCGACGCTGCCGCGGATCCTGCGAGGGAACTGAGCTACAGATCCTTCCGAACCTCGCGGAACGGGATCGACGAGGCCAGTGCGAGCACCGCGAGCAGTGAGGCCACGAGCACGGCCACCCACGCGCCGCGCGGCTCGCTCAGCGCCAATCGGGCACCGCCGACGAGCGGCACCGTGGCGACCACTCCCCCGAACAAGACGAGCGCGAGGACGCCTGTGACGATCCGCGCCCAGAGTGTGCCGCTTCGGCCGAGAGCGAAGCCGCCGCCGATCGCCAGCAGCGCGACGCCGACCGCGCCACCGCCCAGACCGGTGGTCAGGAACGTCCACAGTGCTCCGGGCAGGAGCAGCGGGGCCACCGCGAACGCGAGTGGCGCGAGCCCGAACCAGCGGAGCCGGTGTCCGAGTCCGGCGCGACGGCGGGCCTCTGCCACCCCCAGCAGTGCCCCGCAGACTGCGCCCGGCAACAGGATCGTGGCGAAGGTCCCCACCCAGTCGACGTGCGGAACCTGGCTGATCTGCCACATGTAGCTCCGGAGCGCCGCTGCCCAGGCCACTCCTATCAGGGCGCCGAGGGCCCCGAATCGGAAAGCACGTGTCGTCGTCGCACGCTCCCTGGTCGATTCCGTCGTCATGAGGGCAACCTAGCCGAGGAACCAGCCAGCGGTGGCTGGCAGCCCGGCCCGCACCAACCACCCTGGCCGACCTGCAACACCTGCTCGACGCCTTCCGCACCCAGTACAACGAGCACCGCCCCCACCGCGCCCTCGACCGGCACACCCCAGCACACACCCACCTGGCCACCCCGAAAGCCCTCCTCGCCGGCGGCCGAGACGGCCACTACCGGCTCCGCTACGACAAAGTCGACAACACCGGCCGGATCAGCCTGCGCCGCGCCGGCCGCATGCACCACCTCGACGCCGGCAACATCCTCGCCACCAACACCATCAACCCGACCGCAGCTACTGGCGCAACACACAACGAGAGCCCGGCCGATGGCCAAGCTCTCGTTCATGACTGTCGCTCATCACGCGACTCACCTGTCGCCCATGACGCGACTCATCACATGGGTGGAGCATAGGGGATTCGAACCCCTGACCTACGGCTTGCAAAGCCGCCGCTCTACCAACTGAGCTAATGCCCCCTGCCGGAACATTATGGCGGATCGGGCTGGGAACCTCCGCATCGGGGATGGCCTCCTTCGCCGGGACCGGGAAGAGGAGGTCGCGAGGCGGCTTTCCGAACCACCAACTACCCTTGATGCCATGTGGTCCAAGCGCGAGGAGATCGACTACGCGCTGCAACGCCGTCACACCCTGCAGGCGTTGCGGCGTCCGCAACGTACCATCAGCCGCGCGGACGTCTGCGATGCCGACCCCCTATTGGTGCGCTCGGCAATGCACCACGGCGAGGACTCGGCGGTGCCCTGCCCGATCTGCGCAAGCCGCCGGATGGTCAACCTGAACTACGTCTTCGGCGAGCAACTCGGCCAGTACTCCGGACGGATCAAGTCCACCGCGGAGTTGGAGGAGATGCAGTCCGAGTACGGCGAGTTCATGGTGCGGGTGGTCGAGGTCTGTCTCGACTGCCGCTGGAACCACATGATCGCTTCCTACCTGCTGGGGGACGGAAACCGCCGTCCGCCGCCCCGGCGTCAACGAACCGTTGAGGACATCTATGGCTAAGCCGGCCCGTGCAGTGACGACCAAGACCAAACGTAAGCGCAACCCCTGGTTGCGGGCGCTGGGCTGGGTCTTCGGCATCCTCGTCGGCCTCGGGGTGCTGGGTGTCGCCGCCGTCGTGGTGGCCTACGCGCGGATCGAGATCCCCGACGCGAACGCCGACTTCCGCACCAACACCACCTTCGTCTACTACGCCGACGGCAAGACCCAACTCGGCTCGTTCAAGGTGCAGAACCGGGTCTCGATCGACTTCGAGGACATGAACCCGCTGGTGGTGGACGCGATCGTGGCCGCGGAGAACCGCACCTTCTGGACCGATCCGGGCTTCGACATTGCTGCGCTGGCTCGGGCAGCACGCTCGCTGGTCAGCGATGAACAGACCGTCGGTGGCTCCACCATCACCCAGCAGTACATCAAGGTGATGTACCTCACCCAGGAGAAGACCTTCACCCGCAAGGCGAAGGAGGTCCTGCTGGCGGTCAAGATCGGCCGGGAGCGAACCAAGGAGCAGATCCTTCAGGACTACCTCAACACCGTCTACTTCGGAAGGGGCGCCTACGGCATCGAGGCGGCCAGCCGGGCGTACTTCGGCAAGCCGCAATCCGAACTCGATCTGGCCCAGGCCGTGGCGCTGACCGCGATCGTCAACTCGCCATCCAACCTCGATCCGGCCAACGGCGAGAAGCAGGCCGCCGATCTGCTGGAGCGCTACCAGTACTCGCTCCTCGGGCTGGTCGAGATGGGCAGGATCACCGATGCCGAGCGGCGGGAGATCTACACCGAACTGCCCGAGTTCCCCGAGGTCAAGAAGGACTCGGCGATGGGCGGGCCGAAGGGCTTCCTGCTCGAAATGGTGCGCAAGGAACTGCTGGCCAATGACTTCTCCGAGGACCAGATCAACGGCGGTGGCCTCAGGATCGTCACGACCTTCGATCGCAAGGCGCAGGCCGCGGCGGTGAAGACCGCCGACACCTACGCCCGCGAGGTGGGCGGGTCGAAGAAGAAGGCCGAGGACATCCACGTCGGCCTGGCGTCGATCGACAACGCGACCGGTGGGGTCCTCGCCCTCTACGGCGGTAGGGACTATACGGAGAACTACATCAACTGGGCGACCAGCCCACGTCCGGTCGGCTCCACCTTCAAGCCCTACGCGCTGGCAGCGGCGCTACGGGACGGCTGGACGCTGGAGGACAAGGTCAACGGCAGCACCGTTTCACCTCCTGATGGGGGTAAGCCGATTCCCGGTCGCGCCGGACGGATCTCGCTGCTGTCGGCCACCACCCGTTCGAGCAACCCCGGCTTCGTCGATCTGGTGATGCAGCTGGAGGACGGGCACGACAAGGTCGTCCAGGCCGCGGAGGACGCCGGTGTGACCCACCACTCCAGCTGGGACGAGACCGGCTACCGGATTCCACTGGGCACTGGCGAGATCAGCCCTCTTGACCAGGCCTCGGGCTACTCCACCTTCGCCAACCAGGGCATGCACTTCCGGCCGCACGTGGTCGTGGAGGTGACCGACTCCCGCGATCAGACGCTGTACACGGCCCCGACCGCCGCCGAGCGCGGGATCGAATCGGACGTCGCCACCGACGTCACCTACGCGCTCAGCAAGGTGGCGCAGGACGGCACCGGCGCGCGGGCCGCCCGACTGGGGTACCCGGTGGCCGGCAAGACCGGCTCGTACTACATCTCGGACCTGCAGGAGACCCGCGCGATCTGGTTCGTCGGGTTCACCCGGCAGATCACCACCTCGGTCATGATCGTGAAGGGGGACAAGGGCACCGGCAACCTGGGACGCAACTTCTACGGCTCGGGCTACCCGGCGATGGCCTGGCTGGACTTCATGACGGTCGCCATGGATGGCAAGGAGCGGCTCGATTTCGCTCCGCCGACCAAACGGGTCTCGACGCAGACCCCCTCGGCGAAGCCGAGCAAGAGCGAGGAGCCGTCGCCCAGCGAGGAGCCGAGCGAGATGCCGACCGAGGAGCCCACCGTCGAGCCGACGGACACCCCGACCACAGAGCCGCCTCCCACCACCGCCCCGCCGCCCACCACCGCCCCACCAACAACGGCGCCGCCGCCACCAACCACGGCGCCGCCGCCACCGACTACTCCGACGGCACCGGCCGAGCAGGCCGATTCGGCACCGTAGACTCGCCGACGTGGTGAATCCCGGTCCCTCGGTCGCTCGACTGCTGGGCGGTGAGGTGGGGCGTCATGCCCGTCCTGGTGGTCCGTGGCGCGCCGCCGGCCCTTGGGCGATGCTGGCGCTGACGGTCTCCTGGCTCGTCCTGATGCTGCGGCAGACGGCGTGCCTGCGTGGCGGGGACGGCTATCAGAACATGTGCTACACCGACATCACCGCGCTGTTCTACTGGCGCGGGGTGCGGGACGGGCTGATTCCCTACCTCCAGGCCGATCTGGAGTATCCGGTCCTGACCGGGATGCTGATCGACTTCACCCGCCGGATCGTCAACCTGCTGGGCGGTCAGACCTATCCCGGGCTCGAGGGTGAGGCTGTTTCGCACTCGGCGAACCTGTTCTTCGGCGTCAGCGCAGTGTTGATGTTCGCCGGCTTCGTCCTGCTGGTGTGGACGCACCTGAAACTGTCACGGCCCTGGGACGCACTCATGATCGCCGCCTCGCCGGCCATCATGACCACCGCCCTGATCAACTGGGACGCCCTCGTGGTCGCTCTCACCTCGCTGGCCCTGCTGGCCTGGTCGCGCAAGCGTCCGGGCTGGACGGGGATCTGGCTCGGGCTGGGGGTGGCGGCCAAGCTCTATCCGTTGCTGGTGCTGGTTCCACTGGCGGTGCTGTGCCTGCGGGCCGGCCGCTGGCGGCCGTTCTTCGTCACCGCGGGCGCGACCGCCGCCTCGTGGATCGCGGTGAACCTGCCGGTCTATCTGATGGCCCCGGAAGGCTGGCTGAACTTCTGGGGCTTCAACGTCGACCGCGGCGCCGACCTTGGCTCGATCTGGTACGTGCTGCAGCTGGCCGGCCTGCCGGTCGAAGGAGTCTCGCTCTGGATCGCCGGGTTGATGGTGGCGGGAACGCTGGCGATCGGCGCGCTACTGCTCCTCGCCCCGCAACGACCCCGGCTGGCCCAGGGGGTCTTCCTGATCGTCACCCTGTTCCTGCTGGTGAACAAGGTGTACTCCCCGCAGTACGTGCTGTGGCTGCTGCCGCTGCTGGTGCTGGCCCGTCCGCGCTGGCCGGACTGGGCGCTGTTCTCGGTCGCCGAACTGGCCTATTTCATGGCGATCTGGGGCCATCTCGGCGGCATGACCGCCACCGGGGTGGGGGGTGAGGACCGGATCTACATGGCCGCGGTGCTGCTGCGGATCGGCGTCCAGCTGTGGCTCTGCGTCCAAGTGGTCCGTGACGCATGGAACCCCGCACGCGACATCGTCCGCGCCGGCGGTCTGGACGATCCGGACGGCGGCCTGCTGGACGGCTGCCGAGACGCGCCCTGGCTCACTCCGATCCACCGCATCCTCGGCCGCCCGGTGCAGCGACCCCAAGCCGCCTGAGCGACGGTGGGACTGGACTAGAAGCCGACTGCCTTCAGGGTCTCCTTGATGGCGGCGGCGGACTTGGTCAGCAGGCCGATCTCGTGGGCGTCCATCGGGAACTGGTAGACCTCTTCGACGCCCTCGCGGGTGATCAGGCTGGGCACCGACATGGCGACGTCGGAGATGCCCCGGTAGTCGTCCAGCACCGAGGAGACCGGCAGGATGAGCCGCTTGTTGCCGAGCAGCGCCTCGACAAGGCTCGCACCGGCCAGGCCGATCGCGTAGTTGGTGGCGCCCTTGCCCTCGATGATCTCGTAGGCGGCGTGGACGGTGTCGTAGGTGATCGTGGCCAGCAACTCCTCGGTGAACACCCGGTTGCCGTCGACGTCCTTCCAGTCCCGGATCGGGATCTGCGCGATGGTGGCGCTGGACCAGATCGGGAACTCGGTGTCGCCATGCTCGCCCACCATGATCGCGTGGACGTTCTGCTGCGCGACGTGGGCGTGCTGCGCGATCGCCCAGCGCAACCGGGATGTGTCCAGGATGGTGCCGGTGGAGATCACCCGTGACTTCGGCAGTCCGCTGACCTTCTGCGCCACCACGGTGAGGACATCACAGGGATTGGTGACCAGCACCAGGATGGCGTCCGGGGCGACGTCGAGCAGCTTGGGCACCATGTCGGAGAGGATCCGGGCATTCACCCCAGCCAGGTCGAGCCGGGTCTGGCCCGGCTTCTGGCGGGCGCCAGCAGTGATGATGATGACGTTGGAGTCGCGGGCCACCTCGATGTCGGCGCCGCCTTCCATGACCGAGGTGGGGGTGAACTGGGTGCCGTGGGCGAGGTCCTTAACCTCGGCGTCGACCTTCTTGGCGTCGATGTCGTACAGCGCGATGCGGCGGGCCGAGCCACGGATCAAGGAGGCATAGGCGATCGACGAGCCGACGGAGCCGGCACCGACAACGGTGAGCTTCGACGTCTTGGGGGTCTCGGAGGTGAGGCTACTCATGGGTTTCTCCTAGGTAGGGGAAGGGCCGCGAAGGACGATCCGAGACGAGCCTAACGGTCCGTTCCGAAGCGAACCAGCGCTCGCACCAGGTCTGCCAGCCGCTCCGCCCACTCGGGGCCTTCCAGGCCTCGTCCGGAGATCAGCGCCTCGGTGGCGAGGGCCTCGTAATACCCCTCCAGCACCCGTACCAGCTCGCGGGCGGGGACGGCCAGCGTGGCGCCCTGGCGGGCGATCACGGCCTCGATGGCGGCGATCAGCAGGTCGTCGATCCGCTGCTCGACGGCCCGCAGGGGCGCTCGGACCTCGGGGTTGCGCAGCGAGTAGAGCCGTACCTCGCTGCGGGCCAGTAACCAGGTCGGATCGAGCGCCTGGCTCGCCTGGAAGACCAGCATGGCCTGGCGGATCACCGGCTCGGCCGAACCGGGCTCGATCGGGGTCTCGGGGACGGAGTTCGCAGCCTCGGTGGCGGAGCGGTGAATTTCGGTGCCCTTGCGCTCGACCGCTGCCAGCATCAGTTCGTCCTTGGAATCGAAGTTGGAGTAGAAAGCGCCGCGGGTGAAGCCGGCACGTTCGCAGATCTCCTCAACCGAGGCTCCCAGCACGCCCTTCTCGGCGAACAGCGCGACGGCGGCGTCGAGCAGCCGATCCCGGGTCTGGGCGCGCTTCGGACTGACTGTGGTCATTCCCGACTCCTCCCGTTGCTCTGGCGCGTGGCGCACCCGCCAGGGAGTGCTTCCTTGGTCCTGGTGTCAGGATACACAAACGTATCGGATACAGTTGTGTATCGAACTCCTCTGACCTGCTCTTCCGATGGACGGAGACCCCGTGTCGGCATTTCTCTATCGCCTCGGCCGTGCCAGCTACCGGTTCCGCCGCCGGGTCGTGCTGGCCTGGCTGGTGCTGCTGGGCCTGCTCGGCCTGCTAGGGCTGGCCTTCGGCGGCGCCTACGACGACGCCTTCACCATCCCCGGCTCCAGCTCCCAGCGGGCGCTGGAGACCCTCAACGTCACCTTCCCGCAGGCCGCCGACGCCTCGGCCACCATCGTCATCGGGGCACCGCCCGGCACCCGGGTCGACTCGCCCGCCAACCAGGCCGCGATCGAGGCCTATCTGCAGCATCTGGAGGACGAGCTTGCCTTCGTCAAGGGCACCCAGACCCCGTTCAGTGAGTACCTCGATGGCCTGATCAGCGCCGACGGAAGCCACGCGCTGGCCCGCGTCCAGGTGGAGGGGACGGTCTCAACCTTCACCGACGAGCAGCGGGCCGAGCTGGTCGAGGCCGCCCAGCAGTTGCTCACCACCCTGCCCGGCTCGACGGTGGCCGTCGGCGGGGACGTGTTCTCCATCCACCTGCCCGAGATCAGCCTGGTCGAGGCCCTGGGCGTCGTGGTGGCGCTGATCGTGCTGGTGGTGGTGCTGGGCGGCGTCATCCCGGCGCTGCTGCCGATCGGGACGGCGCTCACCGGCGTCGGGCTCGGCGTCACGATCGTGATGATCGCCACCGGGGTGATCTCGATCAGTTCGACCACGCTGATGCTGGTGGTGATGCTCTGCCTGGCGGTCGGCATCGACTACGCGCTGTTCATCCTCTCCCGCCACCGCGACCAGCTGGGCACCGGGATGGACGTCGAGGAATCCGCCGCCCGCGCCGTCGCCACCGCCGGCTCGGCAGTGGTGTTCGCCGGCGCCACGGTGATCATCGCGCTGATCGGGCTGAGCATCGCCGGGCTGCCCTTCCTGGGCATCATGGGGGTCTTCACCGCCGTCGGCGTCGGCCGGGAAGTGATGCTCGCGCTCACCCTGCTGCCCGCCCTGATGGGCTTCGTCGGCGAGCGGATGCGTCCCAAGGCTCCTCGTCCCGGCCGTACGCCGCGCGAACCCGGACGCGCCTCCCGCTGGTGGGTGGGCGTCATCACCCGCCGCCCGCTGGTCACCGTCCTGATCGTGGTGATCGGGATGGGTGCGCTCGCGTTTCCGGCCAAGGATCTGCAGCTCGCCCTGCCCAACTCGGGACGGGCGACCCCCGGCGCCGCCGACCGGATCGCCTTTGACCTGGTCAGCCAGGAGTTCGGGATCGGCTTCAACGGGCCGCTGGTGATCACCGGCTCGATCGTCGAGCTCGATGACCCGGTGGCCGCGCTGGACGGGCTGCGCGACGAGATCGAGGCGATGCCCGGGGTGGAGATGGTCGCCGCCGCGGTACCCAACGAGAACGCCGACGCGGCGATGGTCCAGGTGATTCCCACCACGGGCCCGGACGATCCGGCCACCGGCGAGCTGGTCGCCCAGTTGCGCGACCAGCACGAACGCTGGATGGACGAGTTCGGCATCGATACCGCCGTCACCGGCCTCACCGCCATCCAGCTCGACGTCAGCCACAAGCTGGGGGACGCACTGCTGCCGTTCGGCTTCTTCGTGGTCGGCCTGTCGCTGGTGCTGCTGGCGATGGCCTTCCGCTCGATCTGGGTGCCGATCAAGGCCGCGCTGGGCTACCTGCTCAGCGTGAGCGCCTCCTTCGGCCTGATCACCCTGGTGTTCAACCAGGGCATCGGCGGCTGGCTGATCAACCTGCCCGAGCCTGGGCCGGTGATCAGCTTCCTGCCGATCATCCTGATGGGCATCCTGTTCGGCTTGGCGATGGACTACGAGGTATTCCTCACCTCCCGGATGCGGGAGGACTACGTCCACGGCAACGCCAGCTGGATCGAAGACGGCTTCGTCCATTCCGCCAAGGTGGTGATCGCCGCGGCGCTGATCATGTTCTCGGTCTTCATCTTCTTCGTGCCGACCGGCATCGGCGTCATCAAGCCGATCGCCTTCGGTCTGGCGATCGGCGTCGCCTTCGACGCCTTCCTGGTGCGGATGACGCTCGGTCCCGCGGTGATGAAGCTGATGGGACAGTCGGCCTGGTGGCTGCCCGCCTGGCTGCAGCGCCGGCTGCCGGTGCTGGATGTCGAGGGCGAGTCGCTCGCCCACCAGACCCGGCTGGCCGACTGGCCTGTCCCGGGTGATACCGCCGCCATCCACGCCGAGAACCTCCGGGCCGCCGATGGCGAGCACGTCCTGTTCGACGGCGTCTCGACGCGGCTCGAGCGGGGTGAGGTCATGGTGGTGGCCGGGGAGCACCTCGGCCGTCTTGCCCTGATGTACGGCCTCTCCGGACGGGCGAAGTTCACCGGCGGGGACGTCAAGGTGCTGGGACGGGTGCTGCCCGAGGAGGCCTCGCTGGTGCGGACGCAGGCCCCCGTCCTGCAGGCGGGCACGGCCGACGCCGCGGGCGAGCTGGCGCTGGCTCAGGGCGGCATCGTCTTCGTCCCGGCCGCCGATGAGCTGCCGGACGAACTGCAGGCCGAACTCTTCGCCGCGCTCGCCGCCCCGCCCGACCCCGAGCGTCCCACCACCTGGGTGCTGGGCGTGATGCCCGGCACCGAGCCGGAGTCGCTGCTGCCCCGTCCGACGGCCCAGGCAGAGACCCCAGACCCCAGGGGTTATCGCATGCTGCACCTCCCTTCCCATCTCGCCGTCGCAGGAGCCACCCGATGATCGTGGAACGCAACAATGCCCGTCCGGCCCGGTGGCTCACCTGGCTGGGGCTGATCCTGGTGCCCGTGCTGGTGGCCGGCGTCCTGTTCGCCGCCACCTGGAACGGGGATCCGCGCCAGGTCGAGGCCGCGATCGTCAACCTCGACGAGCCGGTCACCATCGACGACCAGTACATTCCGCTGGGTCGCCAGCTGACCGCCGCACTGGTGGACTCCGACCGGGTGGAGAACCTGACCTGGCTGCCGGCCACCGAGGCCGACGCTCGCGCCGGGCTCGCCACCGGACGTTACGCCGCGATGGTCGTCATTCCGTCCGACTTCTCCGCGGCGGCCACCTCCTACGGCACCGACGACGGCGATGCCCGGCGGGCGACCATCGCGGTGGAGACCTCGCCGGTGGCCGGCATAGCCGACGCCACCCTGGGCAAGGTGGTCGCCCACACCGCCGCGACCGTGCTCAACGAGACCCTGACCAGCACCTACCTCGACCAGATCTATCTCGGCTTCAACGAGATGGGCGACCAGTTCGTCACCATGGCGGACGGCGCGGCCGAGCTGGCCGACGGTGCGGAGGAGCTTTCCGACGGCATCGGAGAGTTCGCGGACGGGGTGGGCCAGCTTGCCGACGGCACCGGCGAACTCGCCGATGGCTCCCGTGAGCTTGCCTCCGGACTGAGCCGGATGGCCACCGAGGTCAAGCCGCTGCCCGCCGGAGCGCGGAAGCTCGCCGACGGGATCGGTGACGCCGCGGACGGCGCCGGCCAGCTCGCGGACGGGCTCGGCCAGCTGGCCGGTGGCTTGGCGACCATGAAGTCGGAGACCGCCGCACTGCCTGCGGGCGCGCAGCAGTTGGCGGACGGCTCGACCGAGCTCTCCGCCGGGATGGGGACGTACGTCGACGGCGTGAACCAGCTGATCGACCAGACCCTGACCTCGCTGCCATTGCAGGCCGAGCTGGCCGGGGGAGTGGCGCAGCTGAGCGCCGGGGCGTCCGGAATCGAAGGCGGCCTGGCCGCGTACTCCAGCGGGCTCAAAGCCCAGGCCAAGCAGGCCAAGGACACCGCGGACACCCTGCAAGGCCTGCTGAGCGCGATCGGAGCCGGGGACACCGGCCAGATCCCCAACGCTCTGGCCGTGTTGAAGCAGGCATGCGGGATGGACGTCGGAGCGTCCGATCTCGGCACCTACGGGCCGGTCTGTGTCGGGTCGCTGTCGGGCGCTGCTGAGGCCCTCGAAGGCGCTGCCGGAGGCCTGAGCCAGAAGGATCCGGCCACCGGCCAGAGCCTGCTCACCGGAACCAGCGCGCTGGCCGCCGGGCTTACCGAGCTCTCCGCTGGACTCTCCGGGGGCGAGGTTCCCGATGTCGAGGCCACCACCCAGCAACTCCAGCAGCTGAAGGCCGGTGGCACGCAGTTGAAGGCCGGCGTGGCCGGTCTGGCGACCGGGATCGGGCAGTTCGCCGCCGGGATGACACCACTGGCCGAGGGCATCGCACAATCCGCGGACGGCGCCGGCCAGCTCTCCGGCGGTCTCGACGAACTGGCCGGCGGGCTCGGGCAGGCGGCCGACGGCGCCGATGCCTTCGCGGACGGGCTGCCCGCCCTGGTGAGCGGCATCAACCAGACCGCGTCCGGTGCCGGGCAGTTGGCCGACGGGGTGGACGAACTGCATTCCGGCGTCCTCGAACTGAACGACGGAGCCAGCCAGCTGAGCGACGGATCGGCGCAGCTGGCCGATGGCGCCAGGGAGATGGCCGACGGCATCGCCGAGGGCAAGGACAAGTTGCCCAGCTACACCGATTCCGAGCGGCAGAACCTGGCCGACGTGGTGGCCGCCCCGATCTCGACAGAGAATCTCCAGGGCACCGCGGGCGCCGGAATCGGCTGGGGGACGCTGCTGATGGTGCTCGCCCTGTGGGCTGGCGCGCTGGCGACCTTCATCGTCGTCCGCGCGGTCGGTTCGCGGTTGCTCGGCTCAGCGCGCTCGTCGGTCTATCTGGTGACCGAGGCGCTGCTGCCCGGGGTGATCGTGGTGAGCATCCAGGCGCTGGTGGTCACGGCGATCGGCCAGGTCGCCCTGCAGTTGCCGTTCGGCAAGCTGGTGGGGATGCTCGGGTTGATGCTGGTGGCCGGGCTGGCCTTCGTGGCGGTCAACCATGCCCTGGTGGCCTGGTTCGGTGGCGCCGGACGGCTGGTCTCGCTCGGCCTGGCCGTGCTCAGCCTGGCGTCCATGATCACCGCCGCCGAGCCGGCGCTCTTCGGCGTGCTGCGGGTCTTCTCGCCGCTGACTCCGGCGCTGGACGCGACCCGTGCCCTGCTGACCGAGTCCACCGGCATCGCCACGAACCTGTTCCTGGTGATCGCCTGGCTGATCGCCGGCCTGGCCGCCAGCGCGATCGCCATCGTCCGCAACCGCACCACCAGCGTCGCGGCGCTGCTGGCCGAGCACGGCGTCACCGCGTGACAGAACCCGGCTCACCCTCCGTAGGGAAACGCTGATTTTCGACGGTCGAGCTTGTCGAGACCATCGATGACGGTGCTCTGGCAACGGGTTTCGACAAGCTCAACCAGCGTTGCTACCGGTTGATGAGCGCATCCCTAGGCCGCGATCCGGCGAGCGGAGAGCCACCAGCGGTAGGTCAGCTCGTCGGGAATGTCCAGGCGCTCGACGAACGCCTGGAAGGTCGGTCGCAGCTCCGGGGTCGGGTAGTGGCGGCCGCTTAGCCAGCCTTGCATGGTCGCCGCCGGAACACCCGCCAGCTTGGCCGCGCCGCGCACCGACAGGTGCCGCGCCGCGCGCGCTTCGTTCAGCGCGTGGACGAACTCCTCACGCCTGACGTCCATCTGTGTCTCCTCCCGTCGCACCGGCTGGGGACTGCCGGCCACTAGTGCAGGACGCGAGCCAGGCGGCTCGCTGCGTAGCTTCATCACAAGGGGATCCTGTCTGCGTCTTCTCGATGCTAGGACGAGGATCCTTTTGGGGGCCGGCGGAAGAGCTGTTTCGTCCGGTTATTGTCCGCCGGTACCGCGGGTGTGGATTGGTGGCGCAGCCCGCCGCGTGGCGGGCTGCGCGGGTGGTCACAGAAGGTTGATCAACCAGGCGACCACGTCGATGAGGGGTGTGGATCATCATGGTGGGTTCTTCCTCTCTGCCGTTTGCACGGGGAACCAATCCCGGGCATGGGCGGAGAGGAGGGCGGGCTACTCAGCCCAGGACCAGCCGATGCCGTAGGCCAGGCCGAGGCGTGGTGCGGGGAACTCCGCCGTCACCACAGGGGTGAGTGAGGGGTCCATCGTCGTCCTGGTCGGCAGGGTGGAGAAGACTTCGGCGGGCACCGCACCACTGAAGATCCAGGCGGTGGCGGCGGCCGGCGGAACGCCGAAGTCGACGCGCATGCTGGCGTGCCGTGACGGGCGCACCGGCGCCAGGGCGAGGAACGGGCTCAGCGCCTTCGCGTCGGGAATGGTGACCAGCAGTGCTGTCTCCAAGGCCTGGCCGAGGAGCAGCGTGCGTGGCAGCTCCAGGGTGACGCCCCAGGAGTTGGGGTGGGAGTGATCGACGTCCAGCACCTTGAAGCCGGCGAGAGCGGTGAAGCTGAGCCCGGCACCCGCTGCGAGTGCGCCCGGAATCGTGAACGACTCGTGGATGTACTTCTGGTGGTCGGCCAGCGCCCGGAGAGTCCGGGTCATGGTCAGCTTGGCGTCCGCGCGCAGGACGAGGTCGAAGTGATGGGTGTCCCACTGCCAGCCCTGGTCGTCGAACGGGCGGGAGCCGGTCGCGTAGGCCTGGGTCAGCGCGTCAGCGAGCAGCTCTTCGGCGGTGCGTAGCCGTCGGCGAAGCACGCGCACGCTGCGGTCGAGCGCCTTCGAGGCGACCTCCAGCCGGTCATCCAGGAACGGATGGTCGACCACGATCCCGCTGGCGACCAGGAAGAGGTACCGCAGATCGCGCGGAAATCGGCCGGTGTGTTCCCGGAGCAGGGTGACCAGGGCGATCCGGATATCGTCGTCGCTCGTTGCGGCATCGGTGCCGAGGATGCCTTGCAGCTGTGGACCGATCCAAGATCGGACGTCAGGCCGCCGGACGCCCCGCCCACGGTGAAGTTCCTTCAGTTCGGAACGAAGGGCATCTGCACTCACCCGGCAATTGTCACCTGAGCGGAGTCGGATGGGGGGCTGTCCACCAGAGTCGGCGGCGCCCTCGCCGGGCTTGCTCATCGCTTGCCCGCTCACCGACCTTGAGTACCGGAGGCGAGCCCGACCCGCTCGCGTCAGCCGCCCGCTCCCATGCTCCGCCGTGTTCCGGGCACACCAGCCCGGAGTTGCCGCACCGTCTGCATGCGACCACCTCGAACGGCGCGTCGTCGGTGTTGCATCGAGGACAGTCGACCAGGGGAAGTCCGCATCTCGAGCACTGCATACGTCTCCCGCCGGTAGCCGATGCAGGCATTCTGTTCGGCCGGAACCGGGCAGCGATGTAGTCGGCGACTAATGACCGCGATCTGTCCACCTGCAGCGGTCGTCCCCAGTGGTAGAGGTCGGGTCGAGTGGCAGCTCAGGTCTCGGTTGGAAGATCCGGCTCCTCACCGGAAGCCGCTGATCCGGGGGATGTGCCGGTCAGCGGGGTGGCGGCGGTGCGGCGTTCCTTCTCGGCGTCGGCGGCGGCCTGGCGCAGGGCCACGGCGCGCGCGAAGTCGGCCTGGGTGGGCATGCCGTAGGCGCGGGCGATGGTGTCGTGCATCTCGACCACGTAGCGGTAGAGCCGGTCGGAGAACTGCCGGGCGATCTCGCCGGGGGCGGCGCGCAGCGGGCGTCCGAAGACCACATGGACGTGGGGACGCCCCGGCACCGGAACGGTCGCGCCGTAGGGCATGGCGGCATAGGCGCCGACCAGGGCGATCGGCAGCACCGGGGTGTCGCGGGAGATCGCCAGCGCCGCCGCGCCCGGGGTGAAGCCCGACATCGCGCCGGTGCGCGAGCGGGTGCCCTCGGGGAAGAGCAGCAGCGGGACGCCGTCGCTCAGCAGCTCACCGGCCAGGCCGCGGCGTCCGGTGCGGTTGGAGTGGCCCTGACGCAGGACCGGGAACGAGTTGAAGAACAGAGTGGTCGGCAGCGACTTGTACCAGGTGTCGAAGAAGTAGTCGGCCGCCGCGCCGCTGGAGAGGTTGCGGGAGAGCCGGCGCGGCAGCGAGCCGTAGATCAGCGGCGCGTCGAGATGGCTGGAGTGGTTGGCCACGGCGACGAACGGCGGCCTGAGCGAGCTCAGATTACGCATCCCGTGGGTGTGGACATTCACCGCCGACCAGATGTACGGCTTCATCACCAGTTGCTGGGCGACCAGCCGAGCGAGCGCCGGCCCGGCGCTGGTGTACCTGCTCAGATCGGCGTCCGCCACGCCCCTGCCTTTCCTGGTGCTACTGGGGTACTTTAGCCAGTCGCTCGGCTTGTCCGTACGGGAGTGCGGTCCGCCACGCCCTCCTGCTGTCGCCAGGTGTGGCGGGTCCGGTGTCGGACCGTCTCCTCGAGTGCGAGCGGAGCGCGGTCAGTCCCGGCTTCTGGTGAGCAGCCGGGAGACCTTGCGGATCAGGAAGCTGGGCCCCTTGGCGGCCAGGAAGACCGCGAACTTCCACCGCTTGGTGGGGATCGAGAACATCTTGCCGCGGTCGGCGTCCTGCAGCGCTTCGGCGACCAGGCGGTCGGCGTCGATCCACACGATCGACGGTAGTGAGGAGGTGCGGATCCCGGCCCGCTCGTGGAACTCGGTGCGCACCCACCCCGGGCACAGCGCGGTGACCGTGACGCCACTATGGTGCAGTTCGTTGGACAGGCTCTCGGAGTACACCCGCACCCATGCCTTGATCGCGGAGTAGTTGCCCTGGGTGATCCAGCCGGAGGCGGAGGAGACATTGATGATCCGGCCTTGGCCACGCGCCTTCATCGCCCGTCCGGCCGCCCCGCCGAGCATCAGCACCGCCTTGATCATCACGTCGATGGCGTGTTCGTGGATCTCGACCTTGGGGTCGAGCAGCTTGGTGTGCAACCCGAAGCCGGCGTTGTTCACCAGCAGGTCGATCGGACGGTCGGGATCCTCCAGCCGGGCCGCGACGCGGATCACGTCGTCATGCACGGCGAGGTCGGCGGAGATCACCTCGACCCCGATCCCGAACTCCACGCGCAACTCGTCCGCATGCGCTTCCAGCCGCTCCAGGTTGCGGGCCACCAGCACCAGGTCGTCTCCCCGGACCGCCAGCGCCCGGGCGAAGGCAGCGCCGATCCCCGACGTCCCACCCGTGACGAGTGCAGTTGTCATGGGGAGAACCTATCGCAGCCGGACGCGGCGCCTGGCGACCAGCCCGTAGATTCCCGCACGCTGCGAATGACCGGGCCACCACCGGTGACACCATGGCGAGGGCCGGCGCTGAATGCCGAAGGCCAGCACAGCAATGCCGGCCTTCGGTGGGTGCGGATCCCGAAGGAAGAGTGGTCAGCCCAGGGCAGCGACGGTCTCCCGGGCCATGGCCAGTTCCTCGTTGGTGGGCACCACCAGCACGGTCACCGGGGAGCCAGGACGCGAGATCACCCGCGGCTCGCGGGAGCGGTGGGCGTTGGCCTCCTCGTCCAGCCAGAAGCCGAGTTCCTCCAGCCGGCGGACGACGGTCGCCCGCACCAGTGGGTCGTTCTCGCCCACGCCCGCGGTGAAGGTGAGGGCGTCCACCCGTCCGAGCACGGCCTGGAAGGCGCCGATGTAGCTCAGCAGCCGGTGGCAGTAGACGTCCAGCGCCAACTGCGCCCGCTCGTCGCCCTCGGAGATCAACTCATTGAGATCGCGGAAGTCGGTGACCCCGGAGAGCCCGAGCATGCCGGACTTCTTGTTCAGCAGGTTGTCCACCTGGTCCAGGGTCATCCCCAGTTCGCGTCCCAGGAAGGCGTGCAGCCCGGGATCGACGTCTCCCGAGCGGGTGCCCATCACCAGGCCGGCCAGCGGGGTCAACCCCATGGACGCCTCGACCGCGACGCCGCCACGCACCGCCGACACCGACGCCCCGTTGCCCAGATGACAGACGATCTGGTTGAGCTCCTGGTAGGGACGGCCCAGCACTTCGGCCACCTTGCGCGAGACGAAGCTGTGCGAGGTGCCGTGGAAGCCGTACTTGCGGATGCCGTGGGTGGCTGCGAGCTCGGAATCGATCGCGTAGGTGTAGGCCTCCGGGGGCAGGGTGGAGAAGAAGGCGGTGTCGAAGATGGCGACGTGGGGGATGTCCGGCAGCGCCTTGCGGGCCGCCTCGATGCCGGCGATGCCCGGCGGGTTGTGCAGCGGGGCGAGCGGGCTGAGTTCGTGCAGCGTCTCGACCATGGCGTCGTCGATCACGGTGGTGCGCCCGAACTTGGAACCACCGTGCACGGTGCGATGGCCCACCGCCTTGATCTGGGTCAGATCCGGGCCATGAGCACCGAATACCCGGACCAGGTAGGTCAATGCCCGGTCATGGTTGGGGAAACCCCGGTCGACATGGACGGTCTCGCCCGGCAGCTTGTGATCCAGGGTGCCGGATTCCTCACCGATCCGCTGGATGATGCCGGAGGCCATCACCTCTTCGCTGTCGGCGTCGATCACCTGGTACTTGATCGAGCTCGACCCGCAGTTCAGCAGCAGGATCGGTGTGGTCATGGTGGGCTCCCTTCTTCCCGGTGATCGAGCTGTGGAGCTCCCGGGTGTGGTTACGTGGTCTCGACGAAATCGACCGACGAATGTGGTGGTCAGTCGGTCTGCGCCTGGATGGCGGTGATGGCGACGGTGTTGACGATGTCGTCGACCAGGGCGCCGCGGGACAGGTCGTTGACGGCCTTGTTCAGGCCCTGCAGCACCGGGCCGATGGCGACAGCATTGGCCGAGCGCTGCACGGCCTTGTAGGTGTTGTTGCCGGTGTTCAGGTCGGGGAAGATGAACACGGTCGCCCGGCCGGCCACCGGTGAATCGGGCAGCTTCGTGCGGGCGACGGTCGGGTCGACGGCGGCGTCGAACTGGATCGGCCCCTCCAGGGCGAGTTCGGGTGCTCGCTCCCGGACCAGCTCGGTGGCGGCGCGCACCTTGTCCACATCAGCCCCGGAACCGGAGGAGCCGGTGGAGTAGGACAGCATCGCCACCCGGGGCTCGATGCCGAACTTCACCGCGGTGGCGGCCGACGAGATGGCGATGTCGGCCAGTTGCTCGGCGGTCGGGTTGGGGTTCACCGCGCAGTCGGCGTAGACCACCACCCGGTCCGGCAGGCACATCAGGAAGGAGCCCGACACGACGCTCACCCCGGGCTGGGTCTTGATGAACTCCAGCGACGGGCGGATCGTGTTGGCGGTGGTGTTGATCGCGCCCGAGACCATGCCGTCGGCCATCCCCAGATGCACCATCATCGTCCCGAAGTAGGAGAGATCCGCCATCTTGGCGCGGGCCTGCTCCAGTGTGATGCCCTTGTGGGCGCGCAGCCGGGCGTACTCGGTGGCGAACCGCTCAAGCAACTCGGGGTCGGTCGGATCCACCGTCTCGACACCGGAGAGCCCCAGGCCGAGATGGGTGGCGCGGGTCCGGATCGCGTTCGGATCGCCCAGCAGGATCAGGTTCGCCACCCCGCGGCGGGTCAGGATCGCGGCCGACTCCAGGATCCGGTCGTCGCCTGCCTCGGGCAGGACGATCGTCTGCCGGTCGGAGCGGGCCAGTTCCATCAGCTGGTGTTCGAACATCAGCGGCGTGACCACGCTCGAGCGATGCACGTTCAGAGTGGCCAGCAGCCGCTCGCTGTCGACATTCTCGGAGAAGATGCGCCGGGCGATCTCGACCTTGCGGGGGCTGGAGGTCATCGCTCCTTCGAGTGGGAACAGCCGCTCAGCGGTGGTGTAGGTGCCCAGGTGGGTCATCCCGATCGGCAGTTCGTTGCCGACGGTGGAGATCAGCCGGATGATCGGTTCGGGAATCGGGTAGCCGCCGACCAGGATCACCCCGGAAAGGTGCGGGAACGAGCCCGAGGCATTGGCCAGCAGTAGACCGGGGAGCAACTCCGCGCGGTCGCCCGGCATGATCACCGTCGAGTCGGTCTCCAGCCGTTCGAGCACGTTGGGCAGGGTCATCGCCGCCACCAGGGGGGTGACCGACTCCCGGCTCATCAACTCCGGATTGCCCAGCACCAGGTTGGCCTCGACCGCCTCGAACTGATCGCTCAGGGTGGGCGCCGCCAGCAGCCGGTCCGACGGCAGCGCCTCGACCACGACGCCCGGGATCTCACCCAGCGTCGCCCGCACCGCATCCAGGTGTCTGGTCTCGACCCGGTTGGCGATGATCGCGATCACCTTCGCGTGGTGCGCGGTGAACTCGGCCAGCCCGGCCTCGGCGGCCGCCCGGATCTCCTCCGGTCCCCGGTTCTTCCCACTCACCACCAGCAGCACCGGTGTGTTCAGGTTCGCCGCCACTCGCGCGTTGAAGGTCAGCTCCGTCGGGGTGGTGACGTCGGTGTAGTCCGAGCCCACGATCACCACGGCGTCGTGGCGGTCCCGCAGCTTGGCGAACCGGTCCACCAGCAGGTGGAGAGCGGCGTTCGGATCCTCGCGGACCTCGTCGTAGGTCACGCCGACGCCGTCGGAGTACTCCTGCTCGATGTTCGGCTGGGAGACCAGCACCTCCAGCACCTCGTCGCGCCCGCCGGCGTTCACGATCGGCCGGAATACCCCGACCGAGGTGACTTCGCGTTGCAGGGCGTCCATGATGCCCACCGCCACCATCGACTTTCCGGTGAGCCCCTCCGGTGCGGCCAGATAGATGCTGTTCTTCACACGGTCAGGCTAGTGCCATCACGCTGCGCAGGTGGGCCAGGTCGGCCAAGTGGGCGGCCAGCGGACCGGGCGTCTCGATGATCACCGGGCAGCCCGCGGTGCGCACCACGTCCGCGAATCCTTCGGGGTCGACCTGCCCGTGACCGAGGTTGGCGTGCCGGTCGGCCCCGGAATCGAAGGTGTCGCGGGAGTCGTTGGCGTGGACGAGATCCAGCCGTCCGGTGATCGCCTTCAGCCGATCCACCAGGCCCAGCAGTTCCTCGCCACCGGCGTGGGCATGGCAGGTGTCCAGACAGAACCCGACCCGGTCGGCATTCGGGGAACCGGAGATGGCCGTCCACAGCCGATCGATCTTCTCCAGCCCGCGAGCCATGGAGTTGGCTCCTCCGGCGGTGTTCTCGATCAGCAGCGGAACCTCGATGTCGAGGCCGTCGACAGCCTTGCGCCAGTTCGCCCAACCGACCTCCGGGTCGTCCGCGGCCAGCACGTGCCCGCCATGGACGATCACCCCGGCCGCGCCGATCTCGGCCGCCGCGGTGAGCTGCTTCTGCAACTGCTGGCGGCTCGGGATCCGGATCCGGTTGTTGGTGGTCGCGACGTTGAGGACATAGGGAGAGTGGACGAACAAGGTGACGCCGGCCGTCTCGGCTTCCGCCCTCAGCGCGGCCGCACCCGCGGGGTAGGCGACCTTCGGGCCTTTCCACCCCTGAGGATCGCCGAGGAAGAACTGACTGGCGTTCGCGCCGCGGACGAGGGCTTCGCCGACCGGATCGGCGGCGTCGACATGGGCTCCCAGGATCATGGGCTCGACCTTAGCTCGGATCCCTCGGCTTCCGCCCGTTGCTCCTCGCGGTCCGGAACCCGACCCTTCACCTGCGGGCCAATCCTGCTGCGACACCCACCCGGGCTCGCGAGCCTGCGAAGTGTACGAAGTCGTATGAACCCGGGTCGGTTTCACGACAGGTCGGCTCTGCTGCCTCCACTGTTGCACCAACGGCCGGCGTTGCCCCAGCCGGTCCAAAGGGGGATGGAAGATGGAGACGGAGCGGGAAGCATTCCTTCAGGCGCTGAACCAGGCCCGGGCGGCGCGGCATCTGTCAGTGCGCGGTGCGGCCAAGGTGGCGGGTGTGCCGGCGGCGACCATGCAGGGTTGGCTGGACGGCCGGCACTTCCCGACACCGGCGTTGCGTCCGAAGTTCCAGTCCTTCGTGGAGTACCTCGGACTGCCCGCTGATCTGGTCACGCAGTGGTGGATGGCCGCTCCCGAACGCCGATAAGGACGCTTGGCGATAACGCCTTTGCGCGGCACCGGATTGCCGGTGGAAGATGGGCCATGCCCCCTGCCGGATCCAGAGCGGAGTTCTCCGCTGCGCTCGACGTAGCTCGGCGCGCCCGGCACCTCTCCATCCGCGAACTGGCGCGGATCGCCGATGTGCCGTCGGCCACGGCCCAGGGATGGCTGAGCGGAAAGCACTTCCCGACCCCGGCCCTGCGGCCGCAGTATCTCGCGCTGGTCGCCACGCTCGGGCTGTCCGAACAGATCCCGGCAGACCTGTTCGACGATCCTTGGCGGGCGATGCAGCCGAGTCTTCGCCACGGCGCCGCACCGTACTTGGGCCTGCGTCCGTTCGGCATCGCCGATGCCCACTTCTTCTTCGGTCGCGATGCAGAGTCCGCACGCCTGGCGGGGAGGGTCGCCCGGCTTCGCAGTGCTGCTGGACACGGCATCCTGGCGCTGATCGGGCCTTCGGGCAGCGGCAAGTCGTCGCTCCTGGCAGCCGGATTGCTGGCGACCGAGTGCACCGAAGGCGGGCTGGCCGGCTGGCACGCTCGTGCGGTCGGCGTGACCCAGTTGGCCGACTGCGATCCAGCCGGACTCGACCTGGTGGTGGTCGACCAGTTCGAGGACGCGCTGCGGCTGCCGGAGCGCGAGGACTGTGCGGCCGCGCTGCAGCGCCTCGGCGAGGAACTGATCGTGGTGATCGGACTGCGCTCGGACGCCTTCGCCGAAGCCAGTCAGCTCCCGGCGCTGAGGGACGCGCTGTCGGCGCCGATGCTGTTGGCACGCGCTACCCGCGAGGAGTTGCGCGAGGTGGTGGTCGGTCCGGCTCGGCTGGCCGGAGTCACGGTCGGGGACGAGCTGGTGCGAGCGCTGCTGGACGACCTGGCCTCCGGTCCCGGCGGCGACACCCAAGCGGTCCTGCCGCTGCTTTCCAGCGCTCTGCTGGCAACCTGGGCGGTCGGCAACGGCGACCGGATGACGGTCGCCGACTACTACGCCGCCGGCGGGATATCCCGGGCGGTGGAGTCGCTGGCCGAGCAGGTCTACGGGTCATTGACCGCCGAGCAGCAGACGGCTGCCGAACGCCTCTTCCTGCGATTGCTGGGGGTGAGCGCCGAAGCGGTCGTCCGGGAGTCGCTGCCGCTGGCGGCGGTGGACTCCCTGACCAGACCGGTGCTCCACGCCTTCGTCGCGGCGCGGATGCTGACCGTCACCGACGACTCCGTCCAGATCTCCCACGATGCGCTGCTGGCGCACTGGCAGCGTCTGCACGACTGGGCCGCCGCACGTCGTGACGACCTGCTCGCGCTGGCCAAGATCCGCCGGGCGGCCGCGGTCTGGGAGGACGCCGGGCGAGACCCGTCCGCACTGATCCCGGTCGGCCGGCTCGAGGCGGTCACCCAAGGGCTGGAGGATCCGGAACGGGCCGCGCTGCTCACTCCGCTCGAGCACGAGTTCCTGCGGGCCAGCGAGCAGCACTTCGCGTCCGTTCTGGTCGCCGAGCGTCGCGCCAACGCGCGGTTGCGCCGTCAGCGCCGCCGAGCCCTGATGCTGACCGCGCTTTCCACCGGACTGGCGCTGATCGCCGGCTTCGCATTCTGGGGGATGCGGGACTCGCAGCGGGCAGCGGAGGCGGCCCGGCTGCAGGCGCAGTCGCGGCAGGTGGCGACCGCCGCCCGAAGCCAGCGTGCGAAGGATCCCAACCTGCAGACACAGATGGCGCTGGTGTCGGCCGACCTCGCCGACACGCTCGAGGGCCGCTCCGCCCTGCTGGACGCGACAGCGGTGGACACCCCGTTGCAGTGGCGGGGGGACCCCGAAGCCGTTCTGGTGGCCGATGGCGAGCTCGTAGTGCGAGGCGGCGCCCAGGGGAGGCTGACGCTGTGGCAGGCCGATGAACTCACCAGTGATCCCGGTCACACCTGGGCGGTGGATCCGACCGGGGGGCCGATCCACGGGCTCGCCCTCGCCACGGTACGGGGCCGGCGGCTTCTCGCGGTAGGCGGAGCAAACGTTCGCGCCGTGTGGGATGTGACCCGCGATCCGGTGCTGGTGACGGAGTTCAGGCCGATCGAATCGACCACTCACGCGACCGCCTTCGACCCGGTGGGGCGGGTGCTGTTCGGTGCTGACGACGGCACCGTCGAGGTGTGGGAACTGGCGGCCACGCCTCGCCGGGTGACGGTCGTGCAGCTGGACGAGGTGGCCCAAGCGGGCTCGGGCGCCACTCGTCCGGCCGTGAGTTCGCTCGCCCTCACCGCGTCAGGCATCCTGCACGTCGGAGGGCCGCCCGCTTCGATCGCTCGCTGGCGCCTGACTGGAGAACCCGAGCGGCTGCCGGATCTACCGACCTGGTTCGACGACGGCGGAGGCCTGATCGACGTGCGGGTGCTGGCGCTCGCATTGAGCCCGGACGGCACCAGGCTGGCAGCGGGGATGAACGGCCAGGGCGTCATGCGCTGGGAGCTGGCCGACGAGACCGCCACCGAGCTGACGACGCTGACCGCCTTCGAGGATTACGTCTTCGGGGTCGGATTCTCGGCCGACTCCCGACTGCTGATCGCGGCCAGTGCTGATCAGGATGTCACCGTGTTCGACGCCGCGACCGGCGTTGAGATGCGCCGGATGACGACCCCGACGTTCGCCTACGACGCGGGGTTCGCGGCGGAGCGGCCGATCGCGGTCGGTGCCGACGGCACGCTGCGGGTCTGGCCGGCGCAGAGCCCGGTGTGGCGATCGTCCGGTTCCATGATCTACAACATGTCGGGCTCAGCCGACTGGCTGGCCGGCGGCAGTCCCTACGACGGGATCGCGCTGTGGCGGCTGGGTGGCGAGGTGGCGCGGCAGCTGCCGACCCCTGTGGTGGGCGAACTGCCTGGTCGGGACATCCAGCAGGGCGCGGCCATGCTCGCCCCCAACCAGGCCTGGTTGGCCGGTGGAACGCGGGACGGCCGCGTCCTGATCTGGCCGCTCAGCGAGCAGGGTACGGGAAGGGTATCGGTGTACGACGCCGGGATCGGCTACATCGCGGCCGTGGCGATCTCGCCGGACTCCCGATTGCTGGCGGCCTTCGAGTACCAGGGGGAGCGGACGGCGATCTTCAGCGCCGATCCTGAGAGCGGGGAGCTGACCCGGGTGGCGCTCATCGAGACTCCCGATCCGCAGTTCACGGTCTTCACAACGCAGAGCACCCTGGCGGTCGCGCTGGCCTCCAACCGGGTGGCGTTGTGGTCGCTGACCGACCCGGCCAATCCGGAGGCGGTCGGAGAGATCGAGTTCACCACGGTTCCGCAGACCGTGGCGTCGCCGGGCGACCGTCCCCTGCTGGGGGTGGGCATGCAGGACGGTGACGTGTCGCTGTGGGACGTCAGCGACCCGGCGAACCCCGTCCGGCTGCGCGGATTCGGCGATCCCCGCTCGGGCATGTACTCGCTCGACTTCAGCCCGGACGGCACGCTGCTGATCGGCACCAGCGGCGACGACCAGATCTGGGGCTGGGACCTGACCTCGCAAGCCACCACGGCACTGTTCTCGCTCAACGGCGATCTGGGCCGTCCCTGGGACGCTCGTTTCATCGAGGACGGGGCCCGATTCGCGGTCTCGGGCAGTACCGGAATGGTGAAGGCGTGGATCGCAGACCCGGTCGCGGCGAAGGCGCAGCTGTGTGGCAGTCGCGGTGACCCGCTCGCCGCCGAGGAGTGGGAGCGCTACCTCCCCGGCGTGACGCCGGAGGATCCTTGCCGGAGCTGATCGAACGCCCGTGCCGTCCGATTTGCGTCCTTGCTGACCGACTCGCACTGCGCCTGAGAGGATCTGAAAAGTCCGCAACGTCCGCGGCAGCGAACACGGCGGCCCACGATCCCTCGCGCTCTGTGGCTGGCCGAGGGCGGACCGACCGCTTCGACGGTTCCGCCGGTTCAGGGCGCGGCTCTGCTGCAGAATGTCGGACGTGAACGCCGCACCCCCACGCCGCTCCTTCGCCGTGCTGCTGGACGCCGAACGACGCGCGCAGCACCTGTCGATTCGCGATGTCGCCCGAATCGCCGATGTACCGCCTGCCACGGTTCAGGGATGGCTCAGCGGCAAGCATCTGCCGGTGCCAGCGCTACGAAGGCACTACCTGCGGATCGTCGATCGGCTGGGGCTGAGCGATCGAGTACCGGAGGGCTTGTGGGATGACACCTGGTCCGGTGGCGGTGCCCAGCTGGGTAACCCCCGGAACCCCTACCTGGGTCTGCGGCCGTTCGGTACCGCCGATCGGGATCTCTTCTTCGGTCGGAAGCAGGAAACCCGGCGCTTGGCCCAGGCCGTCCTGGATCGCCGAGAATCCGATGGGCACGGCCTGGTCGTCGTGCTGGGAGCCTCCGGCAGCGGCAAGAGCTCGCTGCTGTCGGCAGGACTGGTGGCCACCGAGGTGGTCGATGGGCTGCTGGCCGGATGGACGGTCGCACAGGTGGCGGCTGCGGAGTTGCCGAGCGGGCCGGAACCGGCGGCGGAGCTCATCGTGATCGATCAGGCCGAGGAGTTGTTCACCCTCGACGATGAACTGCAGGCAGCCGCGCTGGCCTCACTGGCCGGCCTGGCCGAGCGGGCCGTGGTGGTGATGGCGATGCGGGCGGATGCCTTCGTCGCAGCGATCCAGGAGCCGGTCCTGGCCGAGGCTGTGGCACGCCCTTTCCTGATCGCACCGCTCGGTCGTGATCAGATCCGCGAGGTCATCCTCGGGCCGGCGGAACTCGTGGGGACGACCGTCGAGGAGGAACTGGTCGCGATGGTGCTGGACGATCTGCCGCCTGGCCCGCACCCCGGCACGGTGGCGGTCGACGTGCTGCCGCTGCTCTCCAGCGCGCTCATGCTCACCTGGGCGGCGGGCAAGGACGGTCGGATGACGACCGCCGACTATGTCCGAGCCGGGGGCGTCGCGGCCGCTGTGCAGGGGCTCGCCGAAGAGGTCTACCAGTCGCTGGACGAGACTCAGCAGGACGCCCTGCGGCGGGTGCTGTTGCGGTTGGTGCGGTTGGCGGGCGACCTGGTGGTGCGCGACTCGCTGCCGCTGGCCGACCTCGACGCGGCGGCCAGGCCCGCGATCGACGCCTTCACCGCGGCGCGGATGCTCACGGTGACCAGCGAGGCCGTCCGGATCAGCCACGACACCCTGCTGGTCCAGTGGTCCCGGCTCCAGGAGTGGATCGCTGAGAGTCGATCCGACCTGGCCGCCTTGGAACGGCTTCGTCGTGCCGCCCAGGTGTGGGAGGACAGCTGCAGGTCGCCGGACGCGCTGATCCGGGTCGAGCGCCTGGAAGCGTTCAGCGATTGGGTCGATGACCCCCGGCTTGATCTGCTGCTGACTCCGCGAGAGCGGGAGTTCGTCGCTGCGAGTCGGGAGCACTTCGCGTCCCAGCTGACCAGGGAACGGCACGTGAATCGCAGGCTGCGGCGCGGTCGCAACGTCGCCGTCGGCCTGACGTCGCTGGTCTCGGCACTGGTGGTCGTGGTGAGCCTGCTCTACTGGCGTGGGCTGGAGTTGCAGGCGCAGACCGATCTGGCCCGGCGCGAGTCCCAGTCCCGGCAGGTGGCGGTGGAAGCCCGGTCGCTGCGGGCGCAGGATCCGAATCTGGTGGCGCAGATGGCCCTGGTTGCCGAACGCCTGGCGGACACCCGTCAGGGAGCCTCGGCGCTGCTGGACGCCACCTCGATGAACACCCCGCTGCGCTGGCTCGGTGCCCCGAACGCGGTGATGGCGAAGAGCTCGGACGACAGCATGGTCGCCCGGGCCAACGGCGACGGCGAGGTGACGCTCTGGCGAGCCGCTGAACTGGAGTCCTCGCCGGGCCGGACCTTCCAGACCGAACCGGCGGGCCCACTCTTCGCGGTCGCCCTCGCCACCGTCTCCGGCCGCCGGCTGCTGGTCGCCGGTGGCGTCAGCAGCGCGAGCCTGTGGGACGTGACCGCCGAACCTGTCCTGGTTGCCGACCTGCGCGACGGTGACTACACAGTCCTCGGCGCAGCCTTCGATGCATCCGGTGAGCGGTTGGCGCTGGCCACGTCGACCGGGAAGGTGGCTCTGTGGTCGATTTCCGCTGATCCGCCACGACGCATCGGCGAGGTGGAACTGGGACCGGAGACATCGGCCCGGGCGGTTGCCTTCAATCCGGTGAATGACGAGCTCTTCGTGGCCGGTCCGGGCAACGCCGTGGCGCGGTGGCGGCTGTCGGGCACTCCGCAACGGCTCGCGGACCTCAGCTTCGCCATCGGTGACGTGCCGGTGGTCAGCCAGACGGTTGCGGTCAGCCCCGACGGCCGCCACGTCGCCGCCGGCGTCGCCGGCCGCAGCGTCTTCCGCTGGCGCCTGGAGGGTGACGACGCCATCGCCGAGCCGACCCTCACAGGCTTCATGAGCTGGACCAACGACGTGTCCTACAGCTCCGACAGCAGCACCCTCCTGGTCGCGAACTCCGACCAGAACGCCTACCTCTTCGACGTCGCCACCGGTGAGTTGCAGCAGACCCTCGGCGGCACGACGACCGTACTGGGCGTGGAATCGGTCGGCGGACGCCCGGTCACCTCCGGCACCGACGGGGCGCTGCGGGTCTGGCAGGCCGAGAACCCGGTGCTGCGCACCGGCTCGAGTGCCTATGCGCTGGCCACCGACGCAGGGCTGCGGCGTCTTGCGGTGACCACTTTGTCGGACGGCATTGCCTTGTGGGATGTCGCAGGCGATGCTCCCCGGCGCCTGCCCGATCCGGAGGTCGGTGGCCGGACGATGTCGTCGGGGCTGGCCGTGGCGCCCGATGGGAGTTACCTGCTGGGTGGAACGGCCGACGGGGAGGTGTTGCGGTGGATGCTTCTGTCCGACGGAGCCGGTGCGCCCGAGGTTGTGGCGCGCCTGCCTGGCTGGCGAGTAGCCAGTCTGGCGGTCTCCCCGGATTCGTCCCTGGTCGCGGCCAGCGAGTACACCGGCACGCGGACGGCTCTGTTCGGCTCCTCCGCAACCGCCGATCTCACCCGGCTTGCCACGCTGGACACCCCCGCTCCGCAGAGCTTCAGCTTCAGCCCCGACGGCGGGGTGCTCGCGATCCAGGCCGACGGGGACGTGCAACTGTGGGATGTCAGCGATCCCCCCCGACCGGCGCTGATACGGAAACTGGGCGTGCCGACGGCGCTGGTCGCCACCTTCGCGCATCACTCCCGGCTGCTGGCAGTGGGCACGGTGGACGGCGACGTCAGCCTGTGGGACGTCAGCGATCCGGGTGAGCCGGTGCAGCACCGGAGATACGCGGACCTGAGGTCGGGGGTGAACGCCTTCGACTTCAGCCCCGACGACAGCCTGCTGATCGCCGGCGGCGGCGATGAGCGAGTCTGGGCGTGGCGACTCGACGTTGAGGACGCCGAGGCGTATCTGGCCCTGGACGGTGACCTGGGGCGCACCTGGGACGTCCGGTTCATCAAGGACGGCGGCGAACTGGTCGCCGCCGGGAACAACGGAATCGTCAGGCGGTGGACGGCCGATCTTGATGACGCCCGCCGGTCGCTGTGTGCCGGACGGGGTGAACCGCTCACCCAGGAGGAGTGGCAGAGCTACCTGCCTGGCGTCACCCCAGAGGATCCCTGCTGAGCCGCCCTCTGCACACAACAGTCACCCCAGAGGATCCCTGCTGAGCCGCCCTCTGCACACAGTCGCTTCCGGCCGGGCGCTCGGCTCTGGCCGGGCATGCGGTGTCAGGGAGACTGCGTTGGGTCCGGTGTCGGTTCTGGGTCGGGCACCGGGGCTGGGGTGGCAGAGCCGGAAGGTTCCGGAGCCGGTGTCGCCGCGGGCTCGGCCACGGCGACCGCCGCCGACCAGGCATAAGTGGTCGAGTAGCCCGAGCGGGTCGCTTTCACCCGTAGCCGGAGTTGCTTGCCGGCCTGGTTCGCGGTGAGCACGAGCGAGGCCGAGGTCGCGCCCGGGATCGCCACGTCGTCGGCGTACCACTGGTAGGCGCGCGAGGTGGGCGCCGGCTGCCAACTGCCCGAGGTCGCCGTGAGCTTCTGACCGACTTCGGCAGTGCCGGTGATCCGGGGTTCCTGGGTGACGCTGAGCAACGGCTTGGCCACCTTCGTCGCCGCCGAGGTGACCGACTTGGTCACGTAGCCGCGCGCTTTCGCGGTGACGGTCACGGTGAGCTTCTTGCCCTGATCGGCCTTGGTGGGACGGTAGCTCGCCTTGGTCGCCTTCTTGATCTTCTTACCGTTGCGCTTCCACTGGTAGCTGAAGGACGTTCCCGGCACAGTCCAGGCGCCGATCTCGACCGAGACCTGCTGCCCCACGGCGACCGCCCCAACCAACCGGGGTTTCGGGGCGCCGGTGAACAACCCGGGGTAGACCGCCGCCAGCTCGTTGTTCGTCCGGGTCTTCCCGTTGGCGGTGACCTCCAGGGTGATCTCCTTGCCCACCTGGGCGACGGTGGGGACGAAGGTCGCGCCGGTCGCGCCGGGGATCGGCTTCTTGCCGATCAACCATCGGTAATGGACGTCGGCACCCTCGGGTACCCAGGTGCCCGGGACGGCGGTCAGCGTCAATCCCACGCGAGGGCTGCCGCCGATGTTGGGAGACTGCCAAGGGGTGGGCAGGAAGGACGCCGGCGCCTTGACCCGCCGCCAGCTCTGCCCGGACGCCCGGCGCGCCGTCGGCAGGCAGGCCTTGACCCCGCTCCCGGAACACTTCTCGTTCAGCGGATAGGTGACTGGGACCCCCGTCCACCATGAGGTCCGCTTCATCGCCCCGTCCCAGGACAGCGAGATGTGGACGTGGTCCCTGTGGTTGGCGGTCCAGGAGCCGCGGTTCGGCATCTTCCGCCAGCCGAGCTCGGGGTAGTAGGTCGACCAGATCTTCTGGTTCCAGATGATGTACATGACGCCCAGCCGGTAGGCGACCTCGCCATTGTTGGCGGTCAGCCACGCCAGCGCCTGATCGACCCGCTTGCGTTGGGACTTCGACTTCATGCTCATCCGCCAGTCCAGCGCCCGGCCCTCTTTGTGCTCGGAGCGGCCGACGATCGCGCAGCTGCGCGAGATGCCGGAGGACGATCCGCCCCAGGTGGCGATCAGCAGCTTCAGCAGAGCGGTGGTGCCGGGCTTGGCAGTGGGCGAGCAGGTACGTTGTGGCTGGTAGCCGAGGTGGGCATCCAGCGGGACGGCGCTGGTGGTGAGCTCCTTCGGCGGCTTGGGGTTCTTCGCCGCCGCAATAGGCATTGGGGACACCCACAGCAGCGCGATCCCCAGGATCGCGGTGACCAGCACCCGAAGTGTTCTGCGCAAGTCTCTCCGACTCTCTGCCGCGGCTTCGTGGACACGCTACCGGGTGTACGTGGTCATGGCACTCCTCGTGCGCACCCGAGGGCCGGCGAGGTCGAGGCAGGACTCCCGCGGACCCTGCCCGGGCGAGAGGTCTGATCCAGGGAGCGACACGCAGTGGGGATTCGCCGGCTGACCCTTACCCTGCGACCCAAGGGTGTTGTGGAGGGGAGAGGGGAGCGCCGTGGTGGGGGATGGTGCTGGGGCGGAGTCGGTGCGCGGGATGGCGGAAGCACTACTCGCCACCGCGGGGTGGGATCCGGTGCGGCGTGCGCTGCGCCGCCGGGACGCCACCGCACTGCGGGTGATGATGGGCCGTGAACTCGACCGGGTGCCGGGACCCGACGGGGGTGTGATCGACGTCGACCACCTCCTGAGGCGCTGGGCTCGTTTCGGACAGGCCGTGTATGACGAGGATTGCGGTGCGCTCCAGGAGATGGTCGGCCTGGAAGCACGCCCGGGCGACGGCTGGGGGCCGGCCGTTGCCCGCTTCTTCGCCTCGCTGCTCGAACGCTTTCCCGCAGCTGACACCACGGCTGGAGCACGGTCGCGGGCGACCTTCGCGGTCTTCGTCTTTGCCGAGACCGTGGTGTTCTGGGAGTACTCCGTGGTGGCGGAGGAGATCGAGGCGATGAGCGACGCCCTGGCCGGCCTGGCCACCGCCATGCCACGTCCGACGGTTGAGCACGCCTGGTGCGCGGATCTGGTGTCGGTCGTGGTGGAGTTGATGGTCGCCCTCGGCTACCAGGTCAGGGTCGAGTCGGCTACCGCCGGGTGTGCGGTCCACGCAACCCGCCGGATCGCGACCGCGGCGCGCGACGCGTTGCGGCGAGCCGACGCGGGCGTCGCGAAGCTCTGGGACGAACTCACCGCCGAACTGGATCCGGCAGGGATCGACATGCCATCCGATCCACGACAGGCCGGGATCGGGAGCCACCTGCTCGCTCTGCTGGCGCTGCTGTGGGATGACCTGCGTGGGACGCTGCCCTACTTCGAACTCGTCGCCGACCACATCGCGCCGGCGAGTGAAGCCTTTCTGGCCGGCCTCGCTACTCGTGACCATGACGAGGCAACCGCCGACTCCCTGCAGGAGGCGGCCGATCGGTGCCGCGAGTTCGAGGAGAGCGATGTCGGACGGTGGTCGGTGTTCGCCACTGAAGTGAGGGCACAGCGGGTTCCACTGGAGGCCGCGGCGGCCGTCTGCCGCGACCCCGAGTCGCGCGTCCTGGAGCTGATCGCCACCGAAGTGACCTATCTGTACCCGTTCGGCCTCCCGGTGGCCGCCACCGGCCAGGACGTGCTCCCGGAACTCATGGCATCGCTCGGGAGACCGGACCGTGCCGGTGCGGCGCCGATCAGCGACCTCGCCGGCGCCAGGGTGGTCATCGATGACGCTCCCCGCTCCGACGGGTGGCTTGCCTCGACGGCCATCCAGGAGGCGGACTATCGGGCCTTCCGCGCGGTGTTCCCCGACCACGATCTTGTTCTCACTACAACCGACGGCGTGACGCTGGCGGGTCTTGACGTGGATGTCCGGCTGAGTGGCATGGGCAATCACTACGTCCGGATCCGGCTTGGCACCGACACCCGAGTGGAGGGCGGTCCTGCGGCGGCCGCCTGGACCCCGCACGATCTCGAGCAGGCGATCCGGCGCGGCGGGCAACTCGGTGGGGTGGAGCGGGTGTGGCTTCGGGCGCGCACACCGGGCTCGGTGGACACTGCGTCGGTCGAGTCGCTGCTGGCGTTCGCGACCCTGATCGTGCAGGATCTCGCGACCGCAGCGCACCGGGCCGAGGGAAGCTCCGCGGACGAGCTTGCCCGTGACCTCGATGTCGCGGTCGGCTTCCTCGCCCGCTACGGGCAGATCCTCATCACAGTGGGTCAGGCGAACGCGGTGCTTCGCGGCGGAAGGCGGCTGCGACTGGTTGATCCGAACGACCTCGCGGGGGTGCTCGGGGCACCGGTCGCGCTCACCGCCCAGCGGCCGCTCGCGCAGAGTCCGCTGGAATGGGTGACCTTCGCCCGTCCCGAGGAGAACATCCGGGCCAACCGTACCCTCGCAGGACGCATCCGGCGGGAACTGATCTGGTGCTCGGGGGACGTCACGGCCGTCTTCGGCCCGACGGCGCCGCACTGGCAGCTTCTCGTCACCCAGGCCGCCGTGGAGTTCGCTGCGAGTCTCGTCGGCGTGTACTGGCGGCGGCAGCAGTGGCTGCGGCGCGTGGTCGACGACGCAGGAGTCGATCTGGATCCGCGGCGCAGTCACGACGCCGACCTGGCGGCGGTGGAGCGAATGGAGGCGCGCCTTTCCGATGCGATCCGGCACGTCCAGCTACTGGTCGACCGCGCGAATGAGCACCGGCTCTCGAAGGACCAGCAAGGGCGGGAGGTGACGAACCACTTGATGCGGTTGAACGGAGTCGCAGAACTCGAACGCTCCCTCGGTGCGACCGTGCAGGCGGCGGTCGGGACGCAGCGCATCCTCCAGGAGCGCCTCGCTTCGCTGCGGGAGTCGGAGCGCCAACGACTGGCGAGGGAGCAGGAGGTGCGAGCCGAACATGCCCAGCGACAGCGGCAGCGACCGCTCGAGATCCTGGTGACGGTACTCGCAGCGCTCGGGCTGATCGACCTGTTCGCCTGGACCAACCAGGCATGGGGTGTGGCCGACGATCGTGTGTGGTGGCTCGTCGAACTGGGCGTGGTCGGTGCCTTCGCCGCCGTGGTGTGGTGGCTCAGCCGGAGGGCTTGGGGCGAGGTGGCATCTCCCTTCGACGAGGGCGGTCCGTAGTCAGGACCAGCCCGGATCGAGGATCAATCGACCGCCAGTCGGCGCACCCGCGGCCACTCGGCGAGCGGGAGCACTGCGATCTGCCCGGTCGCGAACCGGTCCAGCAGCGCGGCCCCCTGCGGGTCGGTTGGCTCCGCCCCTTCGCAGTCGCGGTAGTACTGCAGCACCCACTCCCGCAACGGCGCCGCGGGAATCGCAGGCACCTCCGGCCCGGCCATCACCAACAGCAACATGTCCGGTACTCGTTCCCCGCCGGCCAGCGCGGGCTGGACGAACGGCGCGTCAAGAACTCGCGCGCCGCCACGGGCATAGAACCGGAGCCTCGCCTCCGGGTGCTCATCGGCAGTATCGACGTGACCGCGTGGGTCGTGCACCTCCGCCAGCACCAGGGTGCAGCCGATCTCCGCCCAGAGCGCGGCAAGATGGGACAGCAGCCGGCCACCGACTCCCAGGCTGCGGCTGTCGGGGCTCACCGCGAGATAACTCAGCAGGCCGATGCCGCCGGCGTCCAGGTCGCTGACGGCGCATCCGAGGGGGACCCGGCCCGGCCCGAGTGCCACCGTGACCACTCGACCCGGGGCCGGGCTCACCGCCTTGATGCCACTCAGCTCGTCGAGCGTGAATGACGGCCGCAGAACGGCGTCGTAGGTCGCCTGCAGCAACTCGCCGTCGTCCTCGTCCAGCTCGCGGATGAGCAGTCCCTGGCCGCCATCGCCATCGCCGTGCGGGGTACTCATCCCGGCAGGATACCCCGGCACGTCGACACCGACGGGGGATGCCGCAGCCGTCCGATTAGGCCGCGTGAGGACGTCCGGGTAAAGTTCGTCCTTGGCTGCCGAACCGGTGGCCGATACGCCCTCCTGCTACGGGAACCGCCCGTAGCCGCTCTAGACCAGAGGAGGTGGAGTTCGCGTATGCGCAAATACGAAGTCATGGTCATCATCGACCCCGACGTCGATGATCGCCAGGTGAACGGCCTGCTGGAGAAGCCCCTTGCCGGGCTGACCAAGGCCGGTGGCACCGTCGACAACCTGGACATCTGGGGACGACGCAAGCTCGCCTACGACATTCGCAAGAAGTCCGAAGGCATCTACGCCGTCATCAACGTGACCGCTGAACCGGCTGTCGTCAAGGAGCTGGATCGCCAGTTCACCTTGAACGAGCAGATCATGCGGACGAAGGTCCTTCGCCCCGACATCCACTGATCCGACGCAGGGCCTCGCCAATGTCAGTAGTAGCTGACAGGCTGGGTCCAGTACACGTCCGACTCCGAAAGAGCTCACAACATGGCTGGCGAAACCATCATCACCGTCGTCGGGAACCTGACGGCAGATCCTGAGCTGCGGTTCACCCCCTCCGGGGCGCCCGTGGCGAACTTCACCGTCGCCTCGACGCCGCGCACCTTCGATCGCCAAACCGGCGAATGGAAGGACGGCAACGCCATGTTCCTCAACTGCGCCGTCTGGCGGCAGGCGGCCGAGAACGTGGCCGAATCCCTCACCAAGGGGATGCGGGTCATCGTTCAGGGCCGCCTCGGCTCCCGCACTTACGAAACCCGCGAGGGCGAGAAGCGGACGGTGTTCGAGGTCGAGGTCGAGGAGATCGGTCCCGCGCTCAAGTACGCCACAGCCAAGGTGACCCGCACGTCGGGTGGCGGCGGCAACTACGGCGGCGGCCAGTCCTCCGGCGGCGGCTCCAACTGGAGCGGCGGCAACAGCGGCGGCGGCCAGAGCGAAAGGTCAGGCGGCGGGAACGACCCGTGGGCCCAGGCGGGCCAGGCGGACGAACCTCCGTTCTGATCGCACCAACGCATCCTGTCCGCAGCGGCTTCAGGCTCGACAAGTTCGGCCATCGAAACCGCTAGGACCAGGCACATTCCGGCTTCGGCCGGGCTTTCGAAACCAAGGAGAGCACCACAATGGCCTCATCGCGGCGTATGCCGGCGAAGAACAAGAAGATCGCGCCCGCGAAGTCAATCCGGGTCGGTCACATCGATTACAAGGACACCGCCACGCTGCGGAAGTTCATTTCCGAGCGGGGCAAGATCCGCGCTCGTCGGGTCACCGGCCTGTCGGTGCAGGAGCAGCGCAAGGTCGCCATCGCGGTGAAGAACGCCCGCGAGGTCGCCCTGCTGCCCTACGCCTCGACCGCTCGCTGAGAAGGGGAGACATCATGAAGTTGATCCTGACCACCTCGGTCGACCACCTGGGCATCCCGGGCGACATCGTCGAGGTGAAGGACGGCTACGGCCGCAATTTCCTGCTGCCCCGCGGCCACGCGATTCGCTGGACGAAGGGCGCCGAGAAGCAGATCGAGGGCATCAAGCGGGCTCGCGACGCCCGCGAGATCCGCTCGGCCGATCACGCCAAGGAGGTGCGCACCCAGCTGGAGGCGCTCTCCGTCACCCTGCCGGCCCACGCCGGCAGCACGGGCAAGCTGTTCGGCGCAGTCACTCCGGCAGATGTCACCCTGGCGGTGAAGAAGGCCGGCGGCCCGGCGCTCGACAAGCGCTCCGTCGAGATCGGCAAGCCGATCAAGAACGTCGGCGATCACACCGTGGGCATCAAGCTCACCGCCGGCGTGGTGGCTCACATCAACGTGAGCGTCACCGCGGCCTGAGCACGTAGCGAAAGCGCCGGTCGTCCCCCGCGGCGACCGGCGCTTTCGCGTCGCGCCGGCCCCCGGCCCGTAGCGGCGGGTGGTGCCGGCCTCAGCCGAGAGCCTCGGCGAGCTGTTTGTAGGCGCGGCGGATATGGGTCTCCATCGCGGCCGCGGCCTCCTCGGCGTCACCGGCCGCGATCGCCTCCAGCACCAGCTCGTGATCGGTGATCAGAGTGACGCGGAAGTTCGCCCAGTCGCTCATCAACTCCGAAGCGGTCCGGATCGGTTCCCGGACGGCCTCCCGGATCGCCACGGTGAGCTCGGCCACCAGGTCGTTGCGGACGGCGCGCGCCAACTGGACATGGAAGGCGGTGTCGAGATCGTTGAACTCGTCGATCGAGTTCGCGGTACGCATCGCCGTCGCCGTCGCGGTGAGTTCACGCAGGGCCGCCAGATCGATCCGGCGGGCGGCGACCGCGGCGGAGGAGCGTTCCAGGGCCACCCGGGTCTCGGTCAGGTCGCTGATGCCGGAGCCGGCGATCGCCAGGTGCAACCGGAAGATCCGGGCCAGTGCGTCTCCCTGGGCGGGGACCAGGCGGGTGCCGCCGCCGCGTCCGGTGCTGGCGGTGATCAGTCCCTGGGTGTCGAGGACGCGGATCGCTTCCCGGACCGCCGACCGGCCGACGTTCAATTGCGCGGCGAGATCGCGCTCGGGCGGGAGCAGGTCGCCCTTGCGGTAGGTCCCGTCCAAGATGCCGGCTTCCACGTGGGCCAGCACCACCTGATAGGCGCGCAGATCGCCCGGTTCGGAATCCATGCGCCCATTGTGCCCCGCTGATCGGCACACGGTGGGAGGCAGCGAGTATTGCGACAGTGTTTGCGCATAAATCAGAGTCGCTTGACGCCATCCGACTTGCCACCTAGCGTCTGAGTATGGTCTGACCAATAAGTCGGACGTAGGTCTCGCCGAGGAGGCCAAACCGATTCCCGGAAGGGGGTGCGAGGTGAGCGACTCGCCCCGGGTTGCCCTGTTCGCTACCTGCATCAACGACATGATGTTTCCCGACACGCCAAAGGCAGTGGTGACACTGCTGGAGCGTTTGGGGTGCACGGTCGAGTTTCCGATGGCTCAGACCTGTTGCGGCCAGATGTTCACCAACACCGGCTACTTCGACTCCGCGGTGCCGGCGGTGCGCTCGTACGTCCGGGCGTTCGAGGGCTATGACTACATCGTCGCGCCGTCGGGCTCCTGCGCCGGGTCGGTGCGCCACCAGCATCCGATGCTGGCCCGGCACGCCAAGGATGAGGGCTTGATCAGCGCGGTGGACGACGTGGTCACCCGCACCTATGAACTCAGCGAGTTCCTGGTCGACGTCCTGAAGGTGACCGACGTCGGCAGCTACTTCCCCCACAAGGTCACCTACCACCCGACCTGCCATTCGGTCCGGGTCGCCAAGGTCGGCGACCGGCCGCTACAGCTGCTCAAGGCCGTCCGTGGCATCGAGGTGATGGACCTGACCGACGCCGACCAGTGCTGCGGCTTCGGCGGCACCTTCTCGGTGAAGAACCCGGATGTCTCGGTCGCGATGGGCTCCGACAAGGCCCGTCACGTGCTGGAGACGGGTGCGGAGTACATCGTCACCGGCGACAACTCCTGTCTGATGCACATCGGCGGACTGCTGCACCGCCAGGGTGCGCCGGTGAAGCCGATCCACCTGGCCGAGATCCTGGCCACCACGGAAGGAGCCCGGGTATGACCACCACCGTCCCGCAGCGCCGCACCCCGGCGCCGCCCCCCGGAACCTTCATCGGGATGCCTGCCTTCCCGGCCAACGCGAAGGTCCAGCTGGGCAACGACCAGATGCGTCGCAACCTCGGGAAGGCCACCCGGACGATCCGCAACAAGCGGCTGCTCCGGGTCGCCGAGATGCCGAACTGGGAGGAGCTCCGGCTCGCCGGCGAGGCGATCAAGGACCGGATGGGTCGCCACATGGACCACTACCTGACCCAGTTCGAAGAGCAGGCCACCAAGGCCGGCGCCACCGTCCACTGGGCCAGGGACGCCGAGGAGGCCAACCGCATCATCGTCGAACTGGTGAAGGCCACCGGAGTCGACGAAGTGGTCAAGGTCAAGTCGATGGCCACCCAGGAGATCGACATGAACGAGGCCCTGGAGGAGGCCGGGATCGCCGCCTGGGAGACCGACCTGGCCGAGTTGATCGTCCAGCTGGGCCACGACCGCCCCTCCCACATCCTGGTCCCGGCGATCCATCGCAACCGCTCCGAGGTGCGCGAGATCTTCCTGCGCGAGATGCACCTCTACGGCAAGGCCGCACCGGAGGACCTGACCGACGACCCGCCCGTTCTGGCCGGTGCCGCCCGCACCCACCTGCGGGAGAAGTTCCTGCGCGCCAAGGTCGGCATCTCCGGTGCGAACTTCGCGATCGCCGAGACCGGGACGCTGGTGGTGGTCGAGTCCGAGGGCAACGGACGGATGTGCCTCACCCTGCCGGAGACGCTGATCAGCGTCGTCGGCATCGAGAAGGTGCTGCCGACCTTCGCCGATCTCGAGGTGTTCATGCGGCTGCTGCCGCGCTCCTCGACCGCCGAGCGGATGAACCCGTACACCTCGATGTGGACCGGGGTCACCCCTGGCGACGGTCCGCAGGACGTCCATATCGTCCTGATCGATAACGGTCGCACAAAGGTGCTGGCCGACCCGATCGGACGCTCCGCGCTTCGCTGCATCCGCTGCTCGGCCTGCATGAACATCTGCCCGGTCTACGAGCGGGTCGGCGGCCATGCCTACGGCTCGGTCTATCCCGGACCGATCGGCGCGGTGCTCACCCCGATGCTGCGCGGCCTCGACTCCGACGTCGACAAGTCGCTGCCGTTCGCCTCGTCCCTGTGCGGGGCCTGCGCGGACGTCTGCCCGGTCCGGATTCCGCTGCCCGACCTGCTGGTGCACATGCGGCACAAGGTGGCTGAGAAGAAGCGGCACGACCACAAGCCGCACCTGGAGACGATGGCGATGGCCGGGTCGAAGTGGGCCTTCGGCAAGGCCAGTCACCTGGAGACGGTCGAGGCGCTGTCCCAACTGGCGGCGAAGGTGCTCGGCCGGACCACCCACCTGGGCAAGCTGCCCTGGCCGGCCTCGCCCTGGACGAACGCACGTGACCTGAAGATGCCTGCCAAACAGACCTTCCGGGCCTGGTGGAAGCAGAACCGCGGGGAGGAACCGAAGTGAGCTCGCGACAAGAGGTACTGGCTCGGGTGCGCAGCGCCCTGGCCGACGTGGTGCAGCCCGATCCGGAGCTCGACGTTCCGATCACCTGGCAGTACGGTCGCCCCACCGAGATGCCGGACATCCTGGAACGCTTCGTTGAGAACGTGCTCGACTACAAGGCCGTGGTGCGGCGGGTTCCGGCTGCCGAGGTGCCGGCCGCGATCGGCGCCCTGCTGGCGGAGTACGGCGTGACCTCGATGGTGCTGCCCAGCGGGGTGGACGCCGGCTGGCGTCAGGCAGTGGTCGACGCCGGGGTGACCGTCTTCGATGACGATCCGCCGCTGTCGCGGGTCGAGTTGAACTCGATCGATGGCGTGCTGACCGCCTCACGGGTGAGCATCGCCGAGACCGGGACGATCGTCCTCGACCACCGCGACGACCAGGGACGCCGGGCGCTCAGCCTGGTCCCAGACCTGCACATCTGCGTGGTGGAGGCCGATCAGGTGGTCTCCGATGTGCCCGAGGCGGTCGTCCGGCTTCAGCCGTCGATCGCGGACGGACGTCCGCTGACCTGGATCAGCGGCGGCTCGGCCACCTCCGACATCGAACTCAACCGCGTCGAGGGCGTCCACGGCCCCCGGACCCTGTTGGTGATCCTCGCCGAGTAGCTCCCTCCTGGCTGGAGATCCCGGCACCGGACGGCTCCACCGCACTGCTCGACGCGCAGCTGGCGATCCGACTCGTCACCGACCTGCCGCCGCGGCAACGAGCCGCCGTCGTGCTGCGCTTCTACGAGGACCGTGGCTACCCCGAGATCGGGCGGATCTGCGGCTGCTCGGCAGGGGCGGCGAGGGTGCTGGTGCACCGTGCGCTGTCCACCCTGCGCGATCGTCTTCCCCAGGAGGGTTCCAATGACTGACACCGAACTCGCCGGCAACCTGCGCGCAGCCGAGGCGCTACGCAGCGGGCTGCGCGCGCAAGCCGGACGTCCTGCTTTCCGTCCCCTCGACGTGGCTGGATTGACTGGCGGGCCGACCCGTCCGCCCCGGCGCGGGCCGTGGCTGGCGGTGGCGGCCGCGGTGGCGCTCCTCGCGATCGCAGGGGCATTGATCATGCCCGGAGTGGTGAACTCTTCGACCCCGGCCGCACCCGCCCCGACCACGACGAAGCTGCCGCGTGAGTACGGCGTCTGGACGAAGATCGCTGCCAGTCCACTATCGCCTCGGTGGGAGGCGCTCGGGGGCTGGGTGGACGGACGCTACCTCGTGCTCGGCGGGCAGGCCGACTTCCTGTGTCCGCCGACTGCCAGCTGCAAAGAACCCGATCGGCTGACCGACGGGGCGCTCTACGACCCGGCTACCGACTCCTGGACGTCCATCGCCCCCATGCCGGGCTCCGGCGCCACTCCCATGGTGGTGCTCGGCTCGTCGGTCTACCTGCTTTCGTGGCACACCGCGGCCCAGCCTGCGCTGCTGCGCTACGACACGCTGCAGGACGTGTGGACCGCCTACCGCCTCCCGGAGACGACGGGCGGTCAACTCGTGGCGACGGACACCGCCCTGCTGATCCTTTCGGACACCGATGAGTTCGGCGACGTCGATGATCTCGTGTTCGACCCGGAGACCGGCGTGTTCGATCCGCTCCCGGAGGATCCGTTGGGGCCGAGCTACAACCGGACCGCGGTCTGGACCGGGGACCGCCTCCTGCTCGCGGCAGAGCATCTGGTGGACAGCCCGGGTTCCGCGGAGCCACCGCTGGTGCGGTTGGCCGAGTTGGACGCCGATCTCACGACCTGGCATGAGATCGGGACGACGGAGCTTCTTGGGGCCGGAACCGCGGTGCGTTGCGCGAGCGGGCGGGTGGTGTGGCCCAGAGTCGGTGGCGGCGACGGTGGTGAGGTCGGCAACTGGGGAAGGTTCTACTACTACGGCGGCATCTACGACCCGGATGCTGAGGCCTGGACCGACCTGCCCACCCCGCCTTCCGGCGGTTCGTTGCAGGGCTCGGCCATCGTGGCCGGAGGGCTGGTCGAGGTGGGAGGCCACCTGCTCAACCCGGTCACGCTGGAGTGGACGACCGTCCCGTCCGTGCCGGTTCGGGATCTGGCCGGCAACACCACGATCGGCGGTGACGAGAGCGTCCTGGTCTGGGGTGGCGGGGACTACGAAACGCCTACCGCCGATGGCTACCTGCTGTGGGTCCAGCCCTTCCAACCGACCCCCTCAGCAGCACCCCCAGCGTCGCCCACCCCGGTCGAACCCGAGGCGCTGCCGACGACTCCGCGCCCGAGCCTGACGCCGTCCGAGCGTGGCACGCGCTGAGCCCCGAAGCCACCGTTCGGGCCGGCGGCGCGCCCTCCGGACGTGATCCGGGAGCTCAGTTCCCGCCCATGCCCCGAGCGGAGGCGCGTTGTGGGCGGTGGCGGTGTCGTGGAGCGGGCGCACGGGAGGCTGCGGCTATCGTGAACGGGTGACTTCCCCCGCGCCTTCGTCTCGTCCACGCTGGTTGAGCGGACGACTGGTGTTCGGCCTGGTGCTCGGCGTGCTCGTGCTGATCGGGCTGGCGGTATGGGCGAACACGCTGACCGAGCCGGTGATCCGGGCCGGGGTGCCGACCGGGAGCGTGACGCCTCCGCCGCCCAAGCCCACGCCGACACCGACACCCACGCCGACCGGCACGGGGGAACCCTCGGGGTCGGCCACGCCCAGCGAATCGGGAAAGCCGTCGGAATCGGGCAAGCCCTCGGAGAGCGCGAAACCGTCCGAAAGCGCGAAGCCCAAGCCGTCCGAGACCGCCAAGCCGGACGCCAAGCCGAAGTTCGACACCTCCACCGTCAAACAGGCCCCGGTGAGCTCAACCGGCACCAAGCACAGCTTCATCGTGAAGGTGCAGAGCGGCAAGGGCCTGAAGGCGAACGACGTGGCCAAGGAGATCGCCAAGGTGCTCAACGATCCGCGCAGTTGGACGGGCGACGGCTCCGTCCGATTCGCTCTGGTGGCGGACGCCAAGCAGGCCGACTTCACGGTCTTCGTGGCCGACCCGAGCGCAGTGGACGCCAAGTGCGGAGCGAAGGACTGGGTCTGCGTCCGCGGTGGCAAGCTGGCCCTCGGCCTGACCGGTTGGACGAAGGGTGCCGCCACCTACGGCGACGACCTGACCGGTTTCCGCCGCTACCTGGTCAACCACGCCGTCGGGCTGCAACTGGACGAGAAGAAGGCCACCTGCAAGACCAAGGGCAAGCCCGCCCCCGTCATGGCCCCCCAAGGAGACGACCTGAAGGGCTGCAACCCCAACCCCTGGCCCAACCCATAACCCCTTCTCGTCAGCGGCCGTCGAATGCAGCGATCCGTCGGCCAAAACCCACCGGAAGCCGACACACCGCTACGTTCGCTGAACGGGACGCGGGTCTCGGCCGGTCTTTACGTGAGGGTCGAGACCAGGATGGCCTTGATCGAGTGCATGCGGTTCTCGGCCTGATCGAAGACGATGGACGCCTCCGACTCGAACACCTCGTCGGTGACCTCCAGTTCGGGCAGCCCGAACCGCTGGAAGACCTGCTCGCCGACCGTGGTCTCGCGGTTGTGGTAGGCCGGCAGGCAGTGCATGAACTTCACCTGGGACACTCCCGTCCGCTCCAGCAGGGCGGTGTTCACCTGGTAGTCCGAGAGCAGCAGGATCCGCTCGGTCCACACGCTCTCCGGCTCGCCCATTGACACCCAGATGTCGGTGTGGATGAAGTGGCAGCCCTTCACCCCGTCGAGATCCTCGGTGAGCGTGATCCGTGCGCCGGTCTGCTCGGCCAGCGTCCGGGCGTGCTCGACCACCCAGTCCGGCGGCAGCAGCTTGCGGGGGGCGACCATCCGAACGTCCATCCCCAGCAGTGCGCCGCCGATCAGCAGCGAGCAGCCGACGTTGAACCGGGCGTCCCCGACGTAGGCGAACGCGATCTCGCGATCCTCCAGGCCGCTGGCCTCGCGCATGGTGAACATGTCGCACAGGCTCTGGGTGGGGTGCCATTCGTCGGTCAGTCCGTTCCACACCGGCACGGACGAGTGCGCGGCGATCTGCTCGACCGTGGCCTGGTGGGCGCCGCGGTATTCGATGCCCTCGTACAGCCGCGAGAGCACCCGGGCGGTGTCGGCGGGGGACTCCTTGTGGCCCAGCTGGGAGGAGTTGCCGTCCATCTGGGTGACGTGGGCGCCTTGGTGGTGGGCGGCCACCTCGAACGCGGAACGGGTGCGGGTGGAGGTCTTCTCGAAGATCAGCGCGAGGTTCATCCCGCTCAGGTACTGCACCTCGTGACCGGCTCGGCGTGCCTGCTTCAGCTCGGCCGTCAGGTCGAGCAGGCGCCGCCACTCGACAGGAGTGAAGTCGAGCTCCTTGAGGAAATGACGACCCTTCAGGCTGATGGTCACCGGCGTACCTTCCGATCTCATCCGATAGGAGAACCCAGTCAACCATGACACCATGGGGTAATGCTGATTCGCTTTCTCGCCAGTGCCCTCGCCCTGGCCGTGGCGACGTGGCTGCTGCCGGGAATCACCGTGGTCAACTCCGAGATGGAGACGCAGGTCTTCACCCTGATGGCGGTGGCGGCGATCTTCGGCGTGGTGAACAGCATCGTCAAACCGCTGTTCAAAGTGGTCACCGCTCCGATCATCTTCATCACGCTGGGGCTGGCGCTGCTGGTGATCAACGCGGTGTTGCTGATGCTGGTCTCCTGGTTGGCCGGCGAGGTGGGTCTCGACTGGCACGTCGCCGACTGGGGCAGCGCCTTCCTGGGCGGCCTGATCGTCTCGGTGGTCAGCTTCATCCTGAACGCCTTCTTCGGCAAGCGGGGGACGGATCACCGGTGACCTCGGTCGTCTTCGTCTGCTGGGGCAACATCTGCCGTTCCCCGATGGCTGAGCAGGTCGCTCGGGAGTGGGCAGCCCGCGAAGGCATCCAGGCAATCTTCACCAGCGCGGGGGTGAGCGCCGAGGAGCAGGGCAACCCGATCGATCACCGGGCAGCCGCCGTGATGCGACAGGCCGGCTATCCGGTCACTCCGCACCGGGCGCACCGAATTTCCGCCGACGAGATCCGGCAGGCAGCGCTGGTGGTCGGCATGGAGCGGCTGCACCTGGAGCGGATGCGCCACCTCGTCCCCGATGCCGACAACCTGGTGCTGCTCACCGACTTCGATCCGGATGCGGCGCCCGGCACGCCGGTGGACGATCCGTGGTACGGCCCGCCGTCCGGCTTCCGCCAGACCCTGGCCAGTGTGGAGGCCGCGATGCCCGGCCTGATGCTCCGCATCGGCGAACTCGCCGACAGTCACCGTCGCTGACGCACCGACCGCCACCGCCGGCACCCCGCCGCCCTTGTTGCCGTCGAACGCCGGGCCCCAGGCGGCCAAGCGCTCTCCGCTGACCCAGGCGTGCGATGGCCGAGCGGGGCCCGGTGCGGGCAGCGAGATCGGGCGAGGGGCGGGTGGCTGGGAGCGTCCGCTCCACGCCGAGGGCGTCGGCGTGGCAGGCTGGGACCATGCACATCCTCGTTGTGGACGACGATCAGGCCGTCCGGGATTCGTTGGCGCGTTCCCTGCACTACTCAGGTTACGAGGTGACAACGGCCAACGACGGGGTCGAGGCGCTCGCCAAGCTGTCAGCCCTCCGCCCCGACGCGGTGATCATGGACGTGATGATGCCGCGGCTGGACGGACTGGAGACCACCCGCTCGCTGCGCGCCAGCGGCAACGACGTGCCGATTCTGGTGCTGACAGCCCGGGACGCGGTCGGTGACCGGGTCGACGGCCTGGACGCCGGTGCCGACGACTACATGGCGAAGCCGTTCTCCTTCGAGGAGCTTCTGGCCCGGCTCCGGGCACTCACCCGGCGCTCGGCCCGTCCGGCGGTCTCGGACGATCCCGGCTCGGACCTGCTCTCCTTCGCCGATCTCTCCCTCGACCTGCAGACCCGTGAGGTGCAGCGAGCCGGCCGGCGGATCAGCCTGACCCGTACCGAGTTCGCGCTGCTGCAGACCTTCCTGGAAAACCCTCGGCGAGTGCTGGAACGCAGCTGGCTGCTCAACGAGGTCTGGGGATTCGACTTCCCGACCACGGCGAACTCGCTGGAGGTCTACATCGGCTATCTGCGCCGCAAGACCGAAGGTGAGGGCGAAACCCGCCTGATCCACACCGTGCGAGGCATCGGCTACGTGCTGCGCGAGACCCCACCGTGATCCGCTGGTTCCGTTCCCTTCTCTCGGTCACGAACCGGCCGCTGCACGACCGGCTCGCCTTCCTGGTCTCCGCCGCGGTCGCCGGGGCGGTGGCCCTGACCGGCGTGGCCGCCTACGTCATCACCAACCTGGCGATCTACGACCAGCTCGATCGTGAACTGACGGAGATCGCGGCGGTCACCAGCGAGTGGATCGCCCCGGACATCGAGGGCATGGGCGGTCTCAACCAGGACGCCCTGGACATCGCCCACGTCACGATCCTGACGATCCGAGCCGACCACCGCGTGCTGCGTCCGCCCGGTTCCGGTGGTGAATCGCTGGTGACCACGGCCGCTGAGGTCGCGATCGCCCGCACCCAGACCGGATCCTCGGCTCGCAGCGGCGTGGACACCGCCGGCAACCCCTACCGGATTGTGGCGGTGCCGCTCTCGGACGGGACGTACAACTACGCGCTGGTGCTCGGCCGGCCGCTCGGCCCGACCAACCAGATCCTGCGGATCCTGGCCTTCTCGCTGCTCACCTTCGGCCTGGGTGCCGCGGGCCTGGCCGGCGCCACGGGCTGGGTGATCGCCCGCTCCGGCCTGGAACCGATCCGCCGGCTGACCAACGCGGTCGCGACGGTGACGGAGACCAATGAGCTGGCGCCGATCGAGCTCGGCGGCATGGACGAGCTCACCGACCTCACTCGTTCGTTCAACCAGATGATGCGCAGTCTCGCCAGTTCCCGCGAGCGGCAGCGGCGGCTGATCGCCGACGCCGGCCACGAACTCCGCACCCCGCTGACGTCGATGCGGACCAACGTCGAGTTGCTGGTCGCCGACGATCGCGAGGGGATGCTTCCCCCGGGCGCACGCGGCGAGATCCTGCGCGACATCGCCGCCCAGCTGGGCGAGTTCACCACCCTGATCGGCGACCTGGTCCACCTTTCGCGGGACGACACCGTCCAGCCCGATCCCGAGCCGATCGACCTGCGCGATGTGGTGTCCAATGCTCTGGCCAGGGCCAAGCGACGGGGACCCGGCCTGCACTTCGACGTCCAGCTGGACCCGCTCTACCTGGTGGGCGAACCCGACAGTCTGGAACGCGCGGTGACCAACCTGCTGGACAATGCCGTGAAATTCTCCCCACCCGGGGGCACCGTCACGGTACGGCTCGAGGGCGACCGGCTGCGGATCGCCGACGAGGGCCCCGGCATCGCCGACGCGGATCTGCCTCATGTCTTCGATCGCTTCTACCGCTCCGAGCACGCCCGCACCACCCCCGGTTCTGGGCTGGGCCTCTCGATCGTCGCCCAGACGATCAAGGCCCACGGCGGCTGGGTGAAGGCCGGACGCTCGAAGATCGGCGGCGCCGAGTTCACCATCCGGCTGCCAGGCAGCAGCGTTCCGCTGGATTCCCCCTCGGAGACCACCGGGACGATGAGCGCGATCCGGGACTGACGCCGGCCCGCAGGTGGGCCGCATCGTCCGGTTCTCGCGAACGAACGCGCGCCCATGAGGGGTGGTCGGGAGGGGTACCGTGACGCCATGGCTCTTCCTGCATCGCTGCCCCTGCCGCGCACCCCCGATCCCTCCGACGCGCCGCCGCTGAACTGGGGAATCCTGGCCCCGGGCGGGATCGCCGCCACCTTCCTGAGCGCCGCCCGCGAGGCCACCCGTCAGCGCTTCGTCGCGGTCGGCTCAAGGTCGCGGGAGCGGGCGCAGGAGTTCGCCGCCCGCCACGACGTCCCCAGGGCCTACGGCAGCTACGCCGAACTGGTGGCCGATCCGGAGGTGCAGGCGGTCTACGTCGCCGCCCCGCACCATGCCCACCATGATCTGGCGTTGCTGGCGATCGAGGCCGGCAAGCACGTCCTGGTCGAGAAGGCGTTCACGAGGGACGCCGCGCAGGCCCGCGACCTGGTGGCCGCCGCGCAGGCAGCCAAGGTGACCTTGATGGAGGCGATGTGGACCCGCTTCCTGCCGCGCACCGACGTGGTGCGGCAGTTGCTGGCCGACGGTGTGCTGGGTGAGCTGGAGACCGTGCAGGCCGATCACGGCCAGGCGCTCACCCACGTCCAGCGGCTGGTGGATCCGGAACTGGCCGGTGGCGCCCTGCTCGACCTCGGCGTCTACCCGGTCTCATGGGCGGTCTTCGCCCTCGGCGTGCCGAGCCGGGTGCGGGCCATCGGCGAACTCACCGACCGCGGTGTCGACCGGCAGGAGACCATCGTCATGGAGGGCTTCGCGGACCATCCCCACGCGCAGGCGGTGCTGCACACCACCCTGGCCGCCAAAACCCCTACCCGGGCGTCGATCAGTGGGACGGCCGCTCGTGTGGAACTGGGTGGCAGCGACTTCTACAGCCCCGGTCCGGTCCGACTGGCTGCCGGCAACGAGGCGATCGACTGGACGGGCAACGCCCCGGCGGGCCACAAGGGCATGTGCCACGAGGCCGCGCACTTCGCCCAGTTGGTCGCCGACGGACAGCTGGAGTCTCCGCTGCTGCCGCTGGCCGAGACCGTGGCGATCATGGATCTGATGGACGAGGTGCGCGCCCAGCTCGGCGTCCGCTACCCCGGCGAGTAGGGGTGCCAAAGCCGACACTGTCGTCCCGGCGATCTCACAACACAGCCGTGAGCCGCCGCCCACGCCGACCGGGTGTGGTGCGGGACGGCGACTACCCTCGTCCGCACACCTGTTGCAGCCATGTCAGGGAATCGGCATCGTCGGTCCACTGGTGGGCCTGCCAGCCGGCGGTTGCCGCGCCGGCGACGTTGTGCGGGCGGTCGTCGATGAAGGCGATTCGCTGGGGCTCGGTCCCCAGCTCGGCCTGGATCGCGGTGTAGATCTCCGGGTCGGGCTTGACCAGCCCGAGCTCGCCGGAGATGAACACCCGTTCCACCAGCGGGTACCAGTCGCTGGCCTCGGCGGCGGTCCGCAGGATCGCCGGGGCGTTGCTCAGGATCACCAGCCGCTGCGGCCACTGCGCAACGGTCTCCAGCAACTCCCGGGCACTGGGACGGAAGCGGGTCCACAGCGCCATGTCATAGTGCGCCAGGTGATCGATCAGTTCCTCGGTCGGCTTGACGCCCACCGTCGTCAGCAGCGGACCCCAGTACCGGGAGAGCGGCTCGCCGCGGTCCAGGTCGACCCGCCCCGTCCAGTAGGCCGCTTCGTAGGCTGCGGGATCGATCCCGAGCAGCGCCGCGGGCGCAGCGTAGAGATCCGGCGGCCATGAGAGCACGCCGCCCAGGTCCAGAGCGATGACGTCGATCACGCCTGGCAGGCTATCTACACTTCCACTATGACTGAAACCACCGATCCCACTGTCCTTGACCTCTGGTTCGACCCGATGTGCCCGTGGGCCTGGATGACGTCACGCTGGGCGCTGGAGGTCGAGCTGGTCCGTCCGGTGACCGCGCGGTTCCACGTGATGAGCCTGTCGGTGCTGAACGAGGGACGCGATCTGCCGCCGAAGTACCGCGAGGTCATGGACGCCGGCTGGGGCGGTCCGCGGGTCTGCCTGGCCGTCGAGCGGGAACATGGCCAGCAGGCGCTGCGGGAGTTCTACACCGCGGTCGGCACCCGGATCCACCCCGGCGGCCAGCCCAACGAGGTCACCACCTACGAGGCCGCGCTGGCCGAGATCGGGCTGCCGGTGGAGCTGGCTCAGGCGGCGTTGACGGACGCGAACGACGACGCCGTGCGCGCCTCCCACCACGAGGGGATGGATCCGGTCGGCCAGGACGTGGGCACGCCGGTGATCCGGGTGAACGGCATGAGCCTGTTCGGCCCGGTCATCTCGCCCGCCCCGAAGGGCGAGGAGGCCGGGAACCTCTGGGACGGCTTCGTGAAGGTTCTGGCCTACCCGGGCTTCTTCGAACTCAAGCGCACCCGCACGGTAGGCCCGATCTTCGACTGAGCTCAGGCGTAGACGCCTCGATAGCCGAGTTGGGCAGACAGTTCCGCGGCTGATTCGCGGACGTGCGCGGCCCGTCCCACTAGCATCGTCCCATGATTCGGATGATGATCAACCTGGCGATCAATCTCGCCACCGCGACGATCGGGCTGCTGCTTGCTGCCTGGCTGGTCCCGGGCGTGACCGTGCAGGCCAGTGGCTTCATTTTCGCGGTCGTGATCTACACCGTCGCGGCGGCGCTCTTCGGCCCCTTCGTGTTCAGCATGGCGCGCAAGTACGCTTCCGCGCTGCTGGGCGGAATCGGGCTGGTCGCCACCCTGTTGGCGCTGTGGGTGGCGACCCTGGTGCCGGGCGGGCTGACCATCTCCGGCTTCACCGCCTGGGCGGCCACCGTGCTGCTGGTCTGGCTGGTCACGGCGTTGGGCGGCTGGTTCCTCGTGTGGTGGGTGTTCAAGCGGAAGGCTGCCGCTCGCTCGGCGGAGAGCTGAGCCGGCCGGTCTGACCAGGTCCGGCGATCAGCCAGGCGCCGGCGACCAGCGCCACCACGAACAGCGGATCGCCCAGCAGGCTGTCCCCCGTGCTCGCCCAGATCGTGGTGTCGACGTCGGTGCCGGTGCCGCGGGTGAGGGCCAGGAAGGCGATCGAGGTGACCGCGAACAAGGAGTTGGCCAGGAACAGCAGGACGCGGGTCGGTTGCGGAAAGTGGCGCGATCCCGCACGGGTGAAACCGGCGTCGGTCAGGACTCGCCAGGTCAGTCCGAACAGGATGACCAGCGGGGCGCTGAACACCAGAACCGCGCTGCCCGGGTCGGAGAGGATGTCGCGGTGGGGGTAGAGCACCGCCAGTAGCAGGACGGTGAGGACGCCCGTCGCGCGCTCCCGGGTGAGCCCACGTCGCACCGCCGCCCAGCCTGCGAAGATCAGCGCCGCGGCACCGGCGACCAGCGCGTAGCCCGCCGGAGTGCGATCGAGCAGGAAGTCCCCTCCCGGCAGCAGGCCCGCGGCGTCCAGGAACACGGCGGCGGCGAACGAGATCAGGAACCCGGCTTCGCCGAGCCGATTCGACCGGCTGCGCTGCCAGGCGAAGCCGAGGGCCACCACACCGAGCAGAGCGCGCCACCACACCCCCGGGTAGCTGTCAGTCCAGCCGGCTACGACGAGATCCACCAGGTCTCCGACCGGAGTCTGGGCGAGACCGAGCAGCGGTAACAGGCTGTGCAGGATGGAGAGGGGCACGATCACGACAATCATCGCGACCATCGCGGTCGCGAGGGGGTACAGCCAGGGACCCCAGGCCTCCGGGTACACCGCGGGCGACTCCGGAAGAGTCCGTCCGGCCCGGCGGAGCGCGATCGCCAGTCCACCGGCCACCAGCGCGAGACAGGCCGCCGAGCCCAGCACAGCGGTCGGCGCCAGCTCGTCGGAGGCCCAGTAGATGCTGAAGCCGAACCACACCAGCACGACCGCCGCCCCCACCCAGAACATGCGCCGTCCGACGCTACGAGTGCCGGCCGCCACCGCGCCGGTCACCACGATCTGCGCCGGAGCCGTCGCCGCCACGATCAGGGCGGGCAGGGCGAGCAGCTGCAGATTGAGCAGGGCGCCCTCGAGCCCGGTCGGGCGCGGATCGACGAAGCTGGCCGCCGTGCCGCTGCCTGCCCACGGCAACAGGGCAGCGGTGGCCACCAGGATCGTCACCACCAGGAACTCCCACCAGGCATAGGCACGCCGGGCGCGCACGATGGTGAAACCCAGCAGCCCCAGGTAGGCCAGCACCGAGCCGAGGATCAGCAGGGGACGGTCGAAGGCGGTGGCGGCGAAGAAGAACGTGGCGGCCGCGCCGAACAGGAACAGGGGAAGCCGTAACCACCAACTGGTGTGCAGGGCTGCGGTGTGCGCCAGCGCCAGCGAGAGCAGCAGGCCGGCGACCAGCAGTGGCAGCGAGATCGTCGGCAGGGTGAAATCCGAGGTCGGCGACACGGTGAGCTCGCCCGCCTGTCGCAGGGGCACGGCGAAGGTGGCGGCGAGTGCCAGCAGGACGTACACCGTCGCCGCGGCGGCGCCGATCGCCGCGAGGCCGTGGGGCCACTGTGCGGGCTGCGGTCGTCCCTCGCGCACCGGTTCGACGAAGGTGATCCGCCAGACGTCCCGCAGTGCATTGCCGATCTGGCCCAGGGCTTCGCTCACGGCAGCCTCCCCACCGCGAACCCGGTCGGGCCGGCGGCGATCACGGCCTCGCCGGAGGTGGCCAGATAGTTGTCCGCTCGTCCGACGTCGCCGAGTTGGTGCGGCCACTCGCGCACCTGCCGTCCTTCGCGATCGACGAGGATCAGCGAGGATTCGGAGAGCAGCAGCACGTAGCCGCCACCGCCGGCCGCCGTCTCGCTGCGGACCGTCGTCGTCCACAGCCGCGCTCCGGTGCCGGCCTCGATCCCGACCAGCCGGTCGTCGTCCCGCAGCACGAACCGGTCGCCGAGCGACACCAGTTGCTTCGCATCCTCAAGGATTCGCTGGTGCCAGACCTGGCTCCCGTCCGAGAGCGAGTAGGCCCGCACGACCATGGAGTCGGACCGCCCCACTACGACCAGGGGATTCGGGTCGCCGCCGACCGCCAGGGCGATCGCCCGTCCGGCATCGATCGTCCACAGCTCCTCCCCGGCCAGATCGAAGCAGCTCAGCGCGCCGCCGGCATCGGCCACAAGGATGCGCTGGCCGGCCACCAGCGGCAGTTGCCGGATCTCGGTGCCCATGCCGGCCCGCCAGCGTTCGTTGCCGGTGGACAGGTCGTAGCCGGTGACCGCGCCGTCGAGGGTGACCACCACCACGGTGTCGTCACCTGCCAGCACGGGCGGGACGCGAGTCAGGTCGCTCAGCGGCGTCTCCCACAGCCACTGCCCGTCCGGGCCGTAGCCGACCAGCGCCCGCCGGCTGGTGGTGACGACCGTCACCCCGGCGAAGCTCGCCGCCGAGGTGAGGGTGCCCCCTGGACGCGCAGCCCAGCGCACCGGCGGCGGATCCGTCGTGGAATCGAGTGCGATGAGGTCGGCCATCAGACGGTTGGCCACGACGAGGGACCCATTCGGGAGCAGGTGGGGCGCGGCGATCGGGGAGAGGAACGTGTTTCCGGCGCCGGGCTGGCTGTGAACGAGATCGCTGAACTCCAACTCGTCGGCACGGGACCACTCGAAGGCCGGCTGCTCTGCCAGTGGCAGCCGAGGGAGGGAAGCCGCCGGGGTCCAGGTGAACTCGTCGTCGTGGCTGGCGACCACCCCGGCGCCCGGGCACCAGGTGCGCTCGTTGGGCAGTTCCTGCTGGTTGACGGTGAGCGTCATCGACACCACGACGCAGCCGCGGGAGAGTTCGGCCGGGTCCGTCGGCGCCGACGCCTGATAGTCGGCGCGGTAGCCCGTCCCGCCCCACTCGCCACCGGGCGAGCGGAAGGCCACCTCGCCTTCGGAATACCAGGCGGCGCCGATGGCCAGGTCTGCCGGCAGGTCGAGCCGGCCGGGTTCCCAGATGGTGTCGAGCGCGTCACTGAGGGACTCGGCGATCGTCCAGGCGCCGGCGTCGTCCACCACCCACAGGTCCTCCCCGGTGGCCTCGGCGGCCGCCCGGCCATCGAGGCGCTGACTGGTGACCCGCAGATAGGACGCCTCCGTCCAGTCGACGTCGGTGATGGTCGCCCAGGTCATGAAAGTGGGGGAGTTGAACTGCATGAGGCTGTGCGGGGCGGGCCGCGACCATTCGGCGGTATGGAGGACGTGGTCCGACGAGAACGCGAAGCGCGTGCCGTCCGGCGGCAGCCAGAACCCGGCCCCGGTCTCCGGTGTCGCGGCGGGCGCGCCCATCACCGAGGTTGCCGTGAGCAGTCCGATCAGCGCCGCCCCGACGCCGAGCCAGGGCGCCGCGGAGCGGCGGGGCGGGGCGACCGGGTCGAAGGACACCTCGGCACCATACTTTCCGATGGGGCCGGGGGCACCGCCCATCGTGGGCGGGCAATTACTCCCAGCGGGTGTGAACGCCCGGCTTGATGCTGCGCAGCAGCTTGGCGGCCATGCCGGGATCGCTGGCAGGGCTGAGCTTGGCGATCAGTCGCCGGTAGTTGTTGAGCGCCTGCTCGCGACGCTTCACGATCTCAGCCACGTCGACGCCGTCGACCTCGGCCAGCTCGCTCTCGGAGAGCTCGTCCCAGTAGGCGCGCTGCAGCAGGTCGCGGTCACGGCGACGCAGCCGGGAGACCGCGTCACGCAGCTTCGCCTCCTCCGGCGAGTCCTTCGGCGCGTTGGGGATCGCTGCCACCTGGCCGCGCAGCCGGTCCATGATGCTGCGACCGTCGGAATGGCGGGTGTAGGAGTCGAACACCACCCGGTCCAGCACCTGGTAGGCACTGCGAAGATCCGGGGCATCCTTCTCGGCCAGGACGGCGAACACCGTGGCGGCCAGCGGTTCGGGCTCGGTGTGCATCGCCCGCCACTCGCACGCCGCCACCAGCAGCGCCTGATATCGATCTCGGAACTCCGCCAGGCTGCTCACCGGACCAGGTTAGTGCCCAGAGCCTTGCGCGGTGCCGCGGAAGGGACGGCCGGCTGCGGACGGGGTGTCGTCAGCTGTCGAACAGTGTCTGGGTGCGGGTCGCGAGATCGATGAGACGGCCCCGGCTGCGCCGGATGTGGTCGAGATCGATCTGTGCGGCCGCCTCGGCATCCCTGGCGCGGAAGGCCTTCAGGAGCTTGCGATGATCCTCGATGGGAGGTCCGGCCTCCAGTGGCGCCTGCCCGCACAACCGCATCACGCGCTCCAGGTCCTCCAGGACATGCTCGGTCGTGTCGTGAAGCCGTCGGTTGCGGGAGAGCTTCGCAACGCGGCAGTGGAACAGGTGGGATGCGGAGAGGATCGACTGCACATCGGACGCCGCGGCGTAACCGTGCTCGGCGATGGCCTCGAGTTCGTCGATCTCCGCGTCGGTGGCTCGCAACGCGGCCAGGCGGCTGGTCATCGGCCCGGTGGCCTCGCGCACATCCAGGGCGTCTATCAGATCCTTCATGGAGACGCGTGAGACGCGACATCCGGAACGGGGCTGTACCTCGACGAGGCCGTCATGGCTCAGTCGACGGAGCGCGTCCCTGACGGGGGTTCGCGAAGCGTGGAACTCCTGCGCGTACTTCTCGACATCGAGGTCTGAGCCTGGCCGAAGCTCGGCGAACACAATGCGACGGCGAAGTTCGCGGTAGATCACGTCGCCGGCGAGCGCGGCGGTCATGGCGTCACCCACGGCTGGCGACAGTCGGCATCCTTGCCGGAGACACTGCTTGATTGCTGCATGCCTGCATCCTATGTGAGACGCTCTGCCAACGAAACTGATACATCAGAATGGCACTGTGTATACTTCAGATTCTCAATCTGGCCCGATCGTCGGGACGGTACTGCAAGAACGAGAGGGACTTCCATGACAGCTGTGGTGACCGACTACGAAACCCAGTGGAGGCAGTGGCATGCCGAGCGGATCGCGGCGCTCACCGCCCCGCACGGCTGGCTCGCGCTGGTCAGCCAGGACTGGTTCGACGGCACGGACACCCTGACCGTGGACGGCATTCCCGGGCACTTCCGGCTGGTCGGCCGGGAGATCACCTACGTGCCGGGCGAGGACGACACGATCGAGATCCACGGCCGGTCGGTGACCGAGCCGACGGTGATCCCGCACGGGTTCAAGTACTCGCTGGTGCCGGCGTTGTACCACGGCAAGAAGGTCGAGGTCATCGCCCGCACCGACTACGAGGGCAACGACCTCTATGGGGTGCGCGTCCGCGATCCCAAGGAAGCCGATCGCCGCCGCTTCGACGCCCTGCCCACTTTTCCGCTCGACGAGAGCTGGGTGATCCCAGCCCGGTTCCGTCGCGACGCCGACGATCACCAGCAGGTATCGACCGTCGAGACCGGCGTGAAAGAGGAGCGCCACGTCATCGGTCACGTCACCTTCGAGTTCGACGGGCAGGAGTACACCCTTGAGGTGAGCGGACGTCCCGACGACGACTCGGGCATCATCAAGGGCACGGTCCACTTCACCGATCTGACCAGCGGCAAGGAGACCTACGGCAATGGTCGCCTGGTACCGATCCCCGACATCGACGGCGACTCAGACACCGTCATCGACTTCAACAAGGCGCACTCCTTCCCTTGCGCCTTCACCAACTATGTGACCTGCCCGATCGCGCCGCCGGCGAACCGCCTTCCCTTCGCGGTGACGGCGGGTGAGTTGGTGCCGGCGAACCATGTGGAGCGGATCCAGACCTATCTGAAGCAGTCCTGAGCCAGCCGGCGAGCGGCCTCTCGGTTCGCAGCCGGGTTCGCGTGCCGACAAACGCGGCGGAGGCGGTCGACCCCGCCACCCCGGCGTGGTCCGAACGACACTCTGCGTGGTGCGTGAAGCGCCGCAGTCGGCGCTGGCCAGTGATCCCACGAGAAGCCAGGGCACACCACTGACGTATCTTTGCTTACATACTGATACATCAGTTTCGCCCAGCTGGGCAGACTGCTAACGTTCAGGAACGCATCACGCGCGAGACGGAAGGAGTGTTGTGACGAATCACGCGAACCGCCACGTCGACGCTCCGCGCCCGCAGCGATGTCGATGTCGTTCCGGTGCCTGCCGCTGACCGCGATCGTCCGGCTGCGCTCGCCCTCCGAGGCCCTGCCCGGCCGCACTTCTTGAGGTGTGTGCAAGCGGCGCCTCCGCTCTGCACGGTCGGGTGCCACTGACGCGGCGCTCCGCACCACTGTGGTCCACCCGGTCCTGGGGGTCCACGAACCGACTCGAAACTCACTCCACGTAAGGAACAATCATGACCACGATCACCCGTGCCCGCAGCCGCTTTCGAGGGGCTGTCGCCGCGGCCACCAGCTTGGCACTTCTCGGCCTCGCGGGTTGCGCCAGCGCCGCCGCCCAGCCGGCCGCCAGTGACGCACCTGCCACCGAAACCGCCCCGGCCGCCAAGACCAGCTTCAAAGTGGGCGTGGGCGCCGACAACCCGACCGAGGCCGCCGTCGTCAGCTTCATCTCCGAGACGCTGGCCCCGGAACACGGGATCTCGGTCGAGTTGGTCGAGTTGGAGGACAGTCGCCACCTGAACGAGGCTGTCAACGCCGGCGAACTCGACGGCCACATCGCTCTCCACGACCCCTACCTGCAGTCGGTGCTCGCCGAGCAGCCTGATTGGGAGCTGGCCAGCGCCGTCCCGGTCTACATCTCGATCCTGACGATCGCCTCCAAGAAGCACACGACGCTGGAGGAGATCCCGGACGGAGCCACGGTCAGCATCCCCGACGACCCCTCGAACGAGGCCAAGAGTCTGGAGTTCCTTGAGCAGTACGGGCTGATCAAACTGAATCCGGTGTCCCTGGGCACCGCCGCCGTCGAAGACATCGCGGAGAACCCGCACAGCATCAAGATCGTCAAGGTTGTCGGGCAGCAACTCGCCCGCAGCCTCGAGGACGTCGACTACTCGGTCGTCCAGGCCACCTACCTGCGGGCAGCCAGTATTGGACCTGAGGTCGAGGTCGTGCGGGCTCCGCAGCCCATCCGGTTGGCGATCACCTTGGTGACCAGGGCTGAGAACGCCCAGTCCGAGGAGTTCCGGCTGCTGCGGGAGACGGTTGAGGATCCGAAGCTCGACGACTACATCGACGACAACTTCGGGGACATCATCGCGGGTGTGCGTTGAGCCCTCGGGGTCGGCGATCCGGAGGCGGCTGAGATGTCTGCCATGGTCAAGGTCGAGGACCTCGTCAAGGTCTATGGCGAGGGCCCCGGCCGGATCACCGCCCTGAACGGGGTCCGATTCGAGATCGAGCGCGCCACCATCACCGCGATCGTCGGGCCCAGCGGATCCGGCAAGAGCACGCTCGCCCGGTGCATCAACTCGCTCGTGACCCCGACCAGCGGCCGGATCAGCATCGACGGTGCTGATCTGGCCGCTCGGACCGTGCACGACCGGCGCCGAATCGGAACGATCTTCCAGGGCTCCAGCCTGCTGCGGCGTCGGACGGCGCTGAGCAACGTCCTGCTGCCCCTGGAGTTCGCAGGCGTCGACAAGCAGGATGCCCGGACGCGTGCCCAGGAACTTCTCGAACTGGTCGGTCTGGGTGACCGGGGCGGCTCCTATCCGCGGGAGCTCTCGGGCGGGCAGAAGCAGCGCGTGGGAATCGCCCGGGCGCTGGCCCTGCGTCCTTCCGTCCTGCTGGCGGACGAGGCCACCACCGGGCTGGACGGCGCCAACCGCGCCTCCGTCCTCCAGCTCCTGCGGCAGCTGCGGGCCGAGCTCGGCCTCACGATCATCCTGATCACCCACGAGATGGAGGTCGCGCGCGAGATCGCCGACGACGCGATCCTGCTGCACGAGGGCGAGATCCTCGAACGAGGAGCCATCAAGGACCTCGTGCTGCAGGACTCCGTCCTACGTCAGCGGCTGTTCCCCGACCGTCCCCATGTCGATGTCGAGGGGTTGGCGAAGTACCGCATCAACTACGCCAGCCGGGAGGTGCCGCTGGACTGGATCGCCCGGCTCTCGGAGCGGCTCTCCTCGCCCTTGCAGGTACTGGGGGCGACCGTCGAAGAGCTGAAGGGCGAAGCCGTCGGCTTCGTCATCGTGGCCGGCCGGGCGGATCTGGCCGAACTCAGCCGGGCCGCCGCCGGTTTCGGGCTGCAGGTCCAGGAGGTCAGTGACAATGCTTGACGTCGGTCTCGTCCTCATGCAGGCCGACCGGTCCGTCCAGGACTACGTCGATCTGATCCTGCCTGCGCTCGGGGCCACCTTGGCGATGGTGGGCATCGTGTTCCCGATCACCGCGGCGATAGCCGTGCCGCTGGCCTTCTGGCTGTACAACACCGGCAAGAACGGGCTCTTCCCGCGCAAGACGACCCACCAGGTTCTGTCGGTCATCGTCAACGTGGGTCGCTCCATTCCGTTCCTGATCCTGATGGCGGCGGTGATCCCGTTGAGTCGCCTCATCGTGGGCACGTCGCTGGGAGTGGCGGGGGCCATCGTCCCGCTCACCCTGGCGTCGATCCCGAGCTTCACCCGATTGGTAGAGAGCAGCCTGCGGGAGATCCCCCGGGACGTGGTGGAGGCAGGCTTCGCTTCGGGCGGCACCCGGTGGCAGCTGATCCGCAAGGTACAGTTCTCCGAGGCCCTGCCAGGCCTGATCGGCAACACCACCATCGGCCTGATCAACATTCTGGACGGAACGGCGATCGCGGGGGCGATCGGCGCCGGTGGCCTGGGATACCTCGCGCTCTCCTACGGCTACAACCGGTTCGACGGGCTCATGATGCTGCTGTGCGTGATCGTCCTGGTGGTCCTTGCCCAGAGCATCCAGATCGCCGGCGACTACCTTGCCCACAAGCTGCGTAAGGACTGAGACGCAGCGGGTGCCGTGATGTCGGCCAGTGGCCTCAGCCTCAGGCATAGCCGGTCTGCCGGCTCGTGGCGACACGTATCTTTGCTCAGCTCGGAGTACGGGACGAAGCTTGACACCTATGGTTACGTAACCGTAAGTTAGGCCAAATCGCCCCGTCCTGACCTGAGGAGACACATGGTTGCCGGCGACGATTTCGTCCAACTGCTCGACCCCGCGGGCAACCGCGTCGACCACCCCGACTTCAGCTTCACCGGCAGCGATGCCGACATCGCCTCGAGCCTGCGCGACATGGTGCTCACCCGCCGCTTCGACGCCGAGGCGACCGCGCTGCAGCGAAAAGGGGAACTCGGATTGTGGCCGCCGTCGCTGGGCCAGGAGGCCGCTCAGGTGGGCTCGGCCAAAGCGATCCACGACCGCGATCAGATCGTGCCCTCCTACCGCGAGCACGGCGTCGCGTGGGTGCGGGGGGTCGACATGGTGGCGCTGCTGAACGTCTTCCGCGGCTCCGGAATGGTCGACTACGACTCCCGTGCCTCACGCTTCCACCTGTACTCATGGGTGATCGGGGCGCATGTCCTCTCCGCGGTCGGGATGGGCATGGCGCTGCAGCGCGACGGCCTGGTGGGCAATGACGATTCTTCGCAGAACGCCGCCGTGATCACCTACTTCGGCGACGGCGCCACCAGCCAGGGCGACGTGAACGAGGCCTTCGTCTTCGCGGGGTCCTTCGGCGCCCCTGTGGTCTTCTTCTGCCAGAACAACCAGTACGCGATTTCGGAACCGATCGCGCTGCAGTCGAAGATCCCGCTCTACAAGCGGGCGGGTGGCTACGGCTTCCCCGGCATCCGGGTGGACGGCAACGACGTGCTGGCCTGCGAGGCGGTCAGCCGCTGGGCGATGGAACGCGCTCGGCGCGGGGACGGGCCGACCTTCATCGAGGCCTACACCTACCGGATGGGGGCCCACACCACCTCCGACGATCCGACCAAGTACCGCCGGGCCGAGGAGACCGAACGCTGGAAGGCCAAGGATCCGATCGAGCGGGTGAAGAACTACCTACTGGCCCAGGGGGCGATCGACCAGCGATGGCTGGACGACCTGGAAACCGAGTCCGACGCCTACGCCGAGCAACTGCGGGCCGACTGCATCGCGATCCCGGAACCCGACCTGGCCGACTGGTGGGACCGGGTCTACGCCGAGACCCCGTCCGCCCTGCTGGCGCAGCGCGACGAGTACGTCGCCTACCGAGCGTCCTTCGAGGAGGCCTGAGATGGCGACCATGACGATGGTGAAGGCCCTGAACGCGGGCCTGCGGCGAGCCCTGGCCGCCGACCCGAAGGTGCTGCTGGCCGGGGAGGACATCGGCAACCTGGGTGGTGTCTTCCGGGTGACCGAAGGACTGAAGGCCGAGTTCGGCGGCGATCGGGTGATCGACACCCCGCTGGCTGAGTCCGGCATCGTGGGCACCTGCCTCGGGATGGCGCTGGGCGGCTACCGTCCGGTGGTGGAGATCCAGTTCGACGGATTCGTCTTCCCGGCGACCAACCAGATCATCACCCAGGTGGCGCGGCAGTACCACCGCTCCCACGGCAGGCTGAACGTCCCGATGGTGATCAGGCTGCCCTACGGCGCCGGGATCGGCGCGGTCGAGCACCACAGCGAGTCCCCCGAGACCTACTTCGCGCACACCCCCGGCCTGAAGGTGGTGGCCTGCGCGACCCCGTCCGACGCCTACTGGATGATCCAGCAGGCCATCGCCTCGCCCGACCCGGTGATCTTCATGGAGCCCAAGCGGCGCTACCACGAAAAGGGCGAGGTGGACGTCGATGCGGTGCCGATGCCGTTGCACCAGGCCCGGGTGGTCAAGCAGGGCAAGGATCTCACCGTGCTGTGCTGGGGTGGCATGGTACGTCCCTGCGTCGAGGCGGCGATCGTGGCCGCGGAGGAGGGCAGGGACCTGGAGGTGATCGACCTGCGGACGATCTCGCCGCTGGACGACGACACCATCCTCACCTCGGTCGCCAAGACCGGACGGGCGGTGGTCGTCCACGAGGCCATGGGCACCGTCGGAGTGGGTGCCGAGATCGCCGCCCGCATCCAGGAACGCTGCTTCTACGCCCTGCAGGCCCCCGTGCTGCGGGTGACCGGCTACGACATGCCGATGCCGCCCAACCGGGCCGAGGGCGACTACCTGCCCGACCTCGATCGCGTCCTGGACGCCGTCGATCGCTCGCTGGCCTACTGAGGAGAACGACGTGTACGAGTTCAAACTGCCCGACCCGGGCGAGGGCCTGCTCGAGGCCGAGATCGTCTCCTGGAAGGTGGCGGTCGGCGACCAGGTCGAGGTGAACGACATCCTGGTCGAGATCGAGACCGCCAAGAGCCTGGTCGAGCTGCCCAGCCCGTTCGCCGGTACGGTGCTGGCTGTGCTGGTCGGCGAGGGCGACCTGGTGGACGTGGGCACCCCGATCATCCGGATCGGCGACCCCAGTGAGATCGCCGACGGGACGCCGGACCCGGCCGACCCACCGGCCGGCACGACTGGGGCCACGCCCGGGACCGCCGCTGCGGGTGAGCCGGCGGCCGGGGGAGCGGAGTCCGTCGAGGCCTCGGTCTCCGGCAGCGTCCAGGACTCCAATGGAGACCCGGTCGAACCCGAGGCGCCGGTGGCGATGCTCGTCGGCTACGGTGCCAAGCCGGGCGCGGTGACCCGCCGGGCACGCAAGCGGGGAGCCGTCCTCAGTACTCCGCAGACGGATCAGGTGCACGAGTCCTACGACACCGACCGGCCGGTCTCGCGTCCGGTCGACGAGGTGGCGCCGCTGCACCGGGTGGACTCCGTCCCCTCCGGGGAGACCCTGCCACCGCCCGGCCAGCCGACCGGCGCCGGCGAGATGCCGCGTCCGCCGTTGGCCAAACCGCCGGTCCGCCGGGTCGCCCGGGACCTGGGGGTCGACCTCACCACGATCGTGGGCAGCGGGCCGGGTGGCCTGATCACGCACGAGGACGTGATCGCCGCCGCCAGCGGCGCCAGGCTTGACGATCGTCCGGGCGTCGATCAGCGGGTGGCACTCCGCGGCGTGCGCCGGGAGATGTTCCGCACCATGACGCAGTCGCTCAATGTGCCGCAAGCAACCGCCTGGGTCGAGGTGGACGTCACCGGGACCATGGACCTGTTGGCCACGCTGCGGGACCGTCCGGACTTCCGTGGGCTGCGGGTCTCGCCGCTGCTGATCGTCGCCAAGGCCGCCTGCCTGGCGATCGCCCGCAACCCGGAGATCAACTCCAGCTTCGACAGCGACCGCGAAGAGATCGTGATCCGGGGGGATGTGAACCTCGGCATCGCCGCGGCCACGCCGCGAGGACTGATCGTGCCCAACATCAAGCGGGCCAACCGGCTTGGGCTGCGTGAACTCGCCGAGGCCCTCAACCAGATGGTGGATCTGGCCAAGCAGGGCAAGGCGCAACCCGCCGACTTCGCCAACGGCAGCTTCACCATCACCAACGTCGGCGTCTTCGGCATCGACGCGGGCACGCCGATCATGAACCCGGGGGAGGCAGCCATCCTGTGCGTGGGCACGGTGGCACGGCGTCCCTGGGTGGTCACTCGCGACGGCGAGGAGCGGATCGAGCCGCGTTCGGTCTGCACCCTCGCCCTCACCTTCGACCACCGCCTGGTGGACGGAGAGACCGGCTCGAAGTTCCTGGCCGACGTCGCCGCGATCCTGGCCGATCCGGGGCTGGCGCTGCTGTTCTGATCCGAGTCCCGACCGATCGCGGCAAGGGTCGATCGGCGTCGGATCCTCTGCGGAGCGCGGCCAGACCGAGCGTCGGCTCGCAGGCCGTGCCGGGCAGCAGTGGCCGGAGTTGGGGACGGTTCCGAACTCCGGCCATTCCCTCGATCTGCTGGGTGGCGCGAGTTGGGGACGGTTCCTAGCTCCCGCCAGTACCCCGAACTGGTGTGGCCGGAGTTCGGAACCGTCCCCAACTCCGTCCAGTACCGGAGCGAAGCCTGCGCTGGAAGGGGTCGGGGCTAAAGTGCGGGCATGGAACAGATCGACTCGCGTGCCCGCGTGCTGATCAGCGGTGACGAACTGCGGCGGCGAGTCGATGGGTCCGGCGCGCCCCAGCTGCTGGACGTTAGGTGGCGATTGGGTGAGCCCGCCGGCTCTGGACGGGACCGCTTCCGTGAGGGGCATCTGCCGAGCGCCAGGTTCCTCGATCTCGAAGCGGTGCTGACCGGGCCGCACGCCGGCCCACGACGGGGACGCCACCCGTTGCCCACGCCCGAGCAGGTCGCGTCCGGGCTCGCCGAACTCGGCATCGACCCGAGCCGGGAGATCGTGGTCTACGACGAGCCAGGCTCCTTCGCGGCCGGAAGGGCGTGGTGGGTGCTGCGCTGGCTAGGCCTGGACGTCCGGGTGCTGGACGGTGGCGTCACCGCCTGGCGAGCGGCCGGCGAGTCCCTGGAGACCGGTGAACCGGCCTCGACCGAGCCGACCGAGGTCGTCCCGCTCACCCCGGGGCACCTCCCCACGTTGACCGCCGATGAGGTGGCGGCCTTCGACGGGCTGCTCATCGATGCCCGCGCTCCGGAGCGGTACCGCGGCGAGGTCGAGCCGATCGACGCCAAGCCGGGCCACATCCCGGGGGCGGTGAACCGGCCGGTCGGCCGGTTCTGGGAGGCGGACGGCACACTGCCCGCCTCCGAGCAGCTGACGACCTTGCTCGACCTTCCTGCGGGTGCCCGGGTCGCGGTGTACTGCGGCTCCGGGGTCTCCGCCGCTCAGGTGCTACTGGCGCTGGCCAGCCTCGGCGTCGACGCTGCGCTCTACCCGCCCTCCTGGTCGGGCTGGTCGTCCGACCCTGAGCGTCCGGTGGCGGTGGGAGAGTGAGTCCGGTTCTGGCGGCGACGCCTCCGACCCTGGCCACCACCCGACTCGACCACATCGCTGCGAACCTCGCCGCGATCCGCGCTCACGTCGGCGATCGGCAGGTACTGGTCGCGGTGAAGGCGGACGGGTACGGCCACGGCGCGATCGAGGTCACCCGCCACCTGCAGCAGGAGGCGCTGGCTGACGCGTTCGGAGTGGCGACGGTCGGCGAGGGGGCGGAACTGCGGGAGGCGGGCATCGCGCTGCCGATCCTGAAGCTCTCGGTGGCTCGTGGAGCTGAGGTCGAGGTCGCGGCGGGGCTCGCCATGGCATTGGTGGCGATCGACGAGCAGTCGATCATCGAGGCAGGTGCGGCCGGCGCGGCAGTGGGTCGCGAGGTGGAGCTCCATCTGAAGATCGACACCGGCATGCGACGGATCGGCTGCGAGCCCGAGGACGCCCCGCGACTGGCCGCCCTGATCCGCCGGACTTCCGGCGTCCGCCTGTCGGGCGTGATGTCCCACCTGCCGGTGGCCGACGTCCCGGAGGGTGCGGAGTTCACCGCGTCCGCGATCGCCCGGTTCCGTGAGCTCGCCGCTGCGCTGGAGGCCGAGCACGGGCCGCTGCTGAAGCATCTGGCGAACTCCGGTGGCATCCTCGCCCATCCCGACAGCTGGTTCGATCTGGTGCGGGCCGGGGTGATCGCCTATGGCAACTACCCCGACCCCCGCTCCCTCCGGACCGTGCCGCTGCTGCCCGGTCTCGAGTGGCGCAGCCGGGTGACCTTCGTGAAGTCGGTCCGGGCCGGGGAGACGGCCGGCTACGGCCGCACCTGGACGGCGCCGGCCGACACTTGGCTGGCGACGGTGGCCGTCGGCTACGGAGACGGCTACTCCCGCACGCTCTCCAACCGTGGCCGGATGCTGGTGAACGGCCGTTCCTATCCGATCGCCGGGCGGGTGAGCATGGACCAGACCATGATCGATGTCGGCCGCGAGCCCACCGTGGCGGTCGGTGACGAAGTGATCCTGATCGGACGCAGCGGCGACCAGGAGATCACTGCCGCCGAACTGGCCGGGCTGCAGGGGACGATCGCCTACGAGGTGACCTGTGCGATCGGACGCCGGGTGGCGCGGGAGTACCGCCGGTGATCGAGGAACTCGGCCGAGTGCGGCCCGTCCGCACCCGGGGGTACTGGATTGCGCTGCTGGCCGTGGTACTGATCTCGGCCAACCTGCGCCCGGGCGCGACCTCGGTGGGGCCGCTGCTCGCCGAGATCCTGGACGATCTGGGCCAGAGCGCCACCTGGGGCGGGCTGTTGGGGGCCATGCCCGGGATCTGCTTCGCCGCCTTCGGTGCCTTCGCGGTCGCCCTGGCCGTCCGGGTGGGACTCACCTACGCGCTGTGGTGGGGCATGGCGGCCACCGCGGTCGGCCTGGCGCTGCGGCCCAGGGCCTCGGACTCCTGGATCTTCCTCGGACTGACCGCCCTGGCCTTCGCCGGGATGGGAATCGGGAACGTCCTGCTTCCGGCCTACATCAAGCGCCGATTCCCGGATCAGGTGCCGCTGCTGATGGCCGTGTACGGCTCACTGCTCGCGGTCGGGGCGACGTTCGGCAGCCTGATGGCGTTACCGCTCGCGGAGGTGCTCCCGGGTGGCTGGCGAGGCTCGCTGTCGGTGTGGGGGGTCACCGCGGCGCTGGCCGGAGTGCCGATGCTGCTGATCGCGCTGCGGGAGGGCTCCCGCAAGCTGCGCTCCCGTGCCCACACCCGTGGTCCCAGCCTGTTGCGATCGCGGCAGGCGGTGGCGCTTGGAGTCTTCTTCGGGGTGCAGTCGATGCATGCCTACACCCAGTTCGGATGGACCGCACAGATGTTCCGCGACGGTGGCGTCGAGCGGGCGCACGCCGGGCTGCTGGTCTCACTGCTGGCCGGGCTGGGCATCGTGAACGGCCTGGTGATGCCGATCGTGGTCGCCCGGGTGCGCGACCTGCGGTGGGTGGTGATCACGCTCGGGCTGCTGCTGGTGGTGGGCTACCTCGGCATCCTCTACGTTCCCACGACCGCCAGCTGGCTGTGGGCGACCAGCCTGGGGCTCTCCGGCGCCGCTTTCCCGATGGCGCTCTCGCTGGTCACCGCACGCACCCGCGATCCGCACGTTACGGCACGACTGTCGGGCTTCAGCCAGACCATCGGCTACACCCTGGCGGCCACCGGTCCGTTGCTGGTGGGCGTCATGCTGGCCGCCACGGGTGGCTGGACGATTCCGTTGTGGGTGCTGATCGCAACCACGGGGGTGATGGTGGCAGCCGGTTTGATTGCGTCCGCCCCGGGCTACGTCGACGACGAACTCGCCCGGTGAGGCCGCGGCGAGGTCGCCGTCGGTCAGCGGAGTCTCTCCGAGGTGGGTGAAGTCCTCCAGGGGAGGCGGCGAACAGTGCCGGATCGGCGCGGGATCAAGCCGGCTGCTGGGTGAGTTGCTGGCGGGGGACGAACTCGCGCTTGGCGTAGGCGGCGAGGCTGAAGGTGAGGAAGCCGTCCACCGCCGCGCCGACCCCACCACCGACGAGCGGGACGCGGCGCAGCACGAGGACGGCCAGATGCTTGCCGCCCAGGCGGCCGGAGAGCCAGCCGGCCACCCGCTCGCTGATCGTCCGCTCGAGGTCGGGGTCGAAGACGGGCGCGGTTGCGATCGCCAGTGGGGTGGTGGGGAGCTTGCCCTCGCCCATCAGCTTCCGGATCTCCTCCTCGCCGAGCATGGCCAGCGCGACCGCGGCGCGGACCCGGCGGTCGGTGACGTCGTAGCCCCGCAGGTGGGCGACGCCGGCGACCATGCGCACGCTGAGGACGGCCATGCCCGCCAGGTTCGCCGGCAGGCCGATCGGCAGGGTCAGCAGGCCGCCGACGCTGGTGGCGAAGCCCTGCGCCGACGCCAGCCCGATGTGGGAGTTAACCAGGGCGTCGATCGCGTGCTCCCGGTGGCCGCGATCCTGCAGCTTCTTGGCGGCGGCGGCGCGGGCGCCGGGGAAGGTGTCGTTCCCGTCGATCCCGAAGTCGATCAACTGTCGCAGCAACCCTCCGGCGACCTCGGGGGTGCGCGTCACCAATTGCTTGCCGATCTCTCCCGCAGTGGCCATGAATCGTCCTTCCGCCGCTGTCCAGCCTACGCAGGCCGGCGTGCGCCGATCACCGGGCCCGACCCCGATTCAACCCTGGGCCGCGGATCGGTGACGAGCGGCTCTGTCGTCCCACGAGCCGGAGGCCGTCGCCGCGGACGACGTTCCTCCGGGAGGGTGCGTCCGATCCGATGAATAGAATCCGGTCATGAGGCGCTCCGCGGTTTTCGGACTTCCGGAGCAGTGGCCCGCCCAGGATCTGATCGGCTTCTCCGACGAGTTCGACGCGGGGTTGGTACTCGAGGGCTATCGCGCCGGAGTATTCCCGATGCCGCTGCACGACTCCGGGTTCGGCCAGATGGGGTGGTGGTCGCCGCTGCGGCGCGGGGTGCTCACGCTGGACGGACTGCGGGTCACCCGGTCACTGCGCCAGTCGGCCCGGCACTACACCACCTCCGTCGACCGGGCGTTCGACCAGGTGCTGGCAGGCTGTGCCGATCCGGGTCGCCCGAACGGCTGGATCGATGCCGAGATCGCCGACGTCTACACCGAACTGCACGCTGCCGGCCACGTCCACTCCGTCGAGACCTGGGACGCCGATGGCCGCCTGGTGGGTGGGCTGTACGGGGTGAGCACGGGTGGATTGTTCGCCGGGGAGTCGATGTTCCACGACCCCGTGCACGGCCGCGACGCGTCCAAGGTGGCACTGCTGACGTTGGCCGAGTTGCTGGCCGACGACTATGCCGAAGGCCGGGTGATCGACGTCCAGTGGCAGACCCCGCACCTGTCCACCCTGGGGGTCATCGAGATCGACCGGGAGGAATACCTCGCCCTGCTGGAGGAGGCACTCGGGCTACCCGAGCCGCGCTGGCCGACGTAGGGTAGCGCCATGCCGGAACTGCCCGAGGTCGAGGCGCTGCGCGGCTTCCTGGACGAGCACTGCGTCGGCAGAGTTGTGGCCGACACCCAACTGGTCGCCTTCGCCTGTCTGAAGACCTTCGATCCGCCATTGAGCGCACTGGCCGGGCTGGAGGTCGAGCGGACCGCTCGCCGGGGCAAGTTCGTCGGGCTGGAGATCGGCGGGCTGTGGCTGGCCTTCCACCTCGCCCGCGCCGGCTGGCTGGTCTGGCGCGATGAGGTGCCCGCCGCCCCCGCCCGCCCAGGACGCGGGCCGCTCGCCTTCCGGTTACGGCTGGAGGACGACAGCGGCTTCGACCTGACCGAGGCCGGCACCCAGAAACGGCTGGCGCTCTACCTGGTGTCCGAGCTGGACCAGGTGCCCGGCATCGCCACCCTCGGCCCCGAACCGCTGGCCGAGGCATTCACCCCCGAGGTGTTCGGCGCGATCCTCGACGGTGCCGGACGTTCCCAGCTCAAAGGGGTGCTGCGCGACCAGCGGCGGATCGCCGGCATCGGCAATGCCTATTCCGACGAGATCCTGCACGCGGCCAGGCTGAGTCCGTTCCGTCCGACCAATTCCCTGGACTCGGGCGAGCGCGACCGGCTGTACCGCGCCCTGCGCGAGGAACTGACGACGGCGGTGGCGCGGGCGTCCGGCAGGCCCGCCAAGGAGCTGAAGGACGGCAAGCGGAACGCGATGCGGGTTCACGGCCGTACCGGGCAGCCGTGCCCGGTCTGCGGCGACGCCATCGCCGAGGTGTCGTTCGCCGACTCCTCCCTGCAGTACTGCCCGACCTGCCAGACCGGCGGCAGGTCCCTGGCCGACCGACGCCTCTCCCGACTGCTGAAGTAGGGGTGGAACTGCCTTCGTCCCGAGTTTGTGTACTGAACTCGGTGCACGAACTCGGAGCCAAGCCACCCGGCGGCGCCGACCCGGGTGCTTGTGGAGCGGGGGCGGCGAGGGCGGCGCGTTTCGGCGGATAACGGTTCGGCATAGCTCGTGGTCGATCTCTGGTCTCCCGGCAGCTGGCGGCTAGCCTGGGGGCTCAGCACGGCCACCCCCGGTGCCCGAACATCAGGAGATCCATGCCCGCGGCCCCACAGTCGGCGTTGACCCGCCTGCTCGCCCAGCCGTGGACGCGAAGCCCGCGACTGGGGGTCGCGCTGATCGCGGCCGGCGCGGCCACCACCATCGCGGTCGGCTTCGCCGGACCCAGCGCGGTGGCGCTCGACCTGGGGGAGCGCACTTCGTGGCTGCCGCCGTGGTACCTCCCGGCCAGCGCCGGGACCCCCAGCGAAGTGATCGCAGTAGCCCTGTTGTGGCTGGGCCTGATAGCCGGGACGACCGGACTGTGGATCGCCTGGCGGGCGGTCGCCGACGGCTGGCGTCCGGACAACCGCAAGCTCTTCGGCCTGGGTGTTGGGCTGAGCGTGCTCACCGCCCTGGTGCTACCGCTCACCTCGGCCGACGTGCTGATGTACGCCGCCTACGGGCGCCTCCAGGTGCTCGGCCTCGACCCTTACGACATCACGCCGGCGGAGATCTTCCGAGCCGAGTTCGACCCCGTCCTGATTCTCACCGAACGACCCTGGCAGGACACTCCGTCGGTCTATGGGCCGCTCGCGTCGTTCAGTCAGTGGCTGGCGGCCGGCCTGGGCGGCGAGAGCATGCACGACATCGTGTTCTGGCTGCAGGTGCTGTGCGTCGTCCCGTTCATCGCGATCGGCGCGCTCGTGTACCGGATGACCCGCGGCGACCACGAAGCCCAGACCCGGGCCGTGCTGTTCACCGTCCTCAACCCGCTGATGATCTGGTCGGTGGTGGCCGGCGCGCACAACGAGGCATTCACCCTGGTGTTCGCGATCGTCGGGCTCTGGTTCCTACGCCGCAATCCGCTGCTGGCGGGGATCGGGATCGGGTTGGCCGGCACCATCAAGGTGTCGCTGGTGTTCTACGGCCTGGCCATGATGTGGGGCTACCGGCGTGAGCCGCGCAAGCTGGTGCAGTTGATCATCGGGGCGGTGATCCCGCTGGCCATCGCCTACGGCCTGGTGGTGCCCAAGGCGCTGCTCGCCGCCTCGCGCAACACCGGCTACATCTCGGCCGGCTCCTGGGCGCCTCCGGTGCACGGGCTGCTCTCGTTGGTGCTCCCCGAGTGGGTGGCCCGTTCGATCGTGGGCTGGCTGGGCTGGCTGGGCATGATCGCGATCGCGTGGATGCTCTCACGCGTCCTGCCCTGGCGACCCGTTCCCGGGCTGGCGCCCGGCGCCAGCCCGCAGCGTGACCCGCTGACCATAGCGGTGCGCACCGCCGCAGTCCTCTCGGCCGCCTGGCTCGTCACCTCCCCCTACACCCTGAGCTGGTACGACCTGATCGCCTGGGTGCCGTTGGGTCTGCTGGCCGCCTCCCGGTTGGAGCCGCTGCTGATGTGGCGCGGGATGTGGCTTTCGCTGGCCTACGTCACCGGCCGCTCGGTGGAGTTCAGCCCGGAGTTGCAGGCGGTCGCGGCCGTGGTCCGCGACGGCCTGTGCACGGCCGCCCAGCTGCTGGTGCTGGTGATGATCGTCCGCTGGTGGTGGCGTGAGGGGCACGAGCTCCCCGCCTTCCACCGGCTGCGGGCCGGTCTCGCCCTGGCCGGCGACCGCCGGCTGGTGCCCTACGACTGACCGGCGACCCCGCCGGTAGGGTGTGGCCGTGCTCGGATACTTCGGACCTGCGGGAACCTTCACCCATCAGGCCCTGCAGACCTTCACCGACGAGGAGGCGATCCCGTACGCCACCGTGGGCCAGGCACTGGACGCGGTGCGCACCGGCGTGGTGGAGTCCGCGCTGGTTCCGATCGAGAACTCGGTCGAGGGCGGGGTCACGGTCACCCTCGACAACCTGGCCAACGGCCATCGCCGGCTGATGATCAGCCGCGAGGTGATCCTGCCGGTGCAGTTCACCTTGTTCGCCCGGCCGGGGACGGCGCTGGGCGACGTCCGCCGCGTCCTCACCCATCCGCACGCCGCCGCCCAGGTGCGGGAGTGGCTGGCCGCGAACGTCCCGCTCGCGAGCGTGACCGAGGGTGGCTCCACCGCCGCCGCCGCGGAGGAGGTGGCCGATCCCACCTCGAAGTACGACGCCGCGGTGTCTGCCGACGTGGCCGGGAGAATGTACGGGCTGACCGCGCTGGCCTCCGGCATCGCGGACAACCCCAACGCCGTCACCCGGTTCGTCCTGGTCTCCAGACCGGCGCCGCCGCCACCGCCCACCGGCGCCGACAAGACCACCCTGGTGGCCTACATGCACGAGGATCGTCCCGGTGGCCTGCTGGAGATCCTGGAGCAGTTCGCCGGACGCGGGGTGAACCTGTGCCGGATCGAATCGCGTCCCACCAAGACCGGGTTGGGCAACTACTGCTTCTCGATCGACGCCGAGGGTCACATGCGCGATCCCCGGTTGGCCGAGGCGCTGCTCGGTCTGCACCGGATCTGCGAGGACGTGGTCTTCCTGGGCTCCTATCCGCGTGCGGACGGCGTCCGACCCAAGGTCGGCTGGGGCTTCACCGACCCGGACTTCGCCGACGCCAAGGACTGGTACGCCTCCCTGGTGAACCCCGAGGACGACTGACCGGGAAGCCGATCAGGTTCACTCCCGCTGCACTTTCTGCCAGATAGCGGCCCTCGGTGACATATACGTCGCCCGGAGCCGCTATCTGGCAATAAGTGCCGGCGATCAACGTCCGGCGGTCGGGTCCGACGCAGGTGAGGTGCGCCGGTAGGCTGTCGGATTGTGATCGATCCCAAGCTGTTGCGCACCGACCCCGACCGCATCCGCCGCTCGCAGGTGGCGCGCGGTGAGTCCGTCGAGCTGGTGGACGAGCTGATCGCGGCGGACGAGCGGCGCCGCCGGCAGATCGCCGCCTCCGAGGCGATGCGCGCCGAGCAGAAGGAGCTGTCGCGGCAGGTCCCCCGGGCCTCCGCGGAGGAGAAGCCCGCCCTGCTGGCCCGGACGAAGGAACTAGCCCAGCTGGTGAAGGACGCCACCGTCGAGGCGGAGGCGGCCAAGGTGGTTTTCGACGACCTGATGCTGCGGCTGCCCAACCTGGTGATCGACGGGGTTCCGACCGGCGGCGAGGACGATCTCTACGTGCTGGAGACCATCGGCACCCCGCGCGACTTCGCCGCGGAGGGCTTCGAGCCCAAGGACCACATCGAGATCGCCGAGGGGCTGCGTGCCATCGACATGGATCGCGGTGCGAAGGTGTCGGGGTCGCGGTTCTACTTCCTTACCGGGATCGGCGCCCAGCTGGAGCTCGCGCTGCTCAACCTGGCCATGGCGAAGGCGGCTGAGTGGGGCTTCACCCCGATGATCCCGCCGGCGCTGGTGCGTCCGTCCGCGATGGAGGGCACCGGCTTCCTCGGTCAGGCCGCCGAGGATGTCTACTACCTCGAACGCGACGACCTGTACCTGGTGGGGACGTCGGAGGTCGCGCTGGCCGCCTACCATTCCGACGAGATCCTGGACGCGGCGACCCTGCCGCGGCAGTATGTGGCGTTCTCGCCCTGCTACCGCCGCGAAGCCGGCTCCTACGGCAAGGACACCAAGGGCATCTTCCGGGTGCACTGGTTCGACAAGGTCGAGATGTTCATCTACTGCGATCCGGCGGACGCCGCCGCCTGGCACGAGAAGCTGCTGAACTTCGAGAAGGAGTTCATCAAGCTGCTCGAGATCCCCTTCCAGGTGCTCGACGTGGCCTCCGGCGACCTCGGGCTGTCGGCAGCCCGCAAGTACGACTGCTACGGCTACGTACCCAGCCAGGGCCGCTATCGCGAGATCACCTCCACCTCGAACTGCACCGAGTTCCAGGCCCGCCGCCTGAACATCCGGATGCGGGGGGCCGACGGGGTGTCTGCCGTCGCCACGCTCAACGGCACCCTGTGCTCGATGGCCCGCCCGATCATCATGCTGCTGGAGAACCATCAGCTCCCCGACGGTTCGGTCTACGTCCCCGAGGCGCTGCGTCCCTACCTCGGCGGCCGGGAGCTCCTCACCCCGTCCGCCTAGCCGCAAGACAGGGGACGGCTCCGCGTCCCGTTCTTCCACGAACCGCGCTCGCCAATCTCCCTTCCCCCTCCTGGTCACAGCATGGTGAGAGACGGCGTCCGAGGCCGCCGGGGTGTGAGCCGAGGCTGGCGGGACCGGTTCGCCAACAGCCCTGCTGAGGGGAGGTATTCACCGGACAGACGCCTGCCCGCCACGGGGTTGTCACCGGCACGGGGTACCCTGGTTGAAGAATGAATAATACAGAGATGGCGGTCAGGGGACCGCAGGCGGCTTGGAGGCCGCAGTTGGTAGCACTCGACATCGACGGCACGCTCGTCGATCACGAGGGACGGCTACCTGAGAATGTGCGTCGCAGTGTGCGGCGCGTCGTGGACGCGGGAGTGCCCGTCGTCCTTACCACCGGACGCAGTTGGCATGCCACCCGTCCGGTGTTCGAAGAACTCGATCTGCCGCGAGGCCCGGCTATCGCTTCCAACGGAGCGGTGATCGTCCAGTTCCCGCCGATGGAGTTGCAGAAGGTGACCACCTTCAATCCGGCTCAGATCATCGAGCGGGTGCTGGTGGAACACCCGCAGGCCGCGCTGGCGGCAGAGGTCGTCGGCCAGGGCTACCGGGTCACCAAGGCGTTCCCGGAGGGCGATCTGACCGGATCCATCGAAGTGGTGAGCGCTGAGGAACTGGCCGGCAGCGATGTCACCCGCATCGTGGTCCGTGATCCGGAGTCCTCCGACGTCGAATTCATCGCGCTGGCGGAGCGCCTCGGCCTGCATGGGGTGAGCTACTCGGTCGGCTGGAGCGCCTGGCTCGATATCGCCCCGGCCGGGGTGAACAAGGCGACGGCGCTGGCCGAGATCACCGCCCGCCACGGCCTCACCGCCGCGGAGGTGCTCGCGATCGGGGACGGCCGCAATGACATCGAGATGCTCACCTGGGCCGGGCTCGGGGTCGCCATCGGCGACGCCTGCGCCGAGGTGCGGGCTTGTGCCGATCACGTCACGGGCACCTTCGCTGAGGGTGGGGCCGCCGAGGAGCTGGACCGCTGGTTCGGCATGGCGCGCATCGACCGGCTGCCGCGCCCGGCGCTCTGGGAGCGCGTGCAACTCGCGTCCTGAGGGACCGGAGCTGCGGTCGACAAGGACCTTCGGCCGCATCGGCGGGTTCCCCGGCCACCTCCCTCCGGAGTGGCCGGGCGGCTACGACGACGCCGTGCTTGCCGCCAGGTGGGGCGGGAGTTCCTGATCCGGGGCTGCGGGCTGGGCGGCGGCCAGCATCCGGTGGCCGAGTTCCTCGACGGCCTGGCGCAGTTCCATGCCACCGACGACCCGGAACGGCACCGGCAGCCCGGCCAGCATCTCCGCGTACCAATCCGGGGTGCTGGTGGTGCCGGTGAGCCGGCACCGCTGGTCGTCGACCGCCTCGAGTCGGCCGATCGAGCGGGGCAGCCAGGACGACGCCCGCTCGATCGGTGCGTCGATCACGACCTCGGTGGGATACTCCCAGCCGGCGGCGAGGTTCTCCTCCAGGGCGGTCACCGGATCCAGCTCGGCCGGCGGCTCGAAGCGATCGTCCAGCAACTCGACGCTCCGCACCCGGTCGAGCCGGTAGGTGCGGATGGCCTGGCTCTTCACCAACCGGCACAGCAGGTACCAGCGGCCGTGGCGGGCCACCACCGCCCACGGCTCCACCTGGGTCACCCATTCCGACCCGGCCTCCGAGCGGTAGCCGAGCCGCACCAGCCGATGGCTGGAGCACGCCTCCACCAGTTGGGCGGTGGTGGCGGGGTCGGGCCGCGCGGCGTACCGGTCGGGGACGGCGAGCGCCGTCCGCCGCACAGCCTCGGCCTGCCGGGCGACCGGTTCCGGCAGGGACCGAAGGATCTTTCCCAGCGCACTACCCACCGGATCGGTGGGATCGGCGGCGTCGTAGTGGGCATCGAGCGCGGCCATCACCAGGCCGAGCGCCTCGAGGGAACTGAAGATCAGGGGAGGCAGCCGCACTCCGCGGCCGACGGTATAGCCGCCGTAACGTCCGCGGGTCGACAGGATCGGGATCTCCGCTTCGCGCAGGATGCCGATATAGCGCCGTGCGGCGCGCTCGGTGACTCCGAGTGAGTCCGCCAAACTCTCGGCGGTCATCCCCGGGTTGGCCTGGATCAACTCCAGTGCCAGCAGTGCACGCGAGGTCGGGCTGGTCTCAGTGGTGGTCATCGTGGTTTCCCAAGAAGTTTCCGAGTTGTTCTTGCCTACCGGAAGTAGAACGTCCGGAATGGACTCTACCGTGTTCTCCATGACAGCCAGAACCCTTCCGATCCGCACCGGAGGACTTTCGCTGGTGCACCAGCCGACCTCGCACTACCGGACCCCGCTGGCCGCCGCCGAGCAGCCGGTTTCGGTCCTGTTCCACCGGCTCCGCCGTTGGTGGCGCCGGATCGACGGCATCGATCTCGCCTGGCCTGAACAACGCCGGTTGCGGGACGATCGCCTGCTGGCAGACAGTTATCGCTGGATCACCCGTTAGGAGCGCGAGATGACCGTTCTCAACACCCACATCGACGAGGTGCTCGCCGGAACCGAGGCGGAGACGCTGCTGTTCTCCCTGGAACGCTCCCGCGCCCAGTTCGCCTGGAAGGTCGGCGGTCTCGACACCGAGGCGCTGCACCGTCCGCACCCGCCCTCGGCCATGACCCTGGCCGGCCTGATCAAGCATCTGGCGCTGGTCGAGGAGAACTTCGTCTGGCGGGATCTCACCGGCGAGCCGCCCGGTGAGCCGTGGGACCCCGACCTGTTCGCGATCGACCCCGAGTGGGATTGGCACTCAGCTGCCGGCGACTCGCCGGAGGAGCTGTACGGGTTGTGGCAGCGGGCGGTTGAGAAATCGCGCCGGGCCTGGGCAACCGTGCTCGCCGACGGCGGGCTCGACCAACCCTCCCGGGTGGTGGACGACGGCAGTCCGCCGAACCTTCGCCGCATTCTGGTCGACACCTGTGACGAGTACGCCCGCCACGTCGGTCACGCCGATCTCTTCCGCGAGGCCATCGACGGACTGGTCGGCGAGGACCCGCCGCAGGACTGAGCGGATACCTAGGGAATGGAACTCGAGTTCGCCGGCGAGGTGATCGAGTGGCGCGGCCCGGCACCGTTCTACTTCGTCGTCATCCCCCAGGCCGAGAGCGATGAGATCAAGGCGGTCGCCAACGCGTTCACCTACGGCTGGGGCGTGATCCCGGTGCGTGCCACCCTCGCCGGGATCAGCTTCACCACGTCGCTGTTCCCTCGCCACGGCGGCTACCTGGTGCCCCTGAAGGACGCGGTCCGCAGGCCCGCCGGAGTCGGCGTCGGGGATCTGGTCGCGGTCGAGTTGTCCCTCGTCCCGGCCTGAGGCGCCGGGCTCAGGCGACGAGGGCGCGGGAGCGGTCACCCACCACGGTCAGCCGCGCGCGCAGCACGGCGTCCACGGACGGACGGGACGGCAGCGCGGTGACCACTGGCGTCGCCTCGGTGCGGGCCTGGCGCAGGTGCCGCTTGACCGTCGACAGTGAGCAGCCGAGGCGCTCGGCGATGGTCTCCAGGGTGGCGTCCGGATCGGCCCTGCGGGCCCGTGCGACGTCGGCGTGCGTGAGACGCCCGCCTTCGCGGGTGGCCCCGGCGAAATCGGTCAGGTCTTGGCGGGCGATCCGGATTCCCAGCAGGCGGCGGATCCGCGTCCGCTGCAGCGGCGTGGTGGCTCCGGCGACCCCGGAGACGTCGTGCTCGACGACCGCAGAGTAGAGGCAACTCTCCATCAGCGGGCAGGATTCGCACATCTTGACAGCTCTGCCGATCAGCTGCTGGGCACGTTCATCGCGCCCGGTGGGCGGCTCTTCGACGAGAGGGTGCTGGAAGATCTCGCCGGCCTGGATGCAGGGTACGGAGCGTGAGGTCATCGGACGCCTTTCTTCGTAGTGCTTGGGTTTGGACGCAGCAGCCGCCGTTCTGGTTGCAGGCTTGATCGCCGGACACCCGGCGCGGGTTCGATAGGCTCACGGATCGTCTGGGGTGAAACCGCGCTGCTGCCGTAGCGCCGACGCGAGGGAGAGTCATGCTGCAGCCGTACATGCGGGAGCCGGACTGGTTGACGCAAATGGCGGACGGCACCGTGAAACAGTTGAATCCATTCACTGGAACCGAGGTGTGGACGGTGGCCGGACGCGGCAATCGTCCATTGGGGGTTCAGCTGCCCGACCCGGTTCCGCTCGACCCCGAGCAGCACGGTCGGCACTGCGCGTTCTGCGAGCGGCGCTACACCGAGACCCCACCGGAGAAGTCGCGCGTCCTGAGGCATCCGGACGGCAATTGGGAGACCCGCTACCGGACGCCGGCGGAGGAACTGGAGTCGACCGTCGCGGAGTTCCGGCGGATCCCGAACCTCTTCGAGATCCTCTCCTACGACTACTGGCACGCCAACTACGGCTACGTGCTGCCGCCACTGGTGCGCGAGCGGAAGGAGGCCTATCTCGCGTCCCCGGCCGGTCGGGCGCATGTGCTGTCCTTGGTCAGGGCGAAGCTGCGCGCCGGCGGTCGCACCGATGAGCAGATCGACGCCCTCGGCGAAGAGGGCCAGATCGAGGCGGCGTCCGGCTTCTTCGGGGGCGGACACGATGTGATCGTGGCCCGCCGGCACTTCGTCGACGGCGCCACCGACAACACCCAGCTGGCGTCGTCGGGCACCTTGACCCCGCAGGAGCACGAGCGGTTCATCAGCTACACCGCCGAGTCCACCCGCGGCCTGTTCGAGCTGAACCGGTATGCGCGCTACGTTGCGGTCTTCCAGAACTGGCTGCGTCCGGCCGGAGCGTCCTTCGACCACCTGCACAAGCAGCTGGTGGCGATCGACGAGCGCGGGACGCAGCACGAGCAGGCGATGGCCCGGCTGCGGGCGAACCCCAACATGTTCAACGAGTATGCGGTCAACTACGCCGCCTACAAGAACCTGGTGATCGCCGAGAATGCCCACGCGATCGCCTTTGCCGGGTTCGGCCACCGGTACCCGACGGTCGAGATCTACTCCAAGTCCGAGCGCTGCGAGCCGTGGGAGCACGAGCCGGAGGAGCTGCGGGCGATGTCGGACCTGATCCACGCCATGCACGCGGCCACCGGGGTCGCGGTCCCGTGCAACGAGGAGTGGCACTACCGTCCGATCGATACCGATCTGCCGATGCCGTGGCGGGTGATGCTGAAGTGGCGGGTCTCCACGGTGGCCGGCTTCGAGGGCGCGACCAAGATCTATCTCAACACCATCGACCCGTATGCGATCCGCGACCGGCTGGTGCCCAATCTGTACCGGTTGCGGGAGGAGCGCAAGATCGCGGACCTGCAGATCGCCACAGAGGCGCCCTGTCGCCCGAACCCGCTGCGCTATGCGCGCCGCTGGTGAGGGATCGCTGATGGGCCGGCTGGAGTACACCCTCACCAACGACGACTACATCGCGTTCAATCAGTACGCGGCCAAGCACACCCCGGCGATCGTGGCGCAGGCGCGCCGGATCCGGACGACGGGTACGCTGGCGGCTGCGGTGATGGCGGCGGTGGTCTTCTGGCTGGTCTCGGGTGAGTTGTTCACGACCGTCCTCATGACATCCGCCGCCGGTGCGGTGATGTGGTTCATCTGGCCCTCGACTCAGCGACGTTCGGTCAACGCCCAGCTGAACCGGCTCGCCAAGGCGGGCGAACTGGGTCGGCTGGGTGCGACCGTGCTTACCTGGGACGCGGACGGGCTCACCGAAGCCGCCACCTCGAGCCGGGCGCTCGTCGGCTGGGATCGCGTTCGGCGGATCGAGGCGACGGCTCAGCACGTCTTCGTCTTCACCGGCGACCTGGAGGCGCTGATCGTTCCCAAGCGGGCCGGTGCCGGGGTGGCCGAGTTGGTCCGCTTCGCTCAGGTCAGGCTCACCCAGTCCAGCTGAGCCCGATCACCGAGGAGGCGGCTGCAGCGTCGGCATCCGGACCGGAGCCAGCGTTGGTAACCCCAACAGGGCGGCGTTCCGGCGCGGGCGATCAGCCTGCGACGTCAACCACTCGGCTTTCGCCCTCGACCGGGGTGAGCGTGCCTGCCGAGAAGCCGGCGACGTCGTCGGCCAGGGCGGGGAGTGATGCCGGCGGCACCAGCAGCCGGAAACGGGCGACCGCCGTCCAGGCCGGCTCCTCCCAGACGGCGTCGTGGGTGGCCGCCCAGTCGCGCAGCCAGTTGTCCAGACGCCCAGCGTCGGTGTGGGGGACGTCGAGCGTCACCTCCGCCAGCAGTTCGCGTCGGACGAGAGGGGCCCGGTCCAGCGCCTCGGCGATCGCACCGGAGTAGGCCCGGACCAGCCCGCCGGCGCCCAGCAGCACGCCGCCGAAGTACCGGGTGACGACCGCCACCATGTCGGTCAGGCCACGGTGGCGCAGCACCTCCAGCATCGGCACCCCGGCCGTTCCGGAGGGTTCGCCGTCGTCGCTCGATCGCTGGTGATCGGCATGCGTCCCGATCACCAGGGCAGTGCAGTGGTGACGGGCGTCCCAGTAGCGCTTGCGCAGCGCGGCGATCTCGGCATCCGCCTCGGCGATGCTGCGGACCGGAACGAGGGTGGCGATGAACCGCGACTTCTTGATCACTACCTCGTGCTCGACCCGTGCCGCGATGGTCGACGGCAACGGGGACGGGACGGTGCTCACCTTTTCGAGCCTAGGGGCAACCCTGATCGACGCGCATCCCGCTGGACGCGCGGGAGCGGCCCCGGAGAACAGTCGAGACCACGAACCACCTGCCGGCCCGGGCGGTCTCGGTCAGGCTCGGCATCGACGCCCCGTGGATCTTGCGGCGACCTGCGATCTGGAAGCCCACGGTCGGCGGCCGCGGCTCTGATAGACAGGACGCGTGCCAGAGATCCCCGTCCGGTTGCTCAACGACGGCACCACGCTGCCCGCGATCGGGCTGGGTACCGGTGGGCTGGCTGGCGAGGCGGCGATCGATGCGGTGATGTCGGGGCTGCGGGCCGGCTATCGCCTGGTCGACTCGGCGATCCGCTACCGCAACGAGGCCGAGGTGGGCGCGGCGATCCGCCGCTCCGGGGTGCCGCGCGACGAGATCGTGGTGACCTCCAAACTGCCGGGCAGCCACCACGCCCATGACCTGGCGGTCGAGGCTGTGCACACGTCGCTGCGGGAGTTCCGGCTGGACCACCTCGACCTGTATCTGATCCACTGGCCGAATCCACGGCGAGGGCGCTACCTCGAGGCTTGGCAAGCGCTGGTGGAGCTGCAGGCTCAGGGATTGCTGCGATCGATCGGCGTCTGCAACTTCCTGCCCGAGCACCTCGACGCCGTCGCCGCGACGACCGGGGTGATGCCGGCGGTGAACCAGATCGAGCTGCATCCCTATTACCCTCAGCACGCCCTGAGGGCGGCGACCCTCGAGCGGGGCATCGTCCCGCAGTCCTGGGCACCGCTGGGCCGGGCGAGCGGGATGCGGGACGACCCGGTGGTGACCGCGATCGCGTCCGAGGCCGGCTGCACCCCCGCACAGGCGGTGCTGGCCTGGCACCGCCAGTTGGGTGCGGTCCCGATCCCGAAGTCGACCAGCCCTGCACGTCAGGCCGAGAACCTGGTTTCACTGGAGGTAGAGCTGGCCGATGATCAGCTGGGGCGACTCTCCAGCCTCGGACGGGCGGATGGCCGGGTCAGCGGCGTGGATCCGTTGGTCTACGAGGACGTGTAGGCCGGCTGACCTCGAGCGTTCCGGCGCGGGCCGGGTTCCTGGACCCGAGAGATCCCGGCCTTCGGCCGGGATGACGGTTGTGTGCCCGGCCTTTCTGGGGTGCCGGGAACGCCTGTTCAGGGTCGGAGGCTGGCGGCGTCACGAAGTTGTCAGGATGCGTGAGTAGGGTGTCCCGCGTGCCTGTGATCGAAGCCCGGGACCTGACCAAGGTCTACGGCGAACTACGTGCAGTCGACGCCATCTCGTTCGAGGTGGCGCCGGGCGAGTCCTTCGGCCTGCTCGGTCCCAACGGAGCGGGCAAGTCGACCACGATGCGGATGATCGGCGGCACCAGCCTGCGCACCTCAGGCACCCTGCTGGTCAACGGCCTCGACCCCGAGGTGAGCGGTCCGGAGGTACGGGCGAATCTGGGAGTCGTCCCGCAGACCGACAACCTCGACGCCGAGCTGCGCGCCCGGGACAACCTGGTGATGTACGGCCGCTACTTCGGCCTGCCGTACTCCTACCTCGGGCCCAAGGCGGACGAACTGCTGGCCTTCGCGCAGCTCACCGACAAGGCAGGCGAGAAGGTCGACAACCTGTCGGGCGGCATGAAGCGTCGTCTGACCATCGCCCGGGCGCTGGTGAACGAACCCCGCATTCTGCTGCTGGACGAGCCGACGACCGGGCTGGACCCCCAGGCCAGGCACATCCTGTGGGATCGGTTGTTCCGGCTCAAGGAACAGGGAGTGACCCTGATCGTCACCACCCACTTCATGGACGAGGCCGAGCAACTGTGCGATCGGCTGATCGTGATCGACCACGGCCGGATCGTCGCCGAGGGCTCGCCGGCGGCCCTGATCCGACAGTTCGCCACCCGCGAGGTGCTGGAGCTGCGGTTCGGCTCGGAGCGCAACAGCGTCCTGGTCGATGAGTTGCGCGATCTGGGCCGGCTCGAGGTGCTGCCCGACCGGGTGCTGTTGTACACCGAGGACGGTGAAGCGGCACTGGCCACCGTGCACCACCGTGGGCTGGTCCCGGTGACCTCCCTCGTGCGTCGTTCCTCGCTGGAGGATGTCTTCCTCCGGCTGACCGGACGGAGCCTGGTTGACTGACTTCGTCGACACCAACGCCCTGGCCTACTCGGGCCGGGCGCTGGATGCTGCGCAGCAGGCCCACCGGTCCCGCCGCTGGGGCTGGTGGTACCAGGCCGAGTGGCGACTCATCTCGATGAAGGCCTACTGGACTTCCGCGGTAGGCAGTTCGCTGCTCACCCCCGTCCTCTACCTGATCGCGATGGGCGTCGGCCTCGGGACGCTGGTGGACGCCGGCTCCGGTGGGGTGGCGGGGGTCCCCTACCTCACCTTCGTCGCACCGGGACTGCTGGTCAGCACCGTGGTGATGTCCGCAGGCAGCGAGATGACCTTCCCGGTGATGGACGGGTTCAAGTGGAGCAAGCTCTACTTCGCCCGCGCCGCCACCGCCGCGTCGCCGCTGCAGGTGGCTGTCGGTGAAGTGGTGGCGGTCGGCATCCGCTTCCTGCTCGAGGCTCTGGTGTTCTGGCTCGTTCTGGTGATCGCCGGGGTGGTCGGGCTCGGCTCGTGGCCGATCGTTGCCGTCGCGGCCCTGGCCGGCATGGCCCTGGGGACGCCGCTGATGGCCTACGCCGCGACCCTGGAGAACGAGGGCTTCCAGTTCTCCCTGGTGCAGCGATTCATCATCGCCCCGATGTTCCTGTTCGCCGGCACCTTCTTCCCGCTGGAGTCGATGCCGATCTATCTGCAACCGATCGGCTGGATCTCGCCGATGTGGCACGGGACTCAGGTCGCCCGGCTGCTCGCCTTCGGGCTGCCGGTGCCGGGTTGGATGGTGGCGATTCACCTCGCTGTCCTGGCGGCGTTCACGCTCGGTGGCACGCTGCTGGCGGCCCGCTTCTTCCTACGGAGGTTGGCCAAGTGAGCATCGATCAGAAGCCGGTGGTCACACGGCGGGGGAGCGTCGCGGCCTGGGTTGCGTCGAACTCCGCCGGCAACGGCCGGGCCGTGATCGAACGCGGCTTCAAGGTGATCCGGAACCAGAACTGGATCGTGATCGTCTCCGGCTTCTTCGAGCCCGTGTTCTACCTGCTCGCGATGGGGTTCGGGCTGGGTCAGCTGATCGGCGAGGTGACCGGGCCGGGGGGACGGCCGATCCCCTACGCCGCGTTCATCGCGCCGGCGTTGCTGGCCACCTCGGCGATGAACGGAGCCATCTACGACTCCACTTGGAACGTCTTCTTCAAGCTCAAGTTCGCGAAGATCTACCAGGCCATGCTGGCGACCTCGCTGGGGCCGCTGGATGTGGCTTTCGGCGAGATCTTCATGGCGCTCTTCCGCGGCTTCCTGTACGCGCTGGGCTTCACCGCCGTGATCGCGGTGCTCGGACTGGCGACCTCGTGGTGGGCGCTGGCGATGATCCCGGTGGCTTTGCTGATCGCGCTCGGTTTCGCCGCGCTGGGCATGGCCGTCACCAGCTACTTCACCACCTTCCAGCAGATGGACTGGATCAACATCGCGCTGCTGCCGATGTTCATGTTCTCGGCCACCCTGTTCCCGATCACGGTCTTCCCCGAGGTGGTGCAGTGGTTCGTGATGGCGCTGCCGCTGTGGCATGGCGTCGAGCTGATGCGGCAGCTCTCGGTCGGCCACTTCGAGGCCTCCACCGCCGTCCACCTGGGCTACTTCGTGATCATGTCGGTGGCCGGCATCGCATTCACCACCCGCCGGCTGCGGGCGCTGTTCCTGCGCTGATCAGCCGGAGCAGCGCCTCGGGTGCGTCAGGCGAAACTCGGGCCGCGCCAGAGATTGATGCCCGACTCCACCGCATGGTGGTCGATGGCGACCAGTTCGGCCTCGTCGATGGTCGGATTGGCCAGGGCGCCCAGGCTGTTCTCCAGCTGGGTGACCGAGGAGGCACCGATCAGCGCCGAGGTGACGCGCGGGTCGCGCAGCACCCAGGCGATCGCCAGTTGAGCCAGCGACTGGTCCCGCCCGGCGGCGAGGTCGTTGAGCGCGCGGATGTGGGTCAGCGTCTCCTCGGTGAGCAGGTCGGTGGAGAGCGACTTGCCCTGGCTGGCGCGGGAGCCGGTCGGGACGCCGTTGAGGTACTTGTTGGTGAGCATGCCCTGTGCCAGCGGCGAGAAGGCGATGCAGCCCAGCCCGGAGTCGCCCAGGGCGTCCAGCAGGCTCTCGCCGGCGCTGGCATCCTCGACCCAGCGGTTCAGCATCGAGTAGGACGGCTGATGGATCACCAGCGGCAGCTTGAGGTCGCGGGCGATGGCCACCGCCTCCCGCGTCCGCTGGGCCGAGTAGGACGAGATGCCGACGTAGAGGGCCCGGCCACTGCGGACGGCGGTGTCGAGGGCGCCCATCGTCTCCTCCAGCGGGGTGCTGGAGTCGTAGTGGTGGTGGTAGAAGATGTCGACGTAGTCCAGTCCCATCCGGGCCAGCGACTGGTCGAGCGAGGCGAGCAGGTACTTGCGCGAGCCGAGGTCGCCGTACGGCCCTGGCCACATGTCCCAGCCGGCCTTGGACGAGATGATCAACTCGTCGCGGTGGTGGGCGAAGCTCTCCTTCAGGTGGCGGCCGAAGTTGGTCTCGGCGCTGCCGTAGGGCGGGCCGTAGTTGTTGGCCAGATCGAAGTGGGTGACGCCGAGATCGAAGGCCCGGCGCAGGATGTCGCGTTGGGTGGCGAAGGGGACGTCGTCACCGAAGTTGTGCCACAGCCCCAACGAGATCGCGGGCAGCTTCAGCCCACTGCTGCCCACCGCACGGTAGGGCATCCGTCCGTCATAACGGTCGGGATCGGCGTGGAACTGGTCGAGAAGCGGCATCGGTATCCCTTTCGTATCATTCGTGAGCCTAGCGGGGTTGCCGCGCGCCGCAAGCCGGGCGCCCGTGAGCGGTGGGCGCGGAGGACCGACTACGTGGCGGACTCGTCCGCGGTGATGGGCAGCTCCGCTGTGACGCCCCGGGTCAGCGTGAAGCCGGCGGACCGGCCGCGGACGGTGACCCGGTAGTCCCCTGCGAAACCCCGGACCGCCACTCGACCCTCGGCATCGGTGCCGACCTTGGTCGGCGCGATCCACCAGTCGCCCTTGATGAGTCGTCGCAGTGCGTCGAAGGCGGGCTTGCGGCTGCCGTCGGAGCGGAGCAGGCCGATCGGCGCACCCAGCCAGGAGCCGCGGTCGGTGATCCCCCAATAGGTGAGGACGTCCACCGCCGGATGGCCGACCAGGCTGCGGTAGTGCCGGACGATCTCCTCGGCCTGCCGCTCCTCGCCGTCGGGGGTGCTGGGCCAGGAATCGACCTGGAAGTCGTTCAGGTCGACGATGTGCTGCGGCATCAGCTCGCCGGAGACCAGGGAGGTCTCGGTGTAGTGCAGCGGCAGGCCGAAGCGGGCGAACCGGTCCGCGACCCCGAGCACGTGCTCCTCCCCCTTGTAGCCCTGGTGCATGTGGGTCTGCAGGCCGATCGCGTCCGGCACGATGCCGGCCTCCAGCATGCCCTCGATCAGGCACTCGTAGGCGGTTGAGAGGTCGAAGTCGTTGATCAGCAGGAAGACGTCCGGATTGGTCGCCCGCGCCTCCTCGAAGGCGAGGCGGATCGCGGCGAACCGTCCCTTGGCGTGGGCGAGGCGGGTGATCGCATTGTCCTCGGCGGTGAAGACCGGCATGATCACCGCCTCGTTGATCGCGTCCCAGGTGTCGATCAGCCCGGCGAAGGTGCCCACTTCGCGCCGGATCCGCTCCCGCTGCAACTGTTCGACCTGGTCGAGATCGAAGTCGAGCAGCCAGCCTGGCTGGACGGTGTGCCACATCAGCGGGTGGCCCTTCACCGCCAGTCCGCGATCGGCGAACCAGCGGGCGGTCGCGAGCAGTTCGGCGGTGCGGGTCTGACCGAGGGCCGGTTCGAAGGTGCCCCAGTAGAACGGCAGGGTGGTGGTGTTGAACAGCTCGAGGTAGGCCTCGGCCAGTTGCTCACCGGTTTCCTCCGGCGCGCCGTTGGCGAGATCGATCAGGTCGAACCCGATGTTGCCGAAGCCGAAGGCGTGCCGAGTCTGCCCGACGGTGACCTCGGTGTCGGCCAGCGGCGTTCCGTCCGGCTCGGTGAGGGTGAGGACGGCCTCTCCCAGGCGATGGGCGACGGAGGAGTCGGGCACGGAGACGCGTTGCATGCCTTTACCCTAGGGATCAGAACCCTGAAGGGGGACGAGCTTGCGCGACTACGCGAAGGAAATCTCCACCCCGCGGAGTCGGCGCCGGCGGGTCAGCACTCGATGACGTTGACGGCGAGACCGCCGCGGGCGGTTTCCTTGTATTTCACGCTCATGTCCTTGCCGGTCTGGCGCATGGTTTTCAGGACGTTGTCGAAGGAGACGATGTGGGTGCCGTCGCCGCGCAGTGCGGTGCGGGCGGCGGTGATTGCCTTTACTGCGGCGATCGCGTTGCGTTCGATGCAGGGGATCTGGACCAGGCCGCCGACTGGGTCGCAGGTCAGGCCGAGGTTGTGCTCCATGCCGATTTCGGCGGCGTTCTCGACCTGGGCCGGGGTGCCGCCCATCACAGCCGCCATGCCGGCCGCGGCCATCGAGCAGGCGGCACCGATCTCGCCCTGGCAGCCGACCTCGGCGCCCGAGATGGATGCCCGCTCTTTGATGATCGTGCCGATTCCGCCGGCGGTGAGCAGGAAGCGGATCACCCCGCGATCGCCGGCGCCGGGTACGAACTGGATGTAGTACTTCAGCACCGCAGGGATCACTCCGGCCGCGCCGTTGGTGGGAGCGGTCACCACCCGGCCGCCGGCCGCGTTCTCCTCGTTGACCGCCAGCGCGTAGAGGGTGATCCAGTCCATGCCGCGCAGCGGGTCGCCGTCGTCGCCCTCGGATTCCAGCCGGTTCAGTAGTTCCGGGGCGCGTCGCCGGACGCGCAATCCGCCCGGCAGCAGTCCCTCGGTGGTCAGACCGTTGCCGATGCACTCCTCCATCACTGCCCATAGATGGAGCAGCCCGGCGTCGATCTCGGCGTCGGTACGCCAGGCTCGTTCGTTCTCGCGCACCAGCCGTCCGACCGAGAAGCCGGTGAGCCGGCACTGCTCCAGTAGTTCTGCACCGGAGGCGAACGGGTAAGGCACCGGGGTCGGGTCGGGAATGATCCGCTCGGGCCCCTCCAGGCCTTCGTCCGCCACGAATCCGCCGCCCACCGAGTAGTAGGTGCGGCGGAGCAGCTCGCCGCCGTCCGCGGCCCAGGCGGTGAAGATCATGCCGTTGGAATGTGCCGGCAAGGATCTACGCCGGTAGAGGACGACATCCTCGTCCGGGCTGAACCCGACCGGCTGCCCGCCGGGCAGGTCCAGCAGCTTCCGCTCCCGTACGGCGGCCAGCGTGGGCAGGCACGACCGCGGATCCACCGTCTCGGGCTGGTGCCCCAGCAGGCCGAGCACCACTGCCGGGACGCTGCCGTGACCATGCCCGGTCGCCCCCAGCGACCCGAACAGCTCGACCTTGAGCCGCGCGACTTGCGGCAGGACGCCGGTCTCGGTCAGCCCGGCAAGGAAGGTCGCTGCAGCGCGCATCGGCCCCACGGTGTGGGACGACGACGGCCCGATCCCGACCTTGAACAACTCGAAGACGCTCAGCGCCACACCTGGAGCCTAGCTGAGTCGGGCACATGCTCCTGCCGATCGAACGACCCCAGGCGGCGGTCCCGATGCCACGGCGGTGACGGGAGAGACGGAGTCACGACGCCCGCCCCCACCGGCAGCTTGCATACGGATACGAGAATGGAGCTACCGGCCAGAGGCACTGGCCCACCACCACCGGAGCACATGAGATGACCGAGCAAGGCAACACCGAAGAGTTCGAGGTCACGTTCAGCAACTTGGTCGGCAAGATCATGGAGTTGATCCGCGAAGGCAATGCCCGCCGGATCACCCTCAAGCGGGACGGCGCCACGCTGGCCGAGATCCCGCTCAACGCGGGCCTGACCGTCGGCGCGATCACCGCGTTGGTGGCCCCCTTGCTGCTCGGCGTCGGGGCGATCGCCGCGGTCGTGACCAAGGTGACCATCGTCGTGGAACGGGCCGACCCCGCCTGACCGATCCTGCCGCCGTGTGGAGCCAGACCGCGTCCCGGGCAACCGTGGACGTGCGCCGCGTCCTCCGGGCCGCGGCACTGCGTGTGCTGATGGGGCGCCGCTGAATCGTCCGATGGGACGACCGGGTTCGCCGGTGGGGAGGACGTCCGGGGCACAGCTGCTGCCTAGGTTGGACGCGTGACTGTTGCTGCACCTGCCCTGCCCGACACCATCGCCCAGGCGACGGACCTGACCAAGACCTACGGCTCCGGGGAAGCCGAAGTGTGCGCCCTGGATGGGGTGACGATCGGCTTCGCGCCGGGCTCGTTCAGCGCCATCATGGGGCCTTCCGGATCGGGGAAGTCCACCCTGATGCACTGTCTGGCGGGGCTCGACCGGCCGACCTCCGGGCAGGTGTACCTCGGTGGCACTGAGATCACCGGGCTGCGTGACCGCGAGCTGACCGCGGTCCGTCGCGACCGGGTGGGGTTCGTCTTCCAGGCCTTCAACCTGCTGCCGACGCTCACCGCCAAGGAGAACATCCTGCTGCCGCTCGACCTGGCCGGGCGCCGGGCCGACTCCGCGGTCTTCGGCCAGATCGTCGACTCGTTGCGGCTGGGGGACCGGCTGCGACACCTCCCCTCCCAGCTCTCCGGTGGCCAGCAACAGCGGGTGGCGATCGCTCGCGCGCTGATCACCCGGCCGAAGGTGCTGTTCGCGGACGAGCCCACCGGGGCACTCGACTCCCGCTCCGGAACGGATCTCCTCAACCTGCTGCGGACGGCCACCCTGGCGCTCGGACAGACCATCGTGATGGTCACCCACGATCCGAACGCCGCCGCCTACGCCGACCGCGCGGTCATCCTCAGCGACGGACGGGTGGTGGACGACTTCCTCGCCCCGGACGCCGACCGCGTCCTGGCCGCGATGAAGGCGCTGGGGTCCTGATGCTGCGTCAAGCCCTGCGGGAGCTGCGGTACCACCCCTCCCGATTCGTCGCGACCCTGGTGGCGATCGCGATCAGCGTGGCCTTCATGGCCGGCTCCTCGGTGATCGTGGCCACCGAGCAGAACGGGCTGGAACGCCAGCAGGCCCTGCCGATCGCGGGCGCCGATGTGGTCGCCCAGGTCGACTACGACGCCAACTCGCCCGCCCTGGGCGAAGCTCTGGCCGGTCTGCCGGAAGTGGCCGCCGCCGAAGCGAGCCTGGTCGCCACCGACGGTCTCAAGCACGACGGCCACTTCGCCTACATGAACCTGATCGGATTGCCCTCCGAGTCCTTCCGCTGGTCGCAACTCGTGGACGGCCGCTGGCCCGCGGGCGCCGACGAGATCACCCTAACCCGCGGCGCGGCGGCAACTCTGGAGGTGGCCGTCGGCGACACCCTCGAATCGAGCCTGGACGACGTCAGCTACACCGTCGTCGGTCTGACCGGCGAGCCGAACTCGCTGTTCCTGCAAACCGGCTATCTCGCCCGGGAGGCCTTCGCCCGCTACGACATCGATCCAACCCTCGGCACCGGCAGCTGGCTGGTGCGCGGCACCCCGGACGCGGACCTCAGCCAGGTGATCGATGCCGTCAAGGCGGTGCTGCCGACCGGCACCGAGGTCGCTTCCGCGGCCACCCTCCGGGCCAACGCCATCGACGACCTGACCGACGGCTTCGAGGCCTTCCGCAACCTGTTGTGGGCCTTCGCCGCGATCGCCGCGGTGGTCGGCATGATCACGATCGCCAACACCTTCACCATTCTGCTCGCCCAGCGCCGCCGCCAGATCGGCCTGTTGCGCGCGGTCGGTGCGTCCGGTTCCCAGGTGCGCAACCGTTTCCTTGCCGAGGCTGTCGCGCTGGGGATGGCCGGCGCCGGACTGGGTGTCCTGCTGGGCATCGGATTGGCAGCGATCGGCGCGGCGATCACCGGATCGCTGTACTGGGGGCTGGCGCTGCCTGCCACCGACCTGTGCATCGCCTTCGCCGCCGGGCTGTTGATCACCGTGGTGGCCGCGTACGTCCCGGTCCTGCGAGGGACGCGGGTGCGTCCGCTTGAGGCACTGCAACCCGAGCTGTCCAGCGATGAGCGACGACGTGCCGGATGGGTACGCGGCGTGCTCTGCGGACTGCTGGTCGCCGGCGGACTCGGCCTGGCGTTGTACTCGCTGACACTGGACGAGCCGCTGCTGCTCGCCATCGCAGGCAGCGCGCTGCTCGCGCTGGGCGTGCTCTTCGGTGCTCCCCTGTTCGTCCCCTGGCTGCTCCGCGGGTTGGGTGGGCTGGTCGCGCCGCTCGGCATCACCAGCCGGCTGGCAGCGCAGAACGCCGTCCGGAACCCGCGGCGAGCGGCGGCGACCGCGACCGCGTTGATGCTGGCCGTGGGCCTGATCGTCACCCTCCAGGTGGGGACGGCCAGCGTCCGCGCGACCATGCTGGAGGAGATCGACCAGCGTCGTCCGGTGGACGCGGCCGTCTCCACCTGGGGCTACCAGGAGTCGGTGCCCGCCGACCTGCGCGAGCAACTCGCCCGCGTCCCGGGGGTGGATGCGACAGTCTCGCTCCCGACCGGAACGGTCGACTTCGTCCGGGGTGCCGAACACTACGAGGGCCTCTCCGCGATCGGTTTCGACCCGGCGATGGCCGGGGTCGTCACCGGGGCACCGGCGACACTCGGCGACGACCAGATCCTGGTTTCCAGCCGCTCCGAGGCCGCCAAGGACGGCCAGCGCGTCACCCTGAGCGGGCCTGAGGGCAGCGTCGAACTCACCCTCGCTCGTTCCCGCCTGCTGACGCTCGGCGAGGTGATGGTGTCCCCGGCCACGCTGGAGAAGCTCGGTCCGGTGGTGCCGGACGCGCTGGTGTGGCTCTCCATCCCCGACCGCAGCCAGGCGATCTCGACGGTCGGCCAGATCCTCGACCTCACCGGCCAGGGTCAGTACTCGGTCACCGGCGGGGTGATCGAGGCCGCCCAGATCGAGGAGATCCTCAACCTGCTGTTGCTCATCACGACGGCGCTGCTCGCGGTCGCCGTGCTGATCGCCCTGGTCGGAGTCAGCAACACCCTGGGCCTGTCGGTGCTCGAACGCACGCGGGAATCGGCACTGCTGCGGGCGCTCGGACTGCAGATCCGCTCGCTACGGCTGATGCTGCTGGTCGAGGCGCTGCTGCTGGCCGGTGTCGGAGTGCTGGTGGGGATCGGAGCGGGAGTGTTCTTCGGCTGGCTCGGAGCGACATCCCTCACCGCGATGATGGACGGCGCCGAGCCCCGCCTGGCCGTCGACCTGCCGCAGACCCTGGGCATGGTGGTGGTGGCGGTGCTGGCCGCCGGGCTGGCATCCGTCCTACCCGGACGGCGCGCCGCCAGGGCCGCACCCACCGAGGCGCTGGCGGACATCTGAGCTGCTACACCCAGCGGCTGCCGGCTGTGCATCCCCGTGGTGGCGCTCAGGCGATCGCGGTGACCTCGGGCGGCGCTGCGACAGCGGTGGTCCGAGCCCGCAGCTGCCTGACCTCTGGCGACAGCAGTGCCAGCGCCGTGGTGAGCAGGCTGACCAGTCCGGCCCCGATCAGGGCGGTGTGGACGCCGAACAGCACGGTGGCGGGCCCGGCCAGCATCAGCCCGACCGGGCCGAGCATCAGCGAGCCGAGGGCGTCGTAGGAGGCCACCCGCGACAGCGACTCGGCCGGCACCTCGTTCTGCATGGCGGTCATCCACCACACCCCGAAGAGCTCGAAGCCGGCACCCATCGCGAAGGCGGCGAGCACCACGGGCAGCAGCGGTGCGCTGGTTCCCAGCAGGATCGCGGGGATGCCCGCGCTGAAGGTGAGCAGGGTGGCGACCAGGATCGGCCGGCTGGGCTTCCAAACGAAGGCCAGCGCAACGCCGACCACCGCGCCGACCGCCTCGGCGGCCAGGAAGGTCGTCCAGGTCGCCGGACCGCCGAGTTCAGTCTCCGCCACGACCGGGCCGAACACGCCGTGCGCTGCCTGCAGCACCATGATCATCAGCGAGAACTGCAGTGTGACCACCCACACCCACTGCCGGGAGCGGAACTCGTCCCAGCCCTTCACGAGCTGGCGCACCGGGCTTTCGGATGCGCTGGCCAGGGAGGTCGAGATCTTCGGCAGGCCGAGCACGAGGACCCCGGCGACCAGGTAGAACGCACCGGCTGTCACCATCGCCCAGCCGCCACCCAGCCAGATCACCACCGCGCCGCCGGCCACCAGACCGGCCAGCCTGGCAGCGGACGAGCCACCACTCAGCCAGGCATTGGCCTGCTGCAACTGCGGGGCCGGGACGAGGTCGGGGATGATCCCGGTCAGCGCCGGGTAGACCGCGGCCGACGCGGTACCGGCCAGGGCCGCCGCCGCGCAGAGCGCCCACAGCGGGGTCTGTCCCGCCAGCATCATGAACCCGATCGATGCCAGCGCGATGCCGGTCAGGAACTCACCCCAGCGCAGCACCACCGCGCGCGGGTAGCGGTCGGCGATCACGCCGCCGACCAGCATGAAAAGCACCTGCGGGGTGGCCTGCGAGGCCAGTACGAGCGAAAGCGTGCCGGCATCCGCCCCGGGGAGCCGGAGCACGCCGAAGGCCAGGGCAACCGGCGCGAACGCCATCCCGAGCATCGAGATCGTCCGAGCAGCCAGCAGCGTCACGAACGGACGGTTCGCGACGAGCGCGCGCGTGGACGCGGGAAGGGTCATGGGAGTTCTTCCGATGGTGGGCCGATCTGGCCAGCCGTCCAGGTTGCCACTTGGCGTCCTTCCCGCGCAAGTCGGCGATGCGCCGACAGGTGGGAGGCGGCGGAGCCTCAGGACGGGTTCCGCGGCGCGGCCGGAAGGCGCACACTGGAGCATGATCACCGTCCATGTCCTCGTCCATGTCAAGCCCGATCAGGTCGAGCAGTTCGCCGTCGCCTCGGCGGTGAATGCCCGCAACTCGATCCTGGAACCAGGGATCGCCCGGTTCGATGTGCTGCAGTCGACCGAGGATCCCAGCCAGTTCGTGCTGGTCGAGGTCTATCGCAGCCCGGAGGCGATGCTGGCTCACAAGGAGACCGCCCACTACGAGATCTGGCGTGACACGGTGGCCGACATGATGGCCGAGCCGCGTCGCTCCCAGAAGTACAGCCAGGTCTTCCCCGAGGCCACGTTCCTGGTCTGATTCGCCGGACGGCGAGGTTCAGACCAGGGCGGGACGCTCCAGGTCGAGCAGGATGCGCTTGCGCTCGATGCCGCCGGCGTAGCCGGTGAGGGTGCCGTCAGCGCCGATCACCCGGTGGCAGGGCACCACGATCGGGATCGGGTTGCGGCCATTGGCCGTGCCCACCGCCCGTGAGGCGGCGTTGGTGAGGCCGAGCCGGTGGGCGATGTCGCCGTAGCTGGCGGTCTCGCCGTAGCCGATCCTCCGCAGCTCGGCCCAGACCCGTTGCTGGAAGTCGGTGCCCCTGGGAGCCAGCGGCAGGTCGAACTCGGTGCGCTCGCCGGCGAAGTACTGCGCCAGCTGGGCGGCGGCCCGCAGCAGCACGGGTTCGTCGTCCGAGGGTTCGTCGGTCCGGTCGTGGAAGGGTGAGAACTCGATGGCGGTCAGCGCGCCGCCGGCGGCGACCAGCCGCAGCGGGCCGATCGGGGAGTCAATGACGAGCCACATGGGGGAGTCCTTCCGGGTCGAGCAGCACGTTCCAGAGCAGGGATTGCGCATAGGAACGCCAGGGACGCCAGCCCTCGGCGAGTTCGGCGGCGCGGCTGGGGTCCGCGCCGAGGCGAGCCAGGGCGTGGCGGGTGCCGAGGTCGGTCGGCATGAAGGCATCCGGGTCACCGAGAGCGCGGATGGCGATGTAGCTGGCCGTCCACTCCCCGATGCCGCGCAGGGCGAGCAGCTTGGTGCGGGTCAGTTGGCGGTCCGGTCCGCGATCCAGGGCGAGTTCGCCGTCGGCCAGAGCCTGGCACAGCCCGATCAGGGCTCGTCCGCGTGCCGTGGGCATCGGGAGGTCGGCCGGATCGAGAGCCGCCAGCGCCTGCGGTGCGGGGAAGAGGTGGGTGAGCCCGAACTGGGCAGCGGTTGCCGAAGCCGATGGATGCGCAGAATCCGGGTGATGGCGGCCGGGTGCGTGCACAGTGTCGGCACCGGGCCCGGATTGCCCGGATTCTGTTCCCGGCAGCGCGTCGCCGAACTGCTGGACCAGCCGGCCCAGCACGGTGCGGGCGCCGGCCACCGAGATCTGCTGGCCGACGATCGCCCGGACAGCCACTTCGGCGCCGTCCACGTGACCCGGCACGCGGAGCCCGGGCCAGCGTCGCAGCAGCGGGCCGAGCACGGGATCCGGACCCAGGACGGACGCGACCGCCAGCGGATCGCAGTCGGCGTCCAGCAGCCGCCGGGCCCGCTCCACCGCCGCGGCGATGTCGCGCAGGTCGCCGAGGGCGAGTTCGACGGGGATCGTCGCTGTGCCGACGTCCGGCAGGTCGGGAAGTTCGAGCCGGACCGTCCCGGGGCCGTGCGGCAGGCGCAACGTGCGGGCATACCAGCCCTCCCCGATCGTCTCGACGCCAGGCAGTGCGCGTGCCCTCAGGAACCGCAACAGGCTGTGGCCGTGGAACGGAGTGCGGACCGCCAGCCGCAGTCTGATCGTGCCGGGGGCGGCTGCCGGGCGTCCCGGCCGGCCGCGCAGCCGGGTGGGTGTGGTGTCGTAGACCGCACGGATCGTGTCGTTGAACTGACGGACGGAGTCAAAGCCGGCGGCGAAGGCGATCTCGGTGAAGCTCAGCGCGGTGGCGTCGATCAGGGAGCGGGCGGTCTGCGCGCGCCGGGCGCGGGCGAGTGCCAGCGGCCCGGCACCCAACTCGGCGGTGAGCACCCGCGTGAGGTGGCGCGGGGTGTAGCCGAGCCGCGACGCCAGGCCGGGCACGCCCTCCCGGTCGACAACCCCGTCGGAGATCAGTCGCATGGCGCGCCCAGCGGTGGTGGCTTGGACGTCCCACCTCGGGCTACCCGGAGTGGCATCGGGGATGCAGCGTTTGCAGGCGCGGTAGCCGGCGGACTGAGCGGCCGCGGCGGTGGGGTAGAAGCTGACGTTGGCCTGGGCGGGGGTGCGTGCCGGGCAACTCGGCCGGCAATAGATCCCCGTGGTCGCCACCGCCGTGTAGAAGACCCCGTCGAACCGCCGATCCCGAGCGGCAACGGCCTTGTAGCAGGTGACGGCGTCGGGGATGGGTGGGCTCATCGACGGCCAGCCCCGAGCGTCGAGGACCGGCACGGAGACCGGCCCTGGATGGATGCGGCCGGCCCCCAGCGAGTCGGGACCCGGCGGGAGGTGAGCTTCATGGCATCCATCCTGCCCCGCGCCGCCGCCGATTCCTAGCGGGAATCGGACATCGCGGTGGCGGCCGCCCTCATCGACCGCCATCGTTCCCGTCGAGCGCCACACCCCAGGGCCAGGCGCTCGACGCGGCCTCCGGCGTGGTCGGTATCCGGCCCGATTCCGGCTCGACAATGACCAGATCGACGGTTGTGTCCTGGCTGGGTCGCCGGCCCGGTCAGCAGGACAGCATCGGCGGCCTCAGTGGCCGGTCCGATCGGAATCGGGGGTGTTGGCCTCGCCCTGGTCGAGGGCGTCGATCGCGGCGAACTCGTCGGCGGTGAGCTCGAAGTCGAAGACCGCCAGGTTCTCCCGCTGGCGCTCGGGGGAGGCCGACTTCGGGATCGGAAGGTAGCCGTGCTGCACGTGCCACCGCAGGACGATCTGGGCAGCGCTTCTGCCGTGTGCCTCGGCGATCCCCACCAGGACGGGGTCGGCGAGCATCTCGGCCGGCTTGATCGGGCTCCACGACTCGGTCACGATGCCGTGTTCGTTGTCGAAGGCGGCGGTGGCGACCCGGGCGGCATAGGGGTTGAGGTTGATCTGGTTGACATCGGGCACGGTTCCAGTGGCGTCGATCACCCTCTGCAGGTGGGCCGGCTTGAAGTTCGAGGTGCCGATCGCGCGGACGACACCAGCCTCCAGCAGTTTCAGCAAACCCTCGAAGGCCTGGACGTAGGTGCCCTGGTCGGGGTTCGGCCAATGGATCAGCAGCAGATCCAGGTAGTCAACGCCCAGCCGCCGCAGGGAGGCCTCGGCGGCCTGGCGGGCGCCCGCCACGCTGTGCCACTCGCGATTGAACTTGGTGGTGAGGAAGATCTCCTCGCGGGGGACGCCGGAGTCGCGCAGGCCTTGACCCACCGCCTCCTCATTGCGGTAGTTCTCGGCGGTGTCGATGAGCCGGTAGCCGGCCTCGATCGCGGTGCGGACGGCGGCGGTGCCCTCGGCGCCCAGCAGTGGCCAGGTGCCCAGGCCGATCGCCGGAATCTCGGCGCCGTGGGCCAGGGTGATGGTGGGAACGGAGGTCGTCATGAGTCCAACCTAGTCCCGGTGCATCAGTTCTCGAACTCGCCCAACCACGTGCTGAGCAGGCGCTCGAGAGAAGCGCGATCGGTCGGTGACAGGACGCCGACCAGACGGGCCTCGTTACGCAGGTGTGCGGGGTAGGCCTCGTCGATCAACTCTCGCCCCGCGATGGTGAGCGCGACGTACCGGCCGCGGCCGTCCGCCTCGCTGGAGCGCCGGGAGACCAGGCCCGCCGCTTCGAGCCGATCGAGCCGCTTGGAGACCGCGCCGGTCGTGACCATCGTGTAGCGGGCGATCTCGCCGGGGGCCAACTCGTAAGGGCTGCCGGCGCGGCGGAGGGTCGCGAGCACGTCGAACTCGCCCTCACCGAGGCCGAACTGGGCGTAAACGGGCAGGAGTTCAGCAGTGAGATGAGCCGCCAGCCGGTGCAGTCGTCCGATCACCAGCATCGGGGTGCTGTCCAGATCCGGACGCTCCCGCAGCCACTGCTGCTGGGCCCTCGCTACCCGATCGCTGGTCACCATTGCAGGATACCTTCCATGGAAGCTAAAGTAACTTCCATGGAAGATACCGGGCGATGGGTCGTCGTCACCGCGATCGCTCCGGTCACCTGGGGCGCCACCTACTTCGTGACGCGCGAGCTGCTGCCACTCGATGCCCCACTGTGGGGTGCGACGCTGCGAGCGCTGCCCGCGGCCATCGTGCTGCTCGCTCTCGTCCGGCTGCTGCCACGTGGTGTCTGGGTCTGGCGTTCGGTCGTTCTGGGGCTGCTGAATGTCGGCGCGTTCTTCGTCCTGGTCTATGTCGCCGCGCAACTGCTGCCCAGTGGCGTAGCCGCCTCGATCATGGCGGTCTCGCCGCTGACGCTGGCCGGGATGTCCTGGTTGCTGGTGGGCGAGCGGCCGACCGCACGGATGCTCGCCGGGGCGGTGCTCGGCATCGTTGGCGTGTGGCTGATCGTCGCTGTCGGGACGGCGCAACTCGACTGGCGCCCGGTGCTGGCCTCGCTCGCGGCGCTGGTCTTGTCGTCGACCGGCTATGTGCTTGCCAAGCGGTGGAGGGACGAGACTCCGGTGCTGACGGTCACGGCCTGGCAGCTCCTGGCCGGCGGAGCCGGCCTGTTGATCGCCGCGCTGGTGACCGAGGGAGCTCCCCCTGTCCTGGATGCCCCGGCGGTGGCCGGATTCGCCTTCCTGAGCCTGGTCGCGACCGCGCTCGCCTTCGTCTGCTGGTTCACCGGGCTGAGCCGGCTGAGCGCGGGGACCGTGGGGATCATCGGGCTACTGAACCCGGTCACCGGCCTGGTGCTCGGTGCCGGGCTGGCTGGTGAGCGACTCACCCTGCCACAGCTCGCCGGTGTCGGTCTGGTCCTGGCGGCGATTCTGATCGGCCGGCGGAGGGCTTCAGCGCCGGCCGGAGCCGAGCGGCCCGAGGGCGCGTCCGGAGTCCGTCGGCCCGAGCCCGCCCTGACAGCCGGGGCAGTAGAACATCGGACGATCCCGCGGGGGTGCGCCGATCGGGGCCACCCGTACGACATCGCCGCAGCGGCGGCAGGCGCGACCGGAGCGGCCGTGCACGTAGGTCGAGCGACCGGGTTGCCGGATCCCGGTCGAGGAGGGCACGGCGTGCTGGATGCTGGCCAGCAGCAGACGCTGCGCGCGGGCAACCAGTCGGTTCAGTGCATCCGGAGGCAGGGTGGCGGCGGGAGTCCAGGGCCCCAGACGCTCGGCGAACAGGGTCTCGCTGGCCCAGATGGTGCCGATCCCGGCCAGGTTGGTCTGGTCGAGTAGGGCGGCGCCGATCGTTCCCTGGGCGGCGGCTAGGTTGGCAATGGCGAGTTCGGCGTCGAATCCGGGGTCGAGCAGGTCAGGGCCGAGGTGGCCGACGAGAGTGTGCTCGTCCCGGGTGCGGACCAGGTCCAGCATGCCCAGGTCGACCCCGACGGCGGTGTAGTCCGGCCCGATCAGTACGGCGCGGACGAAGCCATCGCCCCTGGATTCGGGCCGGCGCCCGGACATCCGCTGCCCGATGCGCTGCTCCTGCGTCCGGCGGATCACCCAGGAGCCGTCCATCCGCAGATGGGAGTGCAGCGTCCAGTCACTGTCGAACCGGGTCAGGAGGTGCTTGCCCCGCGCCACCGTCTCGGTGACGGTCATACCCGCCAGTCTCGCGGTGGAGATGCCCGGCCAGCGCAGATCGGCGTCCAGCAGTCGTCGTCCGGACAGGGCCTCGTCCAGGCGGTGCGCGGTGCGCCAGACCGCGTCCCCCTCAGGCATGGCTCGCTCTCATCGACGCAGCACCAGCCCGCGTGGGGTGAGCCGGAAACCAGCCTGTTCGAGGGAGTTGGTGAGTGGGTGGGAGGAGCCGAGCACGGCCTCACCGTCCACCTTGCCGACCCGCAGAGTGCCCAGCATGCCCGCGTGGACGGCGCCGGCCAGGGCCTGGGCGGCCGAGTCGAGGACGCGGGCGTCCTCGCTCCAGGAGAGCAGGGTGCGGCCACCGCGTTCGACGTAGAGCACGAGATCGCCGTCGACCAGGACGACCAGCGCCCCGGCCTTGCGGCCCGGCTGATGGCCCTTCGCATCCTCCGCCCGGGTGGGCCAGGTCAGCGCGGCGCCGTAGGGGTTCGCAGGATCGCAGGCAGCCAGGACGAGGGCCTCCCCGACCCTCGGATCGTCCAGGGGACGGGCGAAGGACCGCAGCCGGTCGACCGCGCCGACCGCGGCGAATTGGGCAGCCCCGAGGCGTTCGACGAAGTAGCCGCGGCGGACCCGGCCGGCGTCCTCGGCAGCGGCCAGCACCCGGTAGACGCCGGCGAAGCCGCCCTCGATTCCCTCCGCGGCAACGCTGCCTCGGGTGACCACGCCGTAGCGGTCCAGCAGGGTCTCGGCGATCGCCACAGCGCGTGCGGTCGGGTCGGTGTCGAGGGCGGGCAGGGCGGACCAGCGTCCGGCTCCGGTGGCCGGGCTGGTGCGGCGCACCGGGGCGCGGGCCAGTCCGCGTCCGAAGCGGGCTCGCGGTGGCGCGGCCGAGCGGCTGCGATGTGCGGTGGCCGCCTGACCCAGCCGGGCGCGCAGGGGAGCCAGGGTGTCGTTGGTGACGAAACCCGCCCAGACCAGTTCCCACAGCGATTCGATCAGGGCGGCATCGTCGCCGGTCCCGGGCACGTCGGCCTGGAGCTGATCGGCGAGGGCTCGGAAGAAGTAGCCGCCGCCGTCCAGCAGGAGGTCGAGCAACCGGCGGGCCTGGTCGCTGAGGGCGTCCGGGTCCGGCGAGGTCAAGGTGAGTTCCGCGCCGTCCGCCGGATGCAGGCTCACCCAGCCGTCCCCGGCGGCGAGGGAGCCGTGCCCCTGCCAGAGCACCTCGCCGCCCGTGGTCAGCTCATCGAGCATTGCCGGGCGGTAGTCGCGCACCCGGGCGGGCAGCACCAGCGATTCGATCGCACTTGCCGGCAGCAGTGCCCCCGCGAGCTGTTCGACGACCCGCAGCACCCCGTCGACCCCGCGGAGCTCGCCGAGCCCCTGCCAGCTGGGCAGGAAGCGGGCGAATTCCCTGGTGGCAACCGGTTCGACGGCATTGCGCAGGGCCGCGACCGAGCGCCGCCGGAGCAGCTGCAGAACGCGCGGGTGGCAGAACTGGGTGCGGGAACGGACCTCACCGTCATCCCGGGCTGGACCGGGGATCTCCAGCGCTCGACCGAGTGACGGAGCCGGTGGCAGCCAGCCGGGCGGACGCAGGTCGCCCTCGACCAGGCGTCCGGCGGTGGACAGCCGGCGGAGCACATCCCGGGCAACCGCGGGCGCCAGCCCGAGCGAGGCCGCGAACTCGGACGCGGTGAAGGGCGCATGGGTGCGGGCGTAGCGGGTCGCGAGCTCGCCCAGCGGGTCGTCCGTCGGCTCAAGAAAGGCATCGGGGACGCCCAGCGGCGGTGCGACGCCGAGCGCATCGCGGAGCCTGCCGGCGTCCTCCACCGCCGCCCAGTGCTCGGCGCCGGCCAGCGGGATGCGGATCACCCGGCGTTCGCTTTCGAGCTGGTGCAGCCAGGCTGTGGCGGGGTGGGGCGCGTCGGTGGTGGAGTCGGTGCTGCTGGCGGGGTCGTTTCGGGTGGCAGAGGTGAGGGCGGGTGTGGTGGTGAAGCTCGGGCCGGGGGTGGTGGTGAAGCTGGGGCCGGGTGTGGTGAGGGGAGAACCGGGGGTGGCGGCGGGCTGCGCGTCGCAGCGGGCGGCGGCACCCGCCAGGGTCAGCGGGCCGACCGAGCGCAGGATGTCGGTGAGCTCGTCGGGATCGCGAGCCCGACGTCCGTCGGCGAGGTGCTGGAGCTCGGTCTCGGTGCGGGTGAGGGCCTCCGGGTCGAGCAGATCCGCCAGCGAAAGCCCTTCGGCCGTCCCCAACAGGTCTGCCAGCAGAGAGGGATCCAGCGCGAGCGCCGCGGCCCGGCGCTCGGCAAGCGGCGAGTCGCCCTCGTAGAGGAACTGGGCGACATAGCCGAACAACAGCGACGAGGCGAACGGTGAGGCGCGCGGGGTGTCGACCACCGCGGTGGCGATCTCGCGGGAGCGGACGCCGCGCAGCAGCTCGGCCAGCGCCGGCACGTCGAAGACATCGTTGACGCACTCGCGGACCGCTTCCAGCACGATCGGGAAACTCGGGTACTGGCTGGCCACCTCCAGCAGCTGCGCGGCTCGCTGCCGTTGCTGCCACAGCGCCTGCCGTTGGTCGGGTCGTCGCCGAGGCAGTAGCAGAGCTCGTCCGGCGCATTCCCGGAAGCGGGCGGCGAACAGCGCCGAACCCCCCAGCTGCGCGGTCACCTGACCCGCGATGTCCTCGGGGTCGGGGAAGAGCAGGTCCAGCAGTTCCTCGTAGCCCCCGCGATTCCCGCTGTCGCGGAGTGGGCGGGAATCGCGGGGGAGGGATGGCGTGATGGCCGGCACGGCGTCCTCGTCCTCCCACCACTGGGTGTCCGGGAGACGGAAGACCATGCCGTCGTCGGCGTGCATCGCCTGGACGTCCACGCCGTAGCGTTCTCGCAGCCGCGCGGCGACGATCAAGGCCCAAGGGGCGTGCACCTGGGAGCCGAAGGGGGAGTGGACGACCACCTGCCAGTCGCCCAGCTCGTCGTGGAACCGCTCGACCACGATCTGGCGATCGGTGGGCAGCTTTCCGGTGGCCTCGGCCTGCTCGGCCAGGTAGGTCACCAGGTTGTCGGTGGCCCACTCGTCCAGGCCGGCCTTCGCCACCCGCCGGCGGGCTTCGGCCGGCGACAGCCCCGAGACTTCGCGGACGAACCCACCCAGCGCCCGGCCCAGCTCGGCCGGACGGCCCAGGGCGTCGCCCTTCCAGAACGGCAGGCGGGCGGGCATCCCCGGGGCAGGGGTCACCAGCACCCGGTCGTGGGTGATCTGTTCGATCCGCCAACTCGAGGTACCGAGCGCGAAGATGTCGCCCACCCGCGACTCGTAGACCATCTCCTCGTCCAGTTCGCCGACCCGGCGGCCGTCGCCCTCGCCGGCCAGGAAGACCCCGTACAACCCGCGATCGGGGATCGTGCCGCCGCTGGTCACGGCCAGACGCTGGGCATTGCGGCGTCCGGTGAGGGTGCCGGCGACGCGGTCCCACACCAGCCGAGGGCGCAGCTCGGCGAACTCGTCGGAGGGGTAGCGGCCGCTCAGCATGTCGAGGACGGATTCCAGCACCGCCCGGCTGAGCCCGGAGAAGGGTGCGGCGCGATGCGCCAACGCCTCCAGATCGGCGACCGTCCAGGCCTCCATCGCCACCATCGCCACGATCTGCTGGGCGAGCACGTCGAGTGGATTGGTGGGTACCCGCAGAGCCTCGATGGCGCCGGCACGCATCCGCTCGACGGTGACCGCGGTCTGCACCAGATCACCGCGGAACTTCGGGAACAGTACGCCGTGGCTGACCGCGCCCACCTGGTGCCCGGCGCGTCCCACTCGCTGCAGGCCCGAGGCCACCGAGGGTGGCGCCTCGACCTGGATGACCAGATCGACCGCGCCCATGTCGATCCCCAGTTCGAGGGACGAGGTCGCCACCACCGCCGGCAGCCGGCCCGACTTCAGCTCCTCCTCGATCTGCTGGCGCTGCTCGCGGCTGACCGAGCCGTGATGGGCACGGGCGACCACGCCCGGCGCGCCGTGGGAGGCGCCGGGGTCCGGACGATCCGCGTCGGCGCTGAGTCGGATCGGGCTGCCGCGGGTCTGTTCCTCGCTTCGCTCGTCAAGACCGTCCTTGGCCTCGGAATCGAACGCAAGCGTTCGCTTCGCTCTGCCGCGGGTCTGTTCCTCGCTTCGCTCGTCAAGACCGTCCTTGGCCTCGGAAT
>CAYSZZ010000002.1:128409-134098 GCA_964435735.1 uncultured Propionibacteriaceae bacterium
CGAACGCAAGCGTTCGCTTCGCTCGGCCTGCGTAGGTCTGGCCCGAGGCGCCGATCGCCTCCGCGGGCGCACGGCGATCCGAATCTTCGAAGTACAACTCGTTCAGTCGGGCGGTCAGCCGCTCGGCCAGCCGGCGGGAGTTGGCGAAGATCAGGGTGGAGTGGTGCGCCAGCACCAGGTCAAGGATGCGCTCCTCGACATGGGGCCAGATCGAGGTGCGTTGTGGGTCGGCAGTCGCGGCGCCGGTCAGGTCGGTGGTGGCGTCGCCGATCGCGGCCAGGTCGGGGACGGGCACCACCACGTCCAGCTGCCAGCGCTTCTCGCTGGGAGGCGCCACGATGTCCACCGGCCGTCCGCCGGCCAGGAAGCGGCCCACCTCCTCGATCGGACGGACGGTCGCCGACAGTCCGATCCGCTGCGCCGGCTGCGGCAGCAGCGCGTCCAGCCGTTCCAGGCTGAGCGCGAGGTGGGCGCCGCGCTTGGTGCCCGCCACCGCATGCACCTCGTCCAGGATCACCGTTTCGATGCCGCGCAGCGCCTCGCGTGCGGCTGAGGTGAGCAGCAGGAACAGCGACTCGGGTGTGGTGATCAGGATGTCGGGCGGGTTCCGGCTGAAGCTCCGGCGCTCGTCCGCTGGAGTGTCGCCCGACCGGACGCCCACCCGGATCTCCGGCCGTGGCAACCCGAGCCGCGCGGCAGCGTGCCCGATGCCCACCAGTGGCGCCCGCAGGTTGCGCTCGACATCCACCGCGAGGGCCTTCAGCGGCGAGATGTAGAGGACGCGGCAGCGGCGTTGCGGATCGTCGGCCGGGGCGGTCGCCAGCCGGTCGAGCGCCCAGAGAAAGGCCGCCAGCGTCTTGCCCGAACCGGTCGGAGCCACCACCAGCGCGTGTCGTCCGGTGGAGATCGACTCCCAGGCTCCGGCCTGAGCGGGAGTGGGCGCGGCGAAGTTGCTCCGGAACCAGGCGGAGGTCGCCGGAGAGAAGCGGTCGAGCACGCCCTCGGTCACGGCGACAACTCTGCCACCTGCCCGTGACAACAGCCTCGCGGTATCTCCCTGGAGTGCCAGGCTGGAGCCCTCGCCGGAATCGAAGCCGGCCGGCTCTGCCGCGGGACGGTCAAGGGCCTGTCGGGAAATTCGCCGGCTCGCGGGTCTTGACACTGCCGCGGTCGTCGTCCCACACTTGTGTTAAATCGATTAATCACACAGAGGTGGGCGAGAGATGCGGGCACGAATCTCAGACGTTGCGGCGGCGGCAGGCGTCTCCGCGGCGACCGTGTCTCTCGTGCTCAACAACGCGCAGTCGCGGATCTCGCCCGCCACCCGCCAACGTGTCCGCGAGGCAGCCGAAGCCATCGGCTATACCCCCAACACCGTCGCGCGTGGGCTGCGCACCCAGCGCACCCGGACCGTCGGCCTGATCTCCGACCAGATCGCGACGACCCCGTTCGCGGGCCGAATGCTCGCCGGCGCGCAGGACATCGCCCGAGAGCAGGGGCACCTGGTCTTCCTGGTCGACACCGGCGGCGATCCCGCCGTCGAGCAGGAGGCGATCCAGGCGCTGTCGGCGCAACAGGTGGACGCCACCGTGTACGCCTGCATGTGGCACCGGGTAGTGGAGGTTCCCGAAGGCCTGCCACCGCAGGCCGTCTTCCTCGACTGCCGCCCGGAGCACGGCGGCTATCGAAGCGTCGTGCCGGACGACCGCGCCGGCGGCGCGGCAGCGGTCGGCGAACTCGTGGCCGCGGGCCACCGGCGAATCGCCTACGTCGACTCGTCCGAGCGACCCACCCTGGTCGCTGCCGAGCTTCGCCGGCAGGGCTATCTCGAGGTTCTCGCCGCGGCCGGCATCCCGGCCGATCCGATGCTCTATGTCGAGGGCGAAATCTCGGTGCGAGGTGGCCAGGATGCCACCGAGCGGTTGCTGAGCCTGCCCGCCGACCAGCGGCCCACCGCGATCTTCTGTTTCAACGACCGGATGGCGGCCGGGGCCTACCGCGCCGCTCATCATCGCGGTCTCCGGATCCCGCAGGATCTCTCGATCGTCGGCTACGACGATCAGCAGTTCATCGCAGCCGAGCAGGATCCTCCGCTGACCACCATTGCGCTTCCCCACTACGAGATGGGTCGTTGGGCGATGGAGGTCGCACTCGGCGTCCGAACCGACGAGGAAGCGGACGCCACCCACCTGATGGAGTGTCCCGTCATCCGACGGGACTCAGTTGGCCCGCCGCCGGCGCAAGTCGCCAAACCCAGCCGGCGACGGGCTTCGACCGAGCGGCCGCCATCGGCGGCCTCCGACCAGTGACCGGCACAGACGTCGATCACAAGAAAAGGAAACCACAATGAAGCGAAGGACAGTACCCGCCCTCGTCGCGATGGGACTCGCCGGCACGCTTGCTCTGGCCGGCTGCGGACAGGCAGGCCAGGGTGGCGGCACCACCCCGGGCGGTTCCGGAGACGGCGGCACCACCCAACTGACCATGTGGACGCACTCTGCCGGCAACCCCGCAGAGCTGGCGGTCTACGAGAAGATCATCACCGACTTCAACAGTTCCCAGGACAAGTACGAGATCGTCCACGAATCCTTCCCGCAAGGTGCCTACAACGACGCGATCGTCGCGGCCGCGGCGGCCGGAGACCTCCCCTGCCTGCTGGATCTGGACGGTCCGATCATGCCGAACTGGGCCTGGGCCGGCTACCTCCAGCCGCTCCAGCTCTCGACCGACATCACCGACAAGTTGCTGCCGACCGCGGTCGGCAAGTGGGACGGACAGATCTACTCCGCGGGCTACTGGGACGCCGCGCTGGGCATCTTCGCCCGCAAGTCGGTGCTGGAGGCCAATGGCATCCGGATCCCGACGGTCGACCAGCCCTGGACCGAAGCCGAGTTCGATCAGCTGCTCGGGAAGCTCAAGGCGGCCGGCTACGACACTCCGATCGACATCGGCGCGGAAGACACCGGCGAGTGGTGGCCTTACGCGTACTCGCCCTTCCTGCAGAGCTTCGGCGGTGACCTGATCGACCGTTCCACGATGCTCAGCTCAGAGGGAGCCCTCAACGGGTCGGCGGCGCTGGCTTGGGGCACCTGGTTCCAGGGCCTGTTCGCGAAGGGCTTCGCCAACGCCAGTGGCACGATCGGAAACCAGGAGTTCGTCGACGACAAGGTGGCCCTGAGCTACACCGGCGTCTGGAACGGGCTCGCCGCGGTGGACGCCGTGGGCGACGACCTGCTGATCCTGCCCCCGCCGGATCTGGGCAAGGGCCCGAAGATCGGGGGCGGTTCCTGGCAGTGGGGGATCTCGTCCAGCTGCAATGCCCCTGAGGGCGCCCGCGAGTACCTGGAGTTCTCCTTCCAGGACCAGTACATCACCGAGTTCGCCGACCAGCAGATCGTGATCCCTGCGACCGAGGCGGCAGCGCAGGCTTCGAAGTACTTCAGCGACGCCGGCGCGCTGCGTCCGTTCGCGGAGTTCTCCCAGAAGTTCGCGGTGCTGCGTCCCGAGACTCCTGCCTACGCGGTGATCTCCTCGACCTTCGAGACCGCCGCGAAGGACATCATGAACGGTGCTGACGTCCAGACAACCCTCGACCAGGCGGTCAAGGAGATCGACGCCAACATCAAGGCCAACGACGGCTACGGCTTCCAGTGACCGACCGGGTGGCGGGGCCCTCGCGCCCCGCCACCGAGGGAAGAGAGCTCCTGATGACTGTCACCCCATCGAAGGCTGCCGTCGCGCGGCCGCAGCGCCCCCGCCGGGCGCGATCCATCAACGCGGCAGAGGCTCGGGCCGGGCTGGGCATGGTGGCCCCGGCGGTCACCCTGCTGATCCTGTTCCTCGTCATCCCGGTGATCCTGGCCTTCACGCTGTCCTTCACCAACGCACGGCTTATCTCGCCCAACCCACCCCGCTTCGTGGGCGTCGACAACTTCGTCCGCGCCTTCACAACCGATCCGGTTTTCGTCCAGTCGGCCTGGAACACGTTCTGGTTCGCGCTGGTCGTGGTGCCCGTCCAGGCCGGGCTCGGGCTGCTGCTGGCGGTCCTGGTCAACCGGAAGCTGCGCGGCGTGACCGCCTTTCGGGTCATCTTCTTCATTCCGGTGGTCACCTCGATCGTGGTGGTGTCCATCCTGTGGAAGTTCATGTACCAGAAGGACGGTCTGATCAACTCGATGATCGACACGCTCACCTTCGGAGCCTGGAGCGGTGTCGACTGGCTGAACACGCCCAGTACCGCGCTCGGCGCGATCATCGTGCTGTCGATCTGGCAGGCGGTCGGCTTCCACATGATCATCTGGCTCTCCGGTCTGCAGACCATCCCGGAGGAGCTCTACGAGGCTGCCAGAGTGGACGGCGCCAGCCCGTGGCGGCAGTTCACCAACGTGACCTGGCCCGGACTGCGCCCCACGATGGTCTTCGTCCTGGTGACGATCACGATCGCCGCGCTCGGGTTGTTCGTCCAGATCGACGTGATGACCCAGGGGGGTCCGGTGAACTCGACGTCCACGATCGTCTTCCACGCCGTCCGGAAGGGCCACCAGCAGCAGGAGATCGGCTACGCGTCGGCGATCTCCCTGATCTTCTTCGTCGCGGTGTTGCTCATCGCACTGATCCAGCGTCGGTTGACGCGTGACAAGGACTGATCATGACCACCACAACGACACCAGTGCGTCGGGCCGCCGGTCCGCGCCACTCCAGCGAGAAGGCAAGCCGGCGTCGCGGCCGGATCTTCACCTACCTCGCCATGAGCATCTTCGGGATCATCTTCCTGTTCCCGCTGGTCTTCATGTTCGTCTCCAGCCTCAAGCCGGATGCCCAGATCTTGCAGGATGTGGATTCGGCACGGGCCTTCCTGCCCGTCGGAGACATCAGCCTCGACAACTACTTCGGCGTCTTCGCACGGGTTCCGGTCGCGCAGTTCCTCTTCAACTCGGTGCTGGTCACCGTTCTGACCGTCGGCCTCGGCCTGGTGGTCAACTCGATGGCCGGGTTCGCCCTGTCGCGGTTGGCCTGGAAGGGACGCACCGTCGTCCTGGCAGCCGTGATCGCGACGCTCATCGTCCCCTTCGAGACGATCGCCGTCCCCATGGTCTACTGGGTGGCGCAGCTGCCCACGCTGGTGATGGAGGGCGGCGTGCTGAAGTACGACTTCGGCTGGCTGAACACCTATGAGGTGCAGATCGTCCCGTTCGTCGCGAACGCCTTCTCGATCTTCCTGTTCGCGCAGTACTTCTCGACGATCCCGAAGTCACTGGACGAGGCGGCGCGGATCGACGGCGCCGGCTGGTTCATGATCTACCGGCGGATCATCGTGCCGCTGGCGGGTCCGGCCTTCGCGACGGTGGCGATCCTCACCTTCCTGCCGGCGTGGAACCAGTACCTGTGGCCGCTGATGGTCGTCCAAAAGGAGAGTCTGCGGCCGGTGATGGTTGGTATGCAGTACTTCTTCCAGCTCAACACCGCCTGGGGTGAGGTGATGGCCTACACCTCTCTGATCACCATTCCGGTGCTGATCGTGTTCCTGGTGTTCCAGCGCGCCTTCGTGTCGAGCATCGCCGCCAGTGGGGTGAAGGGATGACCTCCGACGAGGCACCCCGCCGGCCACCCCACCGTTCCGACATCGTCCCGACGAAAGGCTGATCCTTGTTCGACCTCCCCGGATCCTGGGTGTGGGACTTCTGGTTCG
>CAYSZZ010000002.1:134108-176861 GCA_964435735.1 uncultured Propionibacteriaceae bacterium
ACGACGGCGAGCAGTACCACCTCTTCTTCCTGTACGCCTCCAGGGCCCTGCACGACCCCGAGGCGCGCCACCACCGGGCCTCGATCGGGCACGCGGTCTCCACCGACCTGGTCGAATGGACGCAGGTGGCCGATGCGCTGGTCCGCAGCGATGCCCCCGCCTTCGACGACCTGGCGACCTGGACCGGATCGGTGGTCAGGCACCCGGATGGCACCTGGTTCCTCTTCTACACCGGGGCAAGGCTGGCTCCCGACGGCAAGAACGTCCAGCGGATCGGGTACGCGACCTCGCCCGACCTGACCACGTGGACCAAGTCCGGCGAGGCCGTCCTCGAAGCCACCGCCCCCTGGTACGAGAAGTTGGCGGATCAGGCCTGGCACGACGAGGCCTTCCGCGACCCCTGGGTGTTCCCCGACCCGGGCGGCAACGGCTGGCACATGCTGCTGACGGCGCGGGCGCCGCAAGGGCCGATCGCCGGACGCGGCGTCATCGGGCACGCGTGGTCGGCTGACCTGCGGACCTGGGAGCTCCGCGAGCCGCTGAGCTCCCCGAGTATGGACGGGTTCGGACAGCTGGAGGTGATTCAGGTCGAGGTCGTCGACGGGCGGCCGGTGCTCATCTTCTCCTGTCTCGGTGTGCACGCCATGCCGTCGCGTCGGGCAGCGAACGGCGCGGTGTGGGCGATGCCCGCGGAAAGCCTGCTCGGTCCCTTCGACGTCGAGGCCGCCTATCCGCTCACCGACAGCAGCCTCTATGTCGGCCGGTTGCTGCGCCGGCGCGTCGACGGCCGCTGGTACCTGTTCGCCTTCCGCCATCTCGGCCCGGACGGACGGTTCCTGGGCGGCATCACCGACCCCATGCCGGTGGGCTGGCGTGGCGACCGGCTCACGATCCTGGAGCGGCCTGACGCCGCGGAGACCGGCCACGGTCACCGCTCAGAGGGCTCTCCCGTCTGAGCCGCGGCCCCTCGTGTGCTCCTGGCGTCGGTTGTTGTCACGACCGCCGCCGACCCTTTGGGTCGCCTGGACGTGCGCACCGGGCGCGGAGCCTGAAGCCTTGAGCTCCGCGAGTCATCTTCGCCCGACCCGTACTGTTGCACGCGGTCCCGATGCGCGCGTGACTGACCCGGGCCGCTGGGCAAGGGACGCGCCGAGGCCGTTCGGCGCGTCCCTTGCGTCTGTGGGGCGAGACGGCCGGTCTCGCCGGCTTGGGCGCTACGCCTCGGCAGTGATCGGCTCCCGGCCGAGGGCGGCTGCTCGGTCTCGTGCGATGATCCCGCGGTAGTGCGCTGCGCTGGCCTTGGGGACGAGCCGGCGGGTGGGGAAGTCGACGTAGAAGAGGCCGTACCGCAACTGGTAGCCGTGGGACCACTCGAAGGTGTCGATCAGAGCCCAGTGGTAGTAGGCCTCGATCCGCGCCCCACGCGACCTGGCTTCGTCAAGCGCGGCCAGATACTGATCGAGGAAAGCAACCCGTTCGATGTCGTTGCAGGTCCCGGAGGGGCTGAGGTAGTCCCACAGCCCGATGCCGTTCTCCGTCACGCGGATCGGCAGGTCGGGCGCGAGCTCCGCCACCCGTAGCAGTACCCGGACGAACCCCGCTGGATGAACAGCCACCCCATTGCCACTGCGGGGCTCCGGAACGGGCAGTTTCTCTATCCCCCGGACCACGGGGTCGGTGCCGGGTTCGGCGGCACGGACCACGTTGTGCTCGTAGTAGTTCACCCCGATGAAGTCGATCGGCTCGGCGACGCCGGCCAAGTCGATGCCGGCCAGCGCGGCCTGCACAGTGTCGGCGCCGAAGTACTGGACGGCATCCTCCGGGAGTTCACCGCGCAGCACGGTGTGCAGGAAGAGACGGTTCTCGACCAGATCCGCGCGGCGCGTGGCGGCCAGATCGGCGGGCAGCTCACTGGCGGGTTCGAGGTCGGAGAGGTTCATGGCCAGCCCGACCCGCGCGTGCGGCGCCAACCGCCGAAGCGTTCGGACGGCTTCGCCGTGCGCATGGAGCTGCATCAGTGCTGCCCGAAGTGCGGTGGCCTCATCGCGCACCCCTGGCGCATGGTCTCCACTGAGATGACCGTGGAAGGCCGCGCAGAAGGGCTCGTTGATGGTGACCCACTCGCTCACCAGATCGCCCAGTTCGCGGACGGCGACGGTCACGAAGTCGACGAAGGCGGCGACGGTCTGCAGACTGGTCCAGCCGCCTGCGTCCTGCGCCCACTGCGGCAGGTCCCAGTGGTAGAGGGTGACCAGCGGAGTGACACCGCGGCGGCGGAGTTCCTGCAGGACGCGGCGGTAGTAGGCGATCCCCTCCGGATTCGGCCGGCCGTCCGGACCGCCGATCACCCGGCACCAGGCGACCGACATCCGGTAGCTGTCGATCCCGAGCCAGTCGACGGCGTCGAGCAGGGGAGCGGGGTCGTGGTACATATCGCTCGCGACCGCGCCGGTGTCGCCGCGGGTGATGGCACCGGGGCGGGCAGCGAAGGTGTCCCAGATGCTCGGTACTCGTCCTCCTTCGTCGACCGCGCCCTCGATCTGGTAGGCGGCCGTGGCGCTGCCCCAACGGATCGCGGGCATCTCGTTCATTGAGGTCTTCTCCTTCGCGGTTTCCACCGCTGCTAGTAACCGGTGCGGAGCCCGCGCAGCAGATAGCGCTGCAGCGCGAAGCAGAGGAGGACAGCGGGGAGAGTGAGGACGATGCCGCCCGCCATCAGTTCACCCCAGTAGATCTTGTAGCCGGTCTGCATCTGCAGCAGGCTGGAGGTGAGTGGCATCGCCTCGGAGTCGGTGATGAAGGTCATCGGGAACAGCAGGTCGGTCCAGCCGGCCAGGAAGCTGTACAGCACGGCGGTCATGATCCCGGGCGTGGCCAGGGGCAGCACGATCCGGAAGAACACGCTGAAGGGCGAGAGCCCGTCGAGCTCGGCGGCCTCCTCGACCTCCTTCGGTACCGTCTCGAAGAAGGGCTTCAGGATCCAGATGACGAATGGCAGATTCAGGACCGTGACCCCGACGATCACGCCGGTGACCGAGTTGAGCAACCCGAAGGTCTGCATGATCACGTACAGCGGCACCACGAGGGCGGCCGGTGTCACCATCCGGGCCACCATCAGGAAGCCGAGCGCCACGCCGCTGCCCCGCCACGGGTAGCGCGCGAACCCGTAGGCAGCCAGCCCACCGATCACCACGCTGAGCAGCACCGTGGCCGTGGCGATCACGAGGGAGTTCACGAACGACGACCCGAAGTGGAACTGGGTGAACAGGTTCGCGTAGTGATCCCAGGTGAGTTCGTCCGGCCAGCGCAGCGGGGTCCGGGTGAAGATGTCGGCGTCGAGCTTGAAGGAGGCGAAGGCCATCCACAGCATCGGCGCCAGCATGACGATGGCGATCGCGGCGAGGCCGACGGCTGACATGGCTACGCCCCAGCGTTTGCGTGCCGGGTAGGAGAGTGTCATGCCGCGTTCCTCCGCTGAGACAGCAGCAGGGCGGCGCCGAACCCGAGCGAGATCACCAGTGCAGCGACGGCCTGTGCGGAGGCCGCGCCGAAGTCGAGGTGGGTGAACGCAGTCCGCCAGATCAGCAGCGGGAACACCCGGGTGTCGTCGCCCGGCCCGCCGCCAGTGGTGGCGAAGACGGTGTCGAAGACCTTGGTGAAGGCATCGACGGCCCGGAACGCTGCCGTGATGACCATGATCGGCAGAATCGAGGGAATGGTGATGGAGAACAACTGCCGCAGCGCGCCGGCACCGTCGAGCGCGGCCGCCTCGTACTGGGAGGGTTCGATCGACATCACGGCGGCGAGCATCACGAAGGTGACGAAGGGCATCATCTTCCAGGCGTCGATGATTACGATCGCCGCCATCGGGTACTCCACCAGCCAGGGCGTGGTGGTGCCGAGGAGCGCGTTCACCGGACCGAACTGAGCGTCCAGCAGCATCCGCCAGGCGAACGCGCCGGCGACCGCTGGTACCGCGAACGGGACGATATAGGCCGACCCGAGCAGCCGGGAGGCGAGGCGGGAGAACCGGCCCCGGGCGCCCAGCATCACGTTGGCCAGCAGGATCGCGCAGCCGGTGCCGAGCACGATCTCGATGGCGACCGATGCCACGGTGAACTGCAGGGTCACCGCCAGCGACTTGGCGACCGTCGAGTCGGTGAACAGTCTCAGGTAGTTGGCCAGCCCGGCCCAGGTGACGTCGTTCGAGGTCAGTGGACGGTAGGTGTGGAAGGACAGGTAGGCCAGGTAGAACAGCGGATAGGCCATCACGGCGCCGACGAAAACCAGCGACGGCAACGTGAAGGCCAATCCGATGCGCTGCCGCCGGTCCCATCGTGGGGAGGCGGAGGCCGCCTCCCCACGATGTGAGGTTGTCACCAGACTCACTCGATCGCCTTGCGTCCGGCGAACTTCTCGTTCTGCAGCCAGGCCGCGGCCTCCTGGGCGGTCATTTCCCCGGAGTTGACCTTCGCGATCGCCTCCGAGACACCCGATCCGAGTTCCCCCGACCAGGTCGTATGCAGATAGGTGAGCCTGCTGGCGACCGACTTCAGCATCTCGAGTTCGGGCAGGGCTTCGGCGAATACCGGTGAACCCTGCTGCGACCCGAGCACCGGAAGGTTGCCGGTCTGCTGGGCTTCGGCGAGCTGGAAGTCGTCGCTCAGCATCCATGCGATGAAGGCACCGGCCGCGTCCGGGTTGGGAGCCTTCTCGGGGATCGTCGCCAGCATCGCACCCAGGTGCGTCTTCACGCCGGCCGGCGGCGCCATCGCCAACGTGTCGCCCATCTGTTCGCCCAGTGTCCGCCAGGCGTACAGCCAGTTCTGGTAGATCGCGATCGACCCAGCCTGCATCTGGTTGTCGCAGTCGAAGAAGCTGAGCGACTCCCAGCCGGGGGCACTCAGCGAGGTCAGCTGCTTGATGTACTCCAGCGACTTCACCTGCTCCGGTGTGTTCAGCGTGAGTTCGCCGGTGGTGAGATCGCCGTAGTTGGAGTCCTGGCCGTAGGTGAAGTAGGTGTTGTCGAGGAACACCGACCAGTCCACGCCGCCCAGGCAGGTTCCGTACAGCCCTTCGTCGGGCCGGTTGAAGAAGGTGGCGATGTCGACCAGTTCGTCGAAGGTGCTCGGCGCGGCCAGATCGCGTCCGTACTTTGCCTTGAAGGCGGCCTGTTCGCCGGGATCGCCGAATAGGTCTGCCCGATAGTAGGTGACCGGGAAGTTGTAGTACTGCGGGGCGCCGAGGAAGGCGCCGGATTCGGTGGTGAAGAGGTCGTGGTTCACGACATCGTTCACCACCTCACTTCCCAGGTAGGGGGTCAGGTCCTTGGCATGGGCATGCTTCAGCATCCAGACCGCGTCGTCGCCACCGCCGAGGAAGACGACATCGTAGGTGCCCGCGTCCTGGGCGAGTTCGGCAACCTTGCGCTGGCCCCAGACATCGCGGGCCACCTTGTCGACTTTCACGGTGATCCCGGACGACTGGGTGAACCTGGCGGACTCGGCCGCCAGAGCGTCTGTTTCGGGGCCCTCCACGGCCAGCACGCGGACCTCGCCTGAGGGCGCTGCGCTACTGGGCGTCGAGCCCGCTGGAGTGGTTTCAGTTGGTGCGGGGCTGCCGGCCGAGCACCCTGCGAGCAGTCCCGCGGATACCGCTGTCGCTGCTAGCGCCGTGATCACAGGCCGGGTAACCGGGCGTCGTTTCATGAGCTTTCTCCTCATCGAGTCAGTACGTCAGGGCGGGTCTGGAGACCGCTTCCCTGGTTGGTGCGCACGCCCTCGGGCGTGATCTGTCGCGGTGCGCGACTCCTTTCTGCGATGGCTTGTTGTCAAGCGGTGGTCGGGATCAACCCGGTCTCGATGAAGCGGTCAACCGGCAGGGTCGCCGCACCGAGGGTGACGGCGTCAATGCCGAGTTGCGATCGTTCCACCACGGCCTGTTCGCCGGGTTGCTTGAGGGAGAAGCGGCGCACGGCTGCGCTCAGCTCCTCGGGGCGTTCCCGGGCGATCAGGTCGCCGAACCAGCCGCCGACGATGATCTTCTCCGGGTTGTAGAGATTGACGAGGTTCGCCAGCGCCAGTCCCAGGTGCTCGGTCGCTTCGGCGATGGCCCGGACCGCGGCCGGCTCGCCGCCGCGACAGGCGTCGAGCAGCGCGTCGACCCCCGACGGCTCTCTTCCGACGAACTCGTCGGCCCCGCGCCAACCGCGCAGGACGGCGGAGGCGCCGACGATGGCTTCGACGCAGCCGAAGGAGCCGCAACGGCAGGCGGGGCCGGTCAGGCTGATCTTGGTGTGACCCCATTCGCCCGCGCTGCTGCTTGCTCCTCGATACAGCCGGCCGTTGGTGATGATGCCGGCGCCGGCGCCGTCGCCGATCAGCGCGACGATCGCGTGTTCGGCACCTCGCGCCGAGCCGTACCAGGACTCGGCCTGGGTCGTGGTCTTCGCACCGTTGTCCACCAGGACCGGGATGCCGAGAGTGGTCTCCAGCCAGGTGAAGGTCGCGGTGTCCCAGCCGATCACGTCAGCATGCACCACCGCCTCCGGAGTGGCTGGATTCTCCACCACCCCGGGAACCCCCAGCCCGAGGCCAAGGATGAGGGCGGGATCCACCGCGGTCTCCGTGAGCAGTTCAGCGACCTGGGATGCGACGATCTCTCCCACCCTTGACGGATCGATCCGCCTGCCGGCGAACGGGGTCGCACGCGAGGCGAGCTTGTTCAACGTAAGCCCGAAGAGGCCGGTGGCGACCTGGGTTTCGCTGACATCGGAGCCGAAGACGAAGGCGGTGCTGGGATCGACGTGCAGCAGGACGCGTCGCCTGCCGCCGGCGGAGTCGAGGAAGCCGGTCTCGGCCACCGTGCCTTCGTCGATCAGCTCCGCGACGACATTGGTCACCGTGGCCGCGGACAGGCCGGTCGCCGCGCCCAGATCGCTGCGCGAGGTCTCTCCAGCCAGTACCAGCTGGCGCCGCAGCAGCGCGCGATTGCTGCGCCGGACGTCTCTCACCGAGGCCTTCTTCGCCACTCCAACTCCTTTATTCCGACATTAGTTTATAGTCCGAAATATGTCTGTCAAGAGGGTCACCCCGGATCTGCGCAGGTCTCCGAGCGTCAGGTGGTGGGGGTGCGGCGGTAGCGGTTGGGGGTGAGGCCGAGGACGGTCCGGAAGTCGGTGGTGAGGTGGGCGTGGTCGGCGTAGCCGAGGTCTGCGGCGACCTGGGCGATCGTCACCGAGGGGTCGTCACGCAGCCGCTGGGCGGCCTCCTGCAGTCGGTAGCGCCGGATCACGGCCAGCGGCGTCAGCCCGATGTAGCGTCGCGCCAGCCGCTGGACGCTGCGTGTCGACAGGCCGAGCTGCCGGGCCACCTGCGCGACGCCGACGATCGTCGGATCGGTGGCGATCAGTTCCTCCATCGCGTTGGCCAGCGCGCCGTTCGCGTCGATGGGCGCAAGGCGTTCCCGTGCCCACCTGGCGCAATTCTCCACCGCCTGCTGCCGGCCGGCGTCCTCGTCCTCACTCGCCATCGCCAGGGCTGTCCCGCGGTGCAGTTCGGGGGCATCGAAGGGCAGCTCCGCGTTGCGGATGCGGTGCGGTTCAGCACACAGCGAGGCCAGCCCGGCCGGACGCAGCAGCGCGCCGACCGCCCAGCCGCTGCCGCGCAGGTCGCGGTGGGACGCGCCGGTTGTGGGTCCGGCCAGCGACACCCCTTCGGGTTGGACGACGAGGTTGGACGCCGGGAACGGCAGCAACTCCTGCCGCGAACTGCGTCCGGGGGCGAGGTTCCACCGCGGGATCCAGAACCACTGGATCAGGCCGTCCAGTTCTTCCGGCGCCGGTTCGCGGTGGAAGGACGGCAGCCGGGTCGGGTAGAGCACCCCGCGTCCGTCCAGGTCGGTCATGGGCCCCTCGCAGGATCGTCGCGTATCTTCAAGCCAGCATCGCGTGTGGAGCTTAACGTCACCATCATGAACGAACAGACCGCACCCCGGCCCGGAGTCTCCGGGCAGCACACCAGCAACGGCATTCCGCACGGCTCGACCAGCCTCACTCCCTTCCTGGCCATCGAGGACGCCGCCGGCGCCATCGAGTTCTACCGCTCGGTCTTCGGCGCCCGCGTGGTCGACGTCACCGAGTTCGGCGGCGTGGTGGCGCACGCCGACCTCGACTTCGGCAACGGACGGTTGCAGCTCGGCGAGCCCAACCCGCAGTACGGCCTGGTGGCCCCGCCCGGCGGCGAGGACGACTGCTACTCGATCGGGCTGTACTGTGCCGACGTGGACGCCGTCGTGGCGGCGGCCGTGGCTGCCGGTGCGACGATCCGCGAGGCCCCGAGCGACTTCGTATCCGGCGACCGTTTCGCCTCGATCCGCGACCCCTACGGCGTACGCTGGTCGATCCTCTCCCGCGTCGAGGACCTGTCCGAGGAGGAAAGCGCCCGCCGCGTAGCCGAGTGGGCCGCGTCCCTCCAGCAGCAGCCGTCCGAGGACTGATGTGCCGGCCGCCTCAACCCCTGCGTCCGAGGCTGTGCACGGAACTCGGTGCACAAACTCGGAACCAGCGGACGATTTCCCCTGATGACTACCTTGGAGGCATCACACCGAAGCTTCGCACTGGCGCGTTCCTTGTGCCACTCCTCATCTCCGGGCTGGCGCTCGCCGGGTGTGCCGGTAGCGCGCCGATCGGCGCCGAGCCCTCTCCGGAACCCGGAGAGTCCGGTATGGAGACCGCCGCGGCCTGGCTCGACGAGGGCCGAATGATCGGGCTCATCACCTGGGGGTCCTCGTCATGCGTGCCTTCGGCCGAGGCGGCCACCGCGTCCGGGCAGGAGATCACCGTCGCCCTGGTCGACAACGCCGACGGGCCGTGTACGGCCGACTACGCGCCCCGCGCCAGCGAAGTGGCCGTGCCCGCGGGCGTCGATCCCCACCAGCCGGTCACGGTGCACCTGACCTACCTCGACCAGACCGTCGACCTGACCCTTGCCGGCGACCCGGAGCTGACCGGCACCCCCGGTGATCCGACCGAGTACGCGCCGACCGCCGGCTGGTTCAACGACACCGGCATCGCGCTGCTGACCTGGGGCTCGTCCTCCTGCCGGCCACAGGTCGCCGCCGTCGACGAGGCCGCGGACGAGATCACGGTCACCTTCACCGCGAACGAAGGCGCCTGCACGATGGATATGGTGCCCCGGGTGACGATCCTCGGCGTCGAGCAGGTCGATCGCGACCGCGAGCTCACCCTGGTGGGCGACAACCTGGACGCCACCCTCCCGATCCGGGGCTAGCCCCGCACCCACCCCGCAGAGTCAGCTTGGGCCTTAGCTCGGAGTTTGTGCACTGAACTCGGTGCACATACTCGAAGTCAACGGACGATCTCCTCCGGGCGCTACCTGCGGGCGGGCCGGGGAGCACAGCGGGGGCACGGGTGAGGGCGTCCGGTCCAGCCCCTCTGATGCAGGGCGGTGACGACCTCGCGCATGACCTGACAGGGATGGACGGCGACCGGCGTCCAGGTGTAGCGCAGGGTGAGGTGCGCCTTGAGGCGGTGCTGGTTGTCTCGATCGAGGTCGTTCCAGGCGGCGACGCCGTCGTGGTAGGCCCGCCCGTCGAGTTCGATGATCAAGCGGTACTCCTCGTACCAGACGTCGGTCTGCTTATCGAGCGGCCCTTGTTGCCGCCTCGACGGTGGCAGCCCGTGGGCCCGCTCGACGTCCCGGAGATAGCGTCGCTCCAGCGCGCTGCGGACGCCGACGGCCACATCGGCGGCGATCTCGGAGAGCAGCGCGCGGCACGGGTGCCGCTGGACGGAGGCGAGCATTCCCATGATGTTCGCGGGGGTCGTCAGGCCCTTTCCGATCGCGGTCGAGACCAGCGCCGCCAACCCGTCCGGGGTCAGCTGTCCGGCGAGATCGACGATGGTCCGCGAGGCCGGTGTTCGCCGGGGGTAGCGAACCCCCTGGCGTGCAGCGGTGATGAACCGCCAGCGCGGATCCCGCCGGATCTCGGCGTCCGGTCCGACGAACACCGTCACCTGGGCCGGCGGATCCTTGAGCATTCCGTCCAGGTGGGCGGCTGCGGCCCTGCCGAGCACGGCGTCAGGCCCACCGAGCAGGATGCCGGCCCAGGCCTGCTGTCGCCAGCCGCCGTCCCCGAGCGCGTAGACGCCTCGGGTGATCGGTGAGAGCCGGCCTTCGGACACCCACCGCGCGATCACGCGATCGGTGCCGAACTGCCGTACCTGTGCGCGCGAGACCGCGAGCGCTTGCTTGCGAGCGAGTCGCTGCAGCGACTCGGGGAAAGGGGTCCGTGGTTTCATGCCCACCGTTCTGGCCGGCAACCGTCTCGATGTGCCACCGGCCACTCCCACCTGTGGACAACCCGCCCCCGCTCCTCGCTATCCACAGCCCCTGCCGGCTCACCCAGGGGGCTTGATTCCGAGTTTGTGCACTGAGTTCAGTGCACAAACCCGGAACTAGCGCGGTTGTGGACGAGGGGACTGCCGCGGGCCGGGGTCAGGCTTGAGCGGGGTCGGCTCCGACGGGATCGGGGGGCTCGGTCTGGTCGGCGTCGGCACCGGCGTCGATCGATCCGGTCTGGTCGGCGGCGTCGGCCGATCGTGCCTGGCGGCGCTGCTCGCGCTTGGCGGTGCCGTTCTCCCGCCACTTCTCCAGGACGTCGTAGAGCACCGGCACCAGGATCAGCGTCAGCAGGGTGGACGACACCAGGCCGCCGATCACCACGATGCCCAGCGGCTTGGAGATGAACACCCCGCCGCCGGTGATGCCCAGCGCCATCGGGATCAGCGCGAAGATGGTCGCCAGCGCGGTCATCACGATCGGACGCAGCCGCAGCCGGGCACCGAGCTCGATCGACTCGTCCACCCCGGAGCCCTCGGCACGCTTCTTGTTGATCAGGTCGATCAGCACGATCGCATTGGTCACCACGATGCCGATCAGCATCAGCAGGCCGATCATCGAGGGCACTCCGATCGGGGTGTCGGTGGCCAACGACAGCCCCAGCGCGCCGGTTGCGGCGAACGGGATCGACACCAGCAGGATCAACGGCTGAAGCAGCGAGCCGAAGGTCGCCACCATGATCAGGTAGACCACGGCGACCGCGACGGCCATCGCCAGCCCGAGCTGGGCGAAGGCGTCCTGCTGCTGCTCCGAGACGCCGCCGATCCGGACGGTCACCCCGTCCGGCAGGTCGAGCCCGGCCAGCCCTTGCTGCACGGCGGTGGTGGTGGTGCCCAGGTCCCCACCCTCGACGGACGCGCTGAGGGTCGCGGCCCGCACCCCGTTCACCCGGGTGATCGTTCCCGGCGCCTCGACGATATGGACGTCGGCCACGTCCTTCAGCCGCACCGGCTTGGGGTTGAGTTTCTGGGCCGCCTTGGCCTCGTCGGCCAGCTCCTGCTGCTCGGCCTGGGATTCAAGCGACTTCTCCCGCTGCTCGGCCAGCGCCTTCAGTTGAGTGTCGATTGATGACACCTGTCCGCGAGCCGCGGCCACGCCCTGGCTGAGCTGGATCACCTGGGTGGTGACCCCGCTGACCGCCTGGGTGAGCTGGAAGACCGACTGCGTGACCGTTGACGGATCGAGCCCCGCGTCGGCGGCCTGCTGTGCCTGCTGCAAGGCGGACTGCAGCTGCTTGAGCTGCTTCTGCGCCTTCTTCAGTTGCTTCTCGGCCTTCGTGGAGGCGTTCTTCGCCGCCGTCCGGGCCTTCTTCAGTTGCGACACCTGCTTGTTGTAGGCCTTGTTGCCCTCGGCCTTGGCGTCTTTGGCCATCTGCTCCTGGCGGTCGGTGATCTTCTCAGCGGCGTCGGTGCGCGCGTCCATGATCATCTTCTGCGTGACCGGCAGCTTGATCGCCCGCAACTCGTCGATGTCCTGCACCGGTTCCTGGGAGCGCAGGTAGACCTCCAGCGTGGTGTCGCCCTGGGTGAGGCTGCCGAGCAGCTGGCCGCGGACGGAGCGTGCGACCGCCTGGCCGATCCCCGCCTGGGTCATGCCCTTGTCGGCCGCCGCTTGCTCGTCGACGTCCACCGAGAGCATCTTCTGCTCGTCGGCCAGATCGGACGAAGGATCGCTCAGGTCGTCGATCCCGCGCAACATCGCCAGCACCTGGTCGCTGCCCTTGGCGAGCGCCTCGGAATCCGAGCTCTCGACGTAGAGCACCATCTGGCTGGCCATCGAGTTGCTGCCCTGGGAGACCTCGATGGTGCCCTCGCCGGCGTCGGCCAGCTTCTGGCGCAGGGTGGTCGCGACGGCCGTCGAGTCGCTGCCCTTGCGCAGCGTCACCGTGAAGGTGGCGTGGTTGGTGCTGGTCTGGCTGCCCAGGAAGAGCGAGCTCGATCCGCCGATGGTGGTCTGGTAGGTCTCCACCTCATCGGTCGCGGCCAGCACCGCCTCCACCTGGCGGGTGGCGGCGTCGGTCTCGGCCAGGCCGGTGCCGGTCGGGAGCTCCTGGGAGAGCTGCAGCGACTCCTGACCCATCGAGCCGATGAAGTCGGTCTTCAGGTGTGGGGTGAGGGCGATCGTCCCGCCGAAGATGCCCAGCGCGATCAGCAGCGTGATGGCCCGGTGCCGCAGCGACCAGCCCAGGACGGGGTGGTAGACCTTGTGCAGCCAGGTGTTGGTCTCCCTTTCCTCGGCGTGAGGATCCGCGAGTTGCTTGGCGCTGGGCCGCATGAACCAGGACGCCAGCACCGGGACCACCGTCAGCGACACCAGCAGCGAAGCCAGCAGAGCGATCGTGACGGTGAGGGCGAACGGTCGGAACATCTCCCCGGCCTGTCCGCCGACCAGCCCGATCGGGACGAACACCGCCACCGTCGTCAGCGTCGAGGAGGTGATCGCGCCGGCCACCTCCTTGACGGCGCGGGTGATGGACTTCCTCCCGAACTCGCCCATCGCCTGGTGACGCTTGATGTTCTCGATCACCACGATCGAGTCGTCCACCACTCGTCCGATGGCGACGGTGAGGGCGCCCAGGGTGAGGATGTTCAGCGAGTAGCCGCCCACCCACAGCCCGACCAGTGCGATCAGCAGGGCCAGCGGAATCGACACCGCGGTGATCAGGGTGGGACGGAGCGAGCCCAGGAAGAGCATGATCACCAGCACCGCCATCGCCAGGCCGATGCCGCCCTCGACCGACAGGTCGTGGATCGACTGCTCGATGTAGGGCGCCTGGTCGAACACCACCGCGAACTCGGTGTTGCCGCCGAGCTGTTGTTTGAGTCCGGTGAGCGCGTCGTTCACCTCATGGGCGGCCGAGACGGTGTTGGCGCCGGCGTTCTTGGTGATCGAAAGGGTCAGCGAGGGCCGTCCGTTCACCCGGGAGATGGAGGTGGTCTCCACCGGCTGCTCGGCGACGGTGGCCACCTCCTTCAGCGCGATCGGCCCGTCGGTACCCTGCAGCAGCAGGTTCTCCAGGTCCTGGATCGACGAGTAGGTGGTGCCGGTCTGGACGTCGAGGTTGGTGCTGCCGTTGCGGATGGTGCCGGACGGGATGGCGGTGGAGTTGGCCAGGAAGAGCTGCCCGATCAGGGACGGGTCGATGCCGGCTTTGCGCAGCTTGGCCTCGTCGTAGGTGATGATCACCTCGCGCGCTTGCTGGCCGGACAAGGTGACGTCGCGTACCCCGGGCAGCGACTTCAGGTGCGGCAGCACCACGTCCTCGGCCTGTTGGGAGAGGGTCTCGGGGTCGGCGTCGGAGGTGAGCGCGAGCATCATTACCGGGATGTCGTCGAAGCTGCCGGTGATCACGCGCGGGTCGACATTCGAGGGAAGGGTGGCGCCGATCGAGTCGATGGCCGAGCGGACGTCGGCGGCGATCTTGTCGGCGTCGTTGCCGTACTCCCACTGGAAGCTGAGCTGGGAGATCGAGCTGGAGCTGGTGGAGGTGACCTCGGTGATGCCGGGGACGCCCTTCACCACCGCCTCCATGGGTTTGGAGACCTCAGATTCCACCACCTCGGGGCTGGCTCCGGGGTAGACCGCGATCACCGCGCCCCGCGGCAGGTCGAGGGCCGGAATGAGCTCCTGCTTGAGCGCTGTGGCCGAGTACACGCCCAACCCGATGGCGAGCAGCGCGAGCAGCAGCACCACCGTCCGGTGGGCCAGGCTCAGGTTGGTCAGACGGGTCACTCTTGGTCTCTCTTTCGCCAGCGCGGCACGCACAACTGGTTAGCATCGTACTAACCACCGCGAAATGTTAGCATGAGGCTAAAGGGTTGCCGTGAGGAGGCGATTCGGTGTTCAGTACCCCCCCGACAACGGGTGATCCGCAGCGGGATCGCCTGCTGGCGGAGATCTTCGAGCTGCAGGACCGGATGCGGGCGCTGTCGATGGAACTGGTCGGCCCGCTGGAGCTACCGCCCGACCTCACCATGCAGCAGTTGCGCGTGCTCAGCCTGGTCGCCCAGGAACCCGGCCTGACCGGGAACGAACTGGGCGCCGCGCTGGGGGTCAGCGCTCCCACCGCGAGCGGGCTGATCGATCGGCTGGTCGAGAAGGGTGTTCTGAAGCGGACGGACGACGCCGCCGACCGCCGGGTGCGACGGCTGCACCTGACCGAAGAGGGCAGGCGGGTGCTGGGTGGCCTGGACGACACCATGGGCAGGCTCTTCGAGGCCGTGGTGCCTCCCATCCCGGCCGACGATCTGCGCGCCATCAAGGCCGGCTCCGAAGCCATGCTGCGCGCCGTGCAGGCTGCCCTCGCCCACCGCGCCGGCTGACCTTCCCGTTCGCTGGCCGGGCGGGGCTGCCGGCCCCAAGATTGTCTCACTATTCGAGACGTATCTCTGAGCACATTCAACCCGTTCGTCTCGGCCGTCACACAACACGCCGACGACACGCCGAGGAATACCCCGCCTCGTCGAACTTGCCCCAAAACGTGCTCTTGCGGGGTTGCGTCGCGAGCACTAGAAATAAGCCATCGGGTTGCTCCGGCAACTCGGTAGCCGAGAGAAGGAAGCCACGCTTCCCGGAGGGTTTCGGCCCCCCGGATCGGGCCGGTGATGCGGTCAGTGGGTGTGGGGGAGAGTTCTCGGAAGGCGCGGACCATCGCTCCGGCGCCGGGTAGGGCCCCCGGAATCTCATACATTCCGGGGGCCCCGCTCACGTTCTGTCCCGCTTCCTCGCCTTCCTGGTGTCTGCGCACGGAGGCTCGCCAAAGAGGGGACGTTCTCGGCCCGGCGCCGGCCACCACGGGTTGGTGACGGCCCGGCTGTCAGAACGACCGTCGGGCGGCCGCACGCGGTCGATTCAGCCGAACAGCCACTGGGTGGTGGTGGTGTAGGTCTCGCCGGGACGCAGCACCACCGACGGGAAATCGGGGTGGTTCGGGGCGTCCGGGTACCCCTGGGGTTCGATCGCCAGACCGGTGCGGCCCAGGTGCTCGGCGCTGTACAACTGCACCGCCGGGGCGTCGCTGCGCACCACCAGCGAGCCGGCCGGCCCGACCAGCCGGACGTGTTCGCGCAAACCCTCTCCGTCCACCACGACGTTCTGGTCGACGCCGCCCTTGCGGGCCAACTTCTCGGCGCGAGCCGCGGCGATCGTCTCCGCCAGGCTGCGGCCGGCGCGCAGGTCGAAGGCGGTGCCATCGGCCGGCCGGATCTCTCCGGTCGGGATCAGCTCCTCATCGGTCGGGGTGAAGCAACTCGTCGGCACCGAGACGACGTGATCCTCGATCGTGCCGTCGCCCAGGATGAAGTAGGGGTGCGCGGTCAGGTTGACCACGGTCGCGGCATCGGTGGTGGCGGTGTAGATCACCTGGGCGCCCCCCGGCAGCAGCGAGAAGGTGGCGGTCGCCCGCAGCGTTCCGGGGTAGCCCTGATCGCCGTCCGGGCTGGTCAGCCGCAGCACGACCCGCTCGTCGCCGGCCTCGGCGATCTCCCAGATCCGCTCGGAGAAGCCACCGGGGCCGCCGTGCAACTGGTTGTCCCCCTCGTTCGGGGAGAGCCGGTACTCCACGCCGTCCAGGGTGAACCGGGAGCCGCCGACCCGGTTGGCCAGCCGGCCGACGGTGGCACCGAAGTAGGAGGAGTCGGTGGCGGTCGGGTCGGGTCGGCTCAGCACGATGTTGCGCCAACTGCCGTCCGCCTGACGGACGTGGAAGGCATGCAGGGCCGCACCCAGCGGCAGGATCTCGACCGCGACGCGGTCATTGCTCAAGCGGACGGTCATGGGCGCCACGTTAGCGCCCGTCCGGCGGCAGGTCCGGACGACAGGCGCGATCGATTCCGATCAGACCGGCTCGTGGTCGCTCCCGCCGAGGCCAGGGACTCCAGCCCTGCTGCGCGGGAGGCGGGCGGCGACGCGACGGGAGCGGGGTCTCAGAACTCGTCGGTGGGTTCGTAGGCGGGCGCGTCCGGGGTGGTGGCCGGTTCTTGGCCGGAGGTGCGCAGGTGCCAGGTCCACAGCGCCCAGGCACTCAGCACGAAGGCGAGCGAACCCGCCGCCAGCGTCCACAGGGCACCGCCGAGCAGGGGGGCGAGCAGGCCGGCGATCGCGGCATTGGCGATCATCGCGACGAAGGACTGGACCGAGGCCGCCGCCCCCCGCAGCGTGGGGTACAGGTCGAGCATGGCCAGGGTGAGGATCGGGAAGGAGATCGCGATTCCGAAGGACAGCACGGGGAGCGTCAGCACCGACCAGGGCAGGCCCCGCGTCGCCGGGAACGCGGCCAGCGCCAGATTCGCCACCCCCGCGACAGCGCTGATCAGGTAGCCGATGCTGGCCAGCCGGCGTCCGGAGAGCCGGCCGGCCAGGCGTCCGCTCACCCAGGAGCCGGCAACCATGCCACCGATCAGCGGGACGAACAGCACCCAGAAGTCCTGCTCGCCACGGCCCAGCAGGTTGACCACGAAGAGCGGGGCGGCCGAGATGTAGAGGAAGTTGCCGCCGAAGTGCAGCATGCCGGTCAGTGCCAGCCGGCGTCCGGCGGGCAGCTGCCAGACCGCGGCCAGGTTGCGTCCCACGCCGCGGGCGCTGAAGGCGGTGCGGCGCTCGATCGGGTGGGTCTCGGGCAGCCGGAACACCACGAGCGCCAGCAGCACGGCGCCCAGGCCGACCAGGAACCAGAAGATGCCCCGCCAGTCGCCCGCGATCAGCAGCCAGCCCCCGACGATCGGCGCCAGGGCGGGTGCGATGCCGAAGATCATCGCGATGTGGGCCATCGTCCGCTGCGCCTGGGCGTCGGCGAAGACGTCACGCACCATCGCCCGTCCCAGGATCTGCCCGGCCCCCGCGGAGAACCCCTGCAGGGCGCGGAAGACGAGCAGCACCGTCAAGTTGGGGGCCAGTGCGCAGCCGAGCGCGGCGGCGGTGTAGACGATCAGCCCGCCGATGACCACCGGACGCCGGCCCAGTGCGTCCGAGAGCGGGCCGTGGAACAGGCTCATCGCGGCGAAGGCGAGCAGGTAGACGCTGACGATCTGCTGCAGTGCGATCTCGGAGACGTCCCACTGGGCGCCCAGCTGTGCGAAGGCCGGGAAGATGGTGTCGATCGAGAACGGGCCGATCATGCCCAGCCCGGCCAGCATCACCAGGAAGAGCCAACTCGGCGTATCCGCGAGCACGGCTGACTGGGGCTGGTTCGGGCGATTCACGGCGGCCACTCTCTCACGTCCGGCATCGCCCTCGCTCCCGTCCGCCATCTCCCTCGCTCGCGTCCGGCATCACTCGCCGCCATTCCGGGCCTGCGTCGATCGTCCTTCGGGCCCGTCATCGATCGAAGCCCGCAGCCGGGATCGAGGATGGGGCCTGGGCGAGCGGCTAGGCTGCGGCCGTGTCGCTCCGTCTCGCTTTCGTCTCCCTGCACACCTCGCCGGCCACCCAGCCAGGCTCCGGGGACGCCGGTGGGATGAACGTGGTCGAGTGGGCGCTCGCCGATGCGTTGGCCGATCTCGGGCACTGCGTGGATTTGATCACGCGCCGCTCTGATCCCGAGGAGCCGGACGCGGTTGCGCTGCGGCCCGGCGTCACGCTGAGGCACCTCACGGCCGGGCCGCGGCGTCCGCTGCCCAAGAGCGAGATCGACGCCTTCATCCCCGCGTTCTCCGCGGGTCTGGGCGCGCTTGCGCGCTATGACCTGATCCACTCCCACCACTGGATGTCGGGGGTCGCCGCGTTGCCGCACGCCCGCGCGTGGGGGGTGCCGCACGTCCAGAGCTACCACTCGGTGGCCGCGCTGGCCGGCTCGCCGCTGGCCGAGGGAGAGGCGGCCGAATCACCCGCCCGGGTGCCGGGCGAGGCACTGGTAGCCCGCGAATCGCAGGCGGTGGTGGCGATCAGCGCAGCCGAGGCGCGTACCGTGATCGAGCGCTGCGGGGCCGACCCCGACCGGGTCTGCATCGTCTCGCCCGGGGTCGACCACGACCTGTTCCGTCCGCTGCGACCGGGCGAGGAGCCCTGGACGATTCCGGCTCGCACAACCTCCGCGACCGGTTCCGACCAGCTGGGAGACCAGGCGTCGTCCCCGGTGTCCCCACAGGGCTTCGTGCTGTTCGCGGCGCGGCTACATCCCCTCAAAGACCCCGACCTGGCCATCCGCGCGCTGGCCGGCGTCGACCCGGCGATCCGCCCGCACCTGGTGATCGCCGGCGACGTCTCGGCCGACTTCGCCACCTACGAGGCGAGGTTGCTGGCGCTGGTGGACGAACTCGGGCTGGCCGGGCAGGTCAGCTTCGTCGGTCCGCAACCCCGTCCCGAGCTGGCGCGGCTGATGCGCTCGGCGCGGCTCGTCCTGGTGCCCTCCCACTCCGAGACCTTCGGCTTGGTGGCGCTGGAGGCCGCTTCCAGCGGAACCCCGGTGATCGCGGCCGCGGCCGGCGGGTTGCGCGAGGCGGTCGCGCACGGCGAGACCGGGCAGTTGATGGACAGCCGCCGTCCGCAGGACTGGGCGAACGCGATCACCCATCTGCTCACCGAACCCGGCCTGCTCCAGCGCCAGGGCGTGATCGCGAGGGTGCACGCGCGCCGCTTCGTCTGGCGATGGTCGGCCGCCCGCCTCGCCTCGCTCTATGCCGAGCTGCGGGAGCGAGACACAGCATGATCCTGGACACCGCCACCCGGGTGCTCTTCCTGCACGCCCACCCGGACGACGAGACCCTGGCCACCGGCGCCCTGATCGCCGACCTGGTCGCCCGCGGGGTCGAGGTGGCGGTGGTGACGGCCACCCGTGGCGAGCGGGGCGAGGTCACCGACCCAGCGCTGGCCGGCGACCTGGTCGCGCTGCGGGAACGCGAGCTGGCCGCGGCGCTGGCGGTGTTGGGGGTGGGCCACCATGCCTTCCTCGGGACGCCTCCGGCTCGGGCGAAGGGAGGGGCTACCCGCCTCCTCGGAGATGACGGTGCACCGTCCTCGCCGAGCGGGCTGCCACCGCGGCGCTATGCGGACTCGGGCATGGTGTGGGTGACCCCCGACCTCGCTGGACCGGGTGCGGACGCCGGCCCGGACGCGCTCACCGCGGCAGCGACGGACGAAGCCGCCGCCGACCTGGCTGCCTACGCCGCCTGGTTCGCAGCGGACGCGCTGGTGAGCTATGACCACCGGGGCGGCTACGGCCACCCCGACCATGTCGCCTGCCACCACATCGCGCGTGCCGCCGCAGCACGCCTCGGAATCGGCTTCGTGGAGGTGGTCTCCGAGGCGGAGCATCCCCGCCTGGACCAGTACCGCGATCAGGTGGCCGAGGCACTGCGCTGCCACCGCAGCCAGCTGCGGATCGACGGTGACGAGGTCGTCCACGTCGGCGGGCAACGGCAGCCGATCCCCACGGTGGCGGCGGTGCGGGACGGATGGATCCCGGAGGCTCGGGGGGATGCGCATGGCTAGGCGGGTGGCCGTCGTCGGGGCGGGTCCGTCCGGGCTGTTCGCGGCCCAGGCCCTGCTCAGCACCGCGCCGTTCGAGGTCGAGATCGACATCTTCGACCGGCTGCCCACTCCGTTCGGACTGCTGCGCTACGGCGTGGCTCCCGATCACGCGAGCATCAAGGCGATCGCGGGTGCGCTCGCGCCGGTCTTCGACTCCGACCGGGTGCGGTTCCGCGGGCTGGTCGAGCTGGGACGCGACGTGACGGTGGACGAGCTCAAGGCCGCCTACGACGCCGTGGTCTACGCCGCCGGCGCCAGTGAGGATCGGCGGATGGGCATCCCGGGCGAGTCCCTGTCGGGCAGTCGTTCGGCTCGCGAGTTCGTGGCCTGGTACTCCGGCCACCCCGATGCCACCCCGCAGTCGCTGCTGGGCGTCCGTACCGCGGTGATCGCCGGGGTGGGCAATGTCGCGGTGGACGTGGCCCGGATGCTGCTCAAGCCTGCCGCCGACTTCGCCCCCACAGATATGCCGCAGCCGGTCCTGGCCGAACTCGCCGCCGCCGACATCGAGGACGTCTGGGTGATCGGCCGCCGCGGCCCCGAGCACGCCAGCTTCACCACCACCGAACTGCGCGAGCTGGTCAACACCCCCGAGGTGGCGGTCAGCGTCGAGGGCGCCGACCTGGCCGGGATCGACGACGACCTCCTCGACCGCCGCACGCGGGCCAACGTCCTCGCTCTGGTCGAGGCCACGCAGCGACTGGTGGAGCGCCCGCGGGCCCGGCTTCGCTTCCTGTTCTGGCACCGGCCGGTCCGCCTGGTCGGCAGGGACCGGGTGGAGCAGGTGGTCGTCGAACGTACGGTGCCGGCGGGCCCCGGCGCGGTGGAGGGCGCCGGTGAGCTCGCCACGATCGAAGCGCAGCTGGTGCTGCGGGCGATCGGCTACCGCGGCATCCCGCTGCCCGGCGTCCCTTTCGACGCGGCCACCGGACGGATCCCCAACGCCGAGGGCCGGGTGACCGACGACGCCGGACGGACCCGGCCCGGCGAGTACGCGGTCGGCTGGATCAAGCGCGGCCCGATCGGAGTGATCGGGACCAACAAGGCCGATGCCCGCGAGACGATCGCCCACCTGGTGGCCGACCTCAGCGACGCCCCGGAGCGGGAGCTGGCCGACCTCGACCGGACGCTGGCCGAGCGGGGCTTCACGCCCTCCACCCTCGCCGACTGGGAGCGGATCGACGCCGCCGAGCAGGCCCGCGGCGAAGCCTCCGGACGCGAGCGGGCGAAGATCGAGGCCTGGCACGAGTTGCTCGACCTGGTGCGGCTGGGACGCGCCGGCGGCCCGCCCTCGGTGGCCGACCGCCGCTGAGCCGTCACCGCCCGGCCGGTCGTCCACCCCGCAGAAACCGGGCGATTCGGCCCTTCCAGCTGGATTACGTAGACAGCTGGCTCGATTCACCCGGTTTGTGCAGCTCAGCTTGCCGGTCCTGGTCGGCAGGCCCGCAGAAACCGGCCGATTCGGCCCACCCGTGTGGACAGTGTCGACAGGCAGTCCGAATCACCCGGAGTGTGCGGGAACACTGGAAGTCCTGTGCGGCATGCCACAATCGCGGGGTGATCAAGCACATCGTGATGTGGAACTTCGCCGACGAGGCCGAAGGCGCCGACAAGACCGCGAACCTGGCCAGGGTGCAGCAGGACCTGCATGCGCTGCGCGGGCTGGTGCCCGGCATGGGGACCTTCGAGGTGGCGATCGGCACCGATCCGCTGGAGCATTCCTACGACATGGTGCTGTACAGCGAGTTCGATTCGGTCGAGGCGCTGCAGGCCTATGCCACCCACCCGCGGCATGTCGCGGTGGCCCAGTTCATCGGCAAGGTGCGTACCGTGCGCGCCTGCATGGACTACGAGGTCTGACTCGACCGGGCGACCACCCGGTCGCGCAGGCTCGGGCGCGGATCGCTGTGATCAGCGGGTCAGCGGGCGCGTGCCACTCCTGGGGCTGGCCGACGGGGCACGGCTGAGTACGGGCCGGGGGTGCAGCAGCCGGCCTCAGCGGGGCTGCTCCCAGCGACTGGGGAGCGGGAAGTAGGCCTCGAAGAACTCCGCCAGGGCGGCGGTGGTGGCCGCCCTGGTTGCCGGGTTGGCGTTGCCGTCGTTGACGCAGAAGCAGTGGAGATCCCGGCGGCGCAGCCACAGCTCCAGCGTCGTCCAGGGATCCTCCGAAGCCAGGTCGAGGTAGCCGTAGCGCAGCTTCGCGGTGACCGCCCGTCCGGTGGCGAAGGCGTAGTGGGCGCTCAACGAGCTGGTGAGTGAGTAGTCGGTTCCGCTGCGGAAGCGCGAGCGCATCACGGTGTCGAACAACTCGGGATGGGTGGCTTCGAAGCCCTCCATCAGGGCGCGGGAATGGGGCTGCGGGGTGTGCCAGAGCTTGTTGGTGATGGTGCGCCCGAACTCCCGCTCGATCAGCGCACGGTTGTTCTTCGCCGCCGCGGTGACGGCGTTGTCGGTCGGGGTCGGCGGTGCCGGGTCGATCAGCGCCAGCGAGAGGAACAGGCTGCTCAGGCCGTTCCCGGCGATGAACTGTTCCGGACGCACCGGGGCTCCGAAGAGCATGTCGTCGTTGAGGTACAGGTACTTCTCGGCGAGGCCGGCGATGTGGTGCAGCTGGGACTCGATGGCATGGGAGTTGAACACCGGCAGCGCGCTCGGATCGGCGAAGATGTCGCGATGATCGACCACCGTGAGCCGGTCGTCGGGCACCAGCCACTCCGGACGCTGCCGGTCGGTGACGATCCAGATCCGGCGGGCCCAGCCGGCGAACATCTCCACCGACCTCAGCGAGTAGCGAAGTTCGTCGCGGCTGGCGAACCGGGCCTCGATCGCGGCGTCGTGACTGTGGCCGGCCGAATCTGGCCGCCCCAGCGCCTCGGCCTTGCGGGCCGCCCAGGCTGGGTCGTCGCCGTCCACCCAGGTGTAGACGAGGTCGACCGGCTCGTTCAGCAGCAGCAGGTGCGGCGGGGACGGGGGGAGCCGGTGTCCGGCCTGCTGCGCGCTCTCCCACTGCTCGGCGTCGAGGTAGTCCAGGACGCCGTTGGTGGTCGGCGCGACCAGGGTGCCGGCCGGCAGTTCCCCGCCACCGGAACGGGGCAGCGGCTCGCTCAGCACCGTCCAGAAGCCGACGGCCACCCCCAACTCGGTGTCGGTGAGCTGCACGCCGGTGGGGCTGAGCAGGTTGCGCAGCACCACCGCGCCGTCGGCGCGGGCCAGCCGGTGCCGGCGTCCGACCCAGCGGGCCCGGCCGACGAGCTCGCCTCGGACCGGGGCGATCCACCAGTCCGGGCCGGCGGCGGCCAGCGCCCTGGCGAACGCCGCCGCATCCGTCTTCCGGACAGCGACGCGGGGGACCGGATCGACCCCCTCGTCCAGGATCAGATGCGCGACGCCGTGGCGTGCCAGCAGCGCGGAGAGCTGGTGGGTGAGCCCGTCCAGGTGTGCCCAGGTGTCGAAGGACGTCACCACGGCGGCGTGACGACGTGCCCAGCCGGTGCGGCGCAGCCGTTCCCCCATGCGGCGCCGGGCACGGAAGGCGCCGGCACGTCCGCGGCGGGCCACGGCGCGCAGCGCCGCCAACCGGCTCATGCGGGAGTCCGTTCGAATGGGCTGGGAACGGGGAAATAGCGGGCCAGGAATGCTGCCACCCGGGCGTCGTCGGGCGGCTCGGGGTAGGGGCCGGCGTCGTTGATGCAGAAGCAGTCCTGGTCGCGGCGCGCGAGCAGGCTGTCGAGGTACTCCGGCATCAGCGCCGATCCGATGTCGACGTAGCGGAAGGCGAGGGTGGTGGCGATCGCATGCCCGTGAGCGTAAGCCCAGTAGTGGCCCAGTTCGGAGGCGACCGAGAGGTCGGCGGCGTTGCGGAACCGGGAGGCAGCGACCTGCGCGAACAGGTCGGGGTGGGCGGATTCCAGCTCGGTCAGCGAACTGCGCAGGTGGGCGTGCGGGGTGTGCTGCACCCGGTTGGTGATCGTGCGTCCGAAGTCGGCGGCGAGCAGGTCGCGGTTGTTGCGGGCGGCCAGGATCGCGCCGTTGAGCTGCTGGGGTGCCGGCTGCCGGTCGATCGCGATCGGAGCGATGTTGAACCGGGCGATTCCGGGGCCGGCGAAGAAGAGTTCGGGACGTACCGGTCGGCCGAAGAAGACATCGTCGTTGAGGTAGAGGAAGTGTTCGCTCAAGCCCTCGATGTGGTGCAGCTGGGATTCGATCGCATGCGAGTTGAAGGTGGGCAGCACCGAGGGGTCGGTGAAGATCTGGCGGTGGTCGACGACGGTGAGCCGGGGATGCTCAGCGAGCCACGGGGGTGCCTGGCCGTCGGTCACCAGCCAGATCCGGCGATACCAGCCGGCGTACATCGAAAGCGAGCGCAGCGAGTAGCGCAACTCGTCGCGGTCCTGGGTGCGTCCGGCGTGCAGGGCATCGGAGGAGAGGGCCGGCGCCGGTTCCACGCCGGCGCGACGCTCCCGCCAGGCGGGATCGGAATCGTCGACCCAGGTGTACACGATGTCGACGGGCTCGTTCAGGCTCAGCAGGTGCGGCGGGGCTCCCGGTCGCAGCCGGCGCTCCGGGTCGGACTGCGCTTCCTGCCACAACTGCGGGGTGAGGTAGGAAGCGATCGGATTGGAGACAGGTGCTCGCCGGGTGCCGGCGGTGAAGGTGCCACCGTCCGGGCGGCGCGTGTGGGGCGCGGCGAGTCGCCAGAACTGCAACTGGACGCTGCAGCCGGCGTCGCTGAGCACGACGCCGTTGGGAGCGGCGAGCCAGCGGAAGACCCGCAGGTTGTCCCCGCTCGGCGGCGATCCGGCCAGCGAGGCCGGACGGCTCCCCGGGCTGCCGGCGTACCAGCCTCGGGTGGTCGGGTCGCCGGCCAGGGTCGCCAGCGCCAAGGATCGTGACTCGGCTGCGACCGCCAGCACGATGAGGTCGTCGCGCTGCAGCCGGACGACCTCCACCCCGGCCCGGCCCAGGACCTCGACCAGGGTGCCGGCGATCTCCGCCAGCGTCCCCCAATGGTCGAAGCCGGTGACGATCTCCGGGTCGCCGGAGGGCGCGCGTCGCCGAAGCCGGCGCTGATGCAGGGTGTCGGCGGCCTGCCGCAGGCTGTGGCGGGTACCCACGGGCAAGCGGCGCCCGCAGTCCACCGCGCGGCGAGCGAGCCGGCGCCGAACGGTCCGATAGGGCCTCCGCATACCACCAGCCTTGCCTTCGCCGAACGGGCACGAGTATCTCACAACCCGTCTGGGGCGGGCTGCGCTGAGATGGGCTCGTACACCGCGGCGCGCTGACGCCGAAGGCGCTCATCGTAGGATGACGATCGTGCGGAGGTTCTTGGTCACCGGTGGTGCGGGATTCATTGGCAGCAACTTCGTGAGGTCGGTGCTGGATGCCGGTGACGCCAGCGTCACGGTGCTGGATGCGCTGACGTACGCGGGCAATCCGGCGTCGCTGGCGGGGCTGGACGAGCGCCGGTTCTCTCTGGTGCAGGGTTCGGTGACGGACGCCGGGTTGGTGGACGAACTGGTCGCCTCGCACGATGTGGTCGTGCATTTCGCGGCGGAGTCGCACAACGACAACTCACTCAGCGATCCGTCGCCGTTCATCGCGACGAACCTGGTGGGCACCTTCGAGTTGTTGCAGGCTGTGCGGCGCCACGGCAAGCGGTATCACCACATCTCCACCGACGAGGTGTACGGGGATCTGGAGCTGGACGATCCGGAGCGATTCACCGAGACGACCCCCTACAACCCGTCCAGTCCGTATTCGGCGTCGAAGGCGGGCTCGGATCTCCTGGTGCGGGCCTGGGTGCGGTCGTTCGGGGTGCAGGCGACGTTGAGCAACTGCTCGAACAACTACGGCCCCAGACAGCATGTGGAGAAGTTCATTCCCCGTCAGATCACGAACGTGATCGACGGAATCCGTCCGAAGCTGTACGGGGCCGGGCTGAACGTGCGGGACTGGATCCATGTCGACGATCACAATGCCGCGGTGCTGCGGATCATCGAGGCCGGCCGGATCGGCGAGACGTACCTGATCGGGGCGGACGGCGAGAAGGACAACAAGAGCGTCATCGAGTTGATTCTGGGTCTGATGGGCCAGCCGGCCGATGCCTATGACCATGTCATCGACCGGGCCGGGCATGACCTGCGGTACGCCATCGATTCGACCAGGCTGCGCACCGAACTCGGCTGGCAGCCGCAGTATCGCGACTTCGAGGCCGGGCTGGCCGCGACCATCGACTGGTATCGGGCCAACGAGGGCTGGTGGCGTCCGATGAAGCAGGCGACGGAGGCGAAGTACGCCGCGGTGGGCCAGTGATGGGAGATCTCGCGATCCGTCCGACCGCGATCCCGGGGCTGCTGGTCGTCGATCTGGTGCTGCACGGCGATGACCGGGGCTGGTTCAAGGAGAACTGGCAGCGGGCGAAGCTGGTGGAACTCGGGCTGCCGGACTTCGGGCCGGTGCAGAACAACATGTCGTTCAACACCGCCACCGGAGTGACGCGCGGGCTGCACGCCGAGCCATGGGACAAGCTGATCTCGATCGCCCATGGACGGGTGTTCGCCGCCTGGGTGGATCTGCGCGAGGGGGACTCGTTCGGAAGCGTCGTCACGCTCGAACTGGGTCCGGAGACGGCGGTGTTCGTGCCGCGGGGCGTGGCGAACGGCTACCAGACGCTGGTTCCGGACACGGTGTACTCCTATCTGGTCAACGCCCACTGGCGTCCCGATGCCCGCGGCTCGTACAGCTATCTCAACCTGGCCGACGAGACCGTGGCGATCCCTTGGCCGATCCCGCTGGCGGAGGCGGTGATCTCCGAGGCGGACACCGCCCACCCGCGGCTGGCTGAGGCCACTCCGGTGCCGGGCAGGCGAACCGTGATCGTGGGCTGTCGGGGTCAGCTGGGGAGAGCCCTGTCGGCGCTGCTGCCGGGGGCCATCGGGCTGGATCTGCCGGAGTTCGACCTCACCGACCCGGCTGCCGCGACCGCGCTGGACTGGACGGACGTGGGCACGATCGTCAACGCGTCGGCCTACACAGCGGTGGACGCCGCCGAGACCCCGGAAGGTCGGAAGGCAGCCTGGGCCGCGAATGTCGACGGGGTCGCGCGGCTCTGCCGGATCGCGGCCGAGTATCGGATCACCCTGGTCCATGTCTCCAGCGACTACGTGTTCGACGGCACCATCGCAGAGCACGACGAGGACGAGCCGTTCGCCCCGCTGGGGGTGTACGGACAGACGAAGGCGGCGGCTGACGCGCTGGTCGGCCAGCTGACCCGGCACTACCTCGTCCGCACCAGCTGGGTGATCGGCGCCGGACGCAACTTCGTCCGCACCATGGCCGACCTGGCTGCCCGGGGCGTGTCACCGACGGTGGTGGCCGACCAGTACGGCCGGCTGACGTTCACCGAGGATCTGGCGGCCGGAATCGTCCACCTGCTCGCCGGCGCCGAGTTCGGCACCTACAACCTGACCAACACCGGACCGGTGCAGTCATGGGCCGACATCGCCGCCGACGTCTTCGAGCTGTGCGGACGCTCGCGGGCGGACGTCACGCCGATCACCACCCAGGAGTACGCCGCCGGGAAGCTGGTCGCGCCGCGTCCGGTGCATAGCGCGTTGAAGCTCGACAAACTGATCGCCACCGGGTTCGTCCCGCTGCCCGCCGCCGAGCGGTTGGCGTCCTACCTGCGCTGAGCCCCTGGCTCGCATGCCAGACTGACAGCATGCGTGGCATCATCCTGGCCGGCGGATCGGGCACCCGGCTGCATCCGATCACGATCGCGACCAGCAAGCAGTTGGTCCCGGTGTACGACAAGCCGATGATCTACTACCCGCTCTCGACGTTGATCCTGGCCGGGATCCGCGAGGTGCTGGTCATCACCACCCCGCACGAGCAGTCAGGCTTCCAGCGGCTGCTGGGGGACGGCTCGCAGTTCGGGATAGCGATCTCGTATGCGGTGCAGCCGGAGCCCAAGGGCCTGGCGCAGGCGTTCACCATCGGCGCGGAGTTCCTTGCCGGTGAGAAGGCGTGCCTGGTGCTGGGCGACAACATCTTCTACGGCCAGGGGGTGGGAACCCAGCTGCGGGCTCGCGCCGACGTCACCGGTGCGGCGATCTTCGGCTACCAGGTGGCTGACCCGACCGCCTACGGGGTGGTTGAGGTCGGGGACGACGGACGAGCGCTGTCGATCGAGGAGAAGCCGGCGCACCCGAAGTCACACTTCGCTGTGCCCGGCCTGTACTTCTACGACGCCGAGGTCGTGGAGATCGCGGCGGAGCTGACGCCCTCGCCCCGCGGCGAGTACGAGATCACGGACGTGAACCGGGTCTACCTGGAGCGGGGTCGGCTGCAGGTGTCCATCCTTCCGCGCGGCACCGCCTGGCTGGACACCGGGACCTTCGACTCGCTGAACGACGCCAGCAACTTCGTCCGGACGATCCAGGCCCGGCAGGGCCTTCAGGTGGGGTGTCCGGAGGAGGCCGCCTGGCGTCAGGGCTTCCTCTCCGATGCCGAACTGCTGAAGCAGGCCGCCGTCCTGGAGAAATCGGGCTACGGTAGCTACTTGCGCCGTCTGGTCGAGTCACCGCGGTAGCCGTTCGAAGGAGCAGTCGGAGATGTCGTCCACCCAGCGTTCGTCGCGCGTGCCTGCGTGGGCGAAGTACATCTTCATCGGATTGCTCGCGGGCCTGCTCTCGGGGCTGTTCGGTGTCGGCGGCGGGACGGTGATCGTCCCCCTGCTGGTGCTGCTGTGCGGCTTCAACCAACGGCTCGCCGCCGGGACCTCGCTGGCGGCCATCCTGCCGACCGCCGTCGTAGGAGTGGTCTCCTACGCGGTCGCCGGATCCGTCTCCTGGGTGGCGGCGCTCCTGCTGGCGATCGGTGCGGTGGCCGGTGCGCAGGTGGGCACATGGCTGCTGCCGAGGCTTCCGGTACGTACCCTGCAGTGGGGATTCGTCGCCTTCCTGGCGGTGGTGATCGTGAACCTCTTCCTGGTCATTCCCTCCCGCGATGCCGACCTGGTGATCGGGTGGGGGACCGGTGCGGCGCTGCTCGCCCTCGGCGTTGTGACCGGCATTCTCGCCGGCCTGCTGGGGGTCGGCGGTGGCATCGTTGTGGTCCCGGCGCTGATCCTGCTGTTCGGCGCCAGCGACCTGGTGGCGAAGGGGACCTCGCTGCTGATGATGATCCCCACCGCGCTCTCGGGCACCATCGGCAACGTCAAGCGCAAGAACGTCGATCTGCGGGCGGCCGCATGGATCGCGGCCGGAAGTTGCGTGACCACCGTCGCCGGAGCCAACCTCGCCCGCATCCTTGACCCGCGGATCGCCACCCCCCTGTTCGCGGTGTTCCTGACGGTGATCGCGATCCAGCTCGCGCTGAAGGCCCGCAGGACCAGCCGTCCGGCCGGCGCCTGACTCCCTGCGGTCTGCTGGTCCGGGCTCGATCGTCCGGTCGAGAAGCGCTCCCGCGAGGCTCCTGCGGTAGCGTCAGGGCAGCGGGTCGAGCTCAGCGAGGTGTCCATGCGAGTTGCGGTTGTCGGAAGCTACGGGGTTGGGCTGACCATGCGGGTCAGCCGCCTGCCGGCGTGCGGCGAGACGCTGTCGGACGGGGTGTTCAGCACGGGACATGGCGGTAAGGGTTCCAACCAGGCGGTGGCCGCGGCCAGGCTGGGCGCCGAGGTGAGCATCCTCACGGCGGTCGGGTCGGATTCCTTCGGCAACGCGGCCTGTGAGCTGTGGCGCGAGGAGGGCGTGCGTGCCAGCGTGGTCACCACCGATGCGGCGACCATGGTGGGGGTGATCCTGGTCGAACCCAGTGGCGAGAACCGGATCGTGATCGCGCCCGGCGCCCTGGCGCAATTGACACCTGCCGATGTCGATCTCTTCGAGCGCGAGATCGCCGAAGCGGACATTCTGGTGACCGGCTTCGAGATCCCGGTCGACGCCGCGCGCCGGGCGCTGCAGCTCGCCCGCCGCCACGGCGTGCGCACACTGCTGAACCCCGCGCCGGCCGTCCCGCTGGACGCCGAGATGTGGGAACTGGCCGACGTCCTGACGCCCAACCGATCTGAGGCCGCTCTCCTCACCGGAGAGCCGGTCGCCACCCCCGAGGCGTGCCTGGATGCCATCCGGGCCCGGTTCGACGGCGTGGTGGTGCTCACCCTCGGCGGCGGGGGCTGCCTGGTCGACACACCGGACGGAACGCGCACCCGCGTGCCGGCGATCGTCCCGCGTCAGGTGGTGGACACCACCGGGGCGGGGGACGCCTTCAGCGGTGCGCTCGCCGTCGCGCTCGCGCGGGCCGACAGCCTTGCGGACGCAGTCCGGTTCGCGACTGCCGCAGGCGCTCACGCCGTGGCCATCCCCGAGGTGATCCCGGCCCTGCCGCGACCCTCCGACATCGCCGCCCTGCTCGCTTGACGCCCTCCCTAGACACCGACTGGCCGCCGTCCCGCCCCTCTCCTGCCGTCCCGCCAGCTGCTCGCCGTCCCGCCCGCCGGTCGCCCTCGATGCCGAGCGCTTCCGTTGGCGTCGAACGCCACACCCTGGGGGCAGGCGCTCGACGGTAAGGGGAGCGCTCGAGGGGACGGATGGGGGCGGCGCCGACGGGCGGCGGGGGCGGCGTGAAGTGCGGCATCCGGGCCACCTGGGAATGGCAAGTGGGTTACTCTGCCGTTGTCGGAAGGAACCCCATGGCGCTCGATTCCAGCGTGCTCGATGAACTGACCCCGCAGGCGATCGCACCCTACATTCAGCACACCCTGATTGAGACCGGGCTCACCTTCGAGCGGATCGTGGCGCACGCTGAAGAGGCGGTGCGCTACGGGTTCAACGCGGCGATGGTGCCGGGGTCCTGGGTGCCTGAGGTGGTGCAGGTGCTGCGTGGGACGGGAGTGCTGGTCGCCTCCGCGCTGGACTTCCCCTCCTGCGGAGTGACGACCTCGCGGGGCAAGGCCGCCGAGGCCGAGAGCCTGGTGGCGCTGGGCGCCCAGCAGATCGACATCGGAGTGCAGGTGGGCTGGCTCAAGAGCGGGCTCTACGACCGCTACCGCGACGACATCGCTGGGGTCGTCGCGGCCGGCGTCCCGGTCAAGGTGATGCTGGAGCTGCCACTGCTCGCCGCCGACGAGCGGGACGCCGCCGTCGAGCTGGCGATGGAGGCCGGCGCGGCCTACCTGAAGAACGCCAGTTCCGGCGCGGTCGAGGTGGCCAACCCGAGCTCGATCGCCTACCTGGCCGGCAAGGTGCAGGGCGGCGTCCAGGTGAAGGCGTCAGGCTCGATCAAGTCCTACGAGCAGGCCGCCTCCCTGCTGCGGGCCGGTGCGGTGCTGCTGGGCACCAGCGCGGGCACGTCCATCGTCGCCGGTGAGGCGGCCTCGGCGAGCTACTGAGCGCTGAGGCGCCGGACGGTGGCTTGTGACTGGGGCGGGTACACGCCCGACCGTGCCCCGCGGCGAGTTGGTGGCTGTGATGCCGCCACGCCCGTCACCACCACTGAGTTGCTGCGGCAGGCCCCTTCCGGGCGGGCGCTCCTGCCGTAACCACCTTCTGATGCATCGCTGGGCCCGGGGCTCGATGTCCGGCGATAGAATGTGAGGCGGCCCGTGTGGCCGACGGCGGTCATGGAGGCACCCACCCGTGGAACTGAGCGACTACCTGCGCATCCTGCGCGCGCACTGGCTGGGCATTGCACTGATCCTGGTGACCGCCATTGTCGCGGCCGGCGCATGGAGCCTGCTGCAGCCACGGGTCTACACCGCTGATGCCAGCGGGTTCGTCGCCGCCCAGGGGGCGACCGACCTGGGGACCTCGATGGTGGGCAACCAGTTGGCCCAGTCGAAGGTGAAGTCGTATCTGGACATCGGCACCTGGCGTTCGGTGGCCGAGTATGCGATCGAGGAGCTGCAGCTGACCGCTTCGCCGGAACAGCTGGTGCGGCAGGTGAAGGTCACCAACCCGGCGAACACGGTCATCCTGCAGGTGTCGGCGGCCGCGTCGACGCCTGAGTCGGCCCGTGACCTGGCCCAGGTGTGGCTGCGGGGGATCGTCCACCAGGTCGAGCAGATCGAGGCCAGCAGTGCCGGCTCGGCGCCGGTCACCATCATCCCGGGCGATTCGGCACAGCTGCCCACCAGCCCCAGCTCCCCCAACACCCGCCTGAACCTCGCCCTGGGGGCGTTGATCGGCCTGATGCTCGGCCTGGGGTACGCGGTGGTGCGCGACCGGATGGATCAGCACATCCGCTCGGCCGTCCAGGTGGAGCGGGCGACCGGCCTCGCTGTGGTCGCCGGCCTGCCGCTGGCACCGTCCCTGGCCAAGCATCCGCAGTTGCTGCCGGCGGGGGACACGCGGCAGCACCACGAACTGGTGCCGCTGACCGAGGCCTTCCGTGGGCTGCGAACCAACCTGCAGTACATGAGCGTGGACGACCCGCCGCGGGCGATCGTGGTGACCAGCCCGCTACCGAACGACGGCAAGTCGTTCACCGCCGCCAACCTCGCGCTGACCATCGCCGCTGCCGGGCAACGGGTGATCCTGATCGACGGCGATCTGCGTCGTCCGAGCGTGGCCGGTCTGTTCGGCCTACCGGACGAGGTCGGCCTGTCCGACGTCCTGGCCGGCCGGGCGACGGTGGCGGACGTGCTGCAGCCGGGTCACCCGGAGTACGCGCTGGAGGTGCTGGCCGCCGGCCCCGTCCCGCCCAACCCGAGCGAGATCCTCGGCTCGGAGCGGATGCGCCACCTGATCGGCGAGTTGAGCGAGCAGGCGCTGGTGATCATCGATTCCCCGCCCCTGCTGCCGGTGACGGACGCCGCGGTGCTCAGCACCCGCGCCGATGGCGCCCTGGTGGTGGTGAGCACCGGCAGGACCACCTACGACATGCTCGGCCGCGCCCTGGAGTTGCTGGAGAAGGCGAAAGGCAGGCCGCTGGGCATCGTCCTGAACCGGGTGCCCACCTCGGGCGCCGGCGCCGCGAACTACGGCTACCAGTACGCCGGCGACTACTACCGCAGCAGGCCGGCGGAGGTGGCCACGGAAACCCGGGTGGAGCCCGTGAAACCGTCGAAGGCCGCCGCGGGCGCACGATACGCCGCAGACTGAGCCGTGAAGCCCTCTCCGACACCCACGCCAGGAAGCGCAAGTGAGGTCTTCGGGGTCGCTGACGCGAGGTGACCGATGCTAAATGTCCACCGAGGACGAGTCGGTGAGGATGTCGCCACCCTTCGCCGTGACCGTGATGCTGACGGTGTAGGTGCCCTTCGGCAGGGGCGCGTCGCCCCAGCCACGGCGGGCGAGGGTGATGCTCTGCCCGAGTGTGATGGTGGCCGTTCCGGAGTACAGGGTGATCGACTCGGGGCCGGGGGTGGTCAGGATCACGACGTAGCTGATCAGGCCAGCGGTCAGATTGCTCGGCGAGTTCCACCAGCCGATGTGACCGCCCGCCCACCCAAGCGGTCCACCCTTGCCACCCTCGTTGAGGTTCGACAGGGAGTATGCATCGACCACCAGTTCTTCGACCGGGACGGACGCTGCCAACTGTTGTTGGGGCGTATCCCCGTCTGATGCGGCAACCGCCGGGCTTGATGCCAACCCCAGGACGACCGGGGCTGCCCAGACAGCCCCTGCGATCAGGGTTCGACGGGATGGGCGCGCGGGCGCGCTGGACTGAATGACGGCAGCGTCGTACGACACAGGTTTCTCCCCACCGGAGGAATGTCGGGTGATGGGCCCCCACGGCCCGCCACCCAACGGATGAGTACACCGAGGGGGATCTTACGGGTAGAGACCGAGTTCGTCTCGTAGCCGATATCACGATGCATGGAATTGGGGCAACTGCCTTGCTCCCGCAAAAGCCGGAAGTTCACTGGGGCGTCGGATGAGTCAGCGCCGGAGCCCCTGTGCTATGGCTCTCCGTGCCGGTCGAGCCGGTGGGCGCCATGGCTGCCACCCGACACCGGCGCCGACTGGGGGAGTTCAGGCGGACGAACAAGGTCATACAGTCGGAGCGGCTGGCCCCATCGCCGTTGTCAGCGATTCAGTGGCCAGAAGGTCACGGCGGATCTGCCCACGATGTCCTCTCGCAGCGCCCAGCGCCAGCAGGAGGGGGCGGCGTCGGGGACACGGCACTGGCTGGCGGAGTCGGACGAGTTGGCGCGGTGGTCGCCGAGTACCAGGTAGACACGCTCCGGCACGGTGACCTCATCGAAACAGCGGCTCGATCGCGGGGTTGTGCCGCAGTCGAGAGCTCCCGGGAGGAAGGCGAAGTCCTCCCCCAGGTAGGGTTCGTCGGCGGGGACACCGTCCACGACCACGCGCCCGGTTTCCGAGCAGCAGGAGACGGTCTGACCGGGGGTGCCGATGACGCGCTTCACCAGGGTGTGGTCGCCGGACGGGCCAAAGCCGGTCCACTGACCGAACCAGATCCAGGCGGCGCGCAGGGGGGAGGGCTCCGGTCGGTCCGGGCCGTCCCAGTTCTCGCTCGCTTCGAAGACGATCACGTCGCCGGCGGCCGGCTCGCTGAAGCGGTAGGAGATCCGGTCGACCAACACTCGATCGCCCGGCTGCAACGTCGGCTCCATGGACGAGGACGAGACGGTGTACGGCTTGGCGACGAACGAGATGATCAGTCCGAAGGTCACCATGGCCAGCAGCAACTGCCCCCAGAAGCTGCCCAGTGCCCGGCGCCACCGGGGCCGCTCCTGGGCCGGGGGGTGAGCCATGCCGCCATGGTAATCCGGCTTGCGGCTCAGGGACCGCTTGTGACGGCGAGCGCCGCGGGTGTCGTGTGAACGCCGGTGACGATTGCCCGGTCGGACGCCGTCCTGGCGCTGCTTCGCGCCGTGGTGGAAGCGGCATACTGACTCCGTGACCTCCTTGTTCTCCTCGCTGACCCTGCGTGACCTCACGATCCCCAATCGCATCTTCCTTTCGCCGATGTGCCAGTACATGTGCGAGGCGCGGGACGGGGTGCCGACCGACTGGCACCTGGTGCATCTGGGGGCTCGAGCGACGGGCGGGTTCGGGCTGATCGTCGCGGAGGCGACGGCGGTGGCGTCGGAAGGGCGGATCTCGCCGGAGGACACCGGGTTGTGGAACGACGTCCAGCGGGACGCCTGGGCACGGATCGTGGACTTCTGCCACGCCCAGGGCGCGAAGATCGGCATCCAACTCGCGCATGCCGGCAGGAAGGCATCGGTCTACCGGGATCATCCCGGGCCGCGGGGCTCCGTCCCGGTCGAGGACGGGGGTTGGCCGACGGTCGGGCCGTCCGCGATCGCCTTCCCGGGGCTGGAAGAGCCGCGGGAGCTGGCGGCCGACGAACTGGTCGGCATCGTGCAGGCGTTCGCGGATGCGGCCCGACGGGCCGACCAGGCCGGCTTCGACGTGGTCGACATCCACGCCGCGCACGGGTACCTGCTCTTCGAGTTCCTCTCGCCGTTCAGCAACCAGCGCACCGATGGCTACGGCGGTGACTTCGCCGGACGCACCCGCCTGCTGCTCGAGGTGGTGGACGCGGTGCGCGCGGTCTGGCCGGCCGGCAAGCCGCTGTTCGTCCGGCTCTCGGCCACCGAGTGGGTGGATGGCGGCTGGACGATCGACGACTCCGTCCGGCTGGCGGGTCTGCTCACCGAGCGCGGGGTCGACCTGGTCGACGTCTCCAGCGGCGGCAATGTGCTGGCGAAGATCCCCGCCGACCCCGGCTACCAGGTGCCGTTGGCCGCCGCCGTGCGCCAGGCCGGCGTCCCGGTCAGCGCGGTCGGACGGATCACCGAACCCGCGCAGGCCCAAGCCATCCTCGACCAGGGTCTGGCCGATGCGATCATGCTTGGACGGGTCGCCCTGCGCGAGCCGTCCTGGCCGCAACGCGCCGCCGCCGAACTCAGTGATCCCGGTCTGGCCCACTACCCGAACGCCTACCTGCGCGGCCGCTGGCCCGACATCGTCACCCAACCCGAACGCGGTTAGCTCTGCTCGTCACCGAATGATGCGATCCGTCGGCCAAAACCCAGGTTTAGCCGACGGATCGCGGCGTTCGGGGTCGGTCACAGTTGGAGCAGGTGGGGGCAAGGGCGGGAGGGGTGCCAGCCGGCGGTGCTCAGCAGGGTGGCGAGTTCCTTGGACAGGGTTCCCGTCCAGGCTTCGCGGCCCGAGAAGCGACGCATCAGCGTGCGGTCGGTGAGGATGCTGTTCTGGCGAGTGCGGTCGTTGAAGAGGGCGGCCGGGGCTTCGTGTGCCTCGCGGCCGTCGATCTCGACGAGCAGCCACCGTCCGTCCGGGAGCAGCCACGCGAGATCCGTGCGGGCGAGCAGGCGTCCGTCCGGGCTGACGATGCGTAGTTGCAGGGTGTCGGGCGGGATGCCGGCGTCGGTGCAGGCCAGCCGTGCCCAGGTCTCCGCAGGCGATTCGGCGCGCGGATCGGATTCGTCCCACCAGGTATGGGTGCGGCGGACGCCTCGGCGGGTGAGGGCGCGACCGTGGGCCTGGTGAAGCTCAGCCTCGGAGAGCCTGCCTTGATGACGTGCCGAATCCATCAGAGCGACTGCGTGCCGCCGCCCGAGCGTCGGAACGGCCTGGGCGAACGCGTCCGTCACCGTGGCGAGGGCGATGTCTCCGGTGGTCACCCAGCGCTCAAGCGGGACGCGGCGGACCCGGACCGCAGTCGATCGACGGGAGGTGCCGTTCGGAAAGGTCACCTCGGGATCGATGGACGTCGGCGCTCCCTGGAGGTCGTACAGCACCAGCGCGCACACACCGGTGATGATCGCTCCTGGATGTACCAACGCGCCCAGGAGCGCCGTCTGGCGCCGGCGTCGATCGAGTTCGTGCCGGTCGATCAAGGGGACCATGCGGGAGAGGTCGTAGACGCCCGGGGTGACGCGCGTCCAGTCGCCCCGGTTGACGGCCTCGCCGGCCTGCTGCCTGGACAGCCCGAACTGAAGACACTGGCGCAGCGATACCAGACCCTCCTGCTGGGATGCCTTCGCTGCCAGCTCGCGCGGAAGCGCCGGAGCTCGTCGAGGCATGCCCTCAGAATCGATCCTCCCTGGTCGGAAGGACGATCGGACTCCCACCCCCGACAACACCCGGACAACACCGCCCCCGGTGGGGCCGGGCTCGAACGCAGCGATCCGACGGCCAAAGCTCACTGCATCCCGACGGCGCTGCAACTCCGCGACCTGTATCAGGCCGCCTATCGCGGCGCCGCCCAGTGAGGACCCGAGTATGAAGCTCATCTGCTACTTGTCGAACGGCTACCCGACGCTGGAAGGCAGCGCCGAGATCGCGCGCTGGTACGCCGGATCCGGCTGCGACGTGATCGAGATCGACCTTCCGGCCCGAATCCGTACCTGGAGGGCGAGTTCATCGCCACCCGGATGGCACGGTCGCTGGCCGCCTGTACCGACTACGGCGCCTACATGGCGAACATGGCCCGGATCGCGCAGGAGTCGCCCCAGATGAAGGTGCTGGTGCTCGCTTACGAGCAGACCGTGGTCGAGATCGGCGTCGAGAAGTTCCTGAGCTTCTGCGTCAAGAACGGCTTCGGGGACGTGATCCTTGTGGGCCTGGCTTCCGATGAGGTCAAGAACCGGCTGATAGCCGAGGGCATCCGGGTGTCGTGCTACGTCCAGTTCCAGATGGATCCGGCGGAGAGCGACTCCGCGACGCAGTCCAACGGGTTCGTCTACCTGCAGGCCAAGCCCGGGCCGAACCAGATCAACCCCGCCTTTCCCACCTTGGCCGCCTGTGTGGCTGAGCTTCGCCGGCAGGGCATCGACCGTCCGATCTACTGCGGTGTCGGCGTCGCCACTCCGGAGGACTTCGCGATGGTGGCGCGTGCCGGAGCCGATGGCGCGTTCGTGGGCGGCACCATCCTGAAGCTTGCCGAGAAGCCCGAGGAACTCCAGCGAACGATCCGCGCTTTCAAGGGCGTAGCGGTTTGACCGGGACACCGGGGACGGTTCCTAATCCCGTCCCGCCCTGCCTCCCACTCACATCGATCACCGAACGTAGCGATTCGTCGGCCAAATCTCACTGGAAGCCGACGGATCGCGACATTCGGCGGCGAGATCGAGCCGTCAGGTGGCGGGACGGGATTCCAGCTGGCCGGTGGAGTGCATCCTGGCGAGGAAGCCCAGGACGTCGGGGGTGATCACGGCGGGGTCGGTGGCGTAGGCATCGGCGAGGTCCGCGATCAGGGCGGGTTGGCCCGTCCAGGGGCGGGGGTTGTCGTCATCACCGAGCAGGAACTGCCAGATCGCGGCGGCGGTACCGACCAGAGCCTGGGGCTGCTCGGTAGGAGTGGCGAGGTTGAAGACCACCACGCGACCGGGCGCGCTCACCGTGTACACGGCATCGTCGCTGATCCGCCAGTACGGGCCGGGGGTGCCCGGAAGCGGAGGGCCGCCGAGGGCGAGGACTCCCTGGTCGGCCAACTCCCGGACTCGCTGGGCGGCGGATTCAAGGAGATCACCGCCGTCGGGGGCGCCGAAGCGGCGCTCGAGGGCGATGGCGAGGTCGTCCAGACGGATCGGATTGAGCGCGAACTCGACGATAGAGGCGCCCAAGGGGCTCAGCCGCACCAGCCCGCCCTCGTTCAGCAGGATGAGTGCCTCTCCTTCGCGTTCCAGGGTGTCGGCGAAGCGATGGGCCTGGATCCGGAGACCACGGTCCGCGGTGGCGGCAGACCAGGGTTCGGCTGTGGCGCCGTGGTCATCCCGAGACCCCGGATCAGCCTCCGGATCCGGGACGGGCAGCGGCTGCGAGTCGGCTGAGCCCGACGCCGCCTCGTCCGGGAACGCCGGCTCCGGCTCCGGGTGACCTGGGGTGGCGGAATCCGCGCCGTCCAGCAACTCGGCGAAGAAGGGGACGAGATCGGCCGCCTCGGTGTAGCGCAGCCGCAGGACGGGTCCGGTGGCCTGGATCAGTCCGGCCAGCGTCCGTAACCCTTCGGGGAGGGCGTAGAGCGCGGAGGTCTGCGGGCTGAGTTCGGTGATCGCGTCCAGCAGCTCCAGCTCGGTGATCTCGGGCTGGTCGACGCCCTCCTGCCGGTCGAGCACGCACAACCGGGCGACCGTCGGCTCGGCGGGCGCGGGAAGCAGGCCCAGGTCGTCAGGTGAGAGCTCCTGCTTGGGTGAGTGGGGGCGACGCACCGAGAGCGGTTTCTGGTAGGGCAGCACGCGGTAGTCGGCGTCGATCGCCACCGTCTCGTCGGAGAGGTAGCCGTACCGGCTGGCCAGGGTGCGTACCAAGGTGGTCTTGCCAGTGCCACCCGGGGCCACCAGCACCACCGTCCGTCCGGTCTGCGGGTGTGCCACCGCCCCGGCGTGCAGCATCAGCAGCCGGCCGGTTTGTGATTCGATCAGCTGCCGGGTGATCGCCTGGGTGGTCTGCACCAGCAGGGTGTCGGCGTCCGTACCGCTCACCCGGCCCTCGGCGGGGGGCACCGGTGCCGGGTCGAAGGTGACCAGTAGCTCGGGAGGCGGACGGTGGGGCTCCGGCCCCAGGTCCCCCCCGCGTCGGAAGGGGACGCCGGCCAGCTGGGCGACAGCCGTTGAGCCGGGGACGGCTGGGGCGTCCGGTTCCGAGGCGTCCTCGGACGGCAGCAGGCTGCGACTCCAGGCGCGCACCAGGTGGTCGCGCAACTCGGATGCGCGGCTGCCCTCGAGGGTGAGCCGGACGGTGCTGCCGATCCCCGCGACCGTGAGCCGCAGCGGCGGATGGGCGTCCGGCCCGGGTGCTGGCATGGCCTGAGCCTAGCCTGGCGGCGCGCGCGGGACGGAGCGGGCGAAAAGGGACAGCTGGGGGGCGATGTCGGGGCCTGGCGTAGAATGGCCCGAACATTCTGCCGTCATCGAAAGCGTGTTCATGGAGCTGACCGATTACCTGCGAATTCTGCGCAAGTACTGGATAAGCATTCTGGTCGTGACGTTCGGCGGCATCGCGGTGGCGGGTGCTGCATCGATGCTGATGCGACCGGTTTTCACCGCGTCCGCGTCAATCTTCTTCACCGTGCACACCACGGGAACGGCCGGAGAACTCAATCAGGGCTCCACCTATGCGGCCAACCAGGTGAAGTCGTACGCGCAGCTCACCACCACTCCGATCGTGCTCGAACCGGTGATCGCAAGGCTCGGGCTGGACACCACCACGGCAAAGCTCGGCGACCGGATCTCCGCCGTGGCACCGACCAGCACCGCTATCATCAACATCGAGGTCACCGGGAACGACCCGGAAGAGACCGCGCTGATCTCGAACGCCGTCGCGCAGCAACTCATCGTCGTCGTCGACCAGTTGTCTCCGCAGACCCAGGACGGCACCAAGGTGGTGCGGGCGACGATTGTGTCGCCGGCCAGCGTCCCACTTCAGTGGACGTCGCCCCGGGTCAGCCTGAACCTGGCACTGGGTGGCCTCATCGGCCTGATGCTCGGCCTGGGGCAGGCGGTGCTGCGCAGCCGGCTGGACACCCGCATCCTGACCGCCGACGACGTGGCGGACGTCACCGATCGTTCGGTCGTGGGCGCCATTGTGCACGACCCGGATGCCGCCGAGCACCCCTTGATCTTCCAGGCCGATCCTCATTCCGCCCGGGCCGAAGCCTATCGTCGGCTGCGCACCAACCTGCAGTTCCTCGAACTCGGTGGACGCCGGCGCTCCATCGTCTTGACCTCGGCGGTCGAGGGCGAGGGCAAGACCACCACCTCGATCAACATCGCGACCACCCTGGCGGATGCGGGCGAGTCGGTGCTGCTGATCGACGCCGACCTGCGGCGCCCGAAGGTGGCCGATTACCTGAACATCGAGGGCTCGGTGGGCCTGACCACCGTGATCATCGGACGGGCGACGCTGGCCGATGTGGCGCAACCGCTGGGGCACGGCAACCTGCACGTGCTGCCCGCCGGACAGATCCCGCCCAACCCCTCGGAGTTGCTCGGTTCAGAGCCGATGCGCCGGCTGCTGGAGGAAGCCACCGATCGCTACGACACGGTGATCATCGACTCGCCGCCGCTGCTTCCCGTCACCGACTCGGCGGTGCTCTCCCGACTGGTCGGCGGGATGCTGGTCCTGGTGGGCAGCGGCAAGGTCCGCAAGCCGGAACTGGGCGGCGCGCTGGAGTCGCTGGAGACCGTCGACGCCAACGTGCTCGGCCTGGTGCTCAATGGCATCCGCAGCGAGGACGTCGGCCATTACCGCTATCACCACTACTACGCCTCCAGCAGCCATCCTGAGTTGACGGTGAACGGTGCCGTTCGCCGGGCGAGCCGGCGCTCTGCGCCGGTGTCACCGGCCGACGTGCTTCAGGACAATCAGTGAGCAATCCGCCTTCGATCCTGGCGGTCTGTACCGGCAACATCTCGCGCTCGCCCGCGGTGGAGTACCTGCTGAAGGACGCCCTGCCCGGGGTGGAGGTGCGCAGTGCCGGGGTGGGCGCCGTGGTGGGCGCGCCGGTGGATCCGCCGGTGGCGGAATACCTGCGTGGACGCGGTGTGGCGGTGGACGACTTCGCCTCCCGGCAGCTGACCCCCGCGATGATCGTCGAGGCTGATCTGGTGCTGGCCCTTACCCGGCAACACCGGGCGCGCATCCTGGAACTCGTGCCCGGCGCGGTGCGGCGCACCTACACGCTGCGCGAGTTCGCGCGGGTGCTGGAATCGCTTCCCGAGGCGCCCGGCGACGGCACGCCCGGCGAGCGGCTGGCCGCCGTCCTGCCGCTGGTGGCTGCCGGACGCTCACTAGCCCCGCGCGGTCCCGCCGCCGGGGACGATGTGGAGGACCCCTACGGCTACGGTCCCGAGGTGTACCGCCGCTCGCTGGCCGACATCCAGCAGGCCGTCGACCTGATCGCCTCCCGGCTCGGCAACTGAGCCATCGGCGGCTGAGCCTGTCGAGACCAGTCCTCAGGCCAGAAACCGGCCAGGACGCCCATCGGAACGACCAGACCGACGGGCGAAATCGACGGTCAAGCTTGGGCGGCGGCGATCCGCTCGCGTAGCGCGACGAGCTGACCCTGCAGTTCAGCGGGGAGACGATCGCCGAACTGGGCGAAGTACTCCTCGGTGAGGTCGGCCTCTGTGGCCCAGGCCTCGGGGTCGAGGGCGAAGAGGTGCTCGAGATCCAGCTCGGGCAGGTCGAGCCCGTCGGTGTTCAGGTCACCGGGGGCCGGCAGCCGTCCGGAGATGGCGTCGACCGCGTCCAGCTCGCCGGCGACCCGGCGCAGCGCCCACTCGATTGCGCGGGAGTTGTCGCCGAAGCCGGGCCACAGGTAGTGGCCGTCGTCGTCCTTGCGGAACCAGTTCACCTGGAATATGCGGGGCGCCTTGTCGCCGAGCACCTTGCCCATGCGGAGCCAGTGGGCCCAGTAGTCGGCCATGTTGTAGCCGCAGAACGGCAGCATCGCGAAGGGGTCGCGACGCAGTGCGCCGACGGTTCCCTCGGCGGCGGCGGTCTGCTCGGAGGAGACGGTAGCGCCGACGAACACGCCGTGGTTCCAGTCGTAGGACTCGCTGATCAGGGGGACGTTGTGCGCCCGGCGTCCGCCGAACAGAATGACGTCGACGGGCACCCCCTGCGGGGCCTCCCAGTCGGGAGAGATCGACTCGGCCTGCGAGGCGTGGACGGTGAATCGGCTGTTGGGGTGGGCGGCCTTGCGTCCGCAGCCCGGCGTCCAGTCATTCCCCTGCCAGTCGATCAGATGGGCGGGGGGCTTCTCGGTCATGTCCTCCCACCACACGTCGCCGTCGTCGGTGAGCGCGACGTTGGTGAAGATCGTGTCGTGGTCGAGGGCGTGCAGCGCGGTGGGGTTGGTCTTCTCGCCGGTGCCGGGTGCGACGCCGAAGTATCCCGCCTCCGGATTGATCGCATGGAGACGG
>CAYSZZ010000002.1:176871-178040 GCA_964435735.1 uncultured Propionibacteriaceae bacterium
CCGGGACGCATCCAGGCGATGTCGTCGCCGATGGTCTCGACCTTCCAGCCCGGGATGGTCGGACGCAGCATCGCCAGGTTGGTCTTGCCGCATGCCGACGGGAAGGCCGCGGTGAGATGGAACCGACGTCCGTCCGAGGTGCGGGTGATGCGCAGGATCAGCATGTGCTCGGCCAGCCATCCCTCGTCGCGTGCGAGGACGGACGCGATCCGCAGGGCGTAGCACTTCTTGCCCAGCAGCGCGTTGCCGCCGTAGCCGGAGCCGTAGGACCAGATCTCACGGGTCTCGGGGAAATGGCAGATGTACTTCTGGTCGTTGCACGGCCAGGGGATGTCTTCTCGTGGGTTGTTGTCCTCGTCGATCAGGGGGTAGCCGACCGAGTGGACCGCGGGCACCCAGTACTCGCCGTTCTTGATGTGCTCGAGGGCTGCGGCGCCCATCCGCGTCATGATGCGCATGTTCGCCACGACGTAGGGACTGTCGGTGATCTCGATGCCCAGCTTGGAGATCGGTCCGCCCAGCGGACCCATCGAGAACGGGACGACGTACATCGTGCGGCCGCGCATCGAGCCCTTGAAGGCAGCTTTGAGGGTTTCGCGCATCTCGGTCGGCTCGGACCAGTTGTTGGTGGGCCCGGCGTCCTCGGGACGTTCGGAGCAGATGAAGGTGCGGGCCTCGACCCGCGCAACGTCCGAAGGGGCGGAACGGGCGAGGTAGCAGCCCGGACGCTTGGTCTGGTTGAGCTCGATGAAGGTGCCGCTGGCGACCATCGCAGCGTTCAGTCGGTCGCGTTCTTCGACGGAACCGTCGCAGAAGTGGACGGCGTCGGGCTGGGTGAGTTCAGCGATGGAGGTGACCCAGGCCACCACTTCTTCAGGAAGTCCCGCTGGGACGGTGTCGAGGTTGACGGTGGCCAGGCTCATAGTTACTCACTCCTCAAATCCGCTTCGTTGCGCCTGTACCTCCATCTTCGCTCATCCCAGTGGGATTGAAGGCAGATCTGGCGAATCCAGCGCAACCGGTGGGAGGAAGGTGGGGTCAGCTGAGGCCAGTTGGACGCCCCCTCGGATGGTCGAGTAAGCTGGACGACGCCCTTAAGGCACCTGCGCTCGTGGCTCAACGGATAGAGCATCTGACTACGGATCAGAAGGTTGGGGGTTCGAATCCCT
>CAYSZZ010000003.1:0-5335 GCA_964435735.1 uncultured Propionibacteriaceae bacterium
TCGGTCTTCTTGGCGACCTCCTTGACCAGCTCGGCGCCGATCTTCTCGTAGGGGTCTTCGAGTTCGATCTCCTTGGCGATGGACACGCCGTCGTTGGTGATGGTGGGAGCGCCCCACTTCTTCTCCAGTACGACGTTGCGGCCCTTCGGGCCGAGCGTGACCCGCACGGCATCGGCGAGGGTGTTCATCCCCCGCTCGAGCGCGCGGCGCGCCTCGACGTTGAATTCGATCAGTTTTGCCATGTTCTTCGGCAATCCTTGTCGTCTCGGGGGGCCGGGGCCCCGCGTGGTGGTCAACTGTGCTCGATGCCCGCGACGGACGATCTTGACGATCTCATCGAGTCAGATTCGGTGGCACTCTCAGCCTGAGAGTGCTAACACCATGTTTAGCACTCTCCCCCATCGAGTGCAAACAGCCTCACAGTGGCCGCGACTGGGGACGGTTCCTAACTCCGGCCATCCATACCGTCCATGGCCACGACTGTGGCCGGAGTTAGGGACGGTTCCTAACTCCGGCCATCCATACCGTCCATCCGTCCCAGCGGCCGGAGTTAGGAACCGTCCCCAACTCCGGCCACATACCGTCCATCCCAGTGGCCGGAGTTAGGAACCGTCCCCAACTCTGGCCACGCAGTGGTTGTTGACAGCATGGGCCGACCCCTGGGCAAGTTGGGCGATGGTGGCGGTGTAGACCGATGAGCCGGAGAATGGGCGCGTGTCCTCGTTCAGCTCACCCGGCGATCCGGAGGTCGCGCGACCTACCCCGGCGCAGCGGGTCCGGTTCGGCTGGAGTCTGGTGAACCTCTCGACCCCGTTCGGGCTCGCGATCGCCACCCTCGGCCGGGCCCGGCTGCGGCGCGGACCCCGAGCGCTGATCTTCGCCGAGCACTACCGCTACGACTTCCCCAAGGCCGGAGCATTCACCGTCGGCAATGTGATCGTCACCCGTCAGACCATGGACGCACTGGAGGCCCGGGTTCCCGGCACCCTCGCTCACGAGGACGCCCACGCCTGGCAGTACGCCGCACTGCTCGGCCTGCCGTTCCTGCCGGTCTATCTACTGAGCGCGGGCTGGTCGTGGCTGCGTACCGGCGACCCGGCGTCCCGCAACTTCCTCGAACGCCACGCCGGACTGGTTCGCGGTGGGTACGTCGAACGCCCAGCCGACAACGCCGGGCTGAAGGCGATCAAGCGCTGGCTCGTCCGCTGATCAGGCGGGACGAGACCGGGCGAGAAGCAAGTACCGCCACGAAAGACCCTGATCAACCCGGTGACAACGACGGTCGAGCTTGTCGAAACCCGTTGTCACGGACCGGCTATCGATGGTCTGGACAAGCTCGACCGTCGATAGCGGGCGTCTCCCTTACACCCGGATGTTCACGCCCAGCCGGCGAGCGGTGCGCTCCTTCTGGCGAGCGGTACGCAACCGGCGCAGCCGCTTCACCAGCAGGGGGTCGTAAGCCAACGCTGCCTCGGTGTCGATCAACGCGTTGATCAGTTGGTAGTAGCGCGTGGTGGAGATACCGAACCGCTCCCGGATCTCGGCTTCCTTCGAGCCCGGCAGCGACCACCAGAGCTTCTCGAAGTCGAGTAGCGCGGCCTGCAGCTCAGTGAGGCCGGTAGGCAGGGCGACGGCGGTTTCGGACATGCCTCCATGGTAGGTGGAAATCACAACCATGTCATTCCCCCCTGCGAAAGCAGTCAGGAGAACCCACCCACCCATCGGCGCGGTCCAGTAAGCTCCAGATGGCCGCCAGCCGGCCTTCGAAGGCACCTGATGAAGGGCATTTGATGCATCTCCTGCAAGGCAGCGTCCAGCACTACGCGTGGGGCACCATGGAGGCGATCCCGGAACTGCTGAGGCGGCAGCCCGATGGGACGCCCCATGCCGAGTACTGGCTCGGCACCCACGCCCAAGGCCCGGCGCAGGCCGGCGACACCACCCTCAGGCAACTGATCGCCAGCGATCCCGGGCAGCTCGGGGACCAGGTTCGGCGGGCGTTCGGCGACGAACTGCCGTTCCTGATGAAGGTGCTCTCGGCCCGCCACGCGCTGTCGATCCAGGCCCATCCCTCGCGGGAGCAGGCCGAGGAGGGCTTCGCCCGGGAGAACGACGCCGGAATCCCGCTGGACGCCCCCGAGCGGGTCTACTCCGATCCCTGGCCGAAGCCGGAGATCCTGATCGCGCTGGACCTCTTCGAGACCCTCACCGGCTTCCGCAATCCGGTCGAGACCGCAGCCCTGCTCTCCGGACTGGGCGTCACGGCCGAACTGGGTTCGCTGATCGCCCCGCTCACCGAGCGCAAGGGGGCGGCCGCGCTGGCCCAGGTCTTCCTCGAGGTGCTCAGCCTGGAGGGCGAGCGCGCCCGGTTGACGGACGTGGTGAGCGCTGCCGCGCTGCGCCGTGCCGGAGACCCCGGCCCGATCGGTGACTTCGCCCGGACGATCGTCGAGTTGGACGCCGTGTTCCCCGGAGACCCGGGCATTCTGGCAGCGTTGTTGATGAACCGGGTGACGCTGCGTCCGGGTGAGGCCATGTATGTGCCGGCCGGGCAGATGCACGCCCACCTGCGCGGCACCGGGATCGAGGTGATGGCCAACTCCGACAATGTGATCCGCGGCGGCCTCACCCCCAAGCACGTCGACGTCCGAGAACTCGTCGCGGTCGTGGACTTCGAGCCCCGCGAGCCTGGGGTGCTCACCCCGGTCACGGTTCGTCCGGGCCTGGAGAGCTACGAGATCGGCTGCCCCGAGTTCGAGGTCTGGCGGGTGCTCAGCACCCCCGAGCCGGCCGCTCTGCCCGGCGAGGGCTCGGCTCGCATCCTGTTCGTGACGGACGGCTGCCTCACCGTGCACGCCGCCGGCATCAGCCGTCGGCTGGAGCGCGGCGAGGCCGTCTTCCTGGGCGCCGGCGAGCGCGAGGTGTCAACCTCCGGCGATGGCCTGGCGTTCCTGTCCTCCTCCGGCACCCGGTGAGCCCGGTCTCCCGGATCCTGGCTGCGATTCCGGGCGGCATCGCCCGTCCGGTGGTGCTGATCGACGGCGGCGCCGGGTCGGGCAAGACCACCCTCGCCGCGGCGCTGGCCCAGGCATGGGCCGGCCCACTGCAGGTGGTCGGAATGGACGACTTCTACCCCGGGTGGGGCGGCCTGGCCGCCGCCTCGCGGGCCGTCGCCGAACAGGTGCTGCGTCCGACCGATCCCGGCTACCGCCGCTGGGACTGGGGTCGCTCGGAATCGGCCGAGTGGGTGCCGATCGATCCCTCGCTGCCGCTGGTGGTCGAGGGCTGCGGTGCGCTCACGCCCGGCAACCGCGCCCTGGCCCATGTCGGTGTCTGGTGCGAGCTGGACTCCGCCGAGCGGCAGCGCCGCGCGATCGCTCGCGACGGGGAGACCTTCGCCGTCCACTGGGACGAGTGGGAGGCCCAGGAGGCCGAGCACTGGCGCCGGCATCGCCCCTGGGAACTGGCCGACCTGACGGTGACGGTTGGCCAAGGCTGACCCGACTGCCGCACAATGATCTCCACGCCTCTGTAGCTCAGTTGGCAGAGCTACCGCCTTGTAAGCGGTGGGTCACGGGTTCGAATCCCGTCGGAGGCTCTGATGCCCGGTCCCGGGCTGGGTCGCCCCGAGCCCGTCGAGGGGTTGACGCTAGGCTGCACCCGTGCTGCTCTCTGATCGCGACATCCTCACCGAGGTCGGGACCGGCCGGGTGCAACTGGACCCGTGGGATCCGCAGATGGTCCAGCCCGCGTCGGTGGACGTCCGCCTGGATCGATATTTCCGGCTGTTCGACAACCACAAGTACCCCTCGATCGATCCCGCCGAGGATCAGCCGGAGCTGACCCGGCTGATCGAGGTGCCTGCCGAGGAGGCGTTCGTCCTGCACCCCGGGGAATTCGTGCTGGGCTCGACCTACGAGTTCGTCGGGTTGCCCGACGACCTGGCCGCCCGCCTGGAGGGCAAGAGTTCGCTGGGCCGGCTCGGGCTGCTCACCCACTCGACCGCCGGGTTCGTCGATCCCGGATTCGCCGGCCACGTGACGCTGGAGCTGTCGAACGTCGCCACGCTGCCGATCAAACTCTGGCCGGGGATGAAGATCGGGCAGCTCTGCTTCTTCCGCCTCTCCTCACCAGCCGAGCATCCCTATGGTTCGGGTGCCACCGGATCCCGCTATCAGGGCCAGCGCGGGCCGACCGCCTCCCGCTCGCACCTGGGCTTCCACCGGCTCGACCTCAGCGACCCGCGGTAGATCCCGGCAGGCCCGCAACCTGGGCCGCTCGCCAGCCTTGGACGCAGAGACCGGGCGGATCGGGGCGAGGGAGGTGCCCTGAGGCCCAGCGCAGGCAGCCAGACCGGATTGCCCGGCCTGGGCCGGGAGTTGCCCGGTCTGGGCTGCGGTCACTCTCCGGCCTCTCCCCTGGGCGGGTCAGCCTCCTTGCGGGACTTCCACCAGGCATTGCCGAGGATCACGACCAGTAGCACCAGGGTGACGTACCACAGGTAACGGCCGTAGGTCTCGACCAGGGTCACCGCCGGCTCACCGATCCAGTAGCCGATGCCCAGGTACGCGCCCATCATCACGAAGGCCGAACCGATCGAGACCGTCATCAGCTTCCGCAGACTGGTGCCCGCCTCGCCGAGCACCGCCAGCACCACAGCGCGGGGCAGCGGGATCGGGAGCATGGCGATCACGATCGCCCAGGTGTCGTACTTGCGGGCGAACCGCTCCGCGCGGGCGTTGAGCCGCTTCGCCCGGGCCGACCGACCCGACCAGCTGTCGATCAGACCCCGTCCCCACAGCTTGCCGGCCCACCAGTAGACCCAGTCGAACTTCACCAGGCCGAGCGTTCCGAGCACCCAGACCAGCGGCCACCAGCCGTCACCCACCGCGGCCCGGGCGCCGATCAGCACCGAGCCGGTCCACGATCCCAGCGAGGCCAGGAGGTGGGGGGCGGAGGCCAGCAGGCCCGGGCGGAGAATGCTGATCACGATGCCGTAGATTCCGGCGGCGGTGAGCCAGCTCAGGCAGAGGTAGTCGGCTCGGGTGGGCTTGCGGCGCCACGGCAGCGAGGGGTCCTCCCACCATTCGGAGTCGGCCGGGTCGTCGGCGGAGTCCGCTGGCGGCGAGCCCTCGGGCGACGGAACCGGTTCCGGCTGCGGCGGTGTCGTGGTCATCGAGCGGAGCCTACCCGAGTGATCCCAGACCCGATTGAGGCGAGCGCCGGACAGCTTGCTGTCAGGCCGAGCCGATTGAGGGTCAGCACGAGCGAAGCGAGGTACAGACCCGATTGAGGCGAGCGCCGGACAGCTTGCTGTCAGGCCGAGCCGATTGAG
>CAYSZZ010000003.1:5435-174212 GCA_964435735.1 uncultured Propionibacteriaceae bacterium
CGGACAGCTTGCTGTCAGGCCGAGCCGATTGAGGGTCAGCACGAGCGAAGCGAGGAACAGCGTGCTTGTCACGGGGCAAAGATCACGACTCGGTATCGGTTTCCTGTGATCCGTCCGTTCCCCGAAATGACGGGAATCGCTGTGTCAGAATGACCGCTAGGCCGCGTTGGCGCGGCCACAGTTTCCACTACGGATCGTTGGGCACGTACCTGCCCATGGAAAGGATGTGTGGCATGGCCACAGTCAGTTTTCAGGACGCCACCCGGCTCTACCCGGGCTCCGACCATCCCGCTGTTGACAAGCTGAACCTCGAAATCGGGGACGGCGAGTTCATGGTGCTGGTCGGCCCGTCGGGTTGTGGCAAGTCCACCTCGCTGCGGATGCTGGCCGGCCTCGAAGAGGTCAACCAGGGCCGGATCATGATCGGCGAGCGGGACGTCACCGACCTGCCCCCGAAGGATCGCGACATCGCGATGGTGTTCCAGAACTACGCGCTGTACCCGCACATGACCGTCGCCGACAACATGGGCTTCGCGCTGAAGATGGCCGGCGTCGCCAAGGCGGACCGCGACAAGCGCGTCCTTGAGGCCGCCCACCTGCTCGGCCTGGAGAGCTTCCTCAGCCGCAAGCCGAAGGCGCTCTCCGGCGGCCAGCGGCAGCGCGTCGCGATGGGTCGCGCCATCGTCCGCCAGCCCCAGGTCTTCCTGATGGACGAGCCGCTGTCGAACCTCGACGCCAAGCTGCGCGTCTCCACCCGTACCCAGATCGCCGCCCTGCAGACCCGGCTCGGCGTCACCACCGTCTACGTCACGCACGATCAGGTCGAGGCCATGACGATGGGCGACCGCGTCGCGGTGCTCAAGGACGGTCTGCTGCAGCAGGTCGACAGCCCGCTGCACCTCTACGATCACCCGGACAACCTGTTCGTCGCGGGCTTCATCGGCTCCCCGGCGATGAACCTGATCACCGGCAAGATCGTCGAGGGTGGCGTCCAGCTGGGTGACTATGTGGCTCCGGTCGAGCGCTCCGTCCTGGCCAAGGCCGAGGGCGAGGAGACCATGGTGCTGGGCATCCGCCCGGAGAACTTCACCCTCTCCGAGGAGGGCATCAGCCTGGAGGTCGACGTGGTCGAGGAGACCGGCGCCGACGCCTTCGTCTACGGAACCCTGGCCGGGCTCTCCGCCGAGGAGAAGCTGGCGGCGCAGCAGATCGTGGCCCGCGTCTCCGCCCGCACGCCACCGCAGCGCGGCAGCATCGTGAAGGTCAGCCCGCGCGATCCTGCATCGCTGCACATCTTCTCCCCGAAGACCGAACTGCGCCTCAACTGACGTGGTGGGCGAACGCCCGGCCGGGTTCTCCCGGCCGGGCGTTCTCGCGTTGCGGGGAATCGGCACCGCAGAGTGTGGCCGGCGGTCCGACATCGGGCAAGCGGCCACAGTCTGAGACGCACGATGGCCGGAGGACGGACGCGCCGCCCCGCCGGTTTGGTGTATGAAGGTGCGGTGCCCAGATTCCTTTCGTCGCGGCCCGACTCCCGGCTGATCCCCCTGCCATGGGACGTTCCCCTGGCGCAGTGGCCCACCGACCACCTGGTGGCGCTGCCCCGTGGCATCTCACGTCACGTGGTGCGGTTCATCAAGGTCGGCACCTCGGTCTACGCCGCCAAGGAGGTGATCGAGCATCTGGCCATCCACGAGTACCGGCTGCTCGCCGACCTGCACCGCACCGACACCCCGGCGGTGGAGCCGCTGGCGGTGGTGACCGGGCGCGCCGACCGCGACGGCCAGCCGCTGGATCCCGTCCTGATCACCCGGCACCTGGAGTTCTCGCTCCCCTACCGCGCGCTGTTCGACTTCGGCGTCCGGCCCGACACGGTTTCGCGGCTGATCGACGCGCTGGTGGTGCTGCTGGTCCGGCTGCATCTGATCGGCTTCCTATGGGGCGACGTGTCGCTGTCGAATGTGCTGTTCCGCCGCGACGCCGGCCAGTTCGCCGCCTACCTGGTGGACGCTGAGACCGGCGAGCTTCACGAGACGCTCACCGACGGGCAGCGCGAGCACGACCTGACGATCGCCACCACCAACCTCTATGGCGAGTTCTGCGACCTGGAGGCCGGCCGGATGCTCGACCCCTCCCTCGATCCGCTCGCGCTGGTGGAGTCGATCATCTCCCGGTACCGCGATCTGTGGGCCGAGCTGACCGGGGTCGAGGAGTTCCCGGGCACCGAGACCTTCCGGATCGAGAACCGGGTGCGCCGGCTGAACGCCCTGGGCTTCGACGTGGCCGAACTCGACATCGTCACCTCGCCGGACGGATCGCGGATCCGCATCCAGCCCAAGGTGGTGGACGCCGGCCACCACACCCGCCGGTTGCTGCGCCTGGCCGGCCTGGATGTCGAGGAGAACCAGGCCCGTCGGCTGCTCAACGACCTGGACACCTTCCGCGCCCGCACCGGGCAACAGCACGTGGACGAAGCGGTGGTGGCCCACCAGTGGCTCACCGAGTGCTTCCAGCCCGTGGTCTCGGCGGTGCCGCCAGAACTGCGTGGCAAGCGGGACGCCGCCCAGATCTTCCACGAGGTGCTCGACTACCGCTGGTACGCCTCGCAGCGGGAGAACCGGGAGGTGCCGCTGGTGGAAGCCGCCTGGGGCTACAGCCAGGACGTGCTGCGGGCGCTGCCCGACGAAGTGATGTCGGAGACCGTCCCCGCCGAGGACCGTCAGCTCGCCAACCCCTATGACCCCTCCCAGGGTTTCGTCGACGACGAGGGCCCGATGCCGGAGGATCCCTGGGAGACCGAGGTGGACGACAGCCCGCCCCGGCCCGGCTTCCTCGACATCGACGCCCTGCGCAGCAGGGCCCGCTGACCCGGGCCCGGTCGCCCCGGGCGGATGAGTGCAGTGACAGGTCGGGTGGGGCAATAGACTGCGGCCTGTGAGTCTGCAGTTGTACGACAGCGCCACCCGCGCTGTGCGACCCTTTGAGCCCCTGGTTCCGGGAGCGGTGTCGATCTACCACTGTGGGCTGACCGTGCAAGCCTCACCGCACCTGGGCCATATCCGCAAGGAGGTGGTCTTCGATGTGCTGCGTCGCTGGCTGGGCTTCCGCGGCTTCGAGGTGACGGTGGTCGCCAATGTCACCGATATCGACGACAAGATCCTGGAGAAGTCCGCCGAGGCGGGGGTGCCCTGGTATGCCCACGCCTACCGCTTCGAGCGTGAACTGCACCAGGCCTATGCGGCGCTGGGCTGCATGCCGCCCACTTACGAGCCCCGCGCCACCGGTCACATCCCCGAGATGATCGAGCTGATCGAGATCCTGTTGGAACGAGGGCACGCCTACGTGGCCGCCGACGGCTCCGGGGATGTGTACTTCGACGTCCGCTCCTGGCCGGAGTACGGCGAACTCTCCCACCAGAAGGTGGACGACATGGAGGCCGCGCCCGACGCCGATCCGCGCGGCAAGCGCGACCCCCGCGACTTCGCGCTGTGGAAGGGTCACAAGCCCACCGAACCGCTGACCGCCTCCTGGCCCTCGCCGTGGGGACGCGGCCGGCCCGGCTGGCACATCGAATGCTCGGCGATGGCCGGCAAGTACCTCGGCGACCAGTTCGACATCCACGGCGGCGGGCTCGACCTGCGGTTCCCGCACCACGAGAACGAACTGGCGCAGTCGCGCGCGGCCGGACGTCCGTTCGCCCGGTTCTGGATGCACAACGGCTGGGTCACCGCGGCCGGGGAGAAGATGAGCAAGTCGCTGGGCAACGGCGCGCTGGTCAGCGAGGTCGTGAAGCGCTATCCGGCGCGGGCCGTCCGGCTCTACCTGCTCGCCCCGCACTACCGCTCGTCGGTGGAGTTCAGCGACACCTCGCTGGACGAGGCCACCGCCCAACTGGCCCGGATCGACGGGTTCGTACAGCGTGCGGTCAAGATCGTCGGCAACGCGGGCTGGTTCGCCTACGCGCTGCAGGCCTCCATGCCCGGCGAGTTCGCCCGGGCGATGGACGACGATCTCGGTACTCCCGGCGCGATGGCGGTGCTGTTCAACACCGTCAAGCAGGGCAATGTCGCCGTCGAAGCGGGCGATGCCGAGGGAGTCGCCACCGCGCTGGCCGCCGTGATGGCGATGCTTGACGTGCTCGGCCTGGTTTCAGAGGCCGACCCGTACGCGGGCGACGGCCAAGGCAACCTGCGCCCAGTGGTGGACGGCCTGGTGAAGGCCCTGCTCACCCAGCGCCAGGAGGCCCGCGCCCGCAAGGACTGGGCGGCCGCGGACGCGATCCGCGATCAGCTGAGCGAACTCGGCCTGAGGATCACCGACACCCCGACCGGCCCCGAGTGGGCTCTGGAGGATTGATGGCCGGCAACAGCCAGCGCCGCGGCGCCACCAAGAAGCAGTCCACCCCCGCCGGTTCCGGCGGCCGGGTGCGGCGCGGTCTGGAAGGCAAGGGCCCGACCCCGAAGGCCGAGGATCGGCCCTACCACAAGGCCTATCGCAAGCGTCGGCCTGACGAGCCGGGCAAGTCGCCCAACCGTTCCAAGGGTTCCCGTCAGGGATCCTCCGCACCGCGGAAGAGCGGCACCGCGACCGCCGGCGCCGACTGGGTGATCGGACGCAATGCGGTGCTGGAGGCGCTGCACGCCGGTCTGCCGGTGCGCCGCGCCTACGTTGCTGAAGGCTCCGAGCGGGACGCCCGGATGCGCGACATCTTCGCCTTCGCCGCCGACCACGGCATCCCGCTGCTGGCCGCCACCCGCACCGAACTCGACCGGCTGACCGGCGGCGGGGTGCATCAGGGCGTCGCGCTGCAGCTGCCCGAGTTCGAGTACGCCGACCCCGCGGACGTCCTCGCCGACGCCATCCACGCCGAGCCCGCCGGGCTGGTGGTGGCCCTCGACTCGATCACCGACCCGCGCAACCTGGGCGCGATCATTCGCTCCGCCGCCGCCTTCGGCGCGCAGGGCGTGATCATCCCGGAACGCCGCTCCGCCCACATGACGGCCGCCGCCTGGAAGACCTCCGCCGGCGCCGCAGCCCGCGTCCCGGTCGCCCAGGTGACCAACCTGAACCGCACCCTCAAGCAGTACGCCGATGCCGGCTTCACCGTGGTCGGCCTGGCCGGCGAGGCCGAGACCGACGTCGCGGGTTTCCCTGGCATCGACGGCCCGGTGCTCCTGGTCGTCGGCTCCGAGGGTGAGGGCCTGGCCCGCCTGGTCCGCGAGAACTGCGACGTGCTGGCGTCCATCCCGATCGGCTCCGCCGTCGAGTCGCTGAACGCCTCGGTGGCGGCGGCCATCGCTCTCTACGAGATCACCCGCTCCCGCGGCTGATCTCTTATGACGACCGGTCGGGCCCGGTCGTGACGACGAGATCACCCGCTCCCGCGGCTGATCTCTTGTTGAGCACGGGCGGGCCTGTGCGGCGCGACGAGACCACCCGCGCCTACGGCTGAGGTCTGGCGCTCCGGCCGGTGCCGGGCCTGGAGAGTCTCAACTCTGATGTACGACTTGAGATCTTCTCCAGAACTCCTGTAATCCCTTGTCAGGCACGATTTCTCAGCTGATGTTCAGAAGTCGGTCCCAAGCTTGCGATTGCGTTGTGACAAGCGGGTTCGCTAGGAACGAGCCCGTGAGACTCTCCCGGATACTGCCCGCCGCAATGGCCGTCGCCATGATGTTCGGCCTGCTCCAGGCGAGCGTCACGTCGGACACCGCCGTCGCCGCCCCCGCCCTCAGCGAGTCCAGCAAGAAGGCCTTCCTCAACTCACTGGTCTCCCCCGCGCAGGCCGCCCAGAAGGAGACCGGCGTCCCGGCCTCGGCGCTGATCGCCCAGGCCATCGTCGAGTCGGAGTGGGGCACCTCCGGCCTGAGCGCGTCGAACAACGTCTTCAACACCCGCTGCTCCGCCGCCGCGACCTCCGCCGAGTACGCGAGCCTGGCCGACAAGCAGGTCGGGAAACCCTACGTGCTGGGCCAGCCGGTGCCCTACAACGCCGCCAGCCCGAAGTCCTTCGACTGCTCCGGGCTGGTCATCTGGCTGAACAACCAGACCCGCTCCTACGTGTCGGGGGACGACACCGCGGCCGGGCTCTACAACCGCACCAAGGCGGTCAGCGGCGATCCGGAGGTGGGCGATCTCGTCTTCCTGAAGAACAACCCCGCGCGCTCCAACGGCATCGGTCACGTCGCCGTGATCACCAAGAAGCTCTCCAACGGCGACTGGCGGATCGTCGAGGCGAAGGGCAAGGCCTACGGCGTGGTCAACACCACGCTGAGCTACTGGAAGACCCGTAAGTACTACACCGGGGTCCGCCGACTGACGAACATCAACTTCGTCGGCATCAGCGGCGTCACCTTCGCCGCCCAGGCGAGCAGCTACTCCAGCGGCTGCACGGTGGTCGGCTCCGGCGCCAAGGCGGTGAAGTACCGCACCTATGCCTCGCTGACCAAGGCCTTCACCGATCGCGCCGCGTTGATCTCCTCCGAGGCCGGCTACCAGGCCGCTCGCGCCGCCGCCGGCAACGTCGCCGCCTTCGTGGACGCGATCGCAGCCGTCGACTCGTCCCAGCCGCCGGAGTATGCCGCGGAGTTGACGGCCCTGATCAAGGCCTGGAACCTCACCAGCTACGACGTGGCCTCCACGTCGTTCACCCTGGTGATGACCGCCTCGAGCAACAGCACCGGCTCGAAGGTGAGCGCGCTGCAGTCGCTGCTGAACCAGGCCGGGCAGAAGGTCACCGTCAACGGCACCTACGACACCGCCACCAAGGCGGCCGTCACTGCCTACCAGAAGGCGAACGGGCTGGGGGCGGACGGCGAGGCCGGCCCGCTGACGCTCACCGCGCTGTTCGGCAGCCTCACCCTCAAGTCGGGCTCCAGTGGGGATCCGGTGACCGCGCTGCACGCCCTGCTGGCCGGCGCCGGCTACGCCACCGACTCCGGCTCCTCCTTCGGTGGCACCACCCTGGCCTCGGTCAAGCAACTCCAGACGGCCGCCGGCCTGACCAGCAACGGCACGGTGGACAAGACCACCTGGACGAAGCTGTTCATGCTGCTCGGCCCGACCCCGGTTCCCACGATCAGCGGTGACCCGGACGTCGGCAACAAGCTCACCGCCAAGGCCGGCACCTGGGGCCCAGGGACGGTGGAGTTGAGCTACCAGTGGTATCGCGACGGCAAGGCTATCAGCAAGGCCACCTCGACCAGCTACCAGGTGGCCGAGGCCGACCTGAATGCCTCGCTCACCGTCGCCGTCACCGGCACCCGGCTGCCCTATGTCGGTGTCACCCGGGTCTCGGCCGCCATCGTGGCCGCCCCGCTGCCGAAGCTGACCGCCACGCCGAAGCCCACCGTCTCCGGCACCGCGGCGGTCGGCAAGACCCTTACCGCCAAGCCCGGCACCTGGGAGCCCGATCCGGTGACCCTCAGCTACCAGTGGTACCGCGGCACCCAACCCATCGACGGGGCCACCAAGGCGACCTACAAGATCCAGAACGCGGACGGCGGCAGCGCGCTCACCGTCAAGGTCACCGGAAGCAAGGAAGGCCACGCCGCGGCCACCGTGGCCTCGGCCGCGACCAAGAAGGTGCCGGCACTGGACTTGACCGCCACGCCGAACCCCACCGTCTCCGGCACGGCCGCGGTCGGCAAGACCCTCACCGCCAAGCCCGGCACCTGGGAGCCCGATCCGGTGACCCTCAGCTACCAGTGGTACCGCGGCACCAAGGCCATCTCCGGCGCCACCAAGGCCACCTACAAGATCCAGGACGCGGACGGCGGCAGCCCACTCACCGTCAAGGTCACCGGAACCAAGCAGGGCTACACCGCCGTCACCACCGCCTCGAAGGCCACCGCGACGGTCCCGACGGTCGCCTTCAGCACCATCGCCACGCCCAAGATCAGCGGAACCGCCCGGGTGGGCCTCACGCTGAAGGCCGGCGCCGGAACCTGGAAACCCTCCGGGGCCGGCTTCAGCTACCGCTGGTACCGCGACGGCATGGCCATCTCCGGCGCGACCAAGTCGAGCTACACCCTGGTCGGCGCGGACAAGGGCACCGTCATCACGGTCAAGGTGACGGGCAAGAAGACCGGCTACACCACCGCCACCAAGACCTCCAAGGCCACCGCCAAGGTCGCTCCGGCGCGCAAGCTCACCAAGACGCCGGCGCCGGTCATCACCGGCTCCGCCAAGGTGGGCGTCACGCTCAAGGCCAAGGCCGGCACCTGGGCCCCGAGCGGGGTGAAGCTGACCTACCAGTGGTACCGCAACGGCAAGGCGATCTCGAAGGCGACCAAGTCCAGCTACAAGCTGGTCAAGAAGGACGCCAAGGCCGTCATCACGGTGAAGGTGACCGGGAAGAAGGCCGGCTACACCACCGTCGCCAAGACCTCCAAGGCCACCGCCAAGGTCAAGGCGAAGTAGCGACTCACCAGTTGTCGCCGGCGCAGGTCACGGTGATGGTGAAGGGCACCAGGATGCCCTTCTTCGACGAGCCCTCGTACATCAGGGCCTTGCCGGTGACGGTGTAGGTCGAGCCCTTGGCGGACACGGTCGCGCTGCTTCCGGTGTCCGGGTGGATCAGCCTGCGCGAGGTGCCCTCGAAGTCTTCCCCGAAGTCGCTTCGCAGGGAGGTCACCGCACCGCGTCCGGCCTTCAGCACCACGACGATGTCGACGGTCCCGTAGAAGTCGTTGTTGGCATCCGACAGGGTGAACGTGGGCACGTCCTTGGTGGTCCGGCAGGTGCCGGTGAGCTGGTCGGAGACCAGATTCGAGTAGGTCAGCATGCTGCCGGTCGCCTTCACCCCCTCCGGCGCCGCGGTCGGCGTGGCCGTGGAGGTCGCGGTGGGCGTGGCCGTCGTGGGGGTGACCGAGGGTGACTCCGTGGGGACGTCCGTGGGCGATTGCGTGGGCTCGGTGGTCACCGGCGGGGTACTGGACGGCGACGGACCGGCCGGGGTGCTCGGGACGCTCGGCGAGGGGGAGCCGGTCGCCGCCCCTTCCGGCGGGACGATGGCGCAGCCGGCCACCGCAACCGCCAGGCCGGCGATCAGCAGCCGGGACGCGTGGTGGCGCAGCGCTCGTCCTCGACCGTCCCACCGCAGCCGCTCATCGCTCATCCCGGGTCTCCTCGCCACAGGCTCAATGCTCGCCCCGGGACGGCCCGGATCACAGGAGGACTCGCCGGGACGGCGTCACCCGGGCCGCGGAGGCTCGGTCAGCCGTGGCTGCCGAGCGCGGTGGCGGCGGCGGCCAGGGCCGCCGGCGACGCACCGGCGTGATCGAGCGCGAGCAGCGCCGCACCGAGCAACGGCGGCTGGGTGACCTGCACCAGGTACGCCTGCGGGTTCAGTCCCGCGACGCCGGCGGCGATTCCCGCCAGCAGCCGGGGGTGACCGGCCTGCAGGATGCCCCCGCCCAGCACCACCGGGACGGCGCCGCTGAGGCCGAGCCGCCGCAGGCAGGCGCGGACGTAGGCGACGATCTCCTCGGCCTGCCGATCCACCAGGCTCAGCGCCACCGGGTCACCGGCGTCCGCGGCGGTGAAGACCGCCGGCGCCAGGCGGGAGAGTCGGTTGTACTCCAGTTCGCCGTTGTGCAGCCATTCGGTCACGGTCGGTACCGGGACCCCGAACTCGGCGATGACCGCCGCGGTGAGCAGGGTGTGCGGGCCACGCCCGTCCGCCTCCCGGGCGGCATGCCACAGCACCTGCTCCCCCAGTCCGTGCCCACCGCCCCAGTCGCCCGAGATGTTTCCCAGGGCATGGAAGCGGGCGGTCCTGCCGTCGGCGCGCACTCCGATGGCGTTGGTGCCGGTGCCGCAGACCACTGCGATCGCGTCCGGGGAGTCGGTGCCGGCCCGTAGCAGCGCGAACAGGTCGTTGTCGACCGCCAGCCCCCTGGCCGCCCAGGGAAGGCCCGCGATCGCCGTCCGGAACTCGTCGATCTCCCGCGGCAGGTCGAGGCCGGAGAGATACAGCCCGGTATGCCGCACCTCAGCGTCGCCGGCGACCTCCCGCACCAACCGGTCGACCTGGGCCACCGCGGAGTCCAGCCCGTCGTAGTGCGGGCTGCTGCCCGGCCCTCGCCGGCGGGCCACCACAGCGCCGGCGAGGGTGAGGGCGGCGGCGTCGGTCTTCGAACCGCCACCGTCGACGGCCACCACGATCGGGGTCAGGTCCATGACAGGAACCTGGCGTTGGCGGCCAGCAGCAGGTCGGTGAGGCGTTCGGCCCGGTCGTGCTGCAGCACCAGCGGGTGGGCCCGCATCGCCTGCACGACGCGGGAGCGCCCGCCGTGGACGGCCGCCTCCAGCGCGAGCCGCTCGTAGCCGGCGACGCCGGCGATCAGTCCCGCGACGTCGTCGGGCAGCGGGGCCACCGGTTCGGCCACGAACCGTCCGTCGACGTAGCGGGCCGGAACCTCGATCACATGGTCGTCGGGCAGGAAGCCCAGCACTCCGTCGTTGCGCAGGTTGACCACCCGGGCGGGGCCGGGCAGTCCCCGGATGGCCAGCAGCAGTTCCACCGCCGCCTCGGAGTAGAAGGCGCCACCGCGGCGCTCCAGCGCCTCCGGCTTGCTGTCGACCGACGGGTCGGCGTAGAGGGCGAGCAACTCGTCCTCGATCGCGGTGACGGCGGCGGCCCGAGTGGGCTCCCGCAACTGCTCGGCGAGCACCTCGTCGTGGGCGTAGTAGTAGCGCAGGTAGTAGGACGGGATCGCCGCCTGCTGGCTCAGCAGCGCGGGCGCGAGTTCGACATCCTCGGCCAGTTCGTCGAGACGGTCGGCCAGCAGGGACGGCAGTTGGTCGACGCCGTCCAGGGTGACGCTGCGCTCCCAGGTGAGGTGGTTGAGCCCGACATGGCCCAGGCCCACCCGCTCGGGAGCGACCCCGAAGCCGGCGGCGAACCGGCGCTGGAAGCCGATCGCCACATTGCACAGCCCGACCGCCCGGTGCCCGGCCTGCAGCAGCGCCCGGGTGACGATGCCCACCGGGTTGGTGAAGTCGATGATCCAGGCGTCCGGACGAGCGTGGGCACGCACCGTCTCGGCAATCTGCAGCACCACCGGCACCGTCCGCAGCGCCTTGGCGAAGCCGCCCGGTCCGGTGGTCTCCTGGCCGATGCAGCCGGCCTCGTGCGGCCAGGTCTCGTCCGCCCCGCGGGTGGCCTGCCCGCCGACCCGCAACTGCAGCAGGACGGCGTCGGCGTCGGCCACCCCCACCGCCAGATCCCCTGTGGCAAGCACGGACACCGGACTGCCGGCCCGGGCCAGCATCCGGCGGGCCATGCCGGCGACCAGTTCCAGCCGGTGCGCGTCGGGATCGACCAGCACGACCTCTGCCAACCCGAGTTCGGGGTGGCGGGCGAAGCCGTCGATCAGTTCGGGGGTGTAGGTCGAGCCCCCGCCGACGATGGCGAGCTTCATCAGTTCTCCTTGATCCGGTCTTCGAGTCGGGTGCGAATGCTCTCCACCAGCAGGCGCCGGGCACCCAGCAGCACCGCCTGATCACCGGCCCGGCCGGGCAGCACCATGAGCCGCTCACCGATCCGCTCCTGCGCCAGTTCGGCGAGCCGCTCGCCACCGGCCACGCCGGTCGGTCCCCCCAGCACCACGCAGGCCGGATCGAGCACGGCCGCCAGCGGCTGCACCAGCAGCGCGACCCGCTCGGCGAGCGCCGCGAGCACCGGTCCGTTACCCGGCAGCCGGGTGAGCGCGTCCGTCAGATCGGTGCCGCCCAGCAGCCCGAGCACCGCCGGCTCACCGAGCAGATCGGTGTAGTCGGACGCCTCCGGGTCGATGGCTATCGCCGAGCGGGGCACCTCGAGGTAGCCGATCTCACCGGCCGACCCGGTGGCCCCGCGCTGCAGCACACCGCCAATGTCCACCCCGGCGCCCAGGCCCTGGCCGAGCCAGAGATGGACGAAGTCGGACGCCTCCCCCGGGCTGCCGGCCGCACGCTCGGCCACGGTCGCCAGGTTCACGTCGTTGTCGAGGATCACCGTCATGCCGGTGACCTGCTCGAGGTGTGCCCGAGCGCCGGTCTCCGGCCAGCCCGGCAGGGTGTCGGTGAAGGACAACCGGTCGGCATCGGCATCGACGGCGGCCTGCACCCCGATCACCACGACGCTGACCGACTCCTGACTCACCCCTGCCGCCGCGCAGGCTGCGGCCGCCGCGCCCAGCACGTCCGCGGCGGGCGAGCGCTCCCCCCTGGTCGGGATCGTCGCGACCGGATGCTCGGCGTCCGTGGGGTCGACCAGCACCGCTTCGATCCAGTCGTCCAGGATGCTGATCGCAACGCCGGTCAGGCTGTCGGTGCGCACCCCGTAGGCGACCGCGTGCGGACCGCGGGCGCCGGCCGCCTCCCCCATCGGTGCGATCAATCCGAGCCGCTCCAGCCGCTGGATCATCTGTCCGGCGGTCGGCTTCGACATCCCGGAGAACTCGCCCAGTTGGGAGCGGCTCAGCGGACCGTGCTCCAGCAGCAGCCGGAACGCCGTCCGGTCGTTGACGGTTCGCAGCCAGACGGGAGTACCTCGATCGACAGCCATCACGCTTCCTTCGCCAGTTCTGCTCGTACTTCGTCACGCAACGCACCCAGGCGTTCCGGATCGGCCGCTGCCTCGCGCAGCGCCTGGGTGTACTCGTGCTGCGGGTTCAGGATGACATCGTCGGCCGGGCCGCGCTCCACGATGTGTCCGCGGTGCATCACCAGGATCTCGTCGGAGAAGTGCCGCGCGGTCGCCAGGTCGTGGGTGATGTACAGCACGCCGAGACCCTCGCTGCGCTGCAGGTCGGCCAGCAGGTTCAGCACCCCGACCCGGATCGATACGTCCAGCATCGACACCGGCTCGTCGGCGATGATGAACCGCGCCCCGGGTGCCAGCGCCCGGGCGATCGCCACCCGCTGCCGTTGGCCGCCGGAGAGTTCGTGCGGCCGCCGGTTCAGGTAGGCGGGACCCAGCTGCACCCGCTCCAGCAACTCTGCGGCCCGGTCCCGGATCTGCCTGCGGCTCAGCTTCGAGTGGTGCAGCGTGATCGGCCGCTCGATGTGGTGGGCGATGCTGTGGAACGGGTTCAGCGAGGCGAACGGGTCCTGGAACACCATCTGCACCTGTCGGCGGTAGTCGCCCAGGGCGGCGCCGCGCACCGGGGTGGGTTCGCCGTCCAGCAGCACCTCGCCGCTGGTCGGGGTCTCCAGCTTGGCGATGATCCGCGCGATGGTGGACTTGCCCGACCCGCTCTCCCCCACCAACGCAACGGTCCTGCCGGCGCCGATCACGATGTTGGCGTCCACCACAGCGTGCAGGACGGAGCGGCGCAGGCCGCGGCGCAGCGTGAAGTCCTTGTTCAGGCCGCGTACCTCGATCGCACTTCCGCCGGGGTCCCCGCGGAGTTGTTCGGAGGAGCGCAGCGGAGGAGAAGAACTTGGTGGGGTGGTCATGCCGCACCTCCCGCGCCACTGCCCCGGACGAAGCCGCCGCGCTCCCCGGTCAGGCTGGGGAAGCTGGCGAGCAACTGCTTGGTGTAGTCCTGTTGTGGCCGGCGGTAGATCTCCTCGGCGGTGTTCTGCTCGATGATCCGGCCTTCCCGCATGATCGCGATCCGGTCGCTGATCTCGATCAGCAACGGCAGGTCGTGGGTGATGAAGATCACCGCGAAGCCCAACCGCTCCCGCAGCCGCATGATCTCGCGGATGATCCCTCGCTGGACCAGGACATCCAGGGCGGTGGTGGGCTCGTCCATGATCATCAACTGCGGGTCGAGGGCGAGCGCCATCGCGATCATCACCCGCTGCCGCATGCCGCCGGACAACTCGTGCGGGAAGGCGGAGAGCCGCGCCGGATCGACGCCGACCAGCTTCAGCAACTCACCGGCCCGCCGCTCGCGTTCGTCCTTGGCCATGCCCGGGCGGTGGGTGGTGAACACGTCGTGCAGTTGCTTGCGGACGTTCAGCACCGGGTTCAGCGAGTTCATCGAGCCCTGGAAGACCATCGAGACCTTGTCCCACCGGTAGCGGCGCAGGTCCTCATCGGCGAGGCCGACCACGTCGACCTCCTCGCCGCTGCGGTCGTGGAAGGTGACCTCGCCGGAGGTCATCACCGCCGGCGCCTTGAGCAGCCGGTTGACGCCGTAGGCGAAGGTGGTCTTGCCGCAGCCGGACTCGCCGGCCAGGCCGAGGATCTCGCCGCGGTGCAGGGTCAGCGACACGTTCTGGACGGCGTGCACCGGCGGGTTGACCGCGTAGGTGATCGAGACGTCGTGGACGCTCAGCACCGGGGTGCCGCGCTCGGCGGCGACGGGCGTCGATTCGAGGGCGCTCATGCGAGGCCCCCGCGGAGTTGTTCGGGAGAGTGCAGCGGAGGAGAAGAACGTCGTGGGGTATTCATGCGAAGGAACCTCCTGAGGCCACGCCCTTGCCGGCCCTGGTGGCCTTGCGCTGCTGCCGGGCCGCCTCGGGCGCGGCGCGCAGCTTGGGATTGACGATCTCGTCGATGGCGAAGTTCACCAGGCTCAGACCCGTCCCCAGCAGGGCGATCAGCAGCCCGGGCGGGACGAACCACCACCAGGCGCCGGCACCGACCGCCTGGCCGGTCTGTGCGTCGTTCAGCATGGTGCCCAGGGTGACCGACCCGGTCGGGCCCAGGCCGAGGTAGGACAGGCCCGCTTCGCCCAGCACCGCGGCCATCACGCCCCAGATCAGCTGGGCGGCGATCAGCGGCACCAGGTTCGGCAGGATCTCCACCGCGATGATCCGCAGCCCCCTCTCCCCCGCCACCCGGGCCGCCGCGACGTACTCCCGGGTCCGCAGCGAGCGGGCCTGCGCGCGCAGCACGATCGCCGAGCCGGACCAGCCGGTGATACCCAGGATCAGCGCCACCAGCGTTGAGCTGCGGGCGAAGTCGCCCAGTCCTTCGGCGCTCTGCACATAGGCGGCCAGGATCATCACCAGCGGCAGGCCGGGGATGACCAGCATGATGTTGGTGAAGACGGTCAGCACCTCGTCCAGCCAGCCGCCGAAGTACCCGGCCATGATGCCGAAGGCGACCGCCAGCGCCAGCGCCACCAGGCCGCCCAGCACGCCGACGTAGAGCGAGCCGCGGGTACCGGTGGCCAGCTGCGCCAGCACGTCGTAGCCCAGCTTGGTGGTGCCCAGCGGATGCTCTCCGCCGGGGGGCAGCAGACCCTTGAAGGAGGAATCCAGCGGATCGACGGTGAAGTACGGGCCGATCAGCCCGAAGAGGGTGATCGCACCGACCAGGATCAGGCCGACCACGAACTTCGCCGACATCCGCGGCAACAGGTGCCGCACCCCTGCCAATCGATCAGCCATGAGAACGCACCCGCGGGTCGATGATCCCGTAGATCAGGTCCATCACGAAGTTGGCCGCCAGCACGGTCAGCGTGATCACCAGGAACACTCCTTGCATCAGGGCGTAGTCGAGGTTCTGCACGGCCTGGATCATCAGCTTCCCGATGCCCGGGTAGGTGAAGACCTGCTCCATCACGATCGAGCCGGCCACCACGAAGGCCAGTGCGATGCCGAAGCCGGCCAGGCTGGGGATCGCCGCGTTGCGGGCGGCGTAGCGATCCCGGACCCGGCTCGGCTTGAGCCCCTTGGCCTCGGCGGTGAGGACGTAGTCCTCGCTCATCGTGGAGACCATCATGTTGCGCATCCCCAGCAGCCAGCCGCCGATCGACGAGATCACGATGGTGACCGCCGGCAGGATGGCGTGCTTGACCGCGCTGCCGATGAAGGCCCAGCTCCACTCCGGTCCGCCGGGGAAGCTGAACGGGTCGTAGCCGCCGAAGATCGGCAGCAGGCCAAGCTGGACGGCGAACACCGCCACCAGCACCAGCGCCAGCCAGAAGTAGGGGATCGACTGCAGCAGGGTGGTGACCGGCACCAGGTGATCCAGCCAGGTTCCCCGCTTCCAGCCGACCCAGCCGCCGACCACGATGCCGAGGATGAAGGAGATGATCGTGGCGGTGCCGACCAGGGCCAGCGTCCAGGGCAGCGCGTCCGCGATCAGCGACACCACGGTGTAGGGGTAGCGGGTGGACGAGATGCCCAGGTCGAACCGGAGCATCTGACCCCAGTAGGCCACGTACTGATCCCACAGCGGGGTGTCCTTGTCGGCGCCGAACAGCAGGCGGACGGTCCGGATCGCCTCATCGGTGAGCGGACGTCCGCCGGCTGCGCGGCGCAGTTTGCCGAGCATGATCGACGCCGGATCGCCGGGCATCATCCGGGGCAGCAGGAAGTTCAGCGAGATCGCCGCCCACAGGGTGATGAGATAGAAGGCGATCCGGCGCAGATAGAAGCTCACGCAGGTATTCCTAACGCACTACGCCGGCTTGAGGTTGACCAGCACGACGGCAGAGGCGACCGCCCGGTAGGGCAGCGGGTTGGCGTAGAGGTTGTCCTGCGTGGGCCAGCCGGTGAAGTCGCGCACGTTGAAGAAGGCCTGCGAGGCGTTCAGCACCACCGGGATGTACGGCAGATCCTTGGAGATCTCCGCCTGAACCTCGGCGTAGGCCGCCTTCTTGACCGCGGCGTCGTTGGTGCCGGCGGCCTTCTTGACCGCGGCGTCGACGACCTTGTTCGAGTAGCGGGAGTAGTTCTGGCCATTGGGCCAGTCACCCGTGGCGACCGTCCGCTCGGTGGTGTAGTACTCGTGGTACACCTGGAACGGATCGGGCACCTGCGACTGGGTCAGCCCGAACATCGCCAGCTGGAAGTCGCCCTGGCCGACCGGATCCCAGTACTGGGCCTCCGAGACCGTGCGGTACTTGATCTCGATGCCGGCCTTGCCAGCCGCCTCGGCGATCAGCTTGGCGGCGTCGTTGTAGTCGGTCCAGCCGTCCGGGGAGAACAGGTCGAGGCTGACGGCCTTGCCGTCCTTGGCGTAGATGCCCTTGTCGTTCTTGGCATAGCCGGCGTTGGCCAGAATCTGCTCGGCGCCGGCGGCGTCCGGCTGCTGCGGGCTCTCCTTCAGGGAGGGATCGGTCACCCACTGCTCGTCGCGGGGCAGCAGGACCATTGCCGGGTTCGACAGCCCGGTGAGGCCGGCGAACGCCTTCTCGGCGATGGCGGAGCGGTCGATGACCAGGTTCAGCGCCTGCCGCACGGCCGGGTCGGTCTGCGGACCGGAGCAACCCAGCTCGACGTTGACGCAGGCGATCATGACGGTCGGGTCGAGCTGGTTGTTCATGGTGGCGAGCACGCCGCTGGCGATCACCGGCTCGGGGTTGGCGATGAACTGGCCCACCCAGTCGAGCTGACCGGTCTTCAGCATGTCCTCGCTGGACTGGTTGGAGTCAAGGCCGATGTACTGCACCTCGCTGATCGCCGGCACGCCGTCGCGGAAGTTCTCGTTCCCGATCGTGGTGTACGAGGCGTCCGAGGTGGCCGAGACCACGTACGGGCCCGAGCCGACCGGGTTCTCGTTGACCTGCTCGTTCCAGGCGTCGCCGATCGGCTCCCAGATGTGCCTGGGCACGATCCAGGTGCTGCCCATCAGCATCGGCACCGAGGTGAACTGCGGCTCGTCGTAGGTGAACACCACCGTGGTGGCGTCGGGCGCTTCGGCCGAGACCAGGTGATTGGACTTGTTGTTGGCGTAGCCGTAGGTGAACACGATGTCGTCGGCGGTCAGCGGCTGGCCGTCGTTCCACTTCAGGTTGACCTTGATCTTCACGGTGACGACCATGCCGTCCTCGCTGAGTTCGAAGCTCTCGCCGATCAGACCGGTCGGCGGATCGGCCTTCAGCTCGTTGAAGAAGAACAGCGGCTCGTAGATGGCGCCGAAGGTGGCGTGCAGCGCGTTGTCCACGTGGAACGGGTTGAAGTCGACCGAGATCGGGGTCGAGTTGCCGGCCCAGACCCGCAACGGGCGAGCCTGCGCGGGCGGGGGTGCCTGGGTGGTCTCCGGCGCCGTGGTGCCGGTCTCGGTGGGCGCGGGCGCCGACGGGCTGCAGCCGGCCATCAGGGCCAGCGCGAGCGCAGTCGCCGCGATCGGGATGATGGACTTTCGGTAACGCATCCTTGCAGCTCCTCCAGTGTGGATCCGGGCCGGCGACACGGCCGGCAACTACCCCGAGATTACTGGAAAGAATCTAACCGGAAATAGTCTTTATTATTACGATTTGGTCACGAACCGCGGGCCGAGATCACGGGCGGACGCCGGTTCACCACGACGGCAGGCCGTCGAGACGGGCGCGGAAGCCGGGCCAATCACGTCCCGGCGCGCCCGACCGCGCGGACCAGCCGATCTCGGCGACGGCGGCGATCCGCGGGAAGACCAGCGCGTCGATCTCGGCGGGAGTGGACACCTGTTCGGTCCACAGGGGCGCTTCGACGCCCAGAATGTCGTCCTCGGCGACGCCGGGGATGAGGTCGGCGGGATCCCAGCGGTAGCTGCGCTCCAGGGTGATCGGGCCGCCGATCCAGTCCCGTCCCAGCGGGCTGTCGTCCTCGGGTTTCATGTCGAGATAGACCGCGTCGGCGGGTGAGAGCACCAGCCGGGAGCCCTGCGCGACCAGTCGGCGAGCGCATCCGGCGGCCGTCACGTCCGGGGTGAGGAAGCCCCAGTACTGCCCCACGGTACCGGCGGCCAGCCCCGGCGCGGCCCCCGCCTCATGCCAGGCGATCGGGGTCTTGCCGAGCCCGGCGACCATCGTGGTGACCCGTTGCAGGAACCCCGCGAAGGCCTCCGGCGGGGTGCCCAGACACTCGTCGCCGCCGATGTGCAGGTAGGGCCCCGGCGTGAGCGCGGCGAGTTCGCCCAGCACGTCCGCCAGGAACTGGTAGGTCGGCTCGTGGCCGATCCGCAGCGAGGAGAAGCCCACGCCCATGCCGGTGAACGGCTCGCCGGCCACTGGCGGCACACCGTCGGTGCCGTGGATCGCCTCCAGCGTGCGGGCGTTGAAGACCGGCGGCTCGGCCAGGTCGGGGTAGGCGACTCCGACCGCGTGGGTGTGCCCGGGCACATCGATCTCGGGGACGATGGTGACGTGCCGGGCGGCGGCGTAGGACACCAACTCGGTGTAGTCGGCCTGGGTGTAGTGGCCACCCGGGCCGCCGCCGCAGGCGGTTCCGGCCGCCTGGGCCGTGAGTTCGGGCCGGGAGGCGATCTCGAGCCGCCAACCCTGGTCGTCGGTGAGGTGCAGGTGCAGGTGGTTCAGCTTGAGGCGGGCGATCCGGTCGATGAACCGCTTGATCGTCGCGACGTCGAAGAAGTGCCGGGCCACGTCCAGCATCGCCCCGCGGTAGCCGAACCGGGGCGCGTCCTCGATCGTCAGGGCGGGTAGCCACCAGCCGTCGGAGTCGTTCGCGAGCAACTGGGTCAGAGTGCACCCGGCATAGAACAGCCCGGCGGGGTCGGCCGCCTCGACCCGGACACCGGTGGCGTCCACCCTCAGCCGGTACGACTCCGGCCGCCCGCCGGTCCCCAGCCCGAACTCGATGGAGGCCGCCCCACTCCCGTCCAGCGCCAGACCGGTGCGTTCCCGGAGCATCAGCGCGACGGGCTCGGGCGCGCCTTGCAGGGCAGTGCCGTCCGCGAACCGGAAGGTCTCATCGTCCAGCTCCAGGACGTGCGGCAGCGGAATCAGAGGCAGTTGCACGACCTGGAACTTAGCCCAGATCCGTTCTGGCCGGGACGCCAATGCGGGATCTCACCGCAGAAACCGGGCGATTCAGCCCGGCTACGTGCACAATCCACGCGCACACCCCGGATCGCCCGGTTTGCGCACGGCCCGTCAGAGGTGCTGACGCTGGGGTTTCGAGCTAGCGGCGATGCGCCACCCACCAGGTTGGGCCGCGCGCGCCAGCGAGGGCCAGCCTTCCGTGCCGAGGGCCAGCACTGTGCGCTGGTCCTCGATGGGTAAGGCTGGCCCTCGGTGAGGAGTGGTCGGCTACACGCCCAGGCGGGAGCGGCGGACGAGTTCGCCGTCGGTGTAGTTGGACGACGGCACGTGGCCGGGCAGCGGGACGATGCGTTCGTGGACGGCATCCACGATCCACGCGGCCTGCGGGAAGAACAGGTCCTCCAGTTCCGGAGCCGGGGTGATGTGGTTGCGGGCGCCGACCACGACCACCGGGGCGTCCAGGAAGTCGAAGGCCAGGTTCTGCACGTCGGCCGCGACGGTCTGCAGGAAGCTCGCGCGGGTCACGGCGTCCGAGGCCAGCAGCAGGCGTCCGGTCTTCTTCACCGAGGCCAGCAGGGTGTCGTAGTTGAGCGGAGCGACGAACCGCAGGTCGATCACCTCGGCGCTCATGCCGTACTTCTCCTGCAGGGTGTCGGCGGCCTCCAGTGCCCGGTAGAGCGTCGCGCCCAGAGTCGCGATGGTGAGATCGCTGCCCTCGCGCCGGATCGCCGGTTCCCCTTCGGGGGTCTCGTAGTAGCCCTCGGGCACGCCGCCTTCGGTGAACTGCTCGCCAATGTCGTACAGCAGCTGGGACTCCAGGAACACCACCGGGTCGGTACCCGACAGCGCCAGGTTCAGCATGCCCTTGGCATCGGTCGGGGTCGCCGGGAAGTACACCTTCAAGCCGGGGATGTGGGCGACCAGCGCCGACCAGTCCTGGGAATGCTGGGCGCCGTACTTGTTGCCCACCGACACCCGCAGGGTGAGCGGCATGGTCAGCAGACCGGCCGACATCGACTGCCACTTGGCCATCTGGTTGAAGACCTCGTCGCCGGCCCGGCCCAGGAAGTCGCAGTACATCAGCTCGACCACCGCGCGTCCGCCGGAGAGGGCATAGCCCACGCCTGCGCCGACGATCGCGGCCTCGGAGATCGGGGAGTTGAACAGCCGCCGGTAGGGCAGCAACTCGGTCAGCCCACGGTAGACCGCGAAGGCGCCACCCCAGTCGCGGTTCTCCTCACCCCAGGCCGCCATCGTCGGATCGATCGCGTACCGATGGGCCATCGCCTCGAAGAGACCGTCGCGGAACTGGAACATCCGCACCTTCGAGACCGGCTTGCCCTCGGCATCGGTGGCTGAGCGCACCTTCCTGGCGATCGCCTGGACACGGGGATTCTCCGCCAGCGGATGCAGCAACTCCGGCTCGCCCTCGGCCATCGCCTCGACGTGCTGGTTGGAGAGCATGGCACCTTCGATGTAAGCGACGTCGACCCGGGGGCATTCCTCGTCGTCGATCGCCAGCGCCAGCACCTTGGTCAGCCGCTCGGTGATCCGGCCGTGGATCGCCTCTACATCCGAAGAGCCCAGCACTCCCTCGCTGACCAGCAGGTCGGAGAAGCTGGCGATCGAGTCGACCGACTCCCAGGCCTCGATCTCCTCGCGGGTGCGGTAGCTGGAGGCATCCGACGGGCTGTGCCCGGAGATGCGGTAGGTGATGGTGTCCATCAGGACGGGACCGCGGCCGGCCAGCAGGAGCTCCTTCTTGCGGCGGACCGCGTCCGCCACGGCGAGCGGGTCGTAGCCGTCCACCCGCTCGGAGTGCATGGCTTCGGGGTTCACGCCGGCGCCCACCCGGGCGAGGATGTCGTAGCCCATGGTCTCGCCGGCGGTCTGGCCGCCCATGCCGTAGAAGTTGTTGAAGAAGTTGAACATGATCGGCGGGGCGCCGCCGTCCTCTTCCCGCCACAGGGTGCGGTACTGGTCCATCGCGGCGAACATCATCGCCTCCCAGACCGGACCACAGCCCATCGAGGCATCGCCGATGTTGGCGATGACGATGCCGGGCTGCCGGTTGACCCGCTTGAACAGCGCCGAGCCGGTGGCGATCGGGGCCGAGCCACCCACGATGGCGTTGTTCGGCATCGACCCGAAGGGGGTGAAGAAGGCGTGCATCGAGCCGCCCATGCCGCGGTTGAAGCCCACCTTGCGAGCGAAGATCTCGGCGAGGGTGCCGAACAGGATGAAGTTCTCGACCAGGTCGGGTTCGCTGTCGTAGCCGATCTTCTCGGCGTGGCGCAGGGTGTCGCCGTCCAGGAAGCCGGCCATGATCTGCTGCAGCGCGGCCGGATCCAGCTTGCGGGCGGCCGAGAAACTCTTGGCCAGGATCTCGCCGTGGCTGCGATGCGAGCCGAAGATGTAGTCGTCAGCGTTCAGTTCGGCGGCCTGCCCGACGGCGGCGGCCTCCTGGCCGGCCGAGAGGTGGGCCGGGCCCTTGTGGTTGTACTCGATGCCGTTCCAGCCGCCGGTGGTCTTGATCGAGTTGAGCATCGTCTCGAACTCGCGGATCGCGATCATGTCGTGCAGCATCGCGGTGAGGCCCTCGGCCCCGTGGCGGGCCTTCTCGGCCTCGAAGTCGCGGACGTAGGCGTTTACCGGGATCGGCGGGACGGTGATCGTCTGCGGCTTACGTACCTCGACCGGATCGACGGTGAGTGACTTGGGCATTTCTTCCTTCTTCTGGTTCTGCTGGTCTGGTGATGTTGGTGGCGGCCGACCCTTCGACAGGCTCAGGGATCGTCCGGTGTCGGGCCTCAGGCCTTGACGGCCCAGGCGGCCTCGCGGATGCCTTCGGAGACGGTGGGATGCGGGAAGACGACCTGGCGCAGGTCGTCCAGGGTGTACTCGGATTCCAGGACGGCGGCGGCGCCCCAGATGGTCTCCGGGGAGTAGGGGCCGACCATGTGGATCCCGCGGACGACCCGGCTGTCCTTCTCGACGATGATCTTCACCGCGCCGGGAGCCTTCAGTCCGTTCTCGGCGACGAAGCGCCCGGACATCACCAGCGGGACGGTGGCGGTGATCACGTCGATGCCGCGAGCCTTCGCCTGCGTCTCGGTGAGGCCGACGCCGGCGGCTTCCGGGATCGAGTAGACCGCCCACGGGATGGTGTCGACCCGCAGGGTCTGACCGGTGCGGCGGGCCTGTTCGGGGTCGAGGATGTGGGCGACCACGATCTCGGCCATCCGGTAGGCGGCGTGCGCCAACAGCGAGCGTCCCGTGACGTCCCCGACCGCCCACACGTTCGGCAGATTGGTGCGCAGGGTGTCGTCCACGGTGATGCCTTTGGGCGTGTACTCCAGCCCGGCTTCCTGGGCGCCCCAGCCCTCGACGAGCGGCTTGCGTCCGACCGCCATCAGGATGACGTCGGCCTCGGTGCGGACCTGATTGCCCTTGTCATCGGCATAGACGACCGTCGAGCCCTCGATGCCGGTGACCTTGCAGCCGAGGTGGAAGTCGACCCCGTCGATACCCTTGCGCAGCTTGGCGGCCAGGTCGGCGTCCGCGAACGGGACGATCTCGGTGAGCAGTTCGATCACCTCGACCTGCGCCCCGAAGGCCGCGAAGAGGGAGGCGAACTCGACGCCGATCACGCCGCCGCCGATCACCACCAGCTTGGACGGGAACCGCTCCAGCGCCAGCAAGCCGGTGGAGTCGACCACCGCCGGATTGTCCTTGGCGCCCGGAATGGGCGGCATCACCGGGACGGAGCCGGTGGCCAGGATGACATGATCGGCGGTCTTGATCTCGCCGTTGACCTCAACCTTGCCCGGCCCGACCAGGGTTCCGTGCGCATCGGCGACCTCGACGCCGTTGCGCTTCTCGGCCATCGCCACGCCACCCACCAGGGTCTTGACGACCTCGTCCTTCCAGGACTGCACCTTGGCCCAGTCGAAGGCCACGTTCTCGGCGGTGACGCCGAACTGCTCGGAGTGCTTGGCATGCAGATAGAGCTTGGCCGAGTTCAGCAGGCTCTTGGTGGGGATGCAGCCCACGTTCAGGCAGGTGCCGCCCAGGAACTGCTGCTCCACCAGCAGCACCTTCTTCTTGGCATGCCCCAACCGCTCGGCGGCCAGATAGCCGCCGGGGCCACCGCCCAGCACGATCACGTCATAATCAGCCATCGGGACGCCTCCTCAGCCCAGCACGGTCAGATCGATGTCGGCGATCGCCGCGCACAGATCGCGTAGATAGCGGGCGGCGTCCGCACCGTCGATCACCTGGTGGTCGGCGGTCAGCGAGAACCCGATCCGCTGCTCGGCGCCCACCGAGCCGTCGGCGTTCACGACCGCCCGCGGGAAGATCGCGTCCACCCCGAGGATGGCCACCTGCGGCACGTTCAGCAGCGGGGTGAACGACTCGATCCCGAAGGAGCCCAGGTTCGACACGGTGAAGGTCGCGCCGCTGAGCAGGTCGGGGTTGATCGAGCCGCCGATCGCGTCGTTCGCCAACTGCTTGGAGAGCACCGAGAACTGCCGCAGCGTCAGGGTGTCGGCGAACCGCAGGGTCGGCACCAGCAGGCCGCGCGGGGTGTCGACGGCCATGCCCAGGTGAACGTGGGCGAAGGTCCGCAGCACGCCGCCGGTGAGGTGTGCGTTCACGACCGGGTGCTTGGCCAGGGTCTTCACCGTGGCGTAGCCGACCAAGTCGCCGATGGTGACGACCGAGAGTTCCGGATCGGCCGCGTTCTTGAGCCGCTTGCGCAGCGCCAGTAGCCCGGCAGCCGGAGCCGTCGCGGTGTAGGTGAGCTGGGCCGAGGTGGCCAGTGAGTTCATCATCCGCTCGGCGATCACCTTGCGGATGCCCTTCAGCGGGGTGTCGGTGACCTCGCCGGGGAACTCCAGCCCGACGATCGCGGCTGCCGCGGCCCCCGCCGACTGCCCTTCGGCAGGCTCAGGGATCGTCCCAGTAGGCTCAGGGATCGCCCGCAGGTCGGCGCGGGTGATCCGACCGCCGATCCCGCTGCCGATCGCACCGGGGACGAACCCGGACGCCTCGGCGCTGGCACCGGCTGTCAGTGCCGGCCCGGCCGCGATCGCGGCCTCGACGTCACGGGTGATCACCCGTCCGCCCGGGCCGGTGCCGGCCAGCTGACCGGCCGCGATCCCCCGCTCGGCGGCCCGGCCGCGCGCCCGGGGTGAGACCCCCGCCGGCTCACCCTCAGCGGCACGCGCCGGCGCCGATACGATCCCTGAGCCTACTGGAACGATCCCCGAGCTTGGTTCATCCTGAGCTTGCCGAAGGGACGAAGGGTCGCTCCCGGGGGCGACCGGGGCCCCGTCCGGCTCAGCCGTACCTCCGGCGAGTCCCGCCACGTCCTGGGGCAGCGCCTCGCCCGGCTCGCCGACCACCACGATGGCCTGCTTCACCGGAACCTCGTCGCCTTCGGCGGCCAGCAGCGCCAGCACCGTACCGACGACCCCGGACGGCACCTCCATCGTGGACTTGTCGGTCTCGATCTCGCACAACAGCGTGTTCGCGTCCACCACGTCACCGACCGCGACCAGCCATGACGTGATCAGGCACGACTCGACCGTGTTACCCAACTGCGGCATCACCACAACCTGAGCCATTTCACTCCTTCACTAGACGATGCGCACCGTGGGCGCGATCTGCTTCAAGACATCCACCGAGCCGGCGGCCAGGCCGGTGTCGGTGATGATTCCACTCAGTTCCGCCAGTTCAAGGACGCTGACGAAGCCGGCCCGCCCGTACTTGCTGGAGTCGGCCACCAGCCAGGTCTCCTCCGACCGGTCGTTCATCGCCTCGATCACCTCGGCGCCCCCGGCGAACTGGGTGGTCATGCCGCGGTCGGAGGTGAAACCGTCGGTGCCGACGAAGGCGATCCGGGCGTTGAACCGCCGGATCGACGCCACCGCGACCGGGCCCACCAGGGACTCGCTCTCGCGGTGGTACTGCCCGCCGGTCAGGATGACCTCCAGGGCGGGGTTCAGCCGGGCGTAGTTGAAGACCAGGGTGGAATTGGTGACGATCTGGACGCCGGTGCGCCCGGCCAGGTGGCGGACGATCATCGCCGTCGTGGTGCCGGCCTCGATCATGATCCGGTCGCCGTCGCGTACCAATCCGGCCGCGGCGACGGCGATGCGTTCCTTCTCCTCGCCCTGGACGCGGACCCGCTCCAGCACGTCGGTGAGCGTGCTCGGTTTGGCTCCCCCCCAGGTGCGAGCGAGCAGCCCGCGCTCCTCCATCGACTTCAGGCTCGCACGAATCGTGACTTCGGAGACCCCAAGATCCTTTGACAGGGCAGCGACCGAGAGCGAGCCATCTTTGGCCAAGAGGTCGAGGATGTAGCCCTCTCGCTCGCCTCGCTCCACGGTCACCCTTGCATCCTTTCGCAATACTTACGATTTTATCTCATACAACTTCCGATTTGCAAGCTATCGGAGTGAAATCGACACGATGGCGTTGGCCCACATCCACGCCTGCAACCTGGTCCCGCCCAAAAAGAGTGTTGACACCGGCGGCCTCGCCGATGCTAGGGTTTATCCAAAATAACTGGAAAGATTCTTGTCGGTTTTGGTCAGTATCCGGCTGAAACACTTGCCGGATCCGAACGCAGGGGATGTCAATGAAGACCACTCGTAACTGGACGCATACCTGGATCGCCATCTGCACGGCGTTCGCAATAGCGCTGACCGGGGCGATCTCCGCCGCGCCACCGGCGAGCGCAGCCGATCCACAGCCGATCGCGGAATGGACCTTCGCCAGCCCGCCCACCATCGCAAGCGACAGCGCAGCGTCGAACGTCATTCCCGCGTCGGACGGCTCCGACGGCACGGCGACGCTACGTCCGGTTACCACCGACCCGGTGATCGGCTACACCTACGACTCCGGCGAGAGGTCCATTCGCTATCAGGGCTGGAACGACGGGACCGGTGCCAAGTCGTGGCTGATCAGGCTGTCCACGCGGGGCTACACCGACCTCACCGTCAGCTCGCAACAGCGCTCCTCGGGTTCGGGCCCACGTGACTTCTCACTGCAGGTCAGCACCGACGGCGAGCAGAGCTGGCAGAACGTGGCTGGTGGGACGCTCCAGCTGGGTACGGATTTCACCTCTTCGGGGTCCCTGGACAAGCGGCCCCTGCCGGCCGGCACCGAGGACCGGGACGCGGTCGCCATCCGCTGGGTGGTCACCAGCAACCTGAGCGTGAGCGGGGAGCCGATCGGGCTCAACGGTTCCAGCCGGATCAAGGGGATCGTGGTCTCCGGGACTCCGACCGGCGCTCCGGTTGAGGGACCGACGGTCGTCACCTCACTCACGCCCGCCCAGAACGCCGAGAAGGTAGCAATTGACGCCCCGGTCGCCGCCACCTTCAACAAGACGGTGACACTCACCGCAGGCGCCGAGGCATCGATCCTCGACGATGGGGGGGCGGCCGTCACCGGGGTGAACCTGTCCGCCACCGCGAAGACCGTCAGCCTCACTCACGCACCGTTCGAACCCGGCCGCGCCTACACCGTGACCATCCCCAAGGACGCAGTGACCGGCACCGACGACAGCGTCGCCCCGGAGCAGGACGTGGTGTGGACCTTCCGCACCGCCGCCCCCTCACGAGACGCCGTCGCGGAATGGGTCTTCAGCGACATGGGCGAGGACGGGGTGTTCTGGGCCACCGGCGGCGCCTACAAGGACCACGCCGCCCTGACCAGCGTCGGCACCAACGGCGACTACCTGTACTCCGCCAGTGACGGCAACGCCATCTGGGTGCAAGGCTGGGACGGCGGCAAGGACGCCAAGCACTGGCTCGCCTCGCTCTCCACCGCTGGCTTCGAGAACCTCACCGTCTCATCCGAGCACAAGTCGTCCGGCTCCGGGCCCCGCGACTTCGCCCTCGAGCTGAGCACCGACCTCACCACGTGGACGAGGGTCCCCGACGGCACGATCCGGACGGTCAACAGCAGCTTCAACTGTGCAGCCGACAGCTGCCGGCTGGTCGATCTGCCCTTGCCCGCCGCCGCGGCCGACCAGCCGGTGGTGTACCTGCGCTGGATCATGACCAGCAACGAGCCGACCAACCCCTCGAACCCTACCGTGGGGCCGTACGGCGACAACTTCCTACGCGACGTCGTCATCAGGGGCGACCGGCTGGACGACGCCCCGCTGAGCGTCGCGACCTTCCCCGTCCTCACCAAGCCCAGCGGCGGCAGCACCGAGGTGGCCGTCGACCAGGCGCTCTCAGTCCGGTTCAACAAGGCGGTGAGCGTGGCCACCGGTGCCACTGCCACGATCGTCGATGAGCTCGGAACCACGGTCGCCGGCACGAACCTCACCGCCAACGGCAGGACCGTTGCCGTGGCCCACACGCCACTCGCGCCCGGCCACACCTACACCGTCACCATCTCGAAGAGCGCGATCACCGGGGCCGAGGACGCGGTGGCGGCCGACCGAGACGTGGTGTGGTCTTTCCGCACTGTCGATCCCTCCCGGGATTCGGTGGTCGAGTGGGTGTTCAAGAACACCGGCGATGACGGCGTCTTCTGGGCCACCGGCGGCGCTTACCGGGATCGTTCGGCGATCACCAGCGTCGGCACTAAGTCCGAGTACCAGTACGGCGCCAGCGACGGCAATGTCATTTCCACCTACGGCTGGGGTGGCGGCAAGGGCACCAAGTACTGGCTGGCCTCCCTTTCCACGGCCGGGTTCGAGAACATCACCGTCTGGTCCGAGCACAAGTCGTCCGGCTCCGGCCCTCGCGACTTCGCCCTCGAACTGAGCACCGACCGGACGAACTGGACGAAGGTCGAGGACAGCACGATCCGCACCGTCACCCACAGCTGGACCTGCCCGGACGACGGCTGCCGGCTCAAGGACCTGCCGCTGCCGGCCACGGCCGACAACGCACCCGTGCTGTACCTGCGGTGGATCATGACCAGCAACGAGCCGTCCAACACCAACGACAACACCACCGTCGGTGGCTACGGCGACAACTATCTGCGCAACGTCCTGGTGAAGGGCGACCGGCTGGACGACGTCCCGCTGGCCACGCCCACCTTCGACGTCCTCACCCGGCCCCTGGACGGGGCCAGTGAGGTAGATCTCGACGCAACGGTGTCGGTCCGGTTCAACAAGCCGGTCCAGTTGACCGACCCCGGCGCCGTTCAGATCACCAACGCGTCCGGCGGCCCGGTGGCCGGCGTCACCGCCTCGGCCGACGGCCGTCGGATCACCTTGACCCACGCACCATTCGAGCTCGGCGGCCACTACACCGTCACCGTGCCGAAGACCGCGCTGGCCGGGGACGACGGCGTCGCTCCGCTCAGCGATGCCCGCTGGAGCTTCAGCGCTCCGGTGAAGACGCCGACCGCGTTCACGATGAACTTCAACGGCGATCCGCGGACCACGATGGCCTTCGCCTGGTACACCTCGCCGTCCATCACCGGAACCGCGGTGGAGGTCGCTCCGGGCACGTCCACCACGGGCGCCTTCCCGACCTCGGGGGTGATGCGGTTCGATGGCGCCACCGAGATCATCGACACCTTCGTGACCGAGGCCGACCGCAGCGCCCGGCGCACCGTGGAGTACGCCAGCCACAAGGTCAGCGCCACCGGCCTGAACCCAGGCACGTCCTACATCTACCGTGCCGGGGACGGCACCCCCAGCGGCTGGGGCGCCACCGGGTCGTTCACCACCGACACCGCCGCACCACAGCCGTTCCACTTCATCTTCGGATCGGACTCCCAGGCCTCCGACCTGGGCAGCTTCTTGGAGTGGCAGGACACCTTCGCCAAGGCCATCGGAAAGGTGAGCGACCCCCGGTTCCTTCTCGTCGCCGGCGATCTGGTCGACAACGGCGATCTGGAGGAGCAGTGGCAGTGGATGTTGAACAGCGCCGCTGAGCAGTTCGCCACCGTCCCCTACGTCCCGATCCTCGGCGGTCACGAGGTCGAGGACTCCGGCACCGTGATGAACAACAACTTCTACAACCACTTCAACCTGCCGCGGGACGCCGCCGGAACCGGCGCCAACGAGGGGTCGGTCTACTCCTTCGAGTATGGCGACGCGCTGTTCCTGCAGTTCAACTCGCAGTACGCCGGCGGGCTGGACGATGATGGCGAGATCGGCTGGGTGGATCCACAGTTCACCAAGCAGGTCGACTGGATCCGCCGCACCGTCGCGGAATCCGAAAAGCACTGGAAGTTCCTCTCGCTGCACAAGGGTCCGTACTCGGCAGGCGACAATGCCTGCATCTGGGAGTCCGACCGGATTGCGTTCTACGAGAAGTACCTGGTGCCGATCTTCCAGGAGACCGGGATCGACGTGATCTTCGAAGCGCACGACCACATGTACATGCGCTCCCACCAGATGCTCGACGGCAAGCCTGTCGATGTCATCACCGACGAACACGGCAACCCGATCGTGCAGTTCGACGTCACTGATCCGCAGGGCGTGCTGTATCTGATGCCCAACGCACTCGGCAACAAGTTCTACACCACGCCGACGGGCTGCGATTCCTCCTTCGCGGCGATCAACGAACAGCCGATGAAGAAGATGTTCATCGACGTCTCGGTCAGCCCGACCGTCCTGTCGTTCCAGGCCTACACCGCCGCGGTGGCGGATGAGGGGGACCATGACAACGGAGTGCGTCTCTACGACCACTACTCGATCACTCGCACCGATGCAGCACCGAATCCGGTGCGGCAGGCCAGTGCCACGCTGACCGGCGCGGTGGCGACGATCATGTGGACGGCTCCGGCAGCCTCGGCCGAGCCGGTGCGCGGCTACCGGATCTACGAGAAGAACGACCGGCTGGGCAGGAACTGGAGCAGCTACATCCCCGCTCGGGCAGGTGTGTTCGACTACACCCATAACCAGCCGGTGATCGACGATCCGACCCTGTCGTACGAGTTCGTCATCAGGGCCGTCGGCCGGAAGGACAACTCCGCTCCGGTCACCGTCGCCGCGACGCTCGACACCGGCGACACCGTCGCTCCCTCGGTCCCGCAGGGGCTGAATGCCGAGGCGCTGTCGCAGTACGAGGTGAAGCTGAGTTGGCTGCCGGCCACAGACAACGTGGGCGTGGCCGGCTACAAGGTGTTCCGTGACGGCGAGCTGCTGGGACGGACCACCGCGACCAACTTCAGCGACGCCGGGCGGGATCCTGGCGCGACCTACGGGTACGCGGTCAGCGCCTACGATGCCGGCGGCAATGAGTCCGCGCTCAGTGCCGTCCAGCAGATCACCCTGCCGAAGACGCCGACCAGTTCGGTGCCACATCGTCCGTTCGGGCAGCACACCCGCTACGCCCCCGGCACCATCAAGCCGAGCGTTCCGCAGGCCGAGCTGGATGCCAAGGTGGCGTGGCTGTACGACGCCTGGAAGGACGCCTACCTCACCCAGAACCCGTACCAGGACGACCAGTACTACGTGTACTACAACGCCGAGGGGTACGCCGAGCCGCTGGACGCGGTGACCACCTCGGAGTCCAACGGGTACGGCATGCTGATCACCGCGATCATGGCCGGTCACGATCCGGAGGCCCACACGCTGTTCGACGGCCTGCTCCGGTTCGCCAAGGCCCATCCCAGCAGCATCAACCCCGATCTGATGGCGTGGCAGCAGCGCGACAACGGCACCGCAATCGTGAACACCACCATCGTGGAGGACGATTGGGAGGGCGGTGATGACGCGGCCACCGACGGCGACCTCGACATGGCCTATGCCCTCCTGCTGGCCGACCAGCAGTGGGGTTCGGGTGGCGAGTTCAACTACCTCGCCGAGGCCCGGCGGGTGATGAAGGCCATCATGGACAGCGAGATCCACTCGACCCACAACAGCATTCAGCTGGGCGACTGGACCCGTGACGAGGCGAAGTACGCGACGGCCACCCGTCCGTCCGACTTCATGACTCAGCACCTGAAGGACTTCGCCAACGCCAGTGGCCAGCCGCGGTGGATCGACGTGGTCGACCAGACCTACCGCATCGAGCAGATCCTGTTCGGCGACCACGCCCCACAGACCGGCCTGCTGCCGGACTTCGCGGTCCGCAGCGGCTCGACCTACCGTCCCGCCCCGCCGAACTTCCTGGAGAGCGAGAATGACGGTAACTACAACTGGAACTCCGCCCGGACTCCCTGGCGGATCGGCACCGACTACTTGATGACGGGAGACGAACGGCCGAAGGCCCAGTTGGCGGCCATGAACGCATGGATCAAGTCGGCCACCGGCGGCGACCCTGGCAAGGTCGCTCAGGGCTACACACTGGACGGCGTGCCGCTCGACCCGGACACCGACTTCTCCTTCTCGGCGCCGTTCGCGGTCAGCGCGATGCTGGATGCGTCGAACCAGGAGTGGCTGGACGCGCTGTGGGCGGCAATGATGGAGGACCCGCAGACCGGCTACTTCGCGGACAGCATCCGGGTGCTGTCACTGATCGTGGTCTCGGGCAACTGGTGGTCCCCCACCGGAGTCGGGGTCGAGCAGATGGACGCACCGCTTGAGGCTCCGACCGGGCTGTCCGCGGTCGCGTCCGGACCGACATCGGTCGTACTGACCTGGGACGGTTCATCCAACCCGAACCTGACCGGTTATCGCGTTCATCGCAACGGTACGCTGATCGCCACGGTCGAACCGGTGACTGGGGCGACCGTCAGTTTCAGTGATACCGGGCTCGCGGCGAAGACCCGCTACGACTACTACCTCACGGCGGTCGACGGAAGTGGGAACGAGTCCGCGACAAGCGCGACGGTCTCGGTGACCACTCCGGCTGCGGTGCGGACACCGACCACAACAGTGCTCAAGGCGACCGCGTCGGCCAAATACGGCGACCCGGTGACCCTGACTGCCACGGTGAACGGGAGTGCCACCGGCACGGTTGAGTTCCGCGCCGGCACGATAGTGCTGGGCCAGGCGCCACTGGTCCAAGGCAAGGCCACGTCGGTGGTGCGCACACTGAAGGTGGGCACCCACTCGTTGACCGCGGTCTACAGCGGCGACGGTTCGCACCTGCCGTCGACCAGTGCGGCGGTGACGACCAAGATCGCCAAGGCGACGGTCACACTGTCGAAGCCTCAGCTGAGCAAGACCAAGGTCGCCTGGGGTACCAAGACCGCCGTGCTCAGCGTCCGGGCCACCGGTCTGGCGGAGGGCAAGAAGGTGACCTTCGTCAGCGGCAAGCGGACCGTCGCGGTCGGCTACGTCACCCAGGCACCGTCCGGTCCGGTGGTGAAGGCGGCGATCTCGACCAAGACACCGATCGGGAAGTACGCCAAGATCAAGGCGGTCTGGGCGGGCGATGCCAACCACAACCCGGCCACCTCGGCCGCGGCCAGCAAGACCCTCACCGTCGTGAAGGCGAAGCCGCAGTCGATCAAGGTCAAGGGCGCCACGTTCAAGAAGAACACCCGACCGAAGGTGACCGTGACGATCGGCAAGCTGAGCAACGGCCTGTGGCCGGTCGGCAAGGTGACGCTGCATATCTCGGGCAAGAAGGCGATCACGGTCAAGCTCAAGGCGAGCATGTTCGGGAAGGTGACGGTGAAGCTGGCCAAGAGCATGAAGGACGTGAAGGTGCAGGCGGAGTTCCGGCCAACCGACACCAAGCACGTCACCGGGCTCAAGTCAACGAAGGTCACCATCAAGAAGCGCTGACCGTCTACCACGCCCTGAGGCCCCGCCCCTCATTCGAGGTGCGGGGCCTCAGGCAGGCGTCTGGCGCTCTCCGGCATACGTTGTGACCGTGCTTCCGCCCTGGTCACTCAGCCACAGCGAGGCTCTCCTGACGAGTTCCGCGAGCTACCCCCAATCCGCTCCGTCGCAGGAGCGCGAGTCTCCGGCGACGGGGTGGGTTGCCACAGAATCTCGCTAACCGGCGGTGGCGAGGAGGGCGGCTTCGGCGGCCTTCGTCCAGCGGCCATCGGCCAGGGCGGCGGCGACCTCGGGGAGCTTCTCCGGCAGCTCGGACAGGCGGACCAGGCCCAGGTCGTACAGCTGCGGGTAGACCATGATCTTGCCGCCGGAGGTGCGATTGTTCACCGCGTCGATGGCGTCGGAGAAACCGGCCATCCCGCAGACCGCGTCCAGCGAGATCGAGGTGTCCAGGGCGTTGGTCTCCAGCTTGTCCAGCAGGGTGCGCATGTCGCTCATCTCCGAGCCGGAGGTGCCGAGCAGGAAGACGTGCCGCTCGATGATGCCCTGCAGGTCGAGCTCGGCCAGGGTCCCGGCCGGGAAGCCGGCGAAGGCGTTCACGATCGCGCCGTCCCCGGCCAGTTCGACTGCCTGGGCGAGCAGGGCCGGGAACGGCACCAGACAGGTCAGATAGGTGTAGCCCGGCTGCAGGGGCGTCGTCGTGGAATTCACCACGCGGAACGGAACCTCGCGTTCAGCGGCTGTCGGGTTCACCACCGAGGCCAGGTGAGCCAGGCGCTCGTCGTTGACGTCGGCGCCGTCCACCACCACGCCCGGCAGACCCAGCGACACGGTACGGACGGTGTGCATCAGCCCCATCGGACCAGCGGCGCCGATGATCGCCACCTGGTCGCCGGAGCGGATCTCGCCGTCGGCCGGAATATGGGTGTACGCCTCGGCCGGGTCACTGCCCGTGGTGCCGATGTAGCGCACGAAGTCGTAGTGGACCCGTCCGACATCCAGGTTCACCCGGCGATCGATGGTCGCGCCGCCCAGCACCACGCACAGCAGGCTGCGGGCCCCCAGCAGCGCACTCAGCCGCTCGATGGTCGCGGCATCCGAGCCGAAGTAGACGATGTCGTCAAGGCCGGGCTCGATCCCGGCCAGATCGGCGGAGACCGCCTGCGGGTCGATTGATGCGGCATCCGCTCCCACGACCGCGATCGATCCCGGACGGGCCGCTGCCAGCAACGGCTCCAGACCGGACGGAACCACACCGGCGTCCGCGACGACCAGCAGTCGCCCGCCTGCCACCAGGGTGTTGCGCTCGGAGCGGGAGTAGGAGGCCTCCACCGTGGACCACGGCTCGACCAGCGCCACCTGGGCGGCGGTCGGCGCGTCGGAGACCCGCAGCATGAACTCCTCACCGTCATGGACGACGATCCGCTCGTCGACCACCACGTACTCCTGCAGGGCGCCGTCGAAGTTGTACCCGAAGGCGCCGTTGGAGGCCGCGGTCGGCAGATGCCGCCAGTCCGCCTGCACCAGCAGCCGCTCGCCCACCCGGTAGTTGGTCACGGCCTCGCCGACCGCGACAACGCGCACCACCGGCTCGTGCCCCGGCACGACTGCCGCGTCGCCTGGGTGATAGCTGGGCACCTGCGCCAGTTCGTCGGCGGAGATGCCGGCGACCACCGCCGACTTGCGAGGATGATCGCCGAAGGCATGCAGCAGCTTGGTGTCGGAGAAGCAGATACCGCAGGCCTCCACCTGCAGCAGGATCTGGGTCGGACCGATCTCGTCCACCGGCTTGGCGGTGTTGAGGAACACCTCGTCCTTGCCGGTGAACTGGATCGCGTACTGGGTGGCGGGGAAAGCGGGCACTTCATCCTCCGGTTTCGGTGAGCCTCGTTAGGTCAGCTGAGACTCGGGAGCTGGGTCTGTGCGGGGGTCCCGGATCAAGTCCGGGATCACGTTGCTGCGCAACGTCAGTTGAGCATGTTCTGACCGCCGGTCACCGGAACGGCCTGCCCGGTCTCGTAGTTCTGCTCGACGATGTAGTAGATCGCCTTGGCCAGATCGGCCGGGAAGCAGCCTCGTCCCATCGGCACCTGCTTCTCGTAATGCGCCCTGACTTCGGCGACCGTGGTGGCACCTGGCACCTTACCGGCCCGCAGATACTGGACGAAGAGCCCGCGCTCGGGGTCGGACCACAGCGGACCATCCAGGAAGTTGCCCGGGCAGATGGCGTTCACCTTGACGCCGGAACCGACCAACTCGAGGGCGAACGACTGGGTGAGCCCGATCCCGCCGAACTTCGAACCGGCGTAGGCGAAGTTCGCCTTCGAGCCGGTCAGGCCCGACTTGGAGTTGATCTCGATGATGTCGAACCAGGCGGACGGCCGGGCGGCATGCTGGGCTGCCAGTACCGGCGCGACCGCCCGCACCCCGAGGAAGTAGCCGCGGTAGTTGACGTTGGTGACCAGATCGAAGTCGGCCACCGGCTGGGTGAACACCGACTCGGCGCGCAGCACCCCGGCATTGGAGACGAAGACGTCCAGCCCGCCGAAGATGCCGACCACCTCGGCCACCGCGGCCAGGCAGGAATGCTCATCGGAGACATCGATCCTCACGGCCACCGCCCGGTCCGCGCCGTGCTGCTCGCACATCGCCGCCGCGTTGGCGGTGGCGCCGTCGAGGTTGAGGTCGGCCAGCACCAGGGTCGCCCCCTGGGTGATGAGCTCCTGGGCGATGCCCAGGCCGAAGCCCTGGGCGGCGCCGGTGATCATCACGACCTTGCCGGCCAGCCGGCCGGCGGAGGCCTGGGCCGCGACCGCCTGGCGGTAGGCCTCTGCCTCCCAGTTCTCGATGAAGCCGCGCTGAGCAGCGTCCATCACCTGGACGCTGCCGATCCGGTCGGCGTCGCGAGCCACCCGGAGCGCATCGGTGAAGGTGGCCAGCGCGTTCCGGGCGGCGCCCAGGTCGCGTCCGGCGGCGAAGGCGACCAGGCCGGGCACCACCACGACCACCGGGTTCCTGCCGTGCGCGGCACGGAACTCCTCAACCGCCCGGGCCGCGGCCGCAGCCGGGTCGTCACCGGGCTCCACCACGGCCGGCAGCGAGCCGCTGTACACGATCTGGTCGGGGATCAGCGGCCCACCGGTCAGGATCGCCTGACCGGCCGGCGTGAGGGTGACCGAGCGGACCAGGTCGCCGGCATCGGAGGCGACGACGGCCAGCGCCTCGTCGGTGCCCAGCAGACCGCGCAGGGTCGGAGCGACGGCGTTGCGCACCCGGGTGAGCTCGGCAGCGTCCAACTCGGGGACGGAGGGCAGGCCGGTGGCGTCGATCGCCGTCCGGATGGCGTCGGTCAGTCGCTGCGAGCGCTCCGTGATCTCGGCGGCGGAGTTGCCCGAGACGATGATGCCGTGGTTGCGCAGCAGCGTGATGCCCGGGGCCGGGCGGCCGGTGCGCTCGGTGTAGGCGGCGCGCGCTGCCGCGACGCCACGGGCCAGCGGGACGCCCGGGTCGATGTAGGGCACCACGATCGCCTCGTCGCCCAACAGCGCAGCGGCCAGCGCCTCCGCCTCGGCGTTGCAGGTCAGCGCATTGGCGACCAGGGGATGCGAGTGCAGCACCAGGGCATCCGGGATCAGGGCATGGAACAGGATCTCCACGCTCGGACGCCGCCCGCTGGGGTGCGGCAGCGCGGCCTTCGCCGCGGCCGCCCGCACCGGATCGCCGTCCACCGGCGCGTCGGATTCCAGCGCGTCCAGCAGGACGTCCAGCTTGAGCGGCACCAGGTCCTCGGCGGTCAGGGTGGCGAGCGGCACCCCGCTGGGCTTGATGTGGAGCACCCCGTCCAGCTTGACCGAGGCGTTGCCGCCGCCGGCCCGGGAGTACTCCTGGTCGCTGCCGAAGGCGTTGGCGACCTTGATCAGTTCGGCGGTGAGATCCACCATCACTCCTTGTTCTGCGAGATCAACTGGGCACCCAGTGCGACGAGTTCCGCCTTGTGGGCGATGGGATCGTCGCCGGCCAGGGCTCCGTCGGCGTCCACATATCCGGGCCGGCCGGCGGCGGTCAGGTGCTGATGAGCGGCCACTACGCAGGTCGCCTCCCAGAAGGCGGTGCGAGCGGCCTCCGAGAGCGGGCCGTCGACGGCGGCCGGCAGGTAGGGAATCCGGTCTGCGGTGTTGTGCTCGGTACCGGCCATCACGATGATCCCGGCGCCGGTCAGCGCCTGCACATATTCGTCCACCAGGGCCGACTTGTTGCGCAGCGGGATGAGCTCGGCGGCGTACACGCCCCGCTCCAGCAGACGGGCCGCCAACTGCTCGGCCGGGTACTCGAAGGGGCTGAGGCTCTTCGCGCCGTCGGCCAGGATCGGGAAGGTCGGGATCCCGCCCATCGCCAGCACGTAGGCGTAGGCGTCGGCGAAGCTCAGCGGCACCTCGGGCACGTAGCCGGGGGTGCCTACCTTCAGCAGCCGGGAGCGCAGTTCGCCCTGCAGCGCTACCGCATCGTCGGTGTCGACACCGGAGGGAGACCCGTAGGCGGCGGCGAGGACGGCCGTCCGCTGATCCTGGGGCAGGCGCGCGAGCACCTCCTGGAAGGCGCGCGCGATGTGACGCTCCTGAAGCGAGACCCACTCAAGCGGGACCTCGGTACGGGCGGCCACGTCGGCGGCCACCGATGCGGCAGTCAGCCCGGTTTCCAAGCCGTTCGCGGCGAAGTGAGCGGCCAGTTGTGCGACCATCGCCTCGGCCCGGGCGTCATTGTCGTCCCGGATCGCCCGCGCGGTGGCGGCTGCCGCCGGCGGCTTCTCCCGGAACGGGCTGATGCCCTTGCCGCAGAAGTAGACGCGGCCGGGGTTGGCCGGATCGTTGACCAGGGTGCCGGTCGCCTCAAGCTCGGGATCGAGGGTGATGAACTCCAGCCCGAACAGCGCGACGATGCCGGCGGCGTCCGCCTGCTCGGCGAACCGGGCGTACACCTGCTGGTCGTAGAAGTTCGAGATCCCGATGGCGGCCACGCCTTCTGCGACTGCGGCGTCTATCGCGTCGGTCACCGTGTGGAAGGCCGAGAAGTTGGGTGGGAAGTGGACGTGGGTGTTCACCACCGGCAGGTTGCCGGCCGCGACTGCGTCGTTCATCTGTGCTCCTTGCGTTTCGGGCCGGCCATCGTCTCGACTGCTCCGTCCGCCGGGAGAGGGTTTGTCATGGTCTGGAGGTCAGGATGCGTTCTGCGGCGTCCCATTGGCTCGGGGTCAGGTCCAGCCCGCCGGGGGTGTAGCTGGTCAGTTCGGAGGACGCGATCGCCACCTGGCGCAGCGCCGCCAGATCGCCGCTCAGTGCCCCGCAGGCCCTGGCCTGCACAAGCAGGCTGCCCATCGCGGTGCCCTCGACCGGACCGGCGACCACCGGCAACCCGGTGGCGTCCGCGGTCAGCTGGCACAGGAAGCGGTTCTGCGAACCACCGCCCACCACGTGCACGGTGCGGATCTCCCGGCCGGCCAGCCGGCAGGCGGTGCGGATCGCACCCCGGTAGGCCAGCGCCAGCGAGTCCATGATGCAGCGGGTGACCGAGGCCGGATCCTCGCCCAGCGACTGCCCGGTCTCGGCAGCCATGGCACGCAGCCGGCCGGGCATGTCCCCCGGCGGCAGCAGCCGCTCGTCGTTCATGTCCACCACACAGGCCAGCCCCGGCTGCTGCGCCGCGGCCGCGAGCAGCTCCAGCAGGTCGATCTGCTGTCCCTGGGCCTGCCAGGTGCGCACCGACTCGCTGAGCACCCACAGCCCCATCACGTTCTTCAGGTACCGGACAGTGCCGTCGATGCCGAGTTCGTTGGTGAAGTTCTCCTGCCGGCTCTCCTCGCTGAGCACCGGCTCGGTCAGCTCCAGACCGACCAGCGACCAGGTGCCCGAGGAGATGAAGGCGAAGTCGGAACCCGTGGCCGGGATCGAGGCCACCGCCGAGGCGGTGTCATGGCAGCCGACCGCGACCACCGGCACCGGCTCCTCCAGCACCCCCGGCAACGTGTCACCCAGGATGGTGCCGGGCTCGACCAGATCCGGCAGAATGCGGGCGGCTGGAACTCCGTGGACGGACTCCAGGTGCGCGCAGATCTCGGGCGACCATTGCCGTCGGGCCACATCGAGCAATCCGGTGGTGGAGGCTATCGTCACCTCGGCCGCCTGGCGTCCGCTCAGCCAGTAGGCCAGCAGGTCGGGCATCAGCAGGATGCGGGACACCTCGTCCCAGTCTCCGGTGTCGGCGATCAGCTGGAAGATCGTGTTGACGGGCATCACTTGCAGCCCGGCCCGGCGGTAGAGGTCAGCAGCGGGCAGGCTCGCGAAGAGCCGCTCGGGGACTCCGGCCGTACGGTCGTCGCGGTAGTGGAAGGGAAGCTCGATCAACTCCTCGGCGGCATTCAGCCGGCCGTAGTCGACTCCCCAGGTGTCCACCCCCACCGCGCCGAGCCTGCCGGCGCGCTGCTGCGCGGCCCGCATTCCGCTCCGGATGTGCTCGAACAGCGCCGGCGCATCCCAGTGAATGCTGGTGCCGACCGAGGTCGGCCCGTTGACGAAGCGGGTCACCTCTTCGAGGTGGATTCGACCGTCCCTCAGCGTGCCCAGGATCACCCGCCCACTGGAGGCGCCCAGGTCGGCAGCGGCAAAGGCCGCTGGGCTGGTCATGGACGTCCCCCGTCAAGCGGGTTAAGCAGCTCGGTGTACATCTCGCATCCTCGCGCATGAATCGTTTCAACCCATCGTATGATGGGCCTTCCGGGGCTGTCAAGGCACCCTGTCGGCGGGTTCGGCGACCCGCGTCCGACACTCGCGCAGCCAGCCCCGAATGTCACAATCGGATCACGCGGCTGGGCAAATCGACAACCGTGTGTTTAGAATCCTGCAATCGATTTCTGTTCGAGTCAAGGCCAAGCGGCGCCGCGGGACGGCCGAAGCTCGAACACCAGGCCGGACAAGTACGAAGGAGTGCAGGTGACCAAGCTCTTGGAACTCAGGAACGTCAGCAAGACGTTTCCCGGAGTCAAGGCGCTGCAGGGCGTGCACCTCGACCTCAACGCCGGTGAAGTGCTGGGCCTGGTCGGCGAGAACGGCGCCGGCAAATCCACGCTGATGAAGATCCTGACCGGCATCTACACCCCCGATCCGGGCGCCGAGATCTGGCTCCAGGGCGAACAGGTCCAGGTGCGCGACGTCAACCACGCACGGGCTCTGGGGCTGAGCATCATCCACCAGGAGCTGAACATGGTCCCGGATCTGACCGTGGCCCAGAACCTGTTCATCGGACGCCCCGGCAGCCACCGGCTCGGGTGGATCGACGACGACGCGCTGAACCGGCGGGCCACGGCCCTGTTCGAGCGGCTGGGGATGTCGATCGACCCACGCGCCCGGATCGGTGACCTGTCGGTCGCCCGGCAGCAGATGGTCGAGATCGCGCGGGCGCTGTCCTACGACTCCCGGATCCTGGTGATGGACGAGCCCACCGCGGCGCTGACAGTCGCTGAGACCGAGGCGCTGTTCGAGATGATCCGCGACTTCATCAGTCCCCAGACCGGGTTGATCTACATCTCTCACCGGATGCCGGAGATCGAGGAGATCACCGATCGGGTGAGCGTGCTCCGTGACGGTGAGTACATCGGGACGGTCACCACCTCGGAAGTGGAGATACGCGAGATCATCTCGATGATGGTCGGGCGAGAGGTCTCGGCGGAGGCCCGGCCCAGGAACCAGCGTCTGTCGGATGAGGTGGTGCTGAAGGTCAGCGACCTGTCGAGCCGCAACCTGCTGCACGACATCGGCTTCGAGGTTCGCCGCGGTGAGATCCTCGGCTTCGCCGGCCTGATGGGGGCAGGACGCACCGAGGTCGCGCGCGCGGTCTTCGGCGCCGATCCCCGCACCAGCGGCGAGATCGAGGTGCACGGCCGGAAGGTCCAGATCCACACCCCCGCCGACGCGGTTCGGCACGGGATCGGGTACCTGTCCGAGGATCGCAAGCAGTTCGGTCTGCTCCTGGACCAGGACGTGAAGGCCAACACCGCGATGGCGGCCATGCGCGACTTCAACATCGGCGGCTACATCCTGGACCGCAAGATCAAGACGGTCGGCATCGAGTACTCGAACCGGCTGCGGGTGAAGACGCCGTCGGTGAACCAGCTGTTGAGCAAGCTCTCCGGTGGCAACCAGCAGAAGGTTGTCATCGCCAAGTGGCTGATCCGCAACTGTGACGTGCTGATCTTCGACGAGCCGACCCGGGGCATCGATGTCGGCGCCAAGGAGGAGATCTACGAACTGCTGGAGTCCCTGAGCGCGCAGGGGAAGGCGATCATCATGATCTCGTCGGAGCTGCCCGAGGTGTTGCGCATGTCGCACCGCATCGCGGTCATGGCCCACGGCAGGATCACCGGCGTCCTGGACAACTCCGACGCCAATCAGGAGAACATCATGGAACTGGCCACCATCGGGCTGGCCCAACTGACAGGAGACGCAGCGTGACCGAACCCGTCACCAACGGGGCCACCGTGGCCGCCGAGAAGACCCGCTCCGGTGCTCTGGCCCGGTTCGCGAAGTCCTCGCTACAGCAGATCTTCGTCTTCGCGGCACTGGTGATCATCTACGTCTTCTTCCTCTTCGCCGCGCCGAACTTCGCCCAGTTCACCATCGTGCTGGACATCATCCAGCAGTCCGCCTACATCGGCGTCATGGCGCTGGGCGCGACCTTCGTCATCGCCACCGGCGGCATCGACCTGTCGTCCGGCACCGGCATGACCCTGGTAGCCGTCATGGCGGGGGTGTTCCTGTCCGGGGAGTGGCTGAACATGCCGCTCGGAGCCGGCCTGCTCCTGACCCTGCTCGTCGGTGCCGCCATCGGCTTGGTCAACGGCGTCAACGTGGCCTATCTGGGGTTGCCGCCGTTCATCGCCACCCTCGCCATGATGATGGTGGCGCGCGGCCTGGCCCTGATCATCTCCGGCAAGTCCTCGATCTCGATCAAGAACCCCGGCTACAGCTGGATCGCCAACGGACAGATCATCCCGGGCGTGCCGAACGCGGTACTGGTGTTCATCCTGCTCGCCATCGTCGCGGCGGTGATCCTCAACAAGACCCTGCTCGGCCGCTACGCCCTGGCCATCGGCTCCAATGAGGAGGCGACCCGGCTCTCGGGCGTCAACATCAACCTGTGGAAGATGCTCGTCTATGTTCTGGCGGGCGTCTTCGTCGCCCTCGGCGCGATCCTCTACTCGGCCCGGTTCGGCTTCGTCCAGCCCGCCGAGGGCCTGGGGTTCGAACTCAACGTGATCGCCGCCGTCGTCATCGGCGGCACCTCACTGGCCGGTGGCCGGGCCAACATCCTCGGCACCGTCGTCGGTGCCCTGATCATGGAGACCCTCAAGAAGGGTCTGCTGATGATGGGCATCGCCCAGGAATGGCAGTTCGTCGTCACCGGGATCGTCGTGGTCATCGCGGTGTTCGTCGACATCGTCCGCCGCAGAAGGGCATCCGCCATCTAGCGTCCCTGCAGCCCCAAAGACACAACTGAATAGCCCAGGAGCTTGATCGCTCCCACCTCAACGCCGGGCACAGATGCCTGGCACAGAAAGGAAGAGACATGCGCATTCTGCGTTCCGTTCTCATCGGGTCGTCGGCACTGGCGCTCGCCCTCACGGCGGCGTGCAGCACGTCCACGCCGGCCGAGACACCCGTCGAACCGGCTCCCACCACCTCGGCGGCCGAGACCCCCGCGCCCGCCCCGGGCGACGTGCCCCAGGGCAACGGCGAACTCATCTACCTGGTCTCCAAGGGCTTCCAGCACCGCTTCTGGCAGGCGGTCAAGGAGGGCGCCGAGCAGGCCGGCGCGGAGTACAACTACAAGATCGAGTTCGTCGGCCCCGACGACGAGACCAAGGTGACCCAGCAGCTCGACCAGCTCAAGGCCGCCCTGGACGCCAAGCCGATCGCCATCGGCCTGGCCGCCCTCGACACCGGTGCCGCCGACCCGGTACTGCAGCAGATCCAGGCAGCCGGCATCCCGCTGGTCGCCTTCGACTCCGGCGTCGACTCCGACCTGCCGGTCACCACCGTGCAGACCGACAATGAGGCGGCCGCCCAAGAGGCTGCCAAGCGCATGATCGAGCTCGTCGGAGGCACGGGGACCATTGGCGTCGTCTGCCACGACCAGACCTCGCAGACCGGCAAGCAGCGCTGCAACGGCTTCGCCGACTACATCACGGCCAACGCTCCTGACATCAAGCTGCTTGAGCCCCAGGTTGCCGGCGAGGTCGGCCTCGCTGCCAACACCGCCAAGGCCATGATCCAGGCCAACCCCGACATCGTCGGCATCTACGGCACCAACGAGGCCGCGGCCACCGGGTCTGTCCAGGGCGTCACCGAGTCCGGCGTCACCGGCATCAAGGTCGTCGGCTTCGACTCCGGCAAGACCCAGCTGGAGGCCATCCGCGATGGCCGCATGGCCGGCGCCATCACCCAGTCCCCGGTGAAGATGGGCTACGAGACCGTTGTCGCCGCCATCAAGGCCGTCAACAACATCGAGCAGCCGAAGATCATCGACTCCGGCTTCGCCTGGTACGACGCCTCCAACATCGACGATCCGGAGATCGCCGCCAACCTGTACGAGTGATCCGGGCGGGCAGCAATGCCCGTTCTCACAACCTTGGTGGGCAGTCGCCGGCGACGGTGGCTGCCCACCATTCGAATCCGCCGCCATGGAGGCAAAAGGTGCTGCTGAACATCGATCCGATCCTGACCGGAAGACTGCTGCTCGCCCTGGACGAGATGGGGCACGGAGACGGGGTGGTGATCGCCGATGCGCACTTCACCGCCTCGAAGCTGGCCCGCAAACACCTGATCGACATGCCCGGGCTGAGTGCGCCCCGGGTGCTGGCCGCCGTCCGCTCGGTGATCGTCCCGGACAGCCATGGACCGGCGCTGGACCTGATGGAGAGCCCGGACGGCCTGCTGCCGGTACAACAGGAGCTCATCGACGCCGCTGACCTGCAGGGCTGCGAGCAACGGATCGTGGAGCGGTTCGCGTTCTATGATCTGGCGGCCCAGGCCGAGCTCATCGTCCGTACCGGCGAGACTCGGACCTATGGCAATGCGCTGTTCCGCAAAGGAGTGACCCCCTGCTAGTGCCGGCCTGAGCCGGTCACGACTCCGCGCAGCGAGCACAGGGATCGGCGTGGTCGGCGCGCTCCTGGTCATGCTGGTGACCAGGAGCGTCAGCGCGCGGGTTTGCGGTGGGCGAACCAGGTTTCGAGGCGGTCGTAGGCGTCGGTGAAGATGCCCACCGCCTCGCGATACAGGGCGGTCCGCGCCGGATCGGGCTCGAAGCTGGCGGTGACGTGCGAGAGCGTCCGCGCGACCGAGAAGTCGGCCAGGCCCAGGCCGGCCGCGCCGACCACCGCGGCACCGAGGCTGTTGGCCTCCTCGACCACCGAGCGGCGCCGCATCGTGACGCCCCAGGCGTCGGCCATGATCTGCAGCCAGAGATCGCTGGCCGCGCCGCCGCCGATCGCGTCGACCGTCTCGGTCTCGAACCCGGACTCACCGAAGGCGTCCAGGCAGATCAGCAGGTTCAGCGCCACGCCCTCCAGCACCGCGCGCATCAGATGCCCGGCGGTGTGGTGCCGGGAGAGCCCGGCGAAGGTGCCGGCCGCGTCGGGGTTGAAGTAGGGCGAGCGCTCCCCCATCAGGTACGGCAGGAAGAACAGGCCCTCGTCGGCGGCGCGGACTTCGCCGGCCCGGGCGACCAGTTCGGGGACGGGAGCACCGAGCACCTCGCCGGCCCACTGCACCGCGCCTCCGCCGGCCTGCATGGTGGCGATCGGGGCGTACAACCCGGGCACCACGTGGCGGAAGGTGAAGATCCGCGGATCGGCCGCGGCCGGCTCGGTGGTGGCGAAGGAGATCCAGGTGGAGGTACCCATGCAGACGTAGGGGGGATCCTCGGGTGCCACGACACCGGCGCCGACCGAGGCGATCGGACCGTCACCGCCACCCATCACCACCCGGGTGCTCGCCGGAAGCCCGAGCGCCGTGGCCGCGTCCGAAGTGAGGGTGCCGACCACCTGGGTGGAGTCCACCACCTCCGGGAAGATCGAGCGCGGCAGCCCGGACGCCTCGATGACCGGCTCTGACCAGACCCCTGCCTTGAGGTCGTAGGCATTGGTGCCGGAGGCGTCGGAAGGGTCGGTCAGCAGCCGGCCGGTCAGGCGCTGCACGATGAAGTCCTTCGCCAGTCCGAAGTGGCGCACCCGCGCCCAGGTCTCCGGCTCGTGGTCGCGCACCCACATGAGCTTCGACAGCGAGTAGGTGGAGTTGAACTGATGGCCCAGGATGTCGAGCGCCTGCGCCTGCGTGTACTGCCGCAGCAACTGGTCCGCCTGGGCGGTGCTGCGGGTGTCGGCCCAGATGATCGCCGGCCGGACCGGCGCGTAATCGCCGTCCAGCAGCACCGCGCCCATCATCTGGCCGCTGACCACCAGGCCGGCGACGCCGGCCGGATCCACCCCAGTCCGCTCCAGCAGTCCGCGGGTGGCCGCGACCACGGCTTCCCACCAGTCCTCCGGGTTCTGTTCGGCCACCCCGCCCGCGGCGAAGTTCGCCGGGTAGGCAACAGTGACCGCGGCCAGCAGCTCACCGGTGTCGGTGTGCAGCGATGCTTTGTCACCCGTCGTTCCGAGGTCGTGTGCGATCAGCACGGGTTCAGACTCCGGTGGTGGCCAGCAGGGCCTCGACCTCGGCAGCGGCGGGCAGGCTGGGCGAGGCGCCGGCGCGGGTCACGGTGAGCGCGCCGGCGGCGGTGGCCACCCGCACCGCGGCGACGATGTCGTCGCCCGCGGCAATCCGCGCGCCCAGGTAGCCGGAGAAGGCGTCCCCGGCAGCCGTGGTGTCGAGCGGGGTCACCGGGATCGCCGGGACATGCCTGACCCCTTCGGCGTCGACGATGGTGGAGCCCTGGCCCGCCCGGGTGATGACAGCGTGCGCGGCTCCGCGTTCGATGAACCAGCGGCCGGCGGCGGCGGCGCTCTCGTCGTCGCGCACCGTGATGCCGGTCAGCAGTTCGGCCTCGGTCTCGTTCGGCGTCACGACGCTGACCTGCGGCCAGATCGCGGGATCGAGTTCGCGGGCCGGTGCCGGGTCGAGGATGGTGATCATCCCCGCGGCCCGCGCCCGGCGCAGGGTGTGCAGGGTCAGCCGGTAGGGCGTCTCCAGCTGGGTGAGCAGCACGGCGTGAGTGGCGTCGCAGGCGGCGAAGGCCTCGTCGATCTGAGGGATGTCCAGTTCGTCGTTGGCCAGCGGCACCACCACGATGTTGTTCTCACCCGCGGCATCCACCCGGATGTGTGCGATGCCGGTACGGGTCTCGAGCCGGCGCAGGTGGGTCAGGTCCACTCCGGCCGCGCGCAGGCTCTCGGTCGCCAGCTCACCGAACTCGTCCCGGCCGACGCAACCCACCATCGATGCCGGCGCCCCGGCCAGCCCGGCGGCCACCACCTGGTTGGCCCCCTTCCCGCCCAGGACGACGGTGAACTCACGCCCGGTGATCGTCTCCCCCGGGGCCGGGAGCCGATCGGAGAAGGTGGTGAGGTCGACGTTGACGCTGCCCACCACCAGCACACCCCGGTGGGTCTTGGTGGGTGACGTCGCCGGTGTTGTCATCGCTGCCCCTCCACGTCTCGCGGCCGACCTCGGCCTGTAGCCGGAACCCTAGCGGACGAGGCAGGGACACAAAGGCATCCGCCGCGAACCCCCTGCTCGTCCCGAATCGCCCTATCATGGCTTTCGCTAGTGGCGGTCGACATCAGTGGGGAGGGCCTGTGGTCACGATCTACGATGTCGCGCGGCGAGCCGGGGTGTCGCCCGCCACGGTGTCGCGGGTGTTCAACGGCATCAAGGTGACTCCTCACCGGGACGCCGCCGTGCGGCGTGCGGCTGCTGAGCTGGGCTTCGTCCCCAACCGCAACGCACGGCGGCTGCGGACCAGTTCGTCCGAAGTCATCACCATGATGGTCCCCGATATCGAGAACCCCTTCTTCACCGTCATGACCCGCGCGGTTGAGGATCTCGCCCGGGCCGACGGCTACTCGGTGATGCTGTGCAACACCGACGAGGATCCCGCCCGCGAGCAGGAGTACCTGCGGGTGGCGGTCGGCGAACCGGTGGCGGGCATCATCATCGTCCCGAGTTCGCGCACCACCGACCTGAGTCTGCCGCTGACGCGAGGCGTCCCGGTGGTGAGCGTGGACCGCCGGGCGCCAGGGGCCGCGGTGGACTCGGTGGTAGCCGACAATGTCGCCGGCGCCACGGCGGGGACCGACCTGCTCCTCGCCACCGGATACCGTCGGGTCGCCTGCATCACCGGCCCGGAACGAGTCGAGACCAGCGGCGAGCGGCTGGAGGGCTATCGCCGGGCCTACCACAGGAAGCTGGGCACGTGGCCCCCGGCCGAACTGATCCATCAGACCGAGTACACCATCGAGGGCGGCGAGCAGGCGATGCGAACCCTGCTGGCGCTGCCCAGCCCTCCCGACGCGGTGTTCGCCGCCAACAACAAGCTGGCAGCCGGCGCCATCCGCGCCCTGGCTGAGGCCGACCGGCTTCCACCGGCGGTCGGAGTGGTTTCCTTCGGCGGCCTGCCCATGGTGCTGCTGGTCCCCCGCGGGATCCAGGTCACCCACCTGCCGGCACGCGAACTCGGATTGCGGGCCGCGCAGATGCTGCTGGAACGGATCCGCGGCCTGCAGTCCCCACCCCGCGAGGTCATCCTGCCCGTGGTGATCGGGGACGAGGAGTCCGGCCTCTCGCTTCTCGACGGCGCCGGCGGATAGCAGTTCCCCACGCGGACGGGGCCATCGCGTGACGGGTCGCAGAGCCCGGAGGGACCCGCTCGGCCAGCCGATCCACATCCTCGGCATGACCCTGTCGCCTTGACCCTGAAATCGATTGCTGAGATGCTGGGGAGGTAGGCCGGAGCCGGGCACAGCAGCCCGGGCAGCCGGCCGCCAGATACCGCAAGGAGGATCAGTGAGCACCTACACCTTCCCGACGATCACCGAGCGCCCGCCCGCCGAGCCGAACACGGTCTACACGATCGCCAACGGTGACCTCCGCCTCACCACCAACGTGAAGACGTGGTCGATGCAGCAGCAGGTCGAGGGCGAGTTCGCCGCCGCGGTGGAGTCCCTCGGCTGGAGCGTCAAGCGCGCGCACGGCGTGAACCCGGCAACCGGCCACGGCTTCATCGACAGCCAGCACTACGGACGGCAGGTGTTCAAGAACGTCCCGAAGGACGCGCCGCTGGTGGTCGTCGAGGCGGTCTGGCAGTACAGCCACCACGTGCTGCACGGCCTGCGGGATCATCAGGGCCCGATCCTGCTGGTAGCCAACTTCGCCGGCGACTTCCCCGGTCTGGTGGGCATGCTGAACCTGCACGGCTCGATGGTGAAGGCGGGCATCAAGCATTCGACGTTGTGGAGCAAGGACTTCACCGACGAGTGGGCGCGCACCAAGCTGGCCGAGTGGATCGAGACCGGTGAGATCGTCCACGACACCTCTCACGTCCGCGACCTGCCGGCACTGCCGGAATCGGAGGAGAAGCGCCTGGGCGAGGCGCTGGCCGCCCAGCTCAAGGAGGACAAGGCGATCATCGCCGTCTTCGACGAGTACTGCATGGGCATGTACAACGCGCTGATCGACGACGAACTGATGAACCCGGCCGGCATCTACAAGGAGCGGCTCTCCCAGAGCGCCCTGGTCGCCGAGATGAACAAGACCTCCGACGAGGAGGCCGCCGCCGTCCGCAGCTGGCTGGACGAGGCCGGACTCACCTTCCACGTCGACAACGACGGCGACTGGAAGGAGAACCTCACCGACGAGCAGCTCAACAGCCAGATGAAGATGTACATCGCCGCCGTCCGGATGGCCGACGACTTCGGTGCCGATGTGGTGGGCATCCAGTACCAGCAGGGCCTGAAGGACATGGTGCCGGCCTCCGACCTGGTCGAGGGCCTGCTCAACAACGTCGACCGTCCGCCCGTCACCTCCCGCGACGGCTCCCGCGTGCTGTATGAGGGCGCTGCCCTGCCGTGCGCCAACGAGGTGGACGAGGGTGTCGCGATCGACGCACTGGTCACCAACCGGATCTGGACGGCGATGGGCCTCGACCCGGCCACCACCCTTCACGACGTCCGCTGGGGCGACGAGTGGGAGGGCGACTTCGTGTGGGTGCTGGAGATCTCCGGCTCGGTACCCGCCTCCCATCTGGGCGGCTACGACAAGGCCCATGCCTACCGGCAGAGCTACTACTTCTTCCCGCTCGGCGGCGGCACCCTGTCCGGCGTCTCCAAGCCCGGCGAGATCGTCTGGTCGCGAGTCTTCATCATGGACGGCGTGCTGCACGTCGACCTCGGCCGCGGTACCTGCATTGAAATGCCCCAGGAGGAGGTGCAGCGCCGGCTCGACTCCACCAACAAGGAGTGGCCGATCATGAACGCCGTTCTCCATGGAGTCGGTCGCGACGAACTGATGGCCCGCCACAAGGCCAACCACCTCAACGTGGCCTACGCCCCCGATGCCGAGACCGCTGACGCGGCCCTGGTCGCCAAGGCCGCGATGTTCCAGGCCATGGGCTATCAGGTGCACCTGGCCGGAGACGTGCTGGCCGATCTCTGATCACAACCACCACAAGGTGGGCAGTTTTGAGCCGTAGTCGGCCGAAGCTGCCCACCTTCGTGTCTGCCGCCGCCCCGGCGCATCCTGCGTTGCGCCCAATTGGTCGCGACTGGGAGTTCCCGGTAGCGGCCGGGTGACCCCGGTCTCGCGCGGCGACCATCCCAACGGTCACGCCGGACGGTCTGGTCGCCGCGGGCCACCGCTCACCGTGGACAGCGACAGCAGGTGCTGTCCGGACGGCTTGATAGGTTGCTGGCATGACACAGGCCGACGGAATCACCCCCGACACCAAGGACTGGACCTGGGTTCTGGAACGCCCCTGCCCCGAATGCGGGTTCGTGGCGGCCACCATGGATCCGCTCGCGGTCGGCGCCGCGGTGCGCGCCAGCCTGCCGCGCTGGCGCGAGGCGCTCGCCCGTCCGGACGTCCGCAGGCGACCCTCCCCGGTGGTGTGGTCGACGCTGGAGTACAGCGCCCACGTCCGCGATGTCTTCCGTCTCTTCGATCGGCGGCTGGCGCTCATGCTCGCCGAGGACGACCCGACCTTCGACAACTGGGATCAGGACGCCACGGCGGTCGCCGAGCGCTACGGCGAGCAGGATCCGGCGGCGGTGGCCGCTGAGCTCACCGCGGCGGGCGAACAGGTCGCCGCCAGCTTCGACGCCGTCACCGCCGAGCAGCTCGACCGCACCGGCCACCGCTCGGACGGTGCGAGCTTCACGGTCGCGAGCTTCGGCAGGTACTTCCTGCACGATGTCGTCCACCACCTGCACGACATCCGCGCCTGAGCCAGCGACCCGTCAGACAGCCACCGGGCTTGCGTCGGGTGGCGGCCACTACCCCAGGCGCCCCTCAAAGCCGGACGACTCCGTTGCCGGACGCCTCGGCTCCCAGGAGCAGAACCGGTCGCCCGGCTCCCACTCACGTGGCGGAAACCCCACCGGGAGCCCACTGGCTGCGCGAGGATGTGACGCATGAACGCAAAGCTGCCCAAGCTGCCCAAGGATCTCTACGAGGCGGAACTGCTGCGACTCCAGGCTGAGCTGGTGGAGATGCAGGAGTGGGTGCGCACCACCGGTACCCGGCTGGTGATCATCTTCGAGGGACGCGATGCTGCCGGCAAGGGCGGCGCGATCAAGCGGGTCACCGAGTACCTCAACCCCCGGATCGCGCAGATCGTGGCCTTGCCCGCCCCCACCGAGCGGGAGCGGACGCAGTGGTACTTCCAGCGCTATGTCCAGCACCTGCCGGCGGCCGGCCAGATCCGGCTGTTCGACCGCTCCTGGTACAACCGCGCCGGCGTCGAGCGCGTGATGGGCTACTGCACTCCCGCCGAGCACCAGCGCTTCCTGCGCCAGTGCCCGGTCTTCGAGCGCCTGCTGATCGAGGACGGCATCCTGCTGCGCAAGTACTGGTTCTCGGTCTCGGACAAGCAGCAGGAGAAGCGTTTCAGGTCACGGCTGACCGATCCGATGCGGCGCTGGAAGCTCTCCCCCACCGACCTGGAGTCGCTCACCCGTTGGGAGGCCTACTCCCGCGCCAAGGACGAGATGTTCGTCCACACCGACATCCCCGAGGCCCGCTGGCACGTCGTGGAGGCCGAGGACAAGAAGCGCGCCCGGCTGAACATGATCGCCCACCTGCTCTCCTCCGTCCCGTACCAGCACATCGAGCGTGAGGAGCTCAGGCTGCCCAAGCGGCCGCCGTCCACCGGCTACGAGCGGACGGATCGCTCGCTGCAGCTCGAGGTCCCCGACCACGCTGCGACCCTGCACACCGTACCGGTGCCGCCCGCCGCCGAGATCTACCACGACCCCGAGGACGACGACTGAGCCCACGCCCGCGGCCGTCGCACCACCGGTTCGCCGGCGAGCGGGGCCACCCCCGGCGGCCTGGGAACGACGAAGGTCTCCGGGCCGCGACCCGGAGACCTTCGTCGTGTGGCTTTACAGCGCTGCCAGCTGATCCTCCAAGTGGAAGACCTCCCGCAGTTGGGGTGCGGCCTGGTCGGGGCGTCCCTCCAGGGCTACGAAGTACTTCGCGGCCTGGGCCTCCCACTCGGCGGTGTCCGGGTTCTCGGCCAATGAGCGCTTGGCCGCCTCGTCGTCGTCCACCTCGTAGTAGCCGATCAGCAGACCGTCCGGACGCAGGAACAGAGAGTAGTTGCGCCGTCCCGAGGCCTCGATCGCCCGCAGCATGGTCGGCCAGACCGCCTTGTGCCGCTCGACGTACTCCTCGATCAGCTCAGGCCTGACCTGAAGCTGGAAGCAGACGCGCATCAGGCGCCCCAACCGGCCTGGGTGCCGCCCACGCGGTCGTCGGCGATCTTGGCCAGGTAGCCGGAAGCGGCGAAGGCGGCCATCGGATCGCCCGGCAGCCCACGCGTCTCGCGCCAGGCGGCGAGGTCGGCTCGCACGTCGGTGGAGAAGGCATCCATGAACACCTGGTTCGCGCCCAGCACATCGTGAGCCTGTTGCGCCGCGCGCAGCGCCTCGTTGTCCACCAGCAGAGCCTTGGCGGTCATCTCCTGTACGTTCAGCACGCTTCGGATCTGCCCTGGGATCTTGTCCTCCACGTTGTGGCACTGGTCGAGCATGAAGGCCACGCCCGAATCCGGCCCGTAGCCGCCGCCGCGCACGACCTCGTAGAGGATCCGGAACAGCTGGAAGGGATCCGCCGCCCCCACGATCAGGTCGTCGTCGGCATAGAACCGCGAGTTGAAGTCGAATGAGCCCAGCTTGCCCAGCCGCAGCAGCTGCATGACGATGAACTCGATGTTCGTCCCCGGCGCGTGATGACCGGTATCCAGGCACACCATCGCCTTGGGACCCAACGCGGACACCTGCGCATAGCTGGTGCCCCAGTCGCAAACGTCGGTGTGATAGAAGGCCGGCTCGAAGAATTTGTACTCCAGCACCAACCGCTGATCGTCACCGAGCCGCTCGTAGATCTTCGCCAGCGAATCCGCCAACCGGTCCTGACGTCCCCGCAGGTCGGCCTGGCCGGGGTAGTTCGAACCGTCCGCCAGCCAGATCTTCAGATCCTGGGAACCGGTCGCGTCCATGATCTCGATGCACTCGAAGTGATGATCGATCGCCTTCTGGCGAACCGCCTCGTCCTCGTGCGTGAGGGAGCCGAACTTGTAGGCGTCGTCCTGGAAGGTGTTCGAGTTCACCGTCCCCAGCGCGATCCCGAACTCGCCGGCGTAGGCGGCCAACCCCGCATAGTCGTCCACTTTGTCCCACGGGATGTGCAACGCCACCTTCGGCGCCAGCCCGGTGTACTTGTGCACCTGGGCGGCATCCGCGATCTTCTCCTGCACCGTTCGCGGCGTGCCCGGGGTGCCGAACACCCGGAACCGGGTACCCGAGTTCCCGAAGGCCCACGACGGCAACTCGATCGCCTGCACGGCGAGCAGATCAGTGATATCAGCAAACGTAGTCATCAGTTGGTTCTTTCAAAGAAAGGTATTCGGTCGCGGAAAGCGCTGACCAGGTGGGACACCGGGAACCGTCCCCGGCGTCCCACCGCTGGAGCGCGGCCGGAGCAAGCCCGGCCGAGCCGTGTTCGATCAGAAGTTGAAGTTCCCGATGTTGTCGGCGTTGAACTTGTACGGATCGCCCAGCAGCACGGTGCTGTCCGCGCCGACGGTGTACTCGCCCAGCTTGCCGGCGGTGAACTTGTCACCCTCGGCCCCGGTGATCTCGCCCTTGACCAGCGCAGCCGCGGCAAAGGTGGTCAGGTAGCCCAGATCCTCCGGGTTCCACAGTGCGAACTCCTTCACGGTGCCGTCCTCGACGAACGCCCGCATGTCGTTCGGGGTGCCCAGACCGGTGACCAGCACCTTGCCCTTGGCATCCGAGGTCGAGATGTAGCGGGCCGCGGCGGCGATGCCGACCGTGGTCGGGGCCACGATGACCTTCAGGTTCGGGTACTTCTGCAGCAGGGCCTGGGTCTCGTCGAACGACTTCTGATCCTGGTCGTCACCGAACACCACGTCGACCAGGTCGATGTCGGGGTGGTTGGCCTCGAGATCGGCCTTCATGGCGTCGATCCACGCGTTCTGGTTGGTCGCGTTCGCGGTCGCCGACAGGATCGCGATCTCGCCGGAGCCTCCGGACTGGTCCACAGCCATCTCGACCAGCACCTTGGCGATGCCTTCGGAGGTGGCCTGGTTGATGAACAGATCACGGCAGCCGGGGGCGTCGGAGTCGAAGGTCACAACCTTCACACCGGCCTCCTGGGCAGCCTTGACCGCGTCGCACAGGGCGGTCTGGTCGTTGGCAGACAGCTGGATCGCGCTCACCTTCTGCTGGGTGGCGGTCTGGATGTACGGCACCTGTGCGTCGGCAGCAGCTTCGGTCGGCCCGACCAACTCGGTCTTCACACCGATCTCGGCGGCGGCCGCCTCGGCACCCTTGGTCGAGGTCTCGAAGTAGGGGTTGCCCAGGTTCTTCGGCAGGATGGTCATGGTGATGTCACCGGCGGGCGCCTCAGGGGCATCGCTGCCATCCGGAGCGGTCGACGGCGAGGTCGGAGCCGCGGGCGTCGAGCACGCGCTCACCAGCACCAAGGCAGCAGCCGCGAACGCGGTTGCGGTCTTCATGTACTTCATCGGTTTCCTTTCGGTTGTCGCCGGATGGCCTGCCTCGGCCCGCCGGACGGTTTGGTGGAGCTCGCCTGGTTGGCTTCGCTCCGGTAGCGAAAGCTCCCGCTACACCGCGGTCACTCTCTTTCGTCGAGTTTTGAACGAGGCGATCATCGAGGCAGCCACCACCGAACCGATCAGTAGTACGCCGGTGATGATCTTGATCACTTCCGCGGTCACCCCGACCAGCCGCAACGCGCTGGAGAGGGCACCGATCAACAGAACGCCGGCCACGGCGCCGTACAGGCCACCGATGCCGCCGAACACGGAGACGCCACCGAGGACGACCGCGGCGATCACCTGGAGTTCCAGGCCGTCACCGATGTCGCCGCGGGCGGTACCCCGCAGCAGCGTCCAATAGATACCGCCGAGGGCCGACATGGTCCCGGCGAGTACGAACAGGACGATCCGGGTGCGGTCCCGGTTCACGCCCGAGAACACCGCCGCCTCGGAGTTGAGCCCGACGGCGTAGATGCCCCGGCCGAAGGGGGTGAAGTTCAGCAGGTACACGAACAAGGCGAACAGCAGCAGGTACGGCACCATCAGGAACGGAATGCCGGTCCCGCCGATCTCGTACTTGGTCAGATCGGTCCAGAACTCCGGGAACCCGGTGACGGTCTCGGTGCCGAGCAGGCCGACGGCGATACCGCGGAACAGCGCCATGGTGCCGATCGTCACCGCCAGCGCCGGTAGCCCGACCTTCGCGACCAGTGCGCCGTTGAGCAGCCCGCCCAGGGCACCCATCACCAGCACCAGCAGCATGGTCAGTTCGAACGGCACCCCGGCGGTGTACAGCAGCCCCAGCACCGAACAGGACAGGCCCACCATCGAACCGACCGAGATGTCGATGTCGCCGGTGATCATCACCAGGGTCATCGGTAGCGCGATCAGCAAGGTGGCGAACATGTCGCGCAACAGGTTGTAGACGGTCAGCCGGTCGGCGAAGTACGGGATCACCAGGCCCGCCACCAGCAGGGTGAGCAGCAGCAGGGCGATGATCGCCATCTCACGGTTGATGAAGACCCGCTGCCACAGCGGCCGTCCGTACTCGCGGTAACCCACGGTAGAGGCGGTCATGACTCCATCCTTTCTGCGATCAGCCGCCGTTTCTGACGGTCAGCGAGTACCCGGTCGAGAATGATCGCGGCCAGGATCAGCGCGCCCACGACGGCCCGCTGCCACAGCGAGTCGATGCCCAGCACCGGCAGTGCCGAGTTGATCGTGGCCAGCAGGAAGGCGCCGAAGGCCGCACCGGCCACCGTGCCGACACCACCGGTGATCGCCACGCCGCCGATCACGGCGGCACCGATCGCCTGCAGTTCATAGCCGGTTCCGGCATTCGAGGCGATGGTGCCGTACCGGGCGGCGAACATCACCCCGGCCAGGCCGGCCATGGCACCGGAGACCACGAACGACATCAGCGCCCGGCGTCCGACGTTGAGCCCGTAGAGCTCGGCCGCCTCGGGAGCCGAACCGATCGCATACAGTTCGCGGCCGGAGCGGGTGGTGTACAGGTACCAGCCGGCGACGATCGCGACGATCACCGCGAGGATGGTCAGCGCCGGGACACCCAATACCTGCGAGTTCCCGAAGGCCAGGAAGTCGGCGCCCATCTGGGATGCGTTGATCCGGGTGGTACCGGCCCACAGGATGTTGATGCCACGGAAGATGTACATCGTGCCAAGCGTGATCACCATGCCGGGTACCTTCGCGATCGCGACCAAGCCGCCGTTGACGAGGCCCAGCAGTCCGCCGAAGGCGGTACCGACGATGAAGGCCACCACCGTCGGCATGCCCGGCCAGGCGATGTAGAGCGAGCCGATGGCGAAGGCGGTCAGGCCCATCGTGGAGCCGACCGACAGGTCCACCGAGCGGGAGATGATCACGAAGGCCACACCGATCGCCAGCACGATGTAGATCGCCGGGTTGAGCAGCAGGCTGCGCCAGCCGTCGCCGCTGAACACGAAGGTGGGGCGCACCGCCGTGGTGACCACGATCATCGCCACGATGGCCAACAGGATCGAGGTCTCACGACGGCGCAGCAAATGGATCAACTGCGCTCCGAACGAGCGGGCGGCGGCCGGCGACGGCGCGGTCTGAGTGGCGGTCATGAGGCAACTTCCTCCGCGGCGTGGGTGGCGGCGAACATGACCGACTCCGGCGTCGCCTCGGCGCGGGAGAGTTCAGCGGTGATCCGCCCCTCCCGCATTACCAGAACGCGGTCGGCCATGCCGAGCACCTCGGGCAACTCCGACGAGATCATCAGGATCGCCAAGCCCTCGCAGGCCAACTCCGACATCCGGCGGTGAACCTCGGACTTGGTGCCCACGTCGATACCGCGGGTGGGCTCGTCGATGATCAGCAGCGCCGGGTGGGTGGCCAGCCATTTCGCCAGCACCACCTTCTGCTGGTTGCCACCGGACAGCGTCCCGGCCTGCGCGTCCAGCGCGGCCGTCTTGACCTCCAGGGCCAGCGCCCACTCCTGAGCCGCGGTGTTCTCGGCCTTGCGGGTGATCACTCCACCCTTGACCAGATCGTGACGGATCGCGTCGGTGATGTTGGTGACCACGCCGGATTCCAGGACGAGGCCCTGCTGGCGCCGATCCTCCGGGACGAAGCCGATGCCGGCCCGCATCGCCGCGGCAGGACTTCCCGCCGGGAGCGCGGCACCCTTCATCAGCACCTCACCGGCGGTATAGGGGTCGACACCGAAGACCGCGCGGGCAACCTCCGATCGGCCGGCGCCGACCAGCCCGGCGAGGGCGACGATCTCCCCGGCGCGGACGTCGAAGCTGATGTCGGCGAAGCGTCCGGGGAAGGCCAACCCGCGAACCTCGAGAACGACATCGCCGATCGGCGCCTCGACCTTGGGGAACAGTTCGTTGACGTCACGCCCCACCATCATCCGTACGATCTCAGGGACGCTGGTCTGCTCGGTTGCGACGGTGTCGACGTAGCTGCCGTCCCGCATCACGGTGATCGTGTCGCACAGCGAGAACACCTCGTCGAAGCGGTGCGAGATGAACATCAGCGCCCGGCCCTCGTCGCGCAGGCTGCGGGCGACCGCGAACAGCCGGTCGACCTCGACCCCGGACAGCGCCGCGGTCGGCTCGTCCATGATCAGCACCTTGGCATCCAGGGAAATGGCCTTGGCAATCTCGATGATCTGCTGGTCGGCAATGGACAGGCCCTGGGTGGGGCGATCCGGGTCGATCGTGACGCCCAGCCGGGTCATCAACTCGATCACCTCGGCGCGCATCGCTGCCCGGTCGATCATGCGGAAGCGGGCGACCGGCTGGCGTCCCATGAAGATGTTCTCGGTGACCGAAAGGTCGGGGAAGAGCGTCGGCTCCTGGTAGATGACCGCGATGCCGGCCGCCTTCGACTCGGCGGTACTGCGGAACTCGACCGGCGTGCCCTCGAGGGTGAACTCACCGGTGTCGCGGGCGTACAGGCCGGCCATGATCTTCACCAGCGTGGACTTGCCGGCACCGTTCTCGCCGACCACCGCATGGATGGACCCGGCGTGCAGAGCCAACTCGCCGTCGCGGAGCGCGACCACGGCGCCGAACCGCTTTGATACGCCACGCAGTTCAAGCATGGGCGTGTCGTTCCCGATCGCCATCCGCGCCCTCCTCGCCGCTGGATTGAAACGTTCCATCTGACGGTCCAAACGTAAGAGGATGAGTGCCGGTTGTCAAGCTGAATTCAGGTCACGATTTGATAAGCAGAGGATTGCCGCACGATGAGTTCCGGCGTCATGCGTACTGCGTGGTGCTCGTGTGGCGCATCTGTCTCGGCGGCCTGGATCTCGGCGAAGAGCAACTCGGCAGCGCTGGTACCCAGTGCGACACGAGGCTGCCGGACGGACGACAAGGGGACGGCTGCCGCCGCAGCGAAGGCGATGTCGTCATAGCCGACGATCGCCATCTCGTCCGGCACTCGAACCCCCGCGAGCGTGAAACCCTGGAGTAGACCGATCGCCAGCAGATCGTTCAGCGCGAACACGGCGGTCGGCCGCTCGTCGTCGGGGAGCGTGAGCAGTTCGCTGGCGACCCGCTTCCCCCAAGCGACATCGAGCAGCTCGGTCGAGATCACCAGCAGCGAGGCCGCCGGCGCCGTCTGCATCGCCAGTTCGGCGCCACGCCGCCGATCCCTCACCTGGGGCAGTGCGCCCGGTCCCCCGACCATCGCGATTCTGCGATGCCCTTGCGCAAGAAGATGGGCGACTGCCAGCCGGCCGCCCTCGATATCGTCCGCGCCCACGGTGCAGAAGCCCACCACTCCAGCGGCGCGGTCCACCAGAACCACCGGAATCCCTCGCTGGCGCACCTGCACCGCTGGCTCGGTGCCGACGCCGATCGGCGCGAAGAGCACTCCCCGGACGCGCTGCTGCTGGAGCTGCTCGAGCAGGGTGGCCTCGCGGTCAAGTCGCTGGTCGCTGTTGCCGATGTGGACGGAGTAGCCGTTCTGGTAGAGGAAGTCCTCCGCCCCCCGGACCACGTCGGCGAAGAACGGGTTGGCGATATCCATCACCACCATGCCGATCGACCGACTTCGCCCGGCCCGCAATTGGCGGGCGGACTCGTTGCGCACCCAGCCCAGCTTCTCGATCGCCGCCTCCACCCGCTGCCGGGTCGCCTCGGCCACCAGCTCCGGAGAGTTCAGGACGTTGGACACAGTGCCGACCGAGACGCCGGCCAGCGCCGCCACGTCCTTCATACTCACCGTTGCCCGGCGTTTCACCACAGCCTCCTGCGGGACCGACGATTCGCCGTCAGCCTAGCGGTTGAACCGTCTCAGCCAAGACCTGTCATCGCCGAGACCAGCACAGGCGGCCACGACCGGGCGTCGTGTTCACCGGCCTGCGGTGCAGACCGAGGCCAAGTCGCCGTGGTAGACCAGCACCGACGGGCTTCCACCGCAGATGGACGCGGACGCTCGCTGGCCGAGCTCGACGGATTCCGGCAGGGCTTGGCCGCGCACCCGGGACTCCACGCCGAGCAACTGGTCGATCAGGCTGGGTGGCGCGTCAGTCACGATCCTGGTCTCATCCGGATCCAGGCCCATCGTCTCGATCGCATGCGGATAGGCGTCCATCACGCCGAGCTCGACATCGATCAGGCCGTGCTCGACCGCAGTCTTGGGATCGAAGATGTGCGCGCCGAGAGTGTCGACGATGAACGACCGCTCCAGTCCGCGAGCCTCGGCCACCCAACCGACGAAGTCGTCGTACATGTTCTGGATCGCGCCGGTGAACACCTGGCGCTCCTCCTCGGTCATGTCCCGGAAGGGGTTGCCGAAGTCCTTGCCGCGCCCCATCGTCAGATACTCCTGGGTGATGCCCCCGGTGGTCACCACGCCGGGCTCCAGGATCGTACCGGTGATCGCGGTGACGTCCCGGTAGCGGCTGAGCGGACCGAAGATGACGCCGATGCTGCCGATCAGCGAGCCGTGATCGGCGATGATCTCGTCCGCACCTGCCATTGCATACATGCCACCGGAGGCCGACATTCCCTGGACGAACGCCACCACCTTCTTGCCGGTGCGTTCCTGGTAGCGGGTGACGGCATCGGCGATCGCCTTGGAGCCGTTGATGCTGCCGCCCGGGGTGTTCAGGATGAGCATCAGGCCGTCGGTCCCGTCCCCGATCGCGTCGATCGCCGCGGCCAGTTCGTAACCGTAGGTACCGCCGGTGAGCGTTGTGCCGTCGGAGGCACTGGCGAGAATCGGTCCGGTAACCGAGAAGGCGTGGACGGTGCGCGCCGCGTAAGGGGCACCCCAGACCGTCCGGACGCCCGGAGCGGCGGCCGCTCCCCCGCTGCCGGCCAGCAACCCGAACAGCAGCGAGCTGATCAGCATGCCGATCGCGAGGGTGGCTCCCAGCCCGATGCCCACCCCGGAGCCGATGCCGAACCCGCGCCCGAATCCACCCTTGGCAGGCTGGCTGGGCGCCGGCCCGGACGGAGCCACCGGGTACGGCGCCGGCGGGTAGAGGGGCGCTGGGTAGCCGTGAGGCGGCAAGGTGGGCGCTGGGCCGGGCGGCGGCGCAGCCGTGGGATCGGAGTTGCTGGGATGAGACGGGTTCTGCTCGCTCATTGTTCCTCACCTGGGTTCGGAGTCCTCCCCCAACCCTACGGGCACCGGTGCAGCTCTCCGCTCCTCGGCGAGCGGCATTCGTGGCCATGCCCGACCGGCGCGACAGACATGTGGCGGCGGGTGGGCATTGGTCGGCAGGCGCGGCGGGTGTCCCGGCACCGCGCAGCGAGCAGGACGACCCGGCTCCATCCCGAGCCGGTAGATTGGGACGGTCCCGCCAGCAGAAGGAGCCAGCAGCGTGACTGACCTCGCCACCACGGCCACCAGCATCTATTCGCAGGCACTCGGGGTGATCGGGGCCATCGAGCCCCGCATCGCCGAGGCGACCCGCGCCGAGTTGCACGACCAGCGAGGTTCGCTGAAGCTGATCGCGAGCGAGAACTACGCCTCCCTGCCGGTGCTCATGACCATGGGCACCTGGCTCTCCGACAAGTACGCCGAAGGCACCGTCGGGCATCGCTTCTACGCCGGCTGCCAGAACGTCGACACCGTCGAGTCGGTTGCTGCCGAGCATGCCCGCGCCCTGTTCGGCGCCGAGTACGCCTATGTCCAGCCCCACTCCGGGATCGACGCCAACCTGGTCGCCTACTGGGCGATCCTCTCCCACCGGGTGGAGTCCCCCACCCTGGAGCGACTCGGCGCCAAGACCGTCAACGATCTCTCCGAGGAGGATTGGGAAGCCCTGCGTGCCACGTTCAACACCCAGCGCGTGATGGGGATGAGCCTGGACGCCGGTGGCCATCTCACCCACGGCTTCCGGCACAACATCTCGGGCAAGATGTTCCGCCAGCGCGCCTACGGCACCAACCCCGAGACCGGTCTGATCGACTACGACAAGCTGCGCGCCGACGCCCGCGAGTTCCAGCCGCTGATCATCGTGGCCGGCTACTCCGCCTACCCGCGGCGGGTCAACTTCGCCAAGATGCGCGAGATCGCCGACGAGGTGGGCGCGACCCTGTTCGTCGACATGGCCCACTTCGCGGGCCTGGTGGCCGGCAAGGTGTTCACCGGTGAGGAGGATCCGATCCCCTACGCCCACGTCGTCGCCTCCACCACCCACAAGTCGCTGCGTGGTCCGCGCGGCGGCTTCGTACTCGCCACGCCGGAGTACGCGTCCGCGGTCGATCGCGGCTGCCCGATGGTGCTGGGCGGCCCGCTCAGCCACGTGATGGCCGCCAAGGCGATCGCCTTCGCCGAAGCCCGCCGGCCTGCCTTCCAGACCTACGCCCAGGCCGTGGCCGACAACGCCAAGACGTTGGCGGAGGGACTGCGCAAACGTGGGGTCACGCTGGTCACCGGCGGCACCGACAACCACATCGTGCTGCTGGACGTGAGCAGCTTCGGGCTGACCGGACGCCAGGCCGAGTCGGCCCTGCTGGAATCCGGCATCGTCACCAACCGCAACTCGGTGCCCGCCGATCCTAACGGCGCCTGGTACACCTCCGGGGTCCGGATCGGCACGCCGGCGCTGACCTCCCGTGGCTTCGGCGCCACGGAGTTCGACCGGGTCGCCGAACTGATCACCGCGGTCCTGGCAGCGACCACCCCGGCCCCAACCGCCGCCGGCACCCCGGGCAAGGCCAAGTACCTGCTAGCCGACGGGGTGGCAGCTCGGACGAAGGCCGCCGCGGCCGAACTGCTGGACGCCCATCCGCTCTACCCCGGCCTCGAACTCTAGGAACCACTGAACGACTCGACCCGGGGCCGCCACCGCGCACCCCGGGTCGAATCGTCGTCTGCTCAGCGACTGAAGAGCGTCCCCTGCATGGTGGTGACGAAGTTGCGGATCGCGTCCGGGAAGTCCCTCAGGTGCCAGTCGGCGCCGGCCTGGTACCAGCCCAGGTCATCGCCGTCGGGGGTGTCGTCGTCATCGGCGTCGGCGATCGCCTGCAACCAGCGGTCGGCGCCGCCCAGCACCACGGCGTAGGGAAGGATGAGCGACAGCTGCTCGGGCTGGCGGCCTTTCGGCAGCTGGTCGGTGGGCTGGGTGAGCAGCGTACCGCTGAGCACCTGCAGCCCGCTCAGCACACCGGCGCCCGAGGTGGTCCGTGCCGGCATCCCGGCCGCCACGAAGATCACGCCGAGCGCGATCAGCACCAGCGCCACACCCACCAGGCCGAAGGTGGTGAAGGCCGCCAGCAGGACGGTGATCAGCAGGGCCACCGCGAGCGCGACCCAGCCCACGCGGGTCCAGATACTGCGGGTGGTGTCCGGACGATGGGCGAACCAGCCCCGGGCGACCACCTCGTCGTACAGCTCGGACTGCACCTGCGGGATGACCGGGACGACCGCGGTCGACAGGGTGGAGACGGTCACCGACCCGCCGGCCGGCGCCACGGCGTCCAGCAGCGTCCGCTCGTAGGCGGCCAGCTCCCCGTCGTTGTCGAGTCGCTCGAAGGCCCAGTCCGAGACCGCGTGCGCCGAGGACCGCTCCAGCTCGTGTATCCGCAGGTGGCCGCGGACAGCCAGATCCAGCACGCTGGCGGTGATGTCGACCGGATCGACATGCTCATCCAGGACGGTTCCCACCTGGCCCGGCCGGACCGAATCCAGGACGCGGAACTCGCTCTGACCCTCGGCGATCGGGTGGAACTCCGCGACGCGGGTCGGGGTGACCACACCAGCCGCGTCCCGGCCGACCTTGCGGTGGGCGAACCACAGGCCGACGCCGCCGAGCACCAGCAACGCGAGGGCGCTGAGCAGCTCGGCCGGTCCGGCGGAGAACGCCCGCTCCGCGGTCCACAGCGTCCGGAGGTCCTCGTTCACGGCGATCGCCCCGCCCGGGAACCGCAGGGTCGCCTCGACGAAGCCGCCGGCGGGCAGTCCCTCGTGGTGGAAGACCGGCGCAGGGTTGTTGTGGGTGCCGCCACTGAAGAAGGTGCAGGCGCCCGGAGCGGCCGGATCGCCGGCGGCGCAGTCGATCGAGCTGAAGAGCGCCGGCGCCGCGGCGGTGCCCTCGAACAGCGTGACGGGCTGGGTCAGACCCTGCACCAGCGGCCACTGGACCACGGTGCTGCCGTCGGCGGCCGCGATCGAGGCGCCATGCACCGTGTAGCTGAGGACAATCGGCTCGGTCGAGCCTTCGGTGGCGATGCTGACGCTGGTGGACCCTTCGCCCGGGACCACCGTGACGGCCAGGTCGGTCGCGCCGGCCTTGGCTGTCACGTCGGTGATCGTGAAGCGATACTCCTGGCTGTTGGGCGTCCGGGTGGCGGTGTCCATCACCTGGGTGAAGGTTGCCGGCGCCGCATCGAAGGTGACGGTCGCCTGGACGTGCAGCGTGCCGTCCTGATCGACCGTCGCCTGGACGAGGTAGCTGTCGACTGTTTCGGCGGCATGGGCGGTGGCTCCACCGGCGACCCAGGCGATCACGCCCACCAGCGCGATCAGCATCGTCCGCAGCACACGGGAGGCAGTCTTCGTCACGGCTATCGTCCTCACAGTCGGCGCCCGTCCCCAGCGGGCTGGCGGCCACCAGCGTAACGGTGCCCGGCCCGGGGCGCACCCATGTTCTGGTCGCAATCGCGGCTCGGCACACCCAGCAATTACCCCCTCGGCCGGATCCGGCCAAGGCTGTCGGAGGCCCTGTCGTCGTCATTAGCCTGTGCCCGTGACTCAACAACCGTGGGGGCCATCCGCCGGGCAACACCCGGCGCAGCAACCGCCTGCGTGGGCACCAGCGCCGGGGGCATGGGGGCAGACCCAGCCGGGATGGGGACACCCGGTCGCCGGCTTCTCACAGCCCTACGGTGCCGCCGTCCCGTACCAAGGCCAGCCGCCTGGATTCCCACCACCACAGCCGCCGACTGGCGGCAGTCCCGTGAAGCTGGTGCTCCTCGGACTGATCGCCGCGATCGCCGTGGGCTTCTTCGCCTTCAGTCTGGCGAGCTTCCTCAGCCGGCCCGGTGACCCGGTTGCGCCGCAGCCCACGGAATCGGCACCACCCCAACCCCAGCCCACGCCGACCCCCACCGCCGCAGAACCCAGCCCTACCCCGACCACACCGGAACCCACCCCCACGCCGACCGACCCGGCCTATGACCCACCTCCCCTGCCGTACCCCCAGACCTGGGAGGAGGCCGGCCAGTGGGTACTCGACAATGCGCTCTACGCGGAGACCGTCGACGTCCCGATCGACTGCCCGCTGGGACGGCTCGACCTGGCCGGCAGCGACATCCCCACGATCCAGGCGCACCTGGACCGGTTGCTCGACTGCACGATGAGGGTGTGGCAGGCGCCCCTGGAACGCGCCGGTTTCGTAGTGCCCCGGCCACCGGTGACGGTGTACCCCGAGCCGATCACCACGGCCTGCGGGGTGCTGGAGACCCACAACGCCTACTACTGCTCCCTCGACCAACGGCTCTACTTCGCGACCGACTTCCCCGAGGTGCTCATCTACGCGAAGGTGGACGATGTCGCGCTCGCGGCCGAGACCATCATGGGCCACGAGTTCGGACACTTCATCCAGGGCCGCAGCGGCATCTGGGGTGCCTACGCCGCGCTCGGTCAGAGGGCCGGGAATGCGAGCGAGGTGCTTGAACTCTCCCGGCGGATCGAGGTACAGGCGGACTGCTATTCCGGGATGTTCCTCAACTCGGTCGCCGAGGCCTCGGAGCTGACCGAGAACGACCGCCAGGACATCCTCAGGCTCGCCGAAGCGATCGGCGACGACACCCTCAGTGGCCAGCCGGATCAGGTCGGCGACCACGGGAAGGGCGCCACCCGACGGCACTGGATGGAGACCGGATTGACGACCAACCAGACCGGCCAGTGCAACACCTGGGGCGTGCCGGCGGAGCAGGTGCGCTGAGCACCCAGCAATTCCTCTCCCTGGCGAGCCTGTCGAGGGTGGCCCTCCGCGCCCTACCCTGAGCGGCGTGACGCAGCAACCGTGGGGGCAGCAGCCGACACAGCGGCCGGCCGGGCAACCGGCCTGGGGGCCGCAGCAACAGCCGTGGGGCCAGCCACAGCCGGTCCCCGGCCAACAGCGATCCGGCTGGGGCCAGGCACAGCCGGCCTGGGGCCAGCCCGTCGCCCAGCAGCGCCCACCGCAGGGGTATCCGCAGCAGTACGCCCCACCGCAGGTCCCCCACCCGGGCCAGCCCGGCGGCTACCCACCGCCGCAGCGGCCACGCTCGGAGAGCCCGGTGAGACTCGTGTTGCTCGGCCTGGTCGCAGTGGTCGCGGTCGGGTTCTTCGCCTTCAGCCTGATGAGCTATCTCAATGCCGACCAACAGGCCGGTCCGGGGCCGCTTCCGACCCCGGAGGTCGGCCAGACCTCCGCGCCGCCCACCGGCGTCCCCGAGCCGGAGATGAACCCGTCCGACGTCCCGTGGCCGACCGACGTGGCCGAGGCCATCGACTGGCTGGAGAACAACGCTCTCTACTCCCAAACGGTCCAGGTTCCGACGAACTGCACCCTGGGACGCGTCAGCGTCCTCGACACCGGCGACGCTGAGCTGCAGGAGCACCTCAACCTGCTGACCGCCTGCCTGATGATGGTCTGGCAGCGGCCGGTCGAAAGCGCCGGCTTCACGCTGCACCGTCCGCCGATCATCCTCTATTCCCAGCCGATCACCACTGCGTGCGGGGAGCTGGAGACCCGCAACGCCTTCTACTGCGGAGGTGACCAGCGGCTCTACTTCGCCCGCGACGTCTATGAGATCTTCGGGCCCAATGCCACCACCGTCGCACCCAAGGCCCTCTTCGTCGACAACATCATGGGCCACGAGTTCGGGCACTTCCTCCAAGGTCGCATCGGCGTCTGGAGCGCCTATTCCGGATTGCGCGGTGGATCGACATCGCGGGAGTTCGCACTGGAACTCTCCCGGCGGGCCGAGACCCAGGCCGACTGCCTGGCGGGGATGTTCCTCAACGCGGTCGGGCAGGCCTCACGGATAACCGATGACGAGCGGCGCGAGGCGGCCGACGTCACCGAGGCCGTCGGGGACGACAACCTCAGTGGCAGTCCGGGAATCGTGGGCGACCACGGCCACGGGGCGAACCGTCGATTCTGGTTCGAGCAGGGACTCGGCGACCACCAAGCGGCCGTGTGCAACACCTGGACAGCTCCTGCCGAGAAGGTGCAGTAAGCATATCTCGTGCCGTTTCCGGCCCTGCGGGTCGGCTACCCTGAACGGCGTGACTCAGCAATCGTGGGGGCCCCAGCAAGGCCGACAGCCGATCGGACCGTCGGCCTGGGGTCAGCCGCAACAGCCGTGGGGGCAGCAACCCACCTGGGGCCAGCCGGTGGTCCAGCAGCGTCCTCCGCACGGCTACTACCCGCCGCAACCTCCCTACCAGGGACAGCCCGGCGGCTTCCCACCACCGCAACCGCCCCGCTCGGGCGGCAGCCCGATCAAACTGGTGCTGCTCGGTGTGGTCGCCGTACTCGCGGTCGGCTTCTTCTTCATGAGCCTGATGAGCTACCTCAACGCCGACGAGCAGGCCGAGGTGTACCCGGCGGAACCCACGGAGGTCGGTCAGACCTCCGCCCCGCCGACCGGCGTCCCCGGCCCGGATTACGATCCGCCGGAGATCCCCGTCCCCACCAGCTGGGAGGAGGCCGAGCAGTGGCTGGTCGACAACGCGCTCTACGGACAGTCCGTCCAGGTTCCGACCAACTGCACACTGGGCCGGATCGACGTCGAGTCCATCGCTCCGCAGGAACTGCAGGAGCACCTCGAGGTGCTCACCGGCTGCCTGATGATGGTGTGGCAGGAGCCGCTGCAGCAGGCCGGTTTTCTGATGCCCCGCCCGCCGGTCACGGTGTACTCCCAGCCGATCACCACCGCCTGTGGCGAGGCAGAGACGCTGAACGCGTTCTACTGCTCCGGTGATCAGCGGATCTACTACGCCACCGATCTGCACACGGTGTTCCGCCGGAACAATCCTGAGGTGATCGACAATGCCTTCCTGGTCGACAACGTGCTCGGGCACGAGTTCGGCCACGCGATCCAGGGCCGCACCGGGATACTGATCGCCTACGCCGCATTCCGGAACCAGGCGTCGACGGATGCCGACGCCGAGGAGCTCGGCCGGCGCAGCGAACTGCAGGCCGACTGCCTGTCCGGAGTGTTCCTGAACGCGGTCGGACAGGCTTCGCAGCTGACCGACGCCGAGCGAGTCGAGCTCGCCGACATCTCCGAGGCGATCGGCGACGACAGCCTGGCCGGCGACCCCAGCTACGTCAGCGATCACGGCACCGGCAAGGCCCGGCGGGCCTGGTTCGAGGCCGGCGTGACCAGCAGCGCTGTGGGGGTGTGCAACAGCTGGACCGCCCCCTCCGGCCAGGTGCGCTGACCAGGAACCGCTGATCGAGGCGTTCCGCCGCTTCGGCTCCCGGATGCCGGCGGCCCGCTTGGTGGTGGTCCGGAGGCTCGACCTCGACATCGTCGACTCCGGATCCGCCTCCTAGCAATTACCCCCTCCGGCAGCTCCGGCCTGTCGGGTGCGCCCCGCCGTCGCTACCCTTTCCGCGTGACTCAGCAGCCGTGGGGACAGCAGCCGACGCAGCGACCGGCCGATCAGCCGGCATGGGGGCAGCAACAACAGCCGTGGAGTCAGCCGCAGCCGAGCTGGGGTCAGCCGGTCGTCCAGCGGGGGTATCCACCGCAGGCCCCCTATCAGAGCCCGACCGGTGGGTACCCGCCTGCTCCGCCCCAGCGTGGTGGCGGCTCCCTGAAGGTCGTCCTGCTCGGCGTCGTGGCGGCGATCGCGATCGGGTTCTTCGCCTTCAGCCTGACGAACTACCTCAGCGGGCCCGGCCAGGTCGCCGGACCGACCCCGCTGCCGACCGCCGGGGAGACCACCACGCCCTCGGAGCCGCCCAGTCCCGAGCCGGTGCCGACGCCGGAGGTCGGCGAGACCTCCGCCCCGCCGGTCGGTGTGCCTGAGCCGGAGCTCAACCCACCCCCGTTGCCGATCCCGCAGAACTGGGAGGAGCTGGACTCCTGGCTGACCAACAACGCCATCTACGCCGAGTCGACCCTGGTGCCGACCAACTGCACGCTCACCAAGATCGATGTGACCACCGCCTCCGTCGAGACGATGCAGGAGCACCTCAACACTCTCACCGGCTGCTTGATGATGGTGTGGCAGGAGCCCATGCAGCGCGCGGGCTTTGTGATGCCGCGCCCGCCGATCACCGTTTACACCACCGGGATCACCACCGCCTGTGGCGACATCACCGGCATCAACGCCTCCTACTGCCCCGCCGACCAGCGGATGTACTACTCCGCGATCGTCCACACGATCTTCGAGCGGTACAGCCCTCAGGTCATCGACAACGCCTTCCTGCCCGATCTGATCATGGGTCACGAGTTCGGCCACGCGATCCAGGGACGCAGCGGGATTCTCGCGGCGCAGTTGATCGCCTCGCAGCAGCGCGCCGAGACCGAGTCGGAGAAACTGGAACTCTCCCGGCGGAGCGAGGTACAGGCGGACTGCTTCGCCGGAATCTTCCTCAACTCGGTGGCGCAGGCCTCCCGGATGACCGACGCCGATCGCGCGGAGATCGCCGACATCTCCGAGGCCATCGGCGACGACACGCTCAGCGGCATGCCCGGCGTGGAGGGGAACCACGGTTGGGGAGTGAACCGCCGGCACTGGACCGAAACCGGCCTGGCCACCAATCAGGGTGGCGCCTGCAACACCTTCAGCGCGCCCGCCGACGAGGTGCGATGACACCGGGCACACGGACCCGGATCGGACGCCTGCCCGCCGGGAGCGGCGTGGCCGGCAGGTCGCCGTCCAGCAGCCGCGCCGGCACGCGCCCTACTGGGCGCTGAGCAGGGCGGTCGCCACCGCGGCCAGACCCTCGCCGCGTCCGGTCAAGCCGAGCCCATCCGTGGTCGTCCCGGAGACACTCACCGGCGCCCCCACCGCGGCCGACAGGACCGCCTCCGCCTCGGCACGGCGCGCCGCCAGCTTCGGACGGTTGCCGATCACCTGGATGGCGACGTTGACCACCGTGAATCCGGCCGCGTCGAGCAGCCGGACGGTCTCGGTCAGGAAGGCGACGCCGGAGGCACCGGCCCAGGCCGGATCGGCGGTGCCGAACCTACTGCCGATGTCGCCCAGGCCGGCCGCGGAGAGCAGCGCGTCCACCGCCGCATGACAGGCGACATCGCCGTCGGAATGGCCGGCCAGGCCGGCTGGCTCGTCCGGGAAGTACAGGCCCGCCACGTGCAACGGGATGCCGTCGGCGTAGGCGTGGACGTCGGTTCCGATCCCCACTCGCATGCTCACCGTCCCGACTCCGCCGCGCTCAGCCGGACGAGGGCGCGCACCAGCTCCAGATCGGTGGGATGGGTGATCTTGACAGCACTGGCGGCGCCCTCCACCAGCGTCACCGGATGGCCGGCCGCCTCGCAGACGCTGACGTCATCGGTGGCCTCCGAGCGGTTACTCACGGCGAGCCGGTGGGCGGCCAGGACGGTGGCGAAGTCGAACCCCTGCGGGGTCTGGATCCGTCGAAGCGACGAGCGGTCGACGATCGTATTGCGACCGTCCTCGCGGACGCGGCGCAGCGAGTCCACCACAGGCAGCACCGGGGTCACCGCCACCGCCCCCGACCGGACGGCTGCCACCACCCGTTCGGTCACCTCGGCTGGAACCAGCGGACGCACCGCGTCATGGATCAGCACCACCTCGGGCGGCTGCGGCTGGGCGGCCAGCGCCTCCAGCCCGCGGGACACCGACTCCTGCCGGGTCCGCCCGCCCTCCACCAGCGTGACCGGGATCGGGGCGCTCTCCAGCGCCCCAGCGAAGGCCTCCCGCATTCCGGGCGAGACCAGAACCGTCGCCGCCGCGCACCCGCCAGCGGCCAGCGATTCGACGGCCACAGCGACCACCGGACGACCATCCAGATCGACCAGCGGTTTGGGAACCGGCCCGCCGAACCGCGTCCCCGACCCGGCGGCGACCACGAGCGCGACGACCGACATGCCACGCAGTATAGGTACCGCCGCGAGGCCACGGTGCCCGGGGCTAGACTCGACGGGTGCGCCTTCTGGATTCGATCGAGCAGCCGTCGGACCTGCGCGCGCTGTCGCTCGACGAGCTGAACACCCTCGCTGAGGAGGTCAGGGCCTTCCTGATCACCAGCGTCAGCCGAACCGGTGGCCACCTCGGTCCCAATCTCGGCGTGGTCGAGCTCACCCTGGCCCTGCATCGCGTGTTCGACTCGCCGCAGGATCCGGTCATCTTCGACACCGGGCACCAGAGCTACGTCCACAAGATCATCACCGGCAGGCGTAACGCGTTCGCGACGCTACGGCAGCCCGGGGGGCTTTCCGGGTACCCCAGTCGCGCCGAATCGCCCCATGACTGGGTGGAGAACTCCCACGCCTCGGCCTCGCTGTCCTGGGCTGAGGGCATGGCCAAGGGTTTCCGGCTGCGCGGTGAGGATCGCTACGTGGTGGCGGTGATCGGCGACGGTGCGCTGACCGGCGGCATGGTGTGGGAGGCGCTGAACAACATCGCCGTCCAGCGCGACCTCAAGCTGGTCATCATCGTCAACGACAACGGACGTTCCTACACCCCGACCGTCGGCGGCATCGCCACGCAGCTGCAGGGTCTGGGCCAGCAACTGGCCGCGATCCGCACCGATCGGCGGTACGAACGCTTCCTCACCTGGGTGAAGGCCCGGGTGAAGGCGCTGCCGAAGATCGGCCCGATGGTCTACGGCATCCTGCACGGCATCAAGATGGGCGTCCGGGACGTCCTGGTTCCGCAGGGGATGTTCACCGAACTCGGGCTGAAGTATCTGGGCCCGATCAACGGCCATGACGTCCACGCGGTGGAACTCGCCCTGCAGCAGGCGAAGAACTTCGGCGGTCCCGTGCTGGTGCACTGCATCACCCAGAAGGGACGGGGATTCCGCGCCGCCGAGGAGCACGAGGAGGACCGGTTCCACGCCGTCGGCCGGTTCGACGAGGTGACCGGGGAGTCGTTCGCCGATCCCAGCATCCGCACCTGGACCGATGCCTTCGCCGACGAACTGGCCCGGATCGGCGCCACCGACGACCGGGTGGTCGCGCTGACCGCGGCGATGCTCCATCCGACCGGTCTGGACCGCTTCGCCCGCCACTTCCCCGACCGGGTCTTCGACGTCGGCATCGCCGAGCAGCACGCCGTGGCCTCGGCGGCCGGGCTGGCGGCCAGCGGCCTGCACCCGGTGGTGGCGGTGTACGCCACCTTTCTCAACCGGGCCTTCGACCAGGTGCTGATGGACGTGGCCCTGCATCGCCGCGGCGTCACCTTCGTGCTGGACCGTGCGGGTGTGACCGGTCCGGACGGCGCCAGCCACAACGGGATGTGGGATCTGTCGCTGCTCGGGCTGGTGCCGGGGCTGCGGCTTTCGGCGCCTCGCGACGAGGAGCGCCTGTGCCGGGCCCTGCAGCTCGCGGTGACGATCGATGACGCCCCCACCGTCCTGCGCTATTCCAAAGAGCCGCTGCCGGAGCCGCTGCCCGCCAGCGCCAGCCGCGGCACTGTCGACATCCTGTTCGCCGAGCCCGGATCCGGCTCGGTGGACCCTCGGCCGGCGGATGGCTCGGGCGTGCTCGTGGTGGGCTACGGCCAGTTCTGCGGTTTGGCGGTCGAAGTCGGACGTAAGCTCGCCGCCCAGAAGATCTCCGTGACGGTGGTCGACCCGGTGTGGGCGCTTCCGGTCTCCCCCGATCTGCTGCAACTGGCCGGCGAACACGCACTGGTGGTCACCGTTGAGGACGGCGGGCTGGCCGGCGGGCTCGGCTCGCGGCTCTCCCACGAGGCCCGTGCCGCCGGAATCGACACCCCGCTGCGGGAGTTCGGCATTCCGCAGGACTTCCTGGCCCAAGGCAGCCGCTCCGGCCTGCTGGAGGCCCTCGGCCTGACAGCGACCCGGATCGCCCGCGAGGTCACCGAGGTGTATGCCCATCAACTCCGCCGGTCGCCGCAGCATCACAGCTGAGCATCTCTGACGTCGAACAAGCGCCCACAGCGGGCTTCTCCGCGAGTGCCGCCACCCCGCGAGCGCGCAGCAGAAGCCACCACCCGCTGACCCGTGGGCACGGATCAGCGGGTGGGAGAGACTCAGCCGGAAGCGGCCGGCGTCAGGAGGCGAGCACCTCGTCCAGCAGGACCTCGGCGCGATCCTCCTCAACCTTCTCCGCCAGAGCCAGCTCGGAGACCAGGATCTGACGAGCCTTGGCAAGCATCCGCTTCTCACCAGCGGAAAGACCACGCTCGCGCTCGCGACGCCACAGGTCCCGCACCACTTCGGCAACCTTCATGACATTGCCGGAATGGAGCTTCTCAAGATTGGCCTTGTAGCGGCGAGACCAGTTGGTCGGCTCTTCGGCATGCGGGGCGCGGAGCACTCCGAACACCCGCTCCAGACCATCTGCATCGACCACGTCCCGTACACCCACAAGATCAAGGTTGCAGGCCGGCACACGCACCACCAGGTCGTTCTGGCCTACGATGCGCAGTACCAGATAGAGCTTGTCCTCGCCTTTGATGGTGCGGGTCTCCATTGCTTCGATGACCGCCGCGCCATGATTGGGGTAGACCACCGTTTCACCGATCGTGAACGTCATTGCTACTATGACCCCTTTCGCAGGCTACCCATCATAGCACGCCGGGGTTTCCGTCCCGAATGGTGTTTGCGCTAGCCAAACCCCGGTTAGGGGTTGACTATGGGAGTTTTCTCTGCCTCCGGGACCGGCGGACTGCAGGTGGCTGGCCGGATCCGGGCCGTTCCCGGTCAGCCGTAGGTGCGCTCGGAGGAGAGCAGGCTGCTGATCGATTCCCCGCTGTCGATCCGCTGGACGGCCTCGGCGAACAGTGGCGCCACCGAGCAGACCTTGAGCCGATCCAGTCCATCCGGGGCGGGAACCGTGTCGGTGGTGACGATCTCGTCGATGTCGTCGCGGGCGTTGAGGCGCTCCACCGCCGGCCCGGTGAACAACCCGTGCGTGCAGGCGACGGAGATCGAGCCCACGCCGTACTTCTTCACGGTGTCCACCAGCTCGATGATCGAGCCCGCGGTGGCGATCTCGTCGTCCAAGACGATCACGTCCTTGCCGGCCACGTTGCCCACGACGGTGTCGATCACCACCTGATCGTCGCCGAGCCGTTGCTTGGAACCCGCGGCCACCCCGACGCCGAGCAGCCGGGCGAACCGGCCGGCGTCCTTGGCGTTGCCGAAGTCGGGTGAGACCACGACGGTGTTGGAGAGGTCACGGCCGCGGAAGTGGGTGGCCAGCACCGGCAGCGCGGTGAGCTGGTCGACCGGTGTCGAGAAGAAGCCGTGCACCTGCTGGGAGTGCAGTGCCATGGTGAGTACGCGGCTGGCCCCGGCGGTGTGGATCATGTCGGCGACCAGCCGCCCGCCGATCGAGATCCGGGGGGCGTCCTTCTTGTCCGAGCGCGCGTAGGCGTAGTGCGGGATGACGACGGTGACCTCGTCCGCGGAGGCGCCGCGGGCCGCGTCCACCATCATCAGCATCTCCATCAGGTGCTCCTGCACCGGCGGCACCAGCGGCTGGACGATATAGACGTGGCGGCGGCGGCAGTTCGCCCGCAGCTGCACCTGAAGGCAGTCGTTGGAGAACCGGGAGAGTCGCGACGGCGCGAGTTCCACGCCCAGGATCTCGCACATCCGCACCGCGAAGTCGCGGTGTGCGTGCCCGGAGAAGACGGTGAGGTCGGTCACAGGCCACCACCCTACTGGCGTTCGGGCACCGGACCTTCCCAACCGCCTGCGCCGGAATCCGGCATTCCATCCTTCGGAGGTCGGGGCTGGACCACCGGTCCGGGGGTCCGGACGAGGCTATCCCTCGAACCGGTAGCCGAGACCGCGGACGGTGAGCAACAGCTTCGGATCGGCGGGATTCTCCTCGATCTTGCCGCGCAGCCGCTTGATGTGCACGTCCAGGGTCTTGGTGTCACCGACGTAGTCGGGTCCCCAGACGCGATCGATCAGCTGACCACGGGTGAGCACCCTGCCGACATTGCGCAACAGCAGTTCGAGCAGCTCGAACTCCTTCAGCGCCAGCTTCACCGGCGCCCCCCGCACGACCAGCTCGTGGCGCTCCACGTCCATCCGAACCCCACCGGCCTCGATAACGTCCGGCGCCAGGTCGAGGTCGGCGCCGCGGCGCAGCACGGCGCGGATCCGGGCCACCAGTTCACGGTGGCTGAACGGCTTGGTGATGTAGTCGTCGGCACCCAGCTCCAGCCCGACGACGGTGTCGACCTCGGAATCGCGCGCGGTGACCATGATGATTCCGACGTTGCTGGTCGCCCGGAGCTGCCGGCAGACCTCGGTTCCGGGGATGCCGGGCATCATCAGGTCCAGCAGCACGATGTCGGCGCCGGAGCGGGCGTAGCTGGCCAGCCCGGCGGCTCCGTCGGCCGCCTCGGCCACCTCGAAGCCCTCGCGGCGCAACATGAACCCGAGGGTCTCGCGGTAGCTGGCCTCGTCCTCGATGATCAGGATCCGGGTCACGGAAGTCCCCTTTCCGACGGAAGTCGCAAGGTGAAGGTGGAGCCCTGGCCCAGCCGGCTCCAGGCAGTGACGTCGCCACCGTGGGCGGACGCGACGTGCTTGACGATGGAGAGCCCCAGGCCGGTCCCTCCGCTGGCCCGCGAGCGGCCGGCGTCCACCCGGTAGAACCGCTCGAAGATGCGCGCCAGATCGGCCTGCCCGATGCCGATGCCGTTGTCGGTGACCTTGATCTCGTTCGCCTCGCCGTCGGCTCGCGCGGTCACGGTGACGCGGGCCTCGGGTTCGGAGTAGGTGATCGCGTTCTGGATGAGGTTGCTCACCGCGGTCTCGAGCTGCCGGGCATCGCCCAGAACCCACAACCCCTGCTCCCCGCCGACGGTGACGGTCACCCGCCGGGCGGCGGCCTGCGCGCGGGAGCGCTGCAGGGAGGCTTCGATCACCTCGTCGATCGACACCCGGTCGGCCAGCAACAGCGGCTCCTCGGCCTGCAGCCGGGAGAGCGCGAGGATGTCGGAGACCAGGACGTTCAGGCGCTCCGCCTCGGTGGACATCCGGCGCGAGAACTCGCTGACGGCCTCGGCGTCGTCGGCCGCCGTCTCGATCGCCTCGGCGAGCAACAGGATCGCGCCGATGGGCGTCTTGAGTTCATGAGTGATGTTGGCGACGAAGTCCCGACGGGTCTCGGTGAACCGTTCGTAAGCCGATCGGTCCTCCCCGGCTACCAGCACGCTGTGGTCGGGCAGCGAGGTCAGTTCGAGATCCAGGGTGATCGCCGGGCTCCGCTGGGTGCGCGGCAGCGCGACTTCCAGGGCGGCCGTCCGGGTGGTGCCGGAGATCTCCGCGGCCAGGCGGGTGACCTCGTCCGACTGGAGCTGGGTGCTGCGGACCAGACCGCTGGTCCGGGCCAGCCGGCTGCTGGCGGCGACCGTCCCGTCCGGGCTGACGATGACCACCACCGCTCGCAGGCTGTCGATGACGGACTGGAGGCGGGCCTGGGCGAGGTGGGCGGAAGCCGCGGCGGCGGCTCGCGGACGCAGCGTCCACCACATCACGATGGTGCCGATGGCGAATCCCCCGACGACACCGAGCAGTGCCCAGGCGATTGGCGTCATGGCTGCGAGTCTAGAGCCGCGCCAGCGGCCGTCTTGCTCTCCAGGAGGCTCGCACGGCATGGTGGCGACCAAGATTCACCCGCCGTTCACCTGTTGTTGGCCCGGTCGCCCCGCAGCAGCCCGCCGGCTCCCTAGGGTGGTGGGTAACGTCCGTTCGCCCACTGCAGAAGGAACCTCCGCCGATGCGCGACAGTTATCACGAAGCACTCGACGCCGTCGTCAGCGACCTCGTCGAGATGACCGGCCTGGTCCAGACCGCGTTGCGAGAGGCTACGTCAGCGCTGCTGGACGCCGACCTGATCAAAGCGGAGGACGTCATCTCCGCCGACGCCCGGATCGATGCGCTGCACGACGACCTGGAGGTCCGCTGCTTCTCGCTGCTGGCCCGCCAGGCGCCGGTGGCCGGCGAACTGCGCACCGTGGTGGCGGCGATGCGGATGGTCGCCGATCTGGCCCGGATGGGCGATTTGTCGGCACACATCGCCAAGATCGCCCGGCTGCGGTACCCCGACCACGCCGTCCCCGACGGGCTGGTGCCGAACTTCACACTGATGGCGCGAGTGGCCGATGAGATGGTCGCGACCGCCGCCCGGTCCCTGAGCGAGCGCAACGCCCATGACGCAGGCAAGCTGGCCGAGTCCGACGAGGAGATGGACGAGCTGCGCAAGAGCCAGTTCCGAGTCCTGCTCAGCAAGGACTGGCCCTACACCGTCGAAGCGGCGGTGGACGTCGCACTGCTCGGCCGCTACTACGAGCGGATCGCCGACCACGCCGTCCTGATGGCCTCGCGGGTCATCTACGTGGTCACCGGCCTGCTCCCGGAGGGCGAGAACTGGCCCGTCGCCTGAGCCGTCGGTCTGACGAGCTGGGACGAGGAACCGTCCCCCACTCACCACCCTCGTCTCCCACCATCGAGGGCCACCCTTAGGCACTGAGGACCAGCCCAGAACGCTGGCTCTCGGCCACGAAGGCTGGCCCTCGGCGAGAGAAGCGGGACGAAGCCACCCCGGAACGCTGAAGAGGCCGGCTCATCGAGCCGGCCTCTTGCAGGTGGAGCTACTTCTTGCCCTGGTTCTTGACGGCCTCGATGGCGGCCGCGGCAGCCTCCGGGTCGAGGTAGCGTCCACCGCGGGTGAGCGGCTTCAGGTCGTCGTCCAGCTCGTAGAGCAGCGGGATGCCGGTGGGAATGTTCAGCCCGGCGATCTCGGCGTCGCTGATGTCGTCCAGGTGCTTGACCAGCGCCCGCAGCGAGTTGCCGTGGGCGGCGACCAGCGTCACCTTGCCATCGCGCAGGTCCGGGACGATGGAGTCGTACCAGTAGGGCAGCATCCGGACCACGACGTCCTTGAGACACTCGGTGAGCGGACGGGCCTCTGTCGGGAGGAACGCGTACCGCGGATCATCGACCTGGGTGAAGGTGTTGTCCGGGGCCAGCGGGGGCGGAGGGGTGTCGTAGGAGCGGCGCCACAGCATGAACTGCTCCTCGCCGTACTGGGCCAGGGTCTGTGCCTTGTCCTTGCCCTGCAGATCACCGTAGTGACGCTCGTTCAGCCGCCAGGAACGCCGCACCGGGATCCAGTGCCGGTCGCAGCCGTCCAGCGCCAGGTTGGCGGTGTGGATGGCGCGACGCAGCACCGAGGTGTGCACCACGTCGGGCAGCAGATTCTCGGACTTGAGCAGGTCAGCGCCGCGCTTGGCCTCGCCGATTCCCTTCTCGTTCAGGTCCACGTCCACCCAGCCGGTGAACAGGTTCTTGGAGTTCCATTCGCTCTCGCCATGGCGAAGCAGGATCAGCGTCGAAGTCATGACCAGAGCCTAGCGGCGCGGGACGGGGGCGGCTATCGGAACCGGCAGACGCCCACCGGGTTCTACTGGCAGAATCGGAAGGCATGGAGCAACGTCGTCTCGCTGTCGTCACCGGAGCATCCGGTGGTATCGGTGCCGCCACCGCCCGCCGGCTGGCCGCAGAGGGCTTCGAGGTGATCTGCGCCGCCCGCCGCACCGACCGGATCGAGGCGCTGGCGGCGGAGATCGACGGCCGTGCGATCGCCTGCGACGTCACCTCGCCGCAGGACGTGGAGCTGCTCGCCCGAGCGGTCGGCGATCGACTCGCCGTGCTGGTCAACAATGCCGGCGGCGCGCTGCGGCTGGAGCCCGTCGCCACGGCCGATCTGGGTGCCTGGCAGACCATGTTCGACGTCAACGTGCTGGGCACCGCCCGGGTCACCCAGGCGCTCCTGCCGGCGTTGATCGCCGACCATGGCGTGATCGTCTTCGTCACCTCGACCGCGGCCGACGGCGCCTATGAGGGCGGCGCCGGGTACAACGCCGCCAAGTCCGGCGAACGGTCGCTGGTCGGCGCGCTGCGGCTGGAACTGTACGACCAGCCCGTCCGGATCACCGAGATCGCCCCCGGCATGGTCCGCACCGAGGAGTTCTCACTGGTCAGGTTCGACGGCGACCGGGCCAAGGCGGACGCGGTCTACGCCGGCGTCCCCGAGCCCTTGGTGGCCGAGGACATCGCCGACGCGATCGCCTGGATGGCGACGCGTCCGTCCCACGTCAACATCGACCGGCTGACCATCCGTCCCCGCGCCCAGGCCGCCCAGCACAAGGTGTACCGGGTCTCGTAGCCCGGGCCCGTCATTCCCCGCCGGCGGGACGCGGGGCAGGGAGGAACACCGGCGTCCCGACGCCGCGGACATGACTGTGGCCCGCCCCTCAGGACGGGCCACAGCGGGTGAATCAGGCCTCTTCGAGCTCGATCAGCGGCTGGCCGCCCTGGACGGCGGTGCCCTTCTCGACGAGGATGGCGCCGACCTTGCCCGCCTTGGGAGCGGTGATCTCGGTCTCCATCTTCATGGCCTCCAGCACCAGCAGCACCTGGCCGGCCTCGATCTCGTCGCCAACCTCGACCAGGATCTTGAACACCGAGCCGGCCAGCGGCGCCACCACGGCGTTCGCCGAGGCGCCCTGGACGGAGGCGGTGGTCGGAAGGGTGATGGCGCCCGCGCCGCCCCCGATCACGATCTGGCCGATTCCGACCTGCTCCTCCTCCTCGACGTCGACATCGATGCTGTAGGGGATCCCGTTGACAGTCACTTTCAGTTTCATGGCTTTCCTTCCGCGCCGTTCAGCGGGTGTAGATCGGGTGGTGCGCGAGCTGGGAGCGCCGGGTGGCCGACGTCCAGTTCCGTCCGGTGGAGAGGTGACGCTGCCGGCGCTTGGCCCGGTGCCCGAGATAGGCAGCCACGGCGGCGGCGATCGCCACCATGGTCTCCTCCGGGACGTCGGCGGTCTTCAGCTCCAACGTCTTGATCTTCAACTCCAGCCCGTCAATGCGCTCGGTGAGCGCCTTGACGAGATCGAGCAGTTCGGCGTCCTGCGACATGTGAGGCTCCCTTACACCGGGCCGAGGCCGTGCTTCTTGGCCGGCCGCAGCAGACGCTTGGACTGCAGCAGTTCCAGCGCCGCCGCGATCTTCCCACGGGTCTCACCGGGGTCGATGATGTCGTCCACCAGCCCGCGGGAGGCGGCCATGAACGGCGTCGAGAAGGTGCTGCGGTACTCCTCCACCAGCTCGGCCCGCTTGGCGACCGGATCCTCAGCGGCCGCGATCTCCTTGCGGAAGACGATCTCAGCCGCGCCCTCGGCGCCCATCACCGCGATCTCGGCGGTCGGCCAGGCGAACACCTTGTCGGCGCCCAGGTCCTTGCAGGCCATCGCGATGTACGCGCCGCCGTAGGCCTTGCGCAGCACCACCGTGATCTTCGGGACGGAGGCCGCCGAGTAGGCGTACAGCATCTTCGCGCCGTGGCGGATGATGCCACCGTGCTCCTGGGCGACACCCGGCAGGTAGCCGGGGACGTCCACCAGGGTGACGATCGGGATGTTGAACGCGTTGCAGAACCGGACGAACTTGCTGCCCTTGTCCGAGGCGTTGATGTCGAGCACCCCGGCCAGCGCGTTGGGCTGATTGGCGACGATCCCGACGCTGCGGCCGTTGATCCGCCCGAAGCCCACCACGATGTTCTGGGCGTAGCCCGCCTGCACCTCGAGGAAGTCGGCGAAGTCGACGATCCGGGCGATCACCTCGCGGATGTCGTAGCCCTGCTTGCCGTCCACCGGGACGATGTCGCCCAGCTTGTCGTCGAACTCGACGTCGTACTCGCCCTCGATGATCGGCGCGTCCTCGGTGTTGTTCTGGGGCAGGAAGCTGAGCAGCTTCTTGGCGATCAGGATGGCCTGCTCGTCGTCGTCGGCCACGAAGTGGTTGACGCCGGAGACGGCCATGTGCGCATCCGCGCCGCCCAGGGCGTCCTGGGTGACCTCTTCGCCGGTGACCTGCTTGATCACGCTCGGCCCCGTGATGAACATGTGGGCCTTGCGGGTCTGGATCACGAAGTCGGTCAGCGCCGGGGAGTAGGCCGCGCCACCGGCGCAGGGGCCGGCGATGATCGAGATCTGCGGCACCACGCCCGAGAGCAGCACGTTGGCGTAGAACACCTGGCCGTAGCCGGACAGCGAGTCGATGCCCTCCTGGACGCGGGCGCCGCCCGAGTCGTTGATGAAGACGAAGGGGGTGCCGTTCTCCAGCGCGCCCTGCATCATCTGCACGACCTTGATCGAGTGGATCTCGCCGGCCGAGCCGCCCATGACGGTGAAGTCCTGGCTGGCCAGGTGAACCGGACGGCCCAGGACTGTCCCGGTGCCGGTGACCACGCCATCGGCGGGCATGTCGGCGGTGTCCATTCCGAAGGTGACGGTGCGGTTCTTGCGGAACAGCCCGACCTCCTGGAACGACTGCTCGTCGACCAGCGCGTCGATCCGGTCGCGGGCGGTCAGCTTGCCGGCGGCACGCTGCTTCTCCAGCCGCGCCTCACCGCCGCCCTGGACGGCCTTGGCGCGGGCTTCGGCGAGCGCCTCGACCCGCTTCTTCATGGAAAGTGGTTTGGTGGCCATGTCCTTCTTCCTCACGCCATCTCGACGGTGACGCTGTGATCGCGCCCGCCCAGGGAGACCTTGTACTTGATCGGGCCGCGCACCGCGTTGGCGGCGCCGCTGGCCGCCTCGGCCTCGGCCTTGAGTTCCTCCTCCGTCTTGCCGACGTTCTTCGGGCCCTCACTGCGGGCGGCGAGGAAGCCGGGGGCGACGCCCGGGAACAGGGCGTGGGTGAGCACGTCCTCGTCGCTGCCGTCGAAGCCCTCCAGCTTCGACGCCTCGGCGACCAGGGTGTCCCACTCCGGTGGCAACAGGTCGGCCGGACGCACCGTGATCGGCTCCTTCTTGGCCTGCGCCCGGGCGATCTCGACCACCTCGGGGTTCCGCTCGCCGATGCACTCGCCGTAGTAGCCGAGCATCAGGTCGGCGAACTCGCCGGTCATCACCTTGTACTTGCCCATCAGGACGTTGAAGACGGCCTGGGTGCCGACGATCTGGGAGGACGGGGTGACCAGCGGCGGGTGACCGGAGTCGGCCTTCACCAGCGGCACCTCCTCCATCACTTCCTTGATCCGGTCGCCGGCGCCCTGCGCCTTCAGCTGGCTCTCCATGTTGGAGAGCATGCCGCCGGGGATCTGGCTGGAGAAGATGTCGGTGTCCACCAGGGTGGCCGACTCGAAGGCCTTGTACTTCGGGCGGACTCCTGCGAAGTGGTCGCGGATCGCGATCAGCTTGTCCATCTTCAGGTCGGTGGTGTACTCGGTGCCTTCCAGCATCGCCACCAGCGACTCGGTCGGGTTGTGGCCCGGGCCGAGGGACATCGAGCTGATCGCGGTGTCGACGACGTCCGCGCCGGCCTCGATCGCCTTCATCAGGGTGACCAGGGTGACCCCGGTGGTGGAGTGGCAGTGGACGTTGATCTGGACGTCCTCGCCGTAGGTGTCCTTGATGCCGCGGATGATGTCGTAGGCCGGCTGCGGCTGCAGCAGAGCGGCCATGTCCTTCAGCGCGATCGACTCCGCGCCCATGTCGAGCAGCTGGCCGGCGAGGTGCACGTAGCCCTCGACGGTGTGCAGCGGCGAGATGGTGTAGCAGATCGTGCCCTGGGCGTGCTTGCCGGTCTTCTTGACCGCGGCCATCGCCTGCGCCATGTTGCGCGGGTCGTTCAGCGCGTCGAAGACGCGGAAGACGTCCATGCCGTTCTCGGCGGACTTCTGGACGAACCGGTCGACGACCTCGTCCTGGTAGTGACGGTAGCCGAGCAGGTTCTGGCCGCGCAGCAGCATCTGCAGGCGGGAGTTGGGCATCAGTTCGCGGAAGGTCCGCAGCCGCACCCAGGGATCCTCATTGAGGAACCGGATGCAGGAATCGTAGGTGGCTCCACCCCAGCACTCGACGCTCCAGAAGCCGGCCTGGTCGATATCGGCACAGGCCTCGACCATGTCTTCAAGCGCCATTCGGGTGGCCATCAAACTCTGGTGGGCGTCTCGGAGGACGAGCTCGGTCACGCCAATGGTTCGCTGACTCATGAACGACATCCTCTCAGGTCCTTTACTACGAGATGTCGTATATGGCCGATTTCAGAGGCTATTGAGACGAACTATTCCAAGCCTTGAGACAGGTGGCCGATCTCCCGCTCAAAAAGGTCCGACCATTCTCCGTTGCCTCGCCACGCCGACCTGGCTAGCGGCTTCACCCGCTCCCCCCGATCGGGCGCCCGCGTCACCGAGCGCTTCGGTTGGCGTCGAGCGCTTGTGCCTGGGGAGTGGCGCTCGACGCGAAGGGAGGCGGTCGGGGCGCACCGGTCGGCGGAAGCGGGCCAGGGTCAGGTGCGCCGGCGGATGCTCGGCAGGCGCTTGGCCAGCTCGCGCTCGAAAAGTTCCTTGACCGCGGTGGTGTCGAGCGCGTCACCCACCATCGGCAGCGACCTGGTGGCGGCCTTCTGACAGACCACCAGCCAGGCCTCCCCCATCGCGAGAGTGAATCCGGAGGCCACCGAGGCGTTGATGACGCCGCCGGCGACGGTCCCGGCGCCGGGGATGAACTTCAGCAGGCCGGCCGCGGCCGCCCGTCCGGCGGAGGTGGCGATCGAGGTGGACGCGATCGCCAGCACGGCCGCCCGCTCGAACGGCATGCCGTGCAATTGGGCCAGCCGGGCCATCATGCCCAGCTGGATCGGCACCAGGATCGCCGCCGAACTGAACGGGATCGGCACCGCTGCGCTGGCGGCGGCGGCCGCCGTGGCAGCGGCTATGAACTTGTGCGATTGCGAAGCCTTGAGCCCCAGGTCGATGGCCTGGGCCGCCGCCAACGCTGCCTGGACGGCTTCGGGCGCGACGCGAAAGGTTGCCTGGAGAACGTCCATCAAGCCGTGGGGCGGCTGACCGGTGAACTGGTCCCTCATCGCATAGGTCATGAACGGCCGGCCGCCCACGATAGGAAGGTCCTTCGCCTGGATCTGCCGGGCCAGTTCGACCGCGTCCGGGTGATACGCCCCCTCGCGCATCGGTACCTGGGTGAGCACCACGAGCACCGGTACGTCCAGGTCGGCCAGGGTGCGGATGAATCGCTCCTCCACGTCCTCGAAACGGCGATCCATGCCGCGCACGCAGTACCAGGCGACGTGCACCCGCTCGGAGATCGGCTTGCCACGGCTCTCCTTGACCGCCTTGGTGACCTCTTTCAGAATCTCTGCGTCGTCCTTGCCGATCTCCAGGCCGCGGGTGTCGATCACCCCCAGGCTGCCGCGCTTGTCGAGATAGACATGCGAGCCCATGGTCACCGGGGCGCCGATCCCGGTCGCCGCGACCGACTCGCCGAAGATGGCGTTCACCAGGGTCGACTTGCCCACCCCGGTCTTGCCGAAGATGGCCAGGTTGATCCGTCCGAGCTGCTCGGCCTGCTTGTCGAACTCCGCCCGGAAGGTCTCGGTGAACCACTGCGTCACATGGGCAAGCCTAGGGGGTGCGGCGTAGCCGCCCCAGGCCGGGCGTCCCGGAGTGAACCCTGGGGCCGCGACGGACAACGGCACCACGGCCCGTCGACGGTGCACCGGGCCTGGTGTGGCAGTCAGTCGGCGGACGGGGTTGACTCGTCGATCACCTTGACCGGTTGGCCGGTCAGGACGGCGTGAATGGCGTCGATGCTCACCTCGAGGTAGCTGCGTCCGTCCGGCGCAAAGGTGTTGGGATCGAAGTAGTGCGCCTTGGCGTTGTGCTGCATCGGTCCGAGCGTGACCACGTCCACCCGCCCTTCGGCCTTGGCGCGCGACCAGGGCGAGCCGACCGCGCCGGCCCAGCGGCCGGCGAAGAGGAGCCAGCCCAGCCGCTCCAGCGGATCCTTGCTGCCCCGCAGATGGGTGAGGTGCTGGATCCGGTCCATGCCGGGGTCGTCGCTGAACATGCCGCCGAGCGAGATCACGGTCAGCGGCAGTCCGGCCATACCCAGGTAGGTGCAGGCGCCCAGCGCGATCTGCGCACCGCCGCTCCAGCCGATCAGCGTCACCGGCACGCCGCTGCCGAAGCGATAGCCGTGCCGCTGCAGCGAGCGAACGATCTCGCGAGCGGTGCCGATGTTGTAGGTGGGTCCGTACCGGCGGTCGGCGCAGACGAACAGCTGGATCGCGTTACGGGCGTTGACCAGCATGCCGAGCAGACTCTCAGGGTTCTTCAGGCGCAACTTCTCCACCTGGCGCCACAGACCGGCCAGAGCCCGTTGCGCGGTCAGGCCGCGGTTGCTCACCGAGTAGGGAAAGACATCCTCGGCGATGCAGAAGGTCGGCAACCGCCGGCGCAACTCCTGCGGAAGCGGCAGCTCCTCCGGCGGCACGCTGGTCGGATCGATCGCACCGATGCCCGACAGGTACACCACGTAGTGCTCGTAGGAGGGCTGCTCCTCACCGGCACGTTGGGCGAGCAGTTCACGGGCCGCCGCCGGCAACTCCGCCGCACCCTTGTCGCTCCACCAGCCCAGCGACTCCAGCGGCCCGAAGACCAGAGCCAGAAAGATGACCACCACGATGGCCAGCAACAGGTAGCCGATCATGACGCCTGTTCTCCACGCTCGGCCAGCCCGAGGTCGAGCTCGACCGGGGTGAACATGTGTCCCGACAGCAGATCCTGGGCGGTGACCATCGTCGGCAGACCGGTGGTGAGCCGCCACACCACCCTTCCCAGCGCCGCCATCGGCCGGGCGAGCAGCCACGAGACCACCTGCATAGCGCCCCAGCCGACGCCGACGATGAGCAACGCAGTCCAGTGGTTGACCCCGTACAGCACCTCGACGATGACCCACAGCGCGATCAGGCCCCACGCCTGGAGGAGCCGTGCGATGCCGGGGCCGAGGTAGGGGATCAGCTCGAAGAAACCGAAGACCAGCGGAGCGGTGGCCAGCAGCACCGCCCAGATGGCCATGCCGACATCGAGCCGCTCACCCGTGACCAGATAGCCGACCAGGGCGATGATCAGCGCCTGCACCGCGTACAACACGACGAATCCGAGGCCGTTGAACAGCAGGCTGATGGCGAACCGCACTCCACGCACCCGGTTCAGGAACAGCACCACGCTGTTGCCCAGCAGGGTGGAGGCACCGGCCAGGATCGCGATGGTGATCGCCACCCAACTCGCGTTGGCATCATCGGCCAGCCAGCGGGTGTTCTCCGCGTCCAGCGTCCAGACCCCCAACAGAGCGCGACCGACCGACCCGACGAACTCGGCGACGCCGCCCATTCCCACCCCCGTCCGCTCGGCCAGCATGAACGCTAGCATCCCGCTCAGCGAGAAAGCAGGGCCCGATCCTGGTGCCGGGCCGAACGGATCCACCTCCGGATTCACCCCGGCCCGGACGCCACCTGGACCCCGCATCCGCCGGCAGTTCTGTTCCCGAGGCGGCGGGTTCGCGGTGGGCGGCGTCGGGGACGTATCCGCCGGGACTGTAAAATCGGACAGCTTTCTACAGATCCGGAGCCCGCATGCCCATTCGCGCAGACCTGCGCAACGTCGCGATCATCGCCCACGTCGACCACGGCAAGACCACCCTGGTGGACGCCATGCTGTGGCAGTCCGGCGCCTTCCGCGAGAACCAGGACGTGAACACCCGCGTCATGGACTCGATGGATCTGGAGCGTGAGAAGGGCATCACGATCCTCGCCAAGAACACCGCGGTGGACCACACCCTGGCCGACGGCTCCACGGTCACCATCAACATCATCGACACCCCTGGCCACGCCGACTTCGGCGGCGAGGTGGAGCGCGGCCTGGAGATGGTGGACGGCGTGCTGCTGCTGGTGGATGCCTCCGAGGGACCGCTGCCGCAGACCCGGTTCGTGCTGCGCAAGGCGCTGGCCAAGAACCTGCCGATCATCGTGGTGATCAACAAGGTCGACCGCCCGGACGCCCGGATCGCCGAGGTGACCGACGAGGTCTACGCCCTCTTCCTCGACCTGCTGGAGGACGACGAGGCCCACCACCTGGACTTCCCGATCATCTACTGCGCGGCGAAGGCCGGACGGGCCTCGATGGCGCAGCCGGCCGACGGCACGCTGCCGGATTCGGACAACCTCGAGCCGCTGTTCGAGTTGCTGATGGAGACCATCCCGGCCCCCACCTACACCGAGGACGCCCCGCTGCAGGCGCTGGTCACCAACCTGGACGCCTCTCCTTACCTGGGCCGGCTGGCGCTGTGCCGCGTGGTGGAGGGCACGCTGAAGCGCGGCCAGACCGTGGCCTGGTGCCGTCGCGACGGCTCGGTCAGCAACGTGAAGCTCTCCGAGCTGCTGATCACCAAGGCACTGGAGCGCGTCCCGGCCGACTCCGCCGGTCCGGGCGACATCGTGGCGATCGCCGGCATCCCCGAGATCACCATCGGGGAGACCCTGGCGGACCCGGCCGATCCCCGTCCGCTGCCGCTGATCCACGTCGACGAGCCGTCCATCTCGATGACCATCGGCATCAACACCTCGCCGCTGGCCGGCCGGGTGGGCAAGCTGCTGACCGCCCGCCTGGTGAAGAACCGGCTCGACACCGAACTGGTCGGCAACGTCTCGATCAAGGTGCTGCCCACCGATCGTCCCGACACCTGGGAGGTTCAGGGACGCGGTGAGCTGCAGCTGGCCGTGCTGGTGGAGATGATGCGCCGCGAAGGGTTCGAGCTGACCGTGGGCAAGCCCGAGGTACTCACCCGGACGATCGACGGCACGCTGCAGGAACCGGTCGAGCGGCTGACCGTCGATGTCCCGGAGGAGCACGTCGGGACGATCAGCCAGCTGATGGGCACCCGACGGGCCCGGATGGTCGACATGGTCAACCACGGCACCGGCTGGGTCCGGGTGGAGTACATCATCCCGGCCCGCGGGCTGATCGGCTTCCGCACCGAGTTCCTCACCGAGACTCGCGGCACCGGCATCATGCACCACGTCTTCGAGGGCTACGAGCCCTGGTCGGGCGAGATCAAGACCCGGCTCACCGGCTCGCTGGTCGCCGATCGGCTGGGGACGGTCACCGGTTACGCCCTGTTCAACCTGCAGGAGCGCGGGACGCTGTTCGTGGCACCCGGCGACGAGGTCTACGAAGGCATGATCGTCGGTGAGAACCCCCGCCAGGAGGACATGGACGTGAATCCGACCAAGGAGAAGAAGCTCACCAACGTCCGCTCCTCCACCGGAGACGAACTGGAGCGATTGATCCCGCCCCGGTTGATGAGTCTGGAGCAGTCGCTGGAGTTCTGCCGCGGCGACGAGTGCCTGGAGGTCACGCCGAAGGACGTCCGGATCCGCAAGACGGTCCTGGACGCCAACGAGCGCGCCAAGGCACGCAGCCGCGCCAAACACGCCTGAGCGACACCACGCAACCCCGCGGGGGGCGCGCCCCGCGGACGCTCCACAGCGTCCCGCGCCGCCGAGCCACCATGGGTGGACTACGCAATTGAGACCCATCCGGCAATTTCTGCGGTACTGCAAACTTGCAGTAATGTAAATATGCGCGGCTGCAGACAGCCGCGTGTGTTCGTTGTGGAGGTCTTTCCTGATGGCAACCGCTGTCGCAGAGCGTCAGACGACTGACGCCACCCCGTCCCCCAGCCCGCTGATGAGCCATCGGGAGATCCGGTTCGTGATCTACGGCCTGATGGCGGGCATGTTCCTCTCCTCGCTCGGGCAGACCGTGTTCGCCACCGCGATCAAGACGATCGGCGACGATCTGCACGGGCTGGACCAGCAGGCCTGGGTCACCACCGCCTACCTGATCACCTCCACCATCACCACGCCGCTGTACGGCAAGCTCTCCGACATCTTCGGACGGCGGCCGCTGTTCATCATCGGCATCGGCATCTTCATCGCGGGCTCGTTCCTGTCGGCCTTCTCGACCTCGATGCCGATGCTGGCCGGTTTCCGGGCCTTCCAGGGCCTCGGCGCGGGCGCGCTGATGGCGCTGCCGCTGGCGATCATGGGCGACATGCTCGCGCCGCGGGAACGCGCCAAGTACCAGGCCTACTTCATGGCCACCTTCGGGATCGCCTCGGTGATCGGCCCGCTGATCGGCGGCATGTTCGCCGGCGCGGACACCATCCTCGGCATCACCGGCTGGCGGTGGGTGTTCCTGATGAACGTCCCGCTCGGCCTGATCGCGCTGACCGTCGTCATCGTCTTCCTGCACCTGCCGCACCTCCCCCACGGCCATACCCGGATCGACTGGTGGGGCGCGGCGCTGGTGGTCGTTGCCCTGGTTCCGTTGCTGCTGGTCGCCGAACAGGGACGGGACTGGGGCTGGACGTCGGCCGCCGCGATCGCCTGCTACGCCACCGGAGCGCTCGGCACCGCCGGCTTCATCCTGGTGGAGCGGCGGATGGGGGACGCGGCGATCATTCCGCTGCGGCTGTTCAACTCCAAGTTCTCGGTGACGATCGTGCTCAGCGTGCTGATGGGCTTCGGCATGTTCGGCGCCATGATGACCATTCCGCTCTACCTGCAGATCGTCGAGGGGCTGACCCCCACCCAGTCCGGCCTGGCCACGCTGCCGATGGTGCTCGGGCTGATGATCGCCTCGGTCGGCAGCGGCCAGCTGATCGCGCGCACCGGCCGTTACGGCAGGTTCCTGGTCACCGGTACCGCCACCACCCTGGCGGGCTTCGTCCTGCTCTCGATGGTGAGCCTCGACTGGCCACTGGCCTACCTGGAGGCCGTGATGTTCGTGGTCGGCCTCGGCCTGGGCCAGTTGATGCAGCCGCTCACGCTCTCCGCGCAGGCGTCCGTCCCGGCCAAGGACATGGGGGTCGCCTCCAGTTCGGCAACGTTCTTCCGTCAGATCGGTGGCACGCTGGGCACCGCCGTGCTGCTGAGCGTCATGTTCACCGTCCTGCCGACCAATATCACCGGCGCCCTGTCCGACGAGACCATCACCGAGGAGGCGCTCACCGCGGCCCTCGATCCGGCGGTGGCCAACGATCCGGCGAATGCCGCGATCATGAGCCAGATGTGGACGCCGATCGTCGACCGGATCAAGGACCAGGTGCAGGAGCGGCTCGACGACGCCACCGAGCAGCTCGAGCAACAGGTCGAGGCGGCGGTGCGGCAGAAGGTCTCGGACGCCGCCCGCGCCAAGGCCGCCGACGGCGCCGCCGCGCTGGCCAAGGGCCTGGACGGGATCGGCACCGGCCTCGACCAGCTCACCGATGGCACGTCCAGCTTCGTGGCCGGGGTCGGCGAACTGGGGGACGGCGCCAGCGCCCTGGCCAGCGGGACCACCAAGGTGGCCGCCGGCGCGCACCAACTGGCCACCGGGACGTCCCGGCTCTCCGACGGGCTCAGCCAGGCCAGTGCGGCCGCCGGCGCCGCCGCGAAGCTCTCCCGGCAGGCCGCGACGGATTACGCCGAGGTCCGCGATGCCCTCACCGCACTGACCAGGGATCAGGACGCCTGCGCCGACGGTGACCAGGGAGCCTGCGACGCCGAGCCCGGCGACACCGCCCAGCTGCAGGAGGCGATCGGGAACCTGGGCACCAGCGTCGCGACCGCCAACGGCTACCTCAACGGCGCCGGGGACAGGCCCGGCCTGGCGGACGGCATCGCCGGCCTGGCTGCGGGTGCCGACGGCCTGAGCACCGGCGCCGGCCGCCTGGCCAGCGGACTGGACGAGCTGGCCGGCGGCACCGGGAAACTGGCGGACGGTGCGCACCTGGCTGCCACCAAGGGCGCCGCGATCCCGGCCGGGCTCGGCACGATCGCCGACGGCAGCTCGAAGATCCAGGACGGGGTGACCGGCCTGTCCACCATCGAGCAGACCATCGACGACAAGGTGGCCGAGCTGCTTCCGGACGCGCTGGACCAGGCCCTGCACCAGGCCGCGGACGAGAAGCACCTCTCCGTCCAGGACGGACGGCTCACCGTGGACTGGTCGGACCCCGGGCAGCGATCGGCGATGGTCGCCGAACTCGCGCCCACCCTGGTTCAGGCGATCCAGGACGGGGACGCGTCCGACGCTGAGGTGAACCCCGGCGGAAGCGCCAGCGACACCTCCTTCCTCACCGGAGCCGATCCACGGCTGGCCCGTCCCTTCCTCTCCGGTTTCAACGGCTCGGTCGTCGTGGTCTACTGGGTGGCGATGGCCGTGATGGCGCTGGCCTTCGTGGTCACCTGGTTCTTCCGGGTGCCGGTCCTGCACACCCGGTCGGCGCTGCAGGAGCGAGCGGAGCTGCAGGCGGCGCAAGAGCCGGACGGGGAGGAGGCGGCGTGACCGAGACGACGGCCGGTTCGCTACGGGAACGCAAGAAGCTGGCGACCCGGCAGGCGATCCACGAGGTGGCCCTGCGGTTGATCAGCGAGCACGGGCTGGAGCGGGTCACCGTGGAGGAGATCTGTGCCGAGGTGGGGGTGTCTGCCCGGACCTTCTTCAACTACTACCCGAGCAAGCTCGCCGCCGCCTTCGACCTGTTCATGGTCGAGATCAGTGAGGCGACCGCCGAGCGCTTCCTGGCCGGCACCGGCCCGCTGATGGCGGACGTCTGCGAACTGGTGGCCACCAGCGTGAAGATCTCGGGCGACTACCCGCAGATCAAGCAACTGGCGCGCTCAGATCCGGAACTCGGCCTGGCGTTCTGGCAGCAGCAGAACCTGCGCAAGCAGCCGATCATCGACCTGATCGAAGCCCGCACCGGAAGCCGGCAGACCGCCATCCAGGCGTTCGCGATGGTGGCCATCGGGATCGCCGGGGCGGTGCGGAACCCCAGCCGCGGCACCACCCCGGAGGCGATCGGGGCCACCCTGCGCGAGCAGCTGCGTCAGCTGCGCTCGCTGCTGGACGGCATCCCGGACTGAACCTGACCGGCAGGGGTGGGCTTCGCCGCCCCGGGGCGGGCGGGCTTCAGCGTCCCGGTGCTCACCGTCCGCTCCCGATCACCCGGATCCGGCGCCGGGCGGCGCCATGCGGCGACGGGTGGCCAGCAGGCTGGTGGTGATCACGAGCGCCAGGATGCCGACGATCACCAGTAGTGACGCGCCGGTCTCCACCACCGGCACCCAGGGCCAGATGCCGTGCGCCCAATGCAGCACCAGCTTGACGCCGATGAAGGCCAGGATCGCCGCCAGGCCGTAGCCCAGGTGCACCAGCGAGCTGAGGGCGCCGGCCAGCACGAAGTAGAGCGCCCGCAGACCGAGCAGGGCGAAGGCATTGGTGATGAAGACCAGGTAAGGATCGCCCGTGATGCCGAACACCGCCGGGACCGAGTCGACGGCGAAGACCACATCGGTGGCCAGGATCGCGATCGTGGCCAGCGCCAGGGGAGTCAGCGCCCGGCGTCCGTTCTCCAGGATCATCATGTGGGTGCCGCGGTAGCCGTCGGTGACCGGCCAGATCCTGCGCACCAGCTTGACGCTGCGCAACTCCCCGACGTTGACGTGCGGATCCTCCGGGCTCAGCGCGTCCCGGAACACCTTCACCGCGGTGACCAGCAGGATCGCGCCGAACAGCAGGAAGGTCCAGGAGAAGGACGAGATCAGCACCGCGCCGAGCGCGATGAACACACCCCGCAGCACCAGCGCGCCCGCGACGCCGATCAGCAGCACCCGTTGCTGCAGTTCCTTCGGCACCGCGAAAGAACTCAGCAGCAGCATGAAGACGAACAGGTTGTCGACGCTGAGGGACTTCTCCACCAGGTAGCCCGCGTAGAACTGCAGACCGAGGTCGGCACCGAAGCCGAACCAGATCCACAACCCGAAGAGCAGGGGCAGCGCGATGTAGAACGCCGACCAGCCGATCGCCTCCTTCATCGATACCTCGTGCGGTCGCCGGGTGACGAGGAAGTCGAGGACGAAGAGCACAGCGATCGCCGCCAGGCTGATCGCCCACAGCTGCGGAGAACCGATACCCATACCGAAAGAACCTCACAGTCGAGCCTGCAAGGTCTCCTTCACCGGTGACGGTGCGCCCACGGGAGCATCGCTGGATGCTCGTAATGACCACGGACGGCTTGAGAAGTACTCCCCTCGGCGTCTGAGTATACGGGGCTCGACAAGCCTGGATGCACCGGCCCGTGGTGGAAGTATTACGCTGACCGCCATGTCATTGCCGGTGCTGACCTCCGAGGAACAACGGGTCCTGGGATGCCTGCTGGAGAAACAGAAGACGGTGCCGGCCAGCTATCCGCTGACCCTGAACTCGCTGCGCCTGGCCTGCAACCAGACTTCCAGCCGTGATCCGGTGGTGGACTACTCCGAGCGCACCATCCAGGACACCGCTCGCTCGCTGAAGGACCACGGGCTGCTGCGACTGGTGTGGGCCGGCGCCGGGTCGCGAGTCATCAAGTACCACCAGCTCCTGGACGAGGTGCTCGATCTCGGCGACGACGAGCGGGCACTGCTCACCGTGCTGCTGTTGCGGGGACCGCAGGCACCCGGGGAGTTGAGGACCCGCACCGAGCGGCTGCATTCCTTCACCGACCGCGCGGCGGTCGAGACCTGCCTGGCCGGGCTCGCCGCCCGCGAGGAGCCGCTGGTGCGGGAGTTGCCGTTGCAGCACGGCCAGCAGGACCGGCGCTGGGTGCACCTGCTGGGACCGGTCCCGGTGGCGGCTGTCCCGGCGGCCGCGGACGCCGGCCTGGAGGATGTGCTGCGCGACGGCGCCGCGGCCCGCGATGCCAGGGTGGTGGCCGCCTACGACGCGATCGCGGCGCCCTACTCCGAGGCGGTGCTGGAGGAGCTCACCGCACAGCCCTTCGACGTCTGGTTCCTGGAACGGGTCGCCGCGCTGACCGACGGCCCGGTGATGGATCTGGGTTGCGGGCCTGGCCAGATCGCGGCCTTCCTGGCCGATCTCGACCTGGAGGTGCACGGCCTCGACGCTTCGCCGGCCATGATCGAACAGGCCCGCGCCAACTTCGCCGACCTGGAGTTCGAGGTCGGGCGGTTCCACCAACTGCTTCGTCCGCGAACCGCCCCCGCCTGGGGGACGGTGGTCGCCTGGCTGGCGTTCAGCCATCTCGCCCCGTCCGAACTGGCGCCGACCCTGCGGACGGTCGCCGGCACCCTGCGGCCCGGCGGCGTGCTGGCCGCGGCGGTTCAGCTCGGCGATGCCATCCTGCGGCCCGCAGAGCTGTTCGGCATCGGGGTCGAGCTCGAGTTCGTCCTGCACGACCGCGGGCAGGTGTTGTCCGCCTGTGCCGCCGCCGGTTTCACCGTGGACGAATGGTTCGTCCGCTCGCCGCTCCCCGGCGAGCCCCAGGTGGAGCGGCTCTACGTCATCGCTCGCACCCCGGGCTGACTCGCGAACCGCGGGCGACCGGCCGAGGCTCCCGCTGCCGTCTCCGGGGGCCTGCGACAGGCTCGGGATCCCGCCAAGGCGGGAGCGGCCAGGCTCAGAGCCCGGCGAGGAACTCCTCGATCGCCTGGATGATCTGCGTCTCCGCCACAGCGCGTGGGACGGTGGGGACGCCGTCCCCGCTCTGCGGACCATAGCGTCCGAAGAAGGCGTGGACGCCGCCGGTCACGATGACCCGCCGGGTGTCGGAGGGCAGCCGGTCCCAGGCGGCTGCCAGGGCGTCGGCATCGACCACCTCGTCATGTTCGCCGAGGAGGCTGAGAACGGGCAGGTCGCTGTGCGACAGGTCGGCGGCGTCGCCGGGGTAGGCGGCGAGCAACACGAGCCCGGCCAGGTCGGCGGTGTGTCCGGCTGTGTACTGGGCGGCCATCGCGCCACCCAGCGAGTGCCCCGCCAGGACCACTCGCCGCCCCGCGGCGTAGCGCTCGATCAGCGCGTCGGCGCGATCGGCGTCGGTGACCGCCAGATCGAAGGAGAACTCCGGAATCACGGTGAGATATCCCTGCGCGGCCAGGACGCGGGCCAGCCACTCATACGCCTGTGGCCGTACCAGAGCACCCGGATAGATCACCACCAGCATGTCCTGCTCGGTGACGCCCGCGGGCGGACGGGCGACGATCGTGCGTCCGCCCGCGTGCTCCACGCTCACCGAGACCGTCGCAGACGCCGCGTCGGTGATCGCGTCCTGCCCCACCACGAGCGGCGGACGGACGAGGACGGGCCAGGCCCAGCCGACCGCGAACATCAGGGCGCCCCCCAGCAACAGCCCGGCAATCTTGAGCACTCGCTTCATCACACCTCCAGGGCCAGCCTCCGGCACCGAGAGCCAGCCCCGAAGACCGGCCCTCGACATGTGAGGCTAGCCCTCGATGGAAGCCTCACCATGATCAGCCTGGCGCGGACGGCAGGCCTTGCTACCTGCGACCCAGACCAGGAGCGGGACGCCAGTGCAGGCCGGCTTCGGGATCGACCAGCAGCTCCTGGGCGGCGGCGATGCCGTCCACCAGCAGCGGTGCGTCGACCGGGAGTTGGCGCTTGAGCAGGGCCAGGCCGATCGGGCCGAGTTCGTAGTGGCGCTCGGAGGTGCCCATCCGGCCGACCACCTTGCCGTCGGCCAGGACGTCGGCGCCGACCGCCGGCAGTTCGTCGGCGCTGCCGTCCAGGTGCAGCAGTGTGAGCCGGCGCGGCGGTCGGCCCAGGTTGTAGATCCGGGCGACCGTCTCCTGACCGGGGTAGCAGCCCTTGGCCAGGTGGGTGGCGGCGCCGAGCAGGTCGCCGGTGGGGTTGGCCAGTTCGTTGGGGATGCTCTTCTCGTCGGTGTCGAGGAAGACGCGTGGCTGGCCGGCCGCGATCCGCAGCGCCTCCATCGCCCAGGTGCCCGCGCGCACCTCACCGAGCAGGCCCTCTACTTCTGTCGAGAGCACCACCGCCGGGGCGAGGGCTCCGGCGGGCAGGATCAGTCGCCGGTCCGGCTGCTCGTGGATCTCGACCCGCGCGGCGAAGACCATCCGGCGCAGCCACGCCAGCAGCGCCTCGGCGCGACCGGGCTCGGTGTGGGCCCACAGGGTCTCGCCATCGTCCACGCCACCCAGCACGTGGACGATGTGGCCCTGGTGGTCGAGGATGTACGCGGTCACCGGCACCCCCGGGGCGAGCCCGGAGAAGTCCTGGCTGGTGACGTTGTTCAGCCAGGTCAGCCGGTCGCGTCCCGAGACGGAGAAGACCGGACGGTGGGAGAGGTCGACCGAGGCCTCGCCTGCCGCCAGCCGACGCTGCTCGCGCAGCGGGTCGCCGTAGTGCCGGACCGCACCGGCGTCCGGACCCTGGTCGTGCCGGACCACGGTCATCGGCGCTCCAGGGTGGCCCAGACGTGGGGCTGCAGTTCGTGGTCGTCGGTCGCGCGATCGAAGGAGAACATCAGCTTTCCCTCGACCAGCCCGTAGAGCCGGCGTCCCGCGGTGTAGGCGACGGCGGCGTCCTTGGTGCGCGCGACCGCATCGGTGACCAGGTCGATCCGGCCCGGCTGCAGCGTGCCGAACCAGATCTCCGCGAAGCCTTCCGGGCTGCACATCATGACGTCGACGGATCCGTCCGCCAACGGACGCCAGAATCCGGTCTCCATCGCCAGCGACTTCACCGGCCGGCCGTCGTCGTCGGTCTCGAAGCTCTGGGAGAGGTAATGCAGGTAGTCGCCGCCGTTGTCGGCGAAGTCGATCTGGATGGCGTAGGAGGTCTTCTCCTCCCCGGGCCACTGCCGGTAACCGGTGCCCTCCCAGCGTCCGCGCAGCCAGGCCAGCCCCACCAGGGCGGGGTTCAGGTCGGACGGGATCTCGAACATCTCACTCCTTCTTGGCCCGGACCAGCCGGACAATGCCGATCACCGTCGCGACCAGCACCAGCGCACACCCGATCACCACGACGGTGACCGTCATCGACTCCCCTAACAGCACCCGGGCAGGATACCTTCCCGCCCCTGCCTCACACGGGCATGTCGGCCTTGGGCGGGACGACGCTGCAACACCGCCTCGGCCCGCCCAGGAACAGCACGGCATCATCGCAGCGGGCCTCCACGGTGCCGCCGCCGAACTGCTCCTCATAGAGGCGGGCATACAGGCCACCCCTGGCCAGCAACTCGGCGTGGGTGCCCTGCTCGACCAACCGGCCGTCGGCAATGCCGAAGATCACGTCGGCGTTCATGATCGTCGAGAGCCGGTGGGCGATCGCAAAGGTCGTCCGGTCGGCCATCGCGTGTTCCAGCGCCTCCTGGACCAGCCGCTCGGTGGCGGTGTCGAGGGCGGACGTGGCCTCGTCCAGGATCAGGATCCGGGGATCCTTGATCAGGACGCGGGCGATCGCCAGCCGCTGCTTCTCGCCGCCGGAGAGGCGGAACCCGCGCTCCCCGGTGATCGTCTCGTAGCCGTCGGCGAAGCTCATGATCCGGTCGTGGATGTTCGCCGCCCGGCAGGCTTCGACGATCTCGGCGTCGGTGGCCTCCGGACGGGCGTAGCGCAGGTTCTCGGTGATCGTGCCGTGGAACAGGTAGGGCTCCTGGGTCACCATCCCCACCGCGTCGGCCAGCGAGTCCAGGGTCACGTCGCGGACGTCGTGGCCGTCGATCAGCACGGCTCCTCGGGTCACCTCGTGCAGCCGCGGGATCAGGTAGGTCAAGGTGGTCTTGCCGGAGCCGGAAGGTCCCACGATCGCGGCCAGTTGCCCGGGGGCGACTTCGAGCGAGACCCCTGAAAGCGCCCACCGTTCGTCGTCGCTGATCCGGCCGTCGCCGTCCAGATCCTCGCCAGGACGGACGTCCGGCGCCTCGTCCGGCGAGATCGGCGAGTCGGGGAGCACCACCGAAGGCGCCATTCCGGGCACCTCCGAGGAATGCACCACGAGGCCGCCGGCGCCGTCGGCGAGGCTGGTCATCGTCGGCACTTCGAGGGCGCGGTAGTCGCGGCCGTAACGGCTGGAGCGGCGCTGCTTGCGAGCCGCCTGCCGGGCGGCCTCCTCGGCGGCCGTTGGGTCGCCGGCGCCGACGCCCAGCGCGCGCGGCCCCGGGTACCGGAACCAGACATCCCGCAGCTCGACCTGCCCGCGCACCTCGGTCAGCGGCTTGGCGTCCGGTGCGTCCCGGATCGCGGGCTCCATGTCGAGGTACTCGAACAGCCGGGCGAAGAGCGCGAACGAGGTCTGCACGTCCATCGTCACCCGCATCAGGCCGACCAGCGGCTGCTGCAACCGGGCCTGCAGGGTGGTGTAGGCGATGATCGTGCCGGCGGTGAGCGCCTGGCCGCCGATCAGGGAGCCGCCGTTGATGAGCAGGCCGGCCACCAGGTAGACGATCGCCGGCGTGAGTCCGAAGAAGGTCGACACGATCGAGAAGAAGGTCTGGCCGGTCATCGCCTGCCTGAGCTGCAGCCGGGTCTGGCGGCGATTGGCCCTGCGGTAGCGCGCCACCTCGAGTTCGGAGCGCCGGAACACCTTCGCCAGCAGCACTCCGGACACGCCGAGCGACTCCTCGGTGATGGCGGTCATCTCCGAGAGGTTCTCCTGGGTGCGCCGCTGAAGCTGCTTGCGGCGAGCCCCGACCTTGAGCTGGATGACCATGAACACCGGCATCAGGATCAGGCTGATGATGGTCAGCTGCCAGCTCAGCAGCACCATCGAGACGAAGGCCGCGATCACGGTGACCACGTTCTGCAGAATCGTGGAGGCCGTGGACGTAAGGACGTTTCGCACCCCGGAGACGTCGTTGGCCAGCCGGGACTGGATGTCGCCGGTCTTGGTCGAGGTGAAGAAGGCCAGTTCCATCTTCTCCAGGTGCTCGAACAGCGCCACCCGCAGTTCGGCCATCGCCGCGTTGCCCACCCGATTGGTCAGGTAGGTCTGGCCGACGCCGATCAGCGCGCTCACCAGCGGGATCGCGATCAGGCCGCCCACCAGCCAGTAGAGCAGGGTGAGATCGGGCTGGCCGGTGCTGCCGTCGGCTTGGATCGGGAACAGCGCATCATCGAAGACCGCCCGGGTGAGGAACGGTGCGACCGAGGTCAGCGCGGCCGAAACCACCACCGTCAGCGCGACCAGCAGCAGCCACCACCGGTAGGGCGCGAGCAGACTCGCCACCCGTCGCAGCATGGTCTGTCCCGGCGTTCCTGCGATGGGGCCGGTGCGTGGTGCAACCAGATCGGACATGGGGTCACTCTTCCACTGCTGCCCCGGGGAGCCAACCGGCTGCCGCACGCCCACCCGCTATCCTCACGGCGTGCGTGCGGTGGTACAGCGGGTCTCCCAGGCGTCGGTGACCGTGGACGGCGAGGTGGTCGGACGGATCGACGCCCCCGGCCTGCTGGTGCTGCTCGGGGTGACCCACGACGACACCGCCGAGACCGCCGACCGGCTGGCAGACAAGATCTGGACGCTGCGCATCCTGGCCGGCGAGCGGAGCTGCTCCGACGAGGGCGCGCCGCTCCTGGTGGTGAGCCAGTTCACGCTGTATGCCGACACTCGCAAGGGCCGCCGGCCCTCCTGGAACGCCGCCGCACCCCGACAGGTGAGTGAGCCGCTGGTGGCGGCATTCGTCAGTGCGCTGCGCTCACGCGGCGCCAGCGTGTCCACCGGGCGCTTCGGTGCCCACATGGAGGTCGACCTCACCAACGACGGTCCGGTGACCCTGATCCTGGACAGCTGAGCCTGCTCCGGTCCGTGCATCCGGCGAACTCGGTGACAAAACCTCCGCCGGGACCAGTATTGTGAACGACGGACTCCGACACTGGGAGGTGAGGATGGCGCAACTGCTCGTCGTCAGTGGCACCCTCACCCAGGCGCACCCACCTGAGCAGTCCCTCCCCGTCCTGACGCTGCTGCCCCATGAGGTGACCGTGGTGTCCTCGGACACCGACGCCCTCACCAGCGCCGCCCGCTGCGACGTCGTGCTGCTGGACGGGCGCACCGACCTCGCCGGTGCCCGCACCATGGCGCGCCTGTTCACCTCCAGCGGTTCGACCGTCCCATTGCTGCTCGTGCTGGCAGAGAGCGGGCTGGCCGCGATCTCGGCCGAGTGGGGCCTCTCCGACATCATCGTCGAGTCCGCCGGGGTGGCCGAGTTCGAGGCCCGGATCCGGCTGCTGGCCAGTGCCTCCGCCAACGAAGGCCTGATCTCGGCCGGTGGCATCGACATCGACGAGGCCGCCTACTCCGCGGTCAAGGACGGTGAGCCGCTGGATCTCACCTACACCGAGTTCGAACTGCTGAAGTACCTGGTGCAGCACCCAGGGCGGGTGTTCAGCCGCGAACACCTGCTGGCCGATGTCTGGGGCTATGACTACTACGGCGGCACCCGCACGGTGGATGTCCACATCCGCCGCCTGCGCGCCAAGCTCGGCCCCGAGCACGAAGCGCTGATCGGCACCGTTCGCAACGTGGGCTATCGCTTCTCCCCCGACGTCCGCCGCTGAGCCGCCTTCAGCCGGGAGCGGACGGGCGGCTAGCCTGCATGCGTGTGGAAATCCTGGCTGAGCACCGAGCAGGTGGAAGCGGTGGATGCGCTGGCCGTCCGGGCCGCTGCGACCGATGGTTTCGATCCGCTCAATGAGGAGGCGCGGCTGCGCCGTTCCGCCGGTGACGCCCGGCATCTGCTGGTCAGCGAGGGCGATCGGCTGGTGGGGTATCTGGTGCACAGTCTTGTCCATCGCACGGCGCAGCTGGTGGTGGATCCGGCGCATCGTCGCCGCGGGATCGGATCGCGGCTGGTGCGCACCCTGGCCGCCGACGCTCCGTTGCGGTTGTGGGCCTTCCACGACGCCCCGCCCGCCCAGGGTTTCACCCGCCACCTCGGGCTTGTCGAGGGACGCGCGCTGCTGGTGATGGAGAAGGGGCTGCTCCTCGAACCCGCCGGCTCGCCACCGCGCCAACAGGCCACCCCACCTGGTCGTGCTGGACTCGACGGCGTCCGGTTGCGGGGGTACCGTCCCGAGGACGCACCAGCACTGCTGGCGGTCAACGCCGCGGCGTTCGCCGATCACCCGGAGCAGGGCGGACTGGACGCGGCCGGGCTGGCGGCCCGGATGGGTGAGGCGTGGTTCGACCCGGCCGGCCTGATCGTGGCAGTCGAGAATGACCGGATGCTCGGCTTCCACTGGACGAAGCAGCTCGGCGATCTCGGTGAGGTCTACGTGGTCGGGGTCGATCCGGCGGCCCAGGGACGGGGACTGGGCCGGCGGCTGCTGCAGGCGGGCCTGGATCACCTGGCGAAAGCGGGGTGCCACAGCGTGATTCTCTACGTCGACAGCGCTGATACCGTCGCGGTAGGAATGTACCTGTCAGCAGGCTTCGACGTCGCTCACCGCGACGTCCTCTACGTCCCGGCGTCCGAGGAGCAGCGATGACCATCGTTGAGAACGAGGCGATCGCAGGATCGACCCTGCCCGACCTCCCGGCGGACCGGTTCAGCGATCGGGAGCTCTCCTGGCTGGCCTTCAACACCCGGGTCCTCGACCTGGCCCGCGACGCCCGGCGGGTGCCGCTGCTGGAGCGGGCGAAGTTCCTGGCGATCTTCTCCTCCAACCTCGACGAGTTCTTCATGGTGCGGGTGGCAGGCCTGAAGCGCCGGATCGCCGCCGGGGTCGCGGTGCCCAGTGCGTCCGGCATGCTCCCCCGGGAACTCCACGACGCCATCCTCACCCGCACCCGGGAACTCGTCACCGAGCAGGAGGCGGTGTTCGCCAACGAGATCCGTCCGTCCCTGGCCGAGCACGGTATCGAGATCCTGCGCTGGGACCAGCTCAATCCCGCCGAGTGCCAGCGGATGACCGACCTTTTCGAATCGCACATCTTCCCGGTGCTGACCCCGCTGGCAGTGGATCCCTCCCACCCCTTCCCGTACATCTCCGGGCTCTCGGTCAACCTCGCCGTCCTGCTCCGCAACCCGACGACCGGCGCCCGCCAGTTCGCCCGGGTCAAGGTGCCCACCAACCTCAGCCGGTTCGTGCCGTTGGGCGACGGTCGGTTCGTCCCGCTGGAGGATGTCATCGCCCACCATCTCAGCGAGGTGTTCGCCGGCACCCAGGTGCTGAGCTACAGCACCTTCCGGGTGACCCGCAACGAGGATGTCGAGGTCGAGGAGGACGACGCCGAGAACCTGCTCTTCGCGCTGGAGAAGGAGCTGCTGCGCCGCAAGATCGGACGCCCGCCCGTCCGGCTGGAGGTCGAAGACGACATCGACGACCGGATGCTGCGGCTGCTGATCAACGAACTCGACATCTCCGACAAGGAGGTGTTCCGGCTGCCCGGCCCGCTCGACCTCACCGGGTTGTTCTCGATCGCCGCCCTGGACCGGGAGGCGCTCAGCTATCCCTCGTTCCTGCCCAAGACCCATCCCGAGCTCTCCGAGGTGGAGACAGCCCGGCCCGCCGACATGTTCGCCGCGCTGAAGCGACGGGACGTCCTGCTGCAGCATCCCTACGACTCCTTCGCCACCAGCGTCCAGCGGTTCATCGAACAGGCCGCCGCCGATCCGGCGGTGCTGGCCATCAAGCAGACCCTCTACCGCACCTCGGGCGACTCCCCGATCATCGACGCCCTGATCGAGGCCGCCCAGGCCGGCAAGCAGGTGCTCGCGGTGGTGGAGATCAAGGCCCGGTTCGACGAGGAGGCCAACATCGAGTGGGCCCGGAAACTGGAGAAGGCCGGCTGCCATGTCGTCTACGGCCTGGTCGGGCTGAAGACCCACTGCAAGCTGTCGCTGGTCGTGCGCGAGGAGCCCAAGGGGCTGCGGCGCTACGTCCACATCGGCACCGGCAACTACAACCCCACCACCGCCCGGATGTATGAGGACATGGGCCTGCTCACCTCGAACCCCGTGGTCACCGAGGATGTCGCCAAGCTCTTCAATCACCTCTCGGGAATGGCTCAGGAGACCCGCTACCGTCGGCTGCTGGTCGCCCCCCACAGCACCCGCAGGGGGATCATCGACGCGATCGACCGTGAGATCAGCCACCACCGGGCGGGCCTGCCGGCCGGGGTCAAGATCAAGGTCAACTCGATCGTGGACGAGGCCACCACCGACGCGCTCTACCGCGCTTCCCAGGCCGGCGTTCCGGTGGATCTGTGGGTGCGCGGCATCTGCTCGGTGAAACCCGGCGTCCCCGGGCTCAGCGAGAACATCCGGGTGCGGTCGATCCTGGGCAGGTTCCTGGAGCACAGCCGGCTGTTCTGGTTCGCCAACAACGGCGCGCCGCTGGTCGGAATCGGCTCCTCCGACCTGATGCATCGCAACCTCGACCGGCGCGTCGAGGTGCTGGTCGCCCTCACCCACCCGCGTCACATCGAACAGGTGGAGCGACTCTTCGACCTTGCCTTCGATCCCGGCACCGCGTCCTGGTGGCTGGAGGGCGACACCTGGACGCAGCACACCCTCGATCCCGGCGGCGAGCCGCTGCTCGACCTGCAGGAGCACCTGATCTCAGCGATGGGGCAGCGCCGCTCCGAACGTTCCGAGGCGACCCGGTAGGCACATGGCGACGACGCGAGTCCGCCGGATCACGGCGGCAGGAACCGTCCTGATCCGCACCACCAAGCGGGGCCAGCAGCAGGTACTCCTGATCCATCGTCCCGGCTACGACGACTGGAGCCTGCCGAAGGGGAAGATAAACGCCGACGAATACCTGGCCGGTTGCGCCGCGCGCGAGACCCTCGAGGAGACCGGGGTGACCCCCCGGCTCTGCCTCCCCCTGGACCGGATCGGGTACCCGGTCGGTTCCGGCTACAAGACGGTCAGTTACTGGCGCGCGGACGTTCTCACCCGGCAGCCACGCAAGCCGGACGCCGAGGTCGACCTGACCAAGTGGATGTCGGTCGAGAAGGCCCTGGCGACGGTGAGCTATCCGGACGAGGCGCAGCTGATCGAACAGGCCGTCGGCCTGCCCCGCACCGTCCCGGTGCTGGTGGTGCGCCATGCGAAGGCCATGCTGCGGAAGTTCTGGACCGGACGCGATCAGGCCAGGCCACTGGATTCCCGGGGCCGCCGGCAGAGCGAACTGCTGGTGCCGCTGCTGCAGGCCTACGGCGTCCAGCGCGCGGTGTCGTCCTCATCGACCCGCTGCGTGCAGACCCTGAAACCCTTCGCCAAGGCCGCCAAGCTCGACGTCGAGGGCTGGACGACGCTGAGCGAGGAGCAGTCCCGGGACACCCCCAAGGCCGTGATCACCCTGGTACAGCGCCTGCTCGCCGAGACCCTGGAATCCGGCTCGCCGCTGGCGATCTGCGGGCATCGCCCGGTACTGCCGCTGATGTTCGAAGCGCTCGGAGTCCCCGCCCGGCCACTCCAGCCGGGGGCGGTGCTGGTCGCCCACCTGGATGCCGTCGATGGCCACACCGTCGCCGTGGAGTTCCACAAGCCCCGGATCTAGCCACGTCCCACACGGTCGCCTTCCGGTGTCCGCGCCAGGCTGTGGCTGGAAGGGTGACACCGCGGTTTGCGCCACAGTCTGTGGAGCACCGCGACCGCTCCGATGACCTCTTCGGCACCGGGTGTGACCAACGCGGCGACCTCGCCACCGCGGCCATAGCCCGGGTGCCGTCTTCGGACGCAATTCACCCGCTGTTCATCCGCGGGTCTCCAACCGGTCAATCCGCGCTGGCAGTTTCTCTAGCAGAGCAAATAGCTCCGAGGAACCCGAAGGAACGAATGCACGTGAAAATCACACGCTTCGCCGGCGCCGCGCTGGCGCTCGTCACCGCCTGGAGCCTGGCCGGCTGCGCCACCAATGAGCAGCAGCCGACCACCGCCGCTCCCGGTGGCGAGTCCCCGACCGGCACCCAATCCACCGCCGGCCTGACCGGCTCCCTCAGCGGTTCCGGTGCCTCCAGCCAGGGCAAGGCCCAGGAGGCCTGGATCGCCACCTTCACCGGCGCCCGACCCGCCGCCGTCGTAGGCGATGCTCACGCCGGGGTTGGCGCCGGGCGCACCGCCTTCGCCTCCGGCGGCGTGGAGTACGCCGGCTCCGACCGCGCGCTCAAGACGGCGGAACTGGACGACCCGGCGACCGCGTTCAAGCTCGGCGCCGGTACTCAGCCGTGGGGGAAGTGCTCGGCCGACAGCGGCATCGTGCAGCTCCCGCTGTACATCTCGCCGATCGCCATCGGCTACAACCTCGACGGCGTCGACAACCTGAACCTCGACTCGTCCACCATCGCCCAGATCTTCTCCGGCAAGATCACCAAGTGGCACGATCCCGCGATCGCCGCGCTGAACCCGGATGCGACCCTGCCCGACCTGGCGATCACCCCGGTGCACCGCTCGACCAACTCCGGCACCACCGAGAACTTCACCGACTACCTGTCGAAGACCGCGGCGGCGGACTGGCCGTTCGAGGTCAGTGGCGATTGGCCGGCGGAGTTGACCGGTGGCGAGGGCGCGGCCGAGACCGGTGACGTCGCCTCGATCCTGGACTCCGGCGCCGGCACCATCGGCTACCTGGATGCCTCCCGCGCCCCGGGTCACACGGTCGCGCTCAAGGTGGGCGACCAGTTCGTGAAGTACTCCCCCGAGGGGGCCGCGGCCGTCGTCGCCGGCTCGCCGTTGGAAGAGGGCCGACAGCCCTTCGACCTGGCCGTCACGCTGGATCGCACCACCACCGATCCGAGCCACTACCCGCTGGTGCTGATCAGCTACCTGATCGGCTGCGAGACCTACGCCGACGCCAACACCGGAGGCCTGGTGAAGTCCTACTTCTCCTACATCGCCAGTTCCGAGGGCCAGGCCCTGGCCGCCGAGCAGGCCGGCGCCGCACCGATCTCGGACGACCTGCGCACCAAGGTGACCGCCGCCATCGACGTCATCTCCTAGTGAACCGATCCGGTCCCGCCGCGGCGCCGGCCACAGTGAGAGCCAGCCTCAGCGTCCCAGAGCCTGCCTTCTATGCTGGCTCTCGGCGTGTAAGGCTGGCCCTCCGTGGCGCTGATGAGCTTCGGCGGGACCGGACCCGTCCTCGTCCCCATCATCCACGACGCGAGGGAAACCCGACGTGACGTCGACCACCCAAGCCACCGAGACCGGCAGCCCACCGGCGATCAGCCTGAAGGGCAAGCCGCGACCCGGCGACCGCAACTTCGCCGCCACCGCCCTCGGCGCCGGGATCTCCATCCTGGTGATCCTGGCCGCGGTGACGGCCTTCCTGCTGATTCAGGGCGTGCCCGGGATGCTCGCCGACCCCGCCGACGCCCCCACCACGCTCGGCCAGAGCGCCAGCTTCTGGGCCTACGTCTGGCCGCTGGCGTTCGGCACGATCTGGGCCTCGATCCTGGCGCTGCTGTTCGCGGTGCCGCTCTCGATCGGCATCGCCCTGTTCATTTCGCACTACGCGCATCGCAGCCTGGCCGCCGTGCTGGGCTACGTCATCGACCTGCTGGCCGCGGTTCCCTCGGTGGTCTACGGGCTGTGGGGAAGCACGGTCTTCGCCAAGGCCGTCGTGCCGATCTATGCCTGGCTGAACGCCAACCTGGGCTGGATCCCGCTCTTCAGCGGTCAGGTCTCGGTGACCGGCCGGACGATCCTCACCGCGGCGATGGTGCTCGCCGTGATGGTGCTGCCCATCATCACCGCGATCTGCCGCGAAGTGTTCCTGCAGACCCCCAAACTCCACGAGGAAGCGGCCCTCGCGCTGGGTGCCACCCGCTGGGAGATGGTCCGGATGGCGGTGCTGCCCTTCGCCCGGCCAGGGATCATCTCCGGCGCCATGCTGGGCCTGGGCCGTGCCCTCGGTGAGACGATGGCGGTCGCCATGGTGCTCTCGGCGACCGGCGTGGTGACCATCCAGCTGCTGACCTCGACCAACCCATCGACGATTCCGGCCAACATCGCGCTGAAGTTCGGCGAGGCCGGCTACGGCCTCAACGTCAACGTCCTGATCGGAACCGGCCTGGTGCTGTTCGTCGTCACCTTCGGGGTGAACGCGCTGGCCCGCTGGATCGTCAGCCGGCGCAGCGAGTTCTCGGGAGCCAACTGATATGACCACGCTGGAAACCCCCGTCAAGCCGATCTCCACCTCCCTCACGGCAGGCAAGCTGCCCCGCTGGGCGACCTGGGTGGTCCTGGCGGGCGCCCTGATCGTCTGCGCAGTGCTGCTCGGACCGAGCAACCTCGCCGGCGGCATCGCCCTGGGAGCCGTCGTGTACCTGATCGGGATCACCACCCTCTCCAGGATCGTCGAGGGCCGCCGCAAGGCGACCGACCGGTTCATGACCTCGCTGGTGGTGGCGGCCTTCCTGATCGCGACCATCCCCCTGGTCTCGGTCAGCTGGACGGCGCTGAGCCTGGGCCTGCCGCGCTTCGACGTCGCCTTCTTCACCCAGTCGATGGCCGGCATCATCGGGGACGGCGGCGGAGCGCTGCACGCCATCGTCGGAACCCTGCTGATCACCTTGGCAGCGACGGTGATCTCGGTGCCGATCGGCCTGATGACCTCGATCTACCTGGTCGAGTACGGACGCGGTCCGCTGGCCCGGGCGATCACCTTCTTCGTGGACGTGATGACCGGCATCCCGTCCATCGTCGCCGGTCTGTTCGCCTACTCGCTGTTCTCGATGCTCTTCGGTTCCGGTCACCGCTCCGGCATCTCGGGGGCGGTCGCGCTCAGCGTGCTGATGATCCCGGTCGTGGTGCGTTCCAGCGAGGAGATGCTGCGCATCGTTCCGAACGAGTTGCGGGAGGCCTCCTACGCGCTCGGCGTGCCGAAGTGGCTGACCATCGTCAAGGTGGTGCTGCCCACCTCGATCGCCGGCATCATGACCGGCGTCGTACTGGCGATCGCGCGGGTGATCGGCGAGACCGCCCCCCTGCTGCTCACCGCCGGCTACATCGCGAACATGAACTACAACCTGTTCGCCGACCGGATGACCACGCTGCCGTTGTTCGTGTTCACCACCTACCGCAACTCCGGCGGCACCGACACCGCAGACCTGGACCGGGCGTGGACCGGCGCCCTGGTGCTGATCCTGATCGTCCTCGCCCTCAACCTGATCGCCCGGCTGATCGCGCGTTACTTCGCGCCGAAGCAGACCGGCCGCTGACCCCGTCCCCGCCCGAACCAAGAAGGAACACCGTGTCGAAGCGAATCGACGTCACCAGCCTGAATGTCTACTACGGCAAGTTCCGTGCCGTGGAGGATGTCTCGATGACCATCGAGCCCCGCGCGGTGACCGCCTTCATCGGCCCCTCCGGCTGCGGCAAATCGACCTTCCTGCGCACCCTGAACCGGATGCACGAGGTGATCCCCAACGCCTACGTCGAGGGCGAGGTACTGATGGACGGCGAGAATCTGTACGGCGCAGGCGTCGATCCCGTACGGGTCCGTCGCCAGATCGGCATGGTGTTCCAGCGTCCCAACCCGTTCCCGACGATGTCGATCAGGGAGAATGTGCTGGCCGGCATCACGCTCAATGCCCGACGGCTGGGCACTCCCCAGAAGGACGAGATCGTCGAGCGGTCGCTACGGGCCGCGAACCTGTGGGAGGAGGTCAAGAACCGGCTCAACCTGCCCGGCTCGGGCCTCTCCGGCGGCCAGCAGCAGCGGCTGTGCATCGCGCGCGCGATCGCGATGCAGCCCGACGTGATCCTGATGGACGAGCCGTGCTCGGCCCTCGACCCGATCTCCACCCTGGCGATCGAGGACCTGATCCAGGAACTGAAGCAGACCTACACGGTCGTCATCGTGACCCACAACATGCAGCAGGCGGCCCGGGTCTCCGATACCACCGCCTTCTTCAACATCGCCGGGACCGGCTCCCCCGGCAGGCTGATCGAAATGGGTACCACCGAGAAGATCTTCTCCACCCCCGACGTGAAGGCCACCGAGGACTACATCTCCGGCCGCTTCGGATGAGCGCACCCGGGCCTGGTGGTCGCGACCCGTCCGGACACCGGGTGGGAAGGGCTTCCGGCCGCCAACTACACTGACCGACGTGAGCGGCGCAGGGTGGTATCCGGATCCGGGCAGGCAGCCCGGCATGTACCGGTACTGGACAGGAACCGAGTGGACGTCGGCGATCACCGCCAACCCCGCCAGCACGCCGCCGCCGGTCGGGAACGTGCCGCAGGGACCACTCGCGCCACCCGAACCCCAGCGCTCCAAGGTTGGCTGGTGGATCGGAGGCATCGGCACCCTGCTCGCGATCGCACTGGTGATCTACCTGGTGGTCCAGGGCATGGGCGGCCCGGCCGTCATCCCGGCCGGTCCGGACCCGACTACCCCCGGCGGTGGCCAGCCGAGCCGCAACGTGTGCCCCGACATCGATCCGAGCCAGAGCGCCGAACCCACCCCGACCGGCGACGGGCGGGTGCACGGCGGCAAGATCTCCTACCCGATGCTGCCCGCGCCGTGGAGCGACCCCTACGGCGACAACCGAGTGCCGTTCGCCCGCGATGTCGCCCAGCAGTCGGTCACGGTCGAGCCGAATTACGCGCCGGATGCTTCCTGGGTCGCGGCTGTGCTGGTCGCCGAACTCTATGCCGGAGACGGTTTCTTCAGCCCCGAGCAGGGGGCCGAGATCGTCGTGAAGTGCGTGGTCGGGCGGTTCTACGGCGATGCCGTGGTGGAGCGCCAGGATCTGGTCTCCAAGGCGATGAAGGTCGACGGCCGCGATGCCTGGGTGGTCGAATCCCAGCTGAGCTTCGACATCGAGAACCTGGAGACCAAGGGCGAGCTGGCGATCGTGGTCATCATCGACACCGGTCTGGAGTCGGCCTCGCTGTTCTACGCCTCCATCCCCGACACCGTCCCCGACCTGGTGGACGACGCCCGCTGGGCCCTGGACAACCTCAAGGTCGACGCCTGAGGAGGCGCTGAGCAACGCGCATTCCGTTGGTCCGCCCCGGTCACACCGGCAGTCCGGCCCGTGGTCGGCAGGCTCGCCGTTCGGGGCCGGCTCTCCGACGCGATACGAGGACTCGCGACCGGCGCCTCCTACAGCTCGTCCTCGGCTATCACAACGATCGAGTCACCGCGCACCAGATGGAGCTTTGCGGCCTTGTCCGGGTTGAGGGTCACCCCGTAACCTCGAGCCGCGGAACGGGCGTGGGCGCCGATCCGGTAGCCGATCGCCGTCTCACCCCGGGCCGCCGCGGCGGCCACGATCGTGTAGAAGTCGGCCTCCGCACCCGGGCGCAGGTACAGCTCGACCGGGCGCAGGTAGATCTCGCTGCCCTCGGCGCTGAACAGCTGCGCGAACACGTCGGCCAGCCGCTGGTTCTCGCTCACCTGTGCCAGCATCAGGCCGACCAGCCGGTCGCTGACGATGAAGTCGTCGGCCTGGGTCACCTCGGCCAGTTCCCGGTTGTGGTCGTCCAGCATCTCGCTGACGATGTTCAGCTGGACTCCCGACCGGTCGGCGATGTCGCGCAGGTGCAGCAGCGTGACCAGCGTTCGGGCGTCGGTGGCCTGGGCGTCCGGGTGCCCCCGGTCGGCCAGAACCAGGATGTGGTCGTAGCCGGCCACGTCCAGGCTCTCCAGTACGGCACGGCTGGTGGTGTCGGCCTCGCGGATGTCGACGGTCAGCCCGTCCACCAGCAGCGGGTGGGACGGCGGGGTGACGGTGACCACGCAGGCGGAGGAGCCGGGCGGCACGTAACCGGCCAGTTCGCCGAGGATCTCGGCGACCCCGGCGTTGTAGCCCAGGATCAGCGTGCGCTCGGGCGAGCCGGGAGTCGCCGGTTGCGTGGAGATGACGCTGCTGTCGACGGCTCCCGGGGGTGCCGGCGCGATGGTGCTGTCGTCATCGGCGATCACGATGAGCCGGTCGCCTTCCTGCACCGTTGTCGCCGCGGGCGGGTTGAGCAGGATCTCCCCGTCCCGGATCAGCCCGACCACCGTCGAATCGGCGAACGCGAACTGCGCCTCCAGGTAGCTCCGCTGGGCCAGCTGGGGCTGGTCGGTGAAGTAGAGCTCACTGCCTGCGAAGTCGAGCAACTCGGTGTACACCGTGCTGAGCCCTCGCTGGCGGCAGGTCTGCGCTGTCAGCCGGCGGATCAGGCTGCTGGTGAGCAACCAGCGCGCACCCCCGCGGGAGACGAGTTGGGCCGCGTCCAGGTTGGCCGGATCCTGCAGTTCGGCCACCACCTGCGGGCCGGGCTCATGGTCGGGCAGCGCGTGGCTCAGCGCGAGCACGGTCTTGATCGCGGCGGCATCCGGATCGGCGGCGTCCTCACCGGTCAGGACGATCACGCTGCGGGCGGCCAGCGGATTCCCGATCCCGATGTCGGCCGGGGACATCGGGCTTCCGGTCCGGCAGATGATCGCCGTCCGTCCCGGATCGGGAAGGTGCTCCCGGATGGCGTCCTCCATCTCGACCTTGTCCCGGTCGGCCAGCACCACGATCGCAGCGCGGCGGCGGGAGGCATTGGCCTGGACGAGTTCCTGCAGGATGAGCAGCAACTGCGGCGACCAACCCAGGATGAGCGTGTGATCGCGTTCCAGGACGAGACTGCGACCCTTGCGCAGCTGCTGCATCTTGTCGTCGAAACCGCCGGAGACGATGCCGATCAGGCTCGCCACGATGATCAGGCCGCCGATGGTGACCACCAGCATCAGCGCCCGGAAGCCCCAGCCGAGGTCGCCACCCATCGTCCCTGGATCGAGGGTGCGCATCAGGTTGCCCCAGACGATGTCCCAGAAGTCCCCGAAGTCGTCGTCGCCCGGATACGCGCCCAGGACGACCACGATCATCGCCATCACCAGCACGAATCCCACCGTCGCCAGGCCCAGCAGGCCCATGATCGCGATGGTCCCCCGCGACATCAGATTGTCGAAGGCATACCGCAGTCGCTGCCCCAGCGCCGGCTTCTCCACCCCGCACCCCCTCGTCCAGCCCCCGTTCGTCACCGCGCTGGTCGCCCGCGCGGCTGGGAGGCATGCCGTGCTGGCACCCTAGCCCGCCACCGCCGGCACCGTCGAGGCGACAGGGTGAGCGCACCGCTGCGAGACGGCGGCCGGGGAGGGAACGGCCCGCGGCCTTCCCACCGGCACACCCGGCCCAGAAACCGGGTGACCTGACCCACCTGCGTGGATTATCCACGCGGATGGCCTTGATCACCCGGTTTCTGCTGGGCGAATACTCCGCAACGAAGGCGGGTTGCGGGCTACCTGGTGGAAAAGGCGGCGTCGAAGGCCGCGGACGGAGCCTCCCAGAGCTGCGACCTCACGAAGGACAGGGCCTCGGGAGCCCCGCGCAGCCGGTCCATGCCGGCATCCTCCCACTCCACCGAGATCGGGCCGGTGTAGCCGATGTGGTTGAGGTTGCGGAAGCAGCGCTCCCAGGGGACATCGCCGTGACCCACCGAGACGAAGTCCCAGCCCCGCCGCGGATCGGCCCAGGGCAGATGCGAACTGAGCCGGCCGTTGCGACCGTTGAGGTTCTTCTTGGAGTCCTTGGCGTGGACGTGATAGATCCGGTCTGCGAAGTCGAGGAGGAAGCCGGCGGGGTCGAGGTCCTGCCACATCATGTGGCTGGGATCCCAGTTGATCCCCAACTCGGGCCGGTCGATCACCTCCAGCATCTTCTTGGTCGTCCAGTAGTCGTAGGCCAGCTCGCTGGGGTGCACCTCGGCGGCGAACCGCACCCCCTGCTCGGCGAAGACGTCGAGAATCGGGTTCCAGCGGGTGGCGAAGTCCTCCCAGCCGGCCTCGATCAGCGCGTCGCTTACCGGAGGGAACATCGCGATGTACTTCCAGATCGCCGACCCGGTGAAGCCGACCACCGTCTTGACCCCGAGCCGGGCTGCAGTCCGGGCGGTGTTCTTCATCTCCTCGGCGGCGCGCTGCCGCACCCCTTCCGGATCGCCGTCGCCCCACACGATGTCGGGCAGGATGTCCCGGTGCCTTGCGTCGATCGGGTCGTCACAGACCGCCTGGCCCTTCAGGTGGTTCGAGATCGTGTGGACCTTCAGGTTGTGCCGCTCCAGGATGGCAAGCCGATCGGCGATGTAGTCATCGTCGGTCGCGCCACGCCAGACATCCAGGTGGTCACCCCAGCAGGCGATCTCCAGGCCGTCGAAGCCCCAGCCCGAGGCCAGCCGGGCAACCTCCTCGAACGGCAGGTCGGCCCACTGGCCGGTGAACAGTGTGATGGGTCGTGCCATGACCCACTTCCTTTCGATTCGTACGTGTGACTTGCAGGACGTTTCCGGACCACCCGTCTAGACCTCGACCCAGCCGCCGCCGGCATCCGACGACCGTTCGACCGCATCGAGCACCCGCTGCACGTGCAGGCCGTCGTCGAAAGAGGGCTGCGGCTGCTCGCCGGCGGCGATCGCGGTGACCAGGTCGAGTACCTGGTGGGTGAAGCCGTGCTCCCAGCCGATGATGTGGCCGGCCGGCCACCAGGCGCCCGCGTACGGCGTAGCGGCCTCGGTCGCGAGAATCCGGCGGAAGCCTGCTTCGACCGGTGGGATGGCGTTGTCGTAGTAGTGCAGGACGTTGAGCTCCTCCAGGTTCCAGAACAACGCGCCGTCGGAGCCGCTGATCTCGATGGTGAGCGCGTTCTTGCGTCCGGTCGCAAACCGGGTGGCCTCGTACGACGCCATGGCGCCACCGGCGAACCGGCCCAGGAACCAGGCCGCGTCGTCGACGGTGACCTCGCCGTACCCCTCCCCCGCCGCACCGGCCAGCCCGGTGGTGCCGTCGGCCTGCAGCGGACGGGTCTTGACGAAAGTCTCCAGCGTTCCGGAGGCCGCCACCACCCGGTCGCCCAGCAGGAACTGCGACAGGTCGAGGATGTGCGCACCGATGTCACCCAGGGATCCCGAGCCGGCCTTGTCCTTCTGCAGCCGCCAGGCCAACGGGGCCCGCGGATCGGCGATCCAATCCTGCTGGTAGGCCGCTCGCACCTGGCGGATCGTGCCCAGCCTGCCCTCGGCGATCATCCGCCTGGCCAGCGCGATCGCCGGCACCCGGCGGTTGGTGAAACCGACCATCGCGAAGACGCCGCGCCCGGCCGCCTCGGCGGCGGCCGCGGCCATCGCCTCGGCCTCGGCGACGGTGTTGGCCAGCGGCTTCTCGCACAACACGTGCTTGCCGGCCCGCAGCGCCGCCACGGCGATCTCGGCGTGGGAGTCACCGGGGGTGCAGATGTCGATCAGGTCGATGTCGTCCCGCTCGATCAGCGCCCGCCAGTCGGTCTCGATGCCCTCCCAGCCCAACTCGGCTGCCGCGGCGGCGGTGCGCTCCGGGCTGCGGCCGCAGACCGCGGTCATTCCGACCTGCAGCGGCAGGTCGAAGAACCGCGGGGCCGTCCGCCAGCCCACCGAGTGCGCCTTTCCCATGAAGGCGTAGCCGACCATTCCCACGTTCAGACGTGGCTTCTCAGACATGAACTCCCTCTCCGGGTAGGCAGTGCTGGGGTGGCCATGGGCCACCCCAGCACTCGGAAATCAGGACTCGAACGCCGTCGGCAGGTACTGATCGACGTTGTCAGCGGTCACCACGGGGGCGTACAGGGTGATCTTGCGGGGGACCTCGACCTCGACCAGATCACTCATCGACTTGCCCTGCACCAGCAGCCGCGCGAGCCGGATGCCGTCCGCAGCCTGGGTGGACGGGTAGACGACGGTCGCCCGGAGCACGGTGCCACCGGCCTGGATGTCGCGCATCACGTTGGCCGAGCCGGCCCCGCCGACCATGAAGAACTCATCGCGTCCGGAGTTCTTGATCGCCTGCAGCACGCCGACGCCCTGATCGTCGTCATGGTTCCAGATCGCATCGATCTTGGGAGCGGCCTGCAGCAGGTTCGAGGCAGCCTGCTCGCCACCCTGGACGGTGAAATCGGCCGCTACCCGGTTCGACACCTTCAGCCCGCAGTCGGCCAGCGCCTTGGCGAAGCCGTCGGAGCGATCCTTGGTGAGCGGCAGGTTGTCGATACCGGCGATCTCGGCGATCACCGCGTCGGACTGTCCGCTCAGCTGGCTGCAGACGTAGGTGCCGGCGGAGATGCCCATGCCGTAGTTGTCGCCCAGCACGGTGGCGCGGGCGGCGAACGGGGAGTCGAACTCGCGGTCGACGTTGATCACCGGGATACCGGCCTGCATGGCCTTCAGCGCCACCGGGGTGAGCGCGGCGCCGTCGAAGGGCAGCAGCACGATCGCGTCGACCTTGTCGTTGATAAAGGTCTCGATCTGGCTGATCTGCAGGTTGACGTCGTTGGTGCCCTCGGCAACCTTCAGTTCGACATCGGACCACTTGTCGCCCTCGGCGATGGCGGCCTTGGTGATGGCGCCCATCCAGCCGTGGTCGGCGGCCGGTGCGGAGAAGCCGATGGTGACGGTGTCGCCCGGTGCGTCATTGCCCCCGGGAGCGGGGGCCGGCACCGCCCCGGTTTCGGCCGGCGGCACCGGCGCCTGGGTGGGCGCGGCACCGGTGCAGGCCGATAGGCCGAGGGCCAGGGCCGCGGCGGCGCCGATGACGAGACCGCGGCGGGCCAGGGAGGTAAGTGACATCGTGGGTTCCTTTCGTTGACAGACTTCGTTGTCGGACGGGCGACGGTCAGGATCGACCGCGCTGAGCCATGTATTGCTGGAGTAGGACGGCGCCGACGATGATGGCGCCCTTGGCGATCTGCTGCACCGAGAGGGGCAGGTTGTTCTGGGTGAAGATATTGGTCAGGGTGGTGAAGATCAGGACGCCGATCACTGTGCCGAAGATGGTGCCGCGACCGCCGGCGAGCAGGGTGCCGCCGACCACCACCGCGGCGATCGCGTCCAGTTCGTAGAGGGTGCCGTGGGTGGAGGCGCCGGCCATCGTCCGGCCCATCATCATCACCGCGGCGATCCCGACGCACAGCCCGCACAGGGCGTACAGCGCGACGATGTGGCGGTTGGTCTTGATGCCGGCCAGCCGAGCGGCCTCCGGGTTGCCGCCGATCGCGATCGTCCGTCGCCCGAAGGTGGTGCGGTTGTAAACCACCCAGGCCAGGGCCGCGACCACCGCGAAGATCCAGGCCAGCATCGGGATGCCCAGCGGCTCGGAGGAGAAGAATGCCTCGAAGCCGGGCACCTTGATGATCTGGGTCTGCCGGTTGGCGATCCACTCGGCCATGCCCTTGGCCGCGACCATCAGCGCGAGCGTGGCGATGAACGGGACGATCTTTCCGTAGGCGACCATGATGCCGTTGAGCGCGCCGCCGACGACGCCCACCGCCAGGGCCACGGCGACCAGCAACAGCCAGTGGGTGCTGCTGGCGTAGTACTGGTTGATGCCGGTGGTCGCCCAGATCGTCGCCAGCCCCAGCATCGAACCGACCGAGAGGTCGATGCCGCCGGAGGTGATCACGAAGCACTGCCCGATCGAGACCACGCCGATCACCGCGGCCAGCCGCAGGATGGTCATCAGGTTGTCCATCGAGGCGAACCGGGTACCTGCGGTGAGGAAGCCGATCAGGCAGATCGCCGCGAAGGCGATCAGCAGGCCGAGATTGCGGGTCACGCTGGGTGGCAGCCGTCGCTGCCGCGCGGACGGTGCGGTGGCGGCGCTCATGCCGGGCTCCCTTCCATGATCAGGTCGAGGATGGTGTGTTCATCGATCTGGTCGGCCGGCGCGGAGTGCACCACCCGGCCGTCGGCGATCACCAGGACGCGATCGGCCAGGCCGATCACCTCCTCAAGTTCGGAGCTGACCACGACGATCGCGACGCCGCTGGCGGCCAGATCCCGGATCAGTTCGTAGGCCTCGGCGCGGGCGCCGACGTCCACGCCGCGGGTGGGCTCGTCCAGGAAGAGCACCCGGGTGCCGTGGGCCAGCCAGCGGCCGAGCAGGATCTTCTGCTGATTGCCGCCGGAATAGGTGCGGGCCACCCGCCCCGGATCGGCGGGACGGATGCCCAGGTTGTTCACCTGCTCGGTGGCCACGGTGAGTTCGGCGGCATCGTCGAGGAAGCCGCCCTTGGCGAACCGGGCGAACATCGACAAGGTGACGTTGCGCACCAGCGGTTCGTCCAGCAGCAGGCCCTGGGACTTGCGCTCCTCCGGGCAGAAGCCCATCCCGCGGGAGACTGCGGTCGCCACGTCGCCGCGGCGCAGCGGCTTCCCGTCCACCAGCACGTCGCCGGAGGTCGCCCGGCGGGCACCGTAGATGGTCTCCAGGATCTCGGAGCGACCAGAGCCGACCAGTCCGGCCAGCCCCACGATCTCACCGGCGTGGACGTCGAAACTGACCCCGGAGAAGACCGGTTCACAGGCCAGGTCACGGATGCTGAGCACCACCTCGTCACCGATCCGGCCGGAGCGCGGTGGGAAGGTCGAGGTGCCTTCGTGGCCGGTCATCAGCGCGATCAGCTTGGCGGTCGGGGTATCGGCGACCGGCAGGCCGGAGGCGACCGACTTGCCGTCCTTGAGCACGGTGAGCCGGTGCCCGATCTGGCGGATCTCCTCCAGCCGGTGCGAGATGTAGATCACCCCGATGCCGTCGGCGGTGAGTTCCCGCACCACCCGGAACAGGTTGGCCACCTCTTCGGAGTCGAGCACGGCCGAGGGCTCGTCCATGATGATCAGCCGGGCATCACGGGAGAGCGCCCGGGCCAGCGAGACGATCTGCTTGCCGGCAGCCGACAGCGTGCCGACTTCGGTACCCGGCGAGATCTCGGTATGCCCGAGCCGCTCAAGCAGGGCCCGGGTCTCGTCATGGACGGCGGCGCGCTGGGAGAGCCCGAAGCGGCTGCGTTCATGGCCGAGGAAGACGTTCTCGGCCACGGTGAGCCCGTCCACCACGTCGAGCTCCTGGTACATCGTGGCGATCCCGGCCCGCAGCGCGGTCACCGGATCCGGGAAGGAGACCTCCTCGCCCTGCCAGGTGATCGCGCCCCGGTCGGGACGATGCGCACCGGAGAGCACCTTGATCAACGTGGACTTGCCGGCGCCGTTCTGCCCGAGCAGGCAGTGCACCTCTCCGGCCTGGACATCGAAGTCCACCCCGTCCAGTGCCTTGGCACCCGGGAAGTGCTTGACCACCCCGACCGCCGTCAACAGCGTCGACCGATCGACCATGTCTGGAGGCTAGACCTACTTTCGGCGACTGTCGAGCAAAAGTCGGATGTTTATCAACCTGTTATCGATGCTGAGCGTTAAATATCTGAGTGAAGGGCCTCCGAAACAGCCGAAGGTGGTTAACTTCCAGACATGGAAGAGCTGCAGCGCCTGCTGCCCAGGGCGCCGGGGGTCGGCGAGGTCTTCCAACTGCTGCGTGCCGAGCCCATGACGCGGGCACAGCTGTGCGCGGTCACCGGGCAGGCTCGCTCCACCATCGCCGCCCGGCTCGACTCCCTGCTCGAGACCGGCCTCATCGAGCAACGCAGCGAACGCGCGCTGGCGATGGGCCGACCGGCATCGTCCTTCCACTTCCGGCCGGAGGCCGGCACGGTGCTCGGCATCGACATCGGGGCCAGCCACGTCCGGATCGCCGTCACCGACCTGGCCACCCACTCGCTGGCCGAGCAGCACCTGGATCTACCGGTGGACCGGGGACCGGAGATCGTGCTCGGCACGGCGATCGAGGTCGGCCGGCAGTTGCTCGCCGAGGTGGATCCGGCCACCCGCCTGGCCGGTGTCGGCATCGGCGTACCCGGACCGGTCAACCACACCACTGGGCGGCCGTCCAGCCCGCCGATCATGCCCGGCTGGGATGGTTGCGATATGACGGGACCGCTGCAACACGCCTTCGGTGTGCCTGTCTATGTCGACAACGACGCCAACATCATGGCGATCGGCGAGCACGCCGCCGCCTGGAAGGACGCCGCCGACCTGCTGTTCGTGAAGTTCGCCACCGGTGTGGGGCTGGGGATCATCCTGGACGGCCACATCCGCCGCGGCGCGCAGGGTTCCAGTGGTGACATCGGCCACGTCCGGGTGCCGGGCGGGCCACCCAACCCGTGCCATTGCGGCGGCACCGGGTGCCTGGAGGCCGTGATCGGTGCGCAGCCGCTGGCCGAGCGGTTGAGCGCCCAGGGCTCTCCGGCGGTGACCGCCACCGACATCGTGGCGCTGGTGAGGTCCGGCGACAAGGCCGCGCTCCAGGTGATGCGGGAGGCCGGGCGCACCGCGGGCGAGGTGCTCGCCGGCGTCGTCTCGCTGCTCAACCCGTCGGTGATCGCGGTGGGAGGGGTTCTGGCGCAGGCCCACGAGCAGTTGATCGCCGGGATCCGCGAGACCGTGTACGCGAAGTCGCTGCCGCTGGCAACTCAGGACCTGCGGATCGTCACTTCCGTGGCCGGACCGCGCGCGGGCATCATCGGAGCCGCTACGTTGGTGTGTGACCAGGTTCTGTCGACCGGCGCGGTGGAGGCGCTGGTCGAGGGACGCGGTGCGTTGCCGGGCTAGGTGGGAGTGTCGATGCGACGGGCGCTGGTGGTGCGCGGGGGCTGGGAGGGCCATAGCCCCGAGGCGGTGACCGATGAGTTCATCGGTTTCCTCGCCGAGCAGGGCTTCGAGGTCCTGGTGGAGGATTCGCTGGAGGCCTACGCCGATCTGGAGTTGATGCGGTCGTTGTCGCTGGTGGTGCAGTCGTGGACGCAGGGCGACATCCTGGCCGACGAGTTCCGCGGGCTGCGGGACGCCGTCGCGGCCGGGCTGGGGTTCGCCGGCTGGCACGGCGGCGTGCTGGACGCCTTCCGCCAGACGTCCGAGTTCGGCCAGATGCTGGGCGGTGTCTTCGCCGCCCATCCGCACGGAATGGTGCCCCACCGGGTGGAGTTCACCGATGCCGGACGCGAGCACCCGATCACCACGGGCATCAATGCGTTCGAGCTGGTCAGCGAACAGTACTGGGTGCTGGTCGACTCGCTGTCGACGGTGCTGGCGCAGACCACGATCTCGCCCCGGGCCGACGACCCCTGGCCGCGGCCGTACGTCGCTCCGGTGGCATGGACCCGGCAGTGGGGTCAGGGCCGGATCTTCATCTCCACCGTGGGTCACGGTGTGGAAGATCTCAGGATCCCCGAAGTCCGCACCCTGACCGAGCGCGGCCTGCTCTGGGCCGCCCGTTGAACGCAGCGGCGGCTCACCCGGGGTGCTTCACCTCGACCGCTGCGGTGACACCACCGTCGGACACGGCGATCGGGCCAGCCTCGCCCCGGCGTATCTCGAAGTTCGCGATCCGGCCGTCGGCGAGGGTCAGCGCCACCCGGGAGCCCAGGGGCGCCGAAGCGGCGTACACCTCGAGCGTCAGCCCGTCGAGATAGTCGTAGTCCGGCCGGTCGACCCGCGCACCGCGGGGCAGGATCGCCCCGGGTCGGACGTAGAGCGGGACCGAGTCGAAGCCGTGGACTTCGCGCACCCACCGTCCGCCGATGACCCGATCTCCTGTCAGCAGACTCGTCCACTCGCCCGCTGGCAGGTAGAAGTCGACCTCACCCGTCGCGGAGAACACCGGCGCCACGAGGAGATCGGGGCCGAGCATGTACTGCCGATCGAGATAGGTCACCGCGGGGTCGTCCGGGAACTCGAAGAACATCGGGCGGGCCACCGAGACACCGGTACTCGCCGCCTGTGCGCCCACCGAGTACAGGTAGGGCATCAGTGAATTCTTCAGTTCTGCGAAGGTCCGCGCCACCGCGACGGCTTCCTCGTCGAAGCTCCACGGCACCCGGTAGGAGTCCGAACCGTGCAGGCGCGAATGCGAGGACAGCAGGCCGAAGGCGAGCCACCGCTTGAACACGGCTGGATCCGGCGTGCCCTCGAATCCGCCAATGTCGTGGCTCCAGTACCCGAAGCCGGAAGAGGCCAGAGACAAGCCCCCGCGCAACGTCTCCGCCATGGAGGGGAAGGTCGAGGTGTTGTCGCCTCCCCAGTGGACCGGGAACTGCTGGCCTCCCGCGGTGGCTGAGCGGGAGAACAGAACGGCCTCTCCCGCACCTCTCTCGGCGGCCAGAACCTCGAAGACCGCCCGGTTGTACAGGTGCGGGTACAGGTTGTGCATGGCCTGCGGATCAGTGCCGTCGTGCCAGACGACGTCGGTCGGAATCCGTTCCCCGAAGTCGGTCTTGAGCGCGTCCACACCCTGGGAGAGCAGATCCCGCAACTTGTCCTGGAACCATCGGGTGGCCTCGGGGTTGGTGAAATCGATCAGCCCCATCCCCGCGACCCACAGATCCCATTGCCACACCGAACCGTCAGGGCGCTTGACCAGGTAGCCCCGCTCCATGCCGTCGCGGAAGAGCGCCGACTGCTGGGCGACGTACGGATTGATCCACACGCACACCCTGAGACCCTTGTCGACATGCAGGCGATCGAGCATGCCCGCGGGATCAGGGAAGACCCGCGGATCCCATTGCAGGTCGGTCCACCTGAACTCGCGCATCCAGAAGCAGTCGAAGTGGAAGACCGAGATCGGAATCTCTCGGGCACGCATCCCGTCCACGAACGAGTTCACCGTCGCCTCGTCGTAGTCGGTGGTGAACGAGGTCGAGAGCCACAGCCCGTAGGACCAGGCGGGAAGCACGGCCGGACGTCCGGTCAGGGCGGTATAGCGATCGATCACCTCGGCGGGAGTCGGGCCGTCGAAGACCAGATACTCCAGTGCTTCTCCCGGCACCGAGAAGGAGACGTGCTCGACCGACTCCGAGCCGACCTCGAAGGAAACGTGCTCCGGCTGATTGACCAGGACGCCATAGCCTCGGTTGGTCAGGTAGAACGGGATGTTCTTGTAGGCCTGCTCGGAACTCGTCCCACCGTCGCAATTCCAGATGTCGATGCTCTGGCCGTTCTTCACCAAGGGCCCGAACCGCTCGCCGAGCCCGTAGACGACCTCGCCGACACCCAGCGAGAGCTGCTCACGCACGTAGGTCCGGGCCGGCGCGAGCCCGGTCGCGGTGACTCCCGCGAGGCCGGCCGGCTCGGCACTGACCGTGGCCCCCTGCCCGAGTTCGAGATGGGCGATGGACTTCACGCCGGAGCCGGTGAGCCTCAGATCGCCGCGCCAGAACGACAACTCCCATGGCGCACCCTTGCTGAGTTCGGCCCGCAGCGCCCCGGACTGCAGGATCCCGGACTGCGCGGTGAGCATGGCCCTTCCCGCGCCCGCGACCTCCCGGAACTGGAAGCCGGGCGAACGGCGACCACCGATGTGGCGCTCGATCCGGACCTTGATGACACCCTCGGCGACAGCGGACAGGGTTACCGTCAGCACCGGCATATCGATGACATTGCCGCGGCTACCCACCGGTCGAGCAGCCGCGAGGGCAACCACCCGATCGCCCTCGACCCGAACCTCGTGGGCCTCGTGGGCGTAGGTCGCCCTCACCCCCGGCCGCAGGAACCACTGACCATCGGAGAACTTCATCCATCCACCCCTTCATCAGGCCCAGAGCCATCCAGTCCCCGGGGCCACCCATCGCCGAGCCTCCATCGCGGGCCAGAGCCCTCAGAAGAAGAGCGCTTCGGCATTCTCATGACAGATCTTGTGAATCAGGCGCTCGATCTGATCGAAGCGCAACAGGCCCTGCTCCACCTGCGAGCGCCCGAAGCCACGCAACACATGCTTCAGGGCCAGCAGCGCGCCGAAAGACTCCTCCGAGGTCCACGAGTCGCCGCCCCAGCAGATCCGCCGCGAGTCCGGCAGCACGTCGAGATAGACCGCCAGCGCGGTCTGTGCCGCCGAGGTCGAGATGATCGGAAGCCAGTTGATGTCGACGACGACGTTCTGATACTGGTGCGCCAGCCCGGCGGTCTCATAGATCCACGGGAACCCGCCGTGGAACAGCGCGAAGGTCGCGTCCGGGTGCGCCTCGATCAGCGGCGCCAGCCGCATCGGATTGGATCCGCTGATCCGGGCCAGCCCAGTGTGGATCTGGAGCGGAAGCCCGCGGTTCGCGGAATGCCCAAGGAACACCGAGAGGATGTGATTGCCGAAGTTCAGCGCCTCGCCCTCGGACACCTGGTCGGCCGGCTTTCCGAAGCTGGCGCGGGCCAGTTCGACGTCCACGTCCTCGAAGCTGATGTCCCGTTCGTAGGCCATCGCGCACTTGAACCCGGCGTACTTGCCCGCGCCTGCGTCCAGCGTGGCCGCGATGAACTGCTCGAACTCGTCAAGGGTGCGCAACCCCTGGGCGGTCTCGCCACGCAGCAGCGGGTCGGTGTCGTCCACGCGACGGCCCAGATCGAACGCTTTCATCCACGCGTCGATCCGGAAGATCGGCGAGACGAGGTCGGAGTGCCCCAGGTCGTTGCCATTGTCCCAGAAGGTGTCCTGCACCCAGCGCCGATACCGGCCGTGTTCGGTCAGGATCCGCAGGTGGTGTCCAGGATCACGGTGCGCCGCCTCGATCAACGCGCTGGTGGCGTCCCAGTTCTCGGCGGTCAGGCGGTCGACGCCGTAGAGCCGGGAGATCGATCTTTGCAGCCAGACGAAGTAGGAGTTGTACTGCACCTTGTCCAGCCACGCGGAACGAGCCTCGTATGACGTGCCACCAACCTCGCCGTACCACAACCCGATGTAGGAGTTCGCGATCAGGGTGTCGAGGGTGAGCTCCGGGTGGCGTTCGTCGAACAGATGGTGCTCATGGGTCGAGACGACATCCACTTCGTCGAGCACGTCGTCGATCGATCGGTCGATTTCGTTCATGGTCTCGGCACCTCACCTCTCGGAAACTCGTTGGACATGGATGAGCTGGGCCGACTCGGGCTCGAGAGTCGCGACCTGCACGCCGACCCCCGTCAGCACAGAACCGGGAAGCTCGACCGGCCCGGGCATCCAGGGAGCCGGCCGGTATCCGGAACTGGGAGACCCGGGCCCAGCCTGGACGATCTGCACGCGGTAGCGAGCCCGCCGATCGAGCCCGTCCAAGCGGAGCCTTCCGGGAGTCGCGAACTCGCTGGAGGCCATCGAGACCACGGCATACAGCGCTTCGGCGCGATCCGCCGCCACCACACCGTGCAGCCACAGTGCCGGGTCCGGGTGGTCCGAGCGCACCACCGTCCCGGTGTGCAGCAGGCCCCGGAACCTCTTGTGGAGCGCGATCCACGCTTTCAGCTCGTCGCGTTCCACCGCGCTCGCGGCGGTGATGTCCCACTCCACGCCGAGGTGACCGAACAGTGCGGTGATCGCCCGGAACTCCAGTCGGTGCGTACGGCCCGTGGTCTTCGCGGTCGGCGCGCCGATGTGGGCCCCCACCAGTTCCGGAGGGATCAGCAACCCGGTCCAGCGCTGGATCGACTGGCGCTCCAGGGGATCGATGCAGTCGCTGGCCCAGATCCGATCGGTCCGCTGCAGCACCGCCAGATCCACCCGGGCACCCCCCGAGCCGCACGACTCGATCTCCAGCCCGGGGAAGCGGGATCTCAACGTATCCAGCAACCGGTACACGGCCAGGGTCTGCCGGTGAGTCGCCGGGCGACCGTCCGCCTGATGCCCGGGGTCGATCAGATCGCGGTTGTGATCCCACTTCAGGTAGCTGATCGGGTACTCCTCGACCAGGGCCGACAAGCTTGACAGCACATGGTCGTAGGCTCCCTCGATGGTCAGGTCGAGAACCTGCTGATGGCGGGCGGGCATGGGCTGCCGCAGACCCGTCGACATGATCCACTCCGGATGCAGGCGCGCGAGTTCGGAGTCGGGGTTCACCATCTCCGGCTCGACCCACAGGCCGAACTGCATCCCGCGCGCGACCACGTGATCGGCCAGCGGGTGCAGCCCGTCGGGCCAGACCGCGGGGTCGACCCTCCAGTCGCCCAGCCCCGCGGTGTCGTCCCGGCGGCCCAGGAACCAGCCATCGTCGAGGGTGAACCGTTCGACACCGATCTCGGCCGCCTGCGAGGCCAGCTCCATCAGGGTGGGGAGATCGTGATCGAAGTAGACCGCTTCCCAGGTGTTGAGGGTGACCGGCCGTGCCGAGCGCGGATGCTGAGGGCGCGCTCGCAGCGATGCATGGAATCGCGCTGAAAGCGCATCCAGTCCGTCGCCCCACGCCGCGATCAGTGTCGGCGCCGCATAGGTCTCGCCGGGGGCCAGCACGATCTCACCGGGCAGCAGGGCCTCCCCGCCGCTCAGCATCGCCCTGCCCTGCAGGTCGCGCTCGGCGGAGGTGGTGTGATTGCCGCTCCAGGCGGTGTGAACCGCCCACACCTCGCCGCTGCGGAAGCCGAAGCCGCGCTCGCCGGCGACGAGCACCGTGGTGGCGTCCGCGCCGGTGCGCCCCCGGCGGGAGGTCCGGACGAACGAACCCTGGACGAACGGGTGGCGCTGAGGGCTGCGCTCCCGGAGCCAGCGACCGGTGAAGTCAAGCAACTCGGTCGCCCGCGACGGGATGGGCAGATTCAGGAAGAGGCCGTCGAGCTGGTAGGGCTCCGTCCCGGCGTTGCGCAGCTGGGCGTCCAGGTGGACGACGCCCGCGGAGTCCACCCGGACGCGGAGGGACAACTCGAGACCGAGATCCACGTCGCACGCCTCCACCTCGACGGTCGGGGCATCGCCGTCGACCCCGACCCGGGTGACCACGAACATCGGCGCGAAACCGGATCCGCCGCGAGAGCCGGCGATACCCGGTGTGCCCAGCCATCCGGTGGAAGCCTCCGCCAGCAGTCCGACCGGCAGCGGATCGTCGACGGTGTTGACGATAGCCGGGGCCTGGGAGGTCCCGGCGAGAGCCACCAGATCCGCGCTCTCCAGCCCTCCCAGCGCGGCCCCCCAATGCAGGATCCGCGGCAGCCGGGGCCCACCGACATCCAGCACGAGCGCGCTTGCGGCGGCTTCGAGGACGATGATCGGCGGCACCCGGGTTGGCTCGGCCATCGGACGGCTAACCCCCGGCCGGGCGCTCGTCGCCCGCTCCGAGCGACACTGCCTGCCCGATGCGGGCGGACCGACTGGCAGCGACGGCGATCTCCACCGAACGAATGCCGTCGGAGCCGTCGGGAACCGGCGGCCGCCGCTCGGCGATCGAGGCGAGGAACTCCCGCAGCATCGGCACGGCGGCGCTGGGGCCGTAGTCCAGCCAGAACGCCTTGCCGGCCGAGTTCTCGATGCCTCCCACATGCAGCCCGAAGGGATCTATCTCGATGCTGCCGGTGGTCCCGGTCACCTCCAGGGTCAGACCGCCCCAGGTCGGGGACTCCTGCGGATGACTCCACGAGCAGTCGATGGTCGCCACCACTCCGCTGGCATAGCTGACGGTCACCAAGCCGCCCGTCTCCACCGACAAGGCGGGGACGTCGCGATACAGGATGTCGTTCGCGGCTGCGTAGACTTTCGTCGCCCGCGCCGGCGAGAGCAGCGCGTCCAGCATGTCGGCGATGTGGACGGTGAGGTCCAGCAGGGCGCCCCCGCCCGACAGCTCGGGCACGATGAACCAGCCCCCGGGAAGGGTTCCGTTGTTGGTGCCGGTCGCTCCCACGATCTCTCCGATCTCACCATCGAGCACCGCGGCCTGGAGGGCGCGGAACATCGGTGTGAACCGGATCGGGTAGGCCGTCATCAGATTGACGCCGGCGTCGCGGCAGGCCCGGACCATATCGTTCGCATCCTCGACCGAGGTGGCCAGCGGCTTCTCACACATCACGTGGGCTCCGGCGGCGGCCGCGCGCAGCACATCGCGATGGTGCCTGGTGTTCTCCGAGCAGACGATCACCGCGTCAGGTCCCCAGGCGAGCAGTTCGTCATAGGTCTCCACATACGGCACCCCGTGCAGTTCGGCGAAAGCGGGACCACGCAGGGCCTCCCCAGGCGCGTCCGGCCACAGTTCGTCGCTCGCGAGCACCTCGATGGACTCGTCGGCCAGCAGGGTCGGCAGGTAGAACCCGGCATGGTGGTGGGCGAAGGACATGATCGCGACCTTGGTCTTCGAGGGGCTCATCGCACTGCTCCTTCACGATCGAGACGGACCACCGCGCCGGATTGCGCGGAACCCCTGGCCGCCTCGGCGACCGCCACGGCATAGCACCCGCTCTGCGCCGTGGATCTTGGAGTCGAGCCACCCAGGAGCGCCTGATGGCAGTCAGCCAGCTGCGCCCGATAGGGATCGTCGAAGAAGCCCACCTCGGGGACGATCGGTTCGGCCTGCGGCGGCGCCGATCGGTCAACGGACAGCCGGAAGCCGGTGTTGTCGCGTGAGTCGTAGCGCAGCGCGCCGCCTGTGCCCGCGAGATCGAACCCGTACCGGAAGGACGTGTTGGGAAGACCCCAGAACCCGCGACAGTGGGTGATCGCTCCGGAGTGGTGGGTGAGCACCACGTGCGCGGTCTGCACCACGGCCCCGGATGCCTCCTGCCGCCGGTTCGTCGCGGCGTACACGCTCTCGACGCCGCCGGCGATCCATACCGCCTGGTCGATGTCGTGGATCACCTGGTCGAGGATGATCCCACCGGACAGTGCCTCGTCGGCGAACCAGTCGTTCGCCGGCGCGGCGCCCGTCCTGCTGAACCGCAGCACCGCGAGGTCACCGATCCTCCCGGCGTCGGCGGCCTCCTTGGCGAGGAAGTACTGGGGGAAGTACCGCACCACGTGTGCCGGCAGGACCTGCCGCCCGTGCTCGGCCGCCAGGTCGATCAGCTCCCGGCAGGCTGCGGTGGAGAGCGCGAGCGGTTTCTCGCAGATCACATCCAGCCCGGCCCGGAGCGCTCGTGAGGCCAACTCGGCATGAGTGGCGGTCGGGGTGCAGATGTCCACGATCTCGGCCGAGGCGAGAGCCTCGTCCAGTGAAGTCGCGCTGGTGGCGCCCATCTGACGGGCGAAGGCGCCGGTGTCCTCCAGCGCGAACACCACGACCTGGTGGCCCAGCTCGCGCCAGGCGCGGGCATGCACGGTGGCCATCGTCCCCTGGCCCAGGAGCGCGATCCTGCTCATCACGCGCCGGCCCCGGCCGGCAGGGTGACCGCAGACCGCTGGTACACGGCGTCGACCACCGCGACCCCCATCAGCCCGTCCCAGGAGGTCGTGCGGTGACGTCCGCCGGCACCGGCCACGTCAAGGAAGCTCCGGATCTGGCGATCGAAACGCGGGCCGGTGTCCGGGACCGTGAGTTCCTCGGCCACCCCATCGGCGTCGACGAACCTCACCACTCCGGGCTGGAAGTAGTCGTACTCCAGAGAACCACCGCTCCCGGCGACCCGGACGAAGGCCTGACCGGTCGGCGACTTCCAGGAGCACTCGATCACCCCGACGACCTGGCGCTCCGAACGCAGCGAGATGCTGCCGGTGTGCTCCACTTCGAGCAGTTCGCCCTCGAGGTCGGCGGTGAAGGTGCCGGCCGCGTCCACCACCTCGCCGCACAGATTGCGGAACAGGTCGATCGAGTGGATCCCCGCATCGAGCAGCGAGCCGCCACCGGCCAGCGCGCGCTGGCCGAACCAGCGGCGTTCGATATCGTCCTGCTGCCCGGAGAACTCGTTGCGGAAGGTGCGCAGCACCCCGATCCGGCCCCGCTCGATCTGATCGCGAATGAACTCGATCTCGGGCTGGAAGCGGTGGCAGTAGGCGACCCCGAAGACCGCTCCGGCCGAATTGGCGACCCGATGGATCGCGTAGGCGTCCTCCAGCGAGTGCGCCATCGGCTTCTCGCACAACACGTGGATGCCCGCCTCGAGCGCGGCGACGGAGATCTCCCGGTGCATTGCCGGCGGAGTGCACACGCTGATCGCTTCGGGCCGATCCGCTGAAGCCAGCAGGCTCGCGAGGTCCGGGTACACCGTGGCGCCATGCGTCCGGGCGAAACCGTCCGCCGTCTGACGGTTCGGTTCCACCACGGCCACCACCTGCGCACCAGCCACGCGATAGGAGTCCGCGTGGACCGAGCCGATCGAGCCGCCTCCGATCACTGCAACCCTCATGTCGATCCTCTTCAGTTCGGGGCGCCGGGGCGCCGCTACGTTGGGCATCGAGGCCAGCAGGACCGGATCCACGGACTCAGCCGCCGGCCCCTTTCGGGAACCGCATCGGTCCTGGCACTCGATGTCTGCGAGCGTAGCCGAAATATTGAAACCCGTCTACCTAAACCGGATCACGGAGAGGCTCGAGGGGGAACCGGCCGGAACCGCTCCGCTGAGCGGGAATAGCCGGACCATCCGAGCTCCTCGCCGCCCCCTCTTGACAGTTACATAATGGCCCTACATATACTGCCTAGGGGCCAACGCTCAACCTCTAGAGTGTTGGCCACTCACGACGGCCACAGCTCGTCCCTGAGACGGGATGCGCCGGTCGGGAGCAGCGACGAAGGAGGCCGGACGGCGATGGCGAGGCGTGACCAGACCCAGAGCACCACCAGACCCCGGGGCCGGATGGCGCGCCGTGAGCGAACCTGGGGATTGATACTCGCGCTCCCCTGGCTGATCGGCTTCGCCGCCTTCTACGCATACCCGATCGGAGCCTCGGCCTACTACAGCTTCACCAGCTTCAACATCTTCCAGACCCCGGCCTGGGTCGGCCTGGAGAACTACGCCGCGATGATCGCCGACTACCGGTTCTGGAAGACCCTGTACAACACGCTCTATCTGGCGGTGTTCGGGGTGCCCCTTACGATCATTCTCGCGCTGGGCGTTGCGGTGCTCCTGAACGCGCCGGTCAGGGGCCAGCCGATCTACCGGGCCTTGATGTACCTGCCGACGATCGTTCCCCTGGTGGTCGCGGTCTATGTCTGGCGCTGGATGCTCAATCCGGAGAACGGCATCGTCAACGCCTTCCTCGGAGCACTGGGGCTGCCCAAGCCGCTGTGGCTCCACGACCCGTCGTTCACCAAGTGGTCCATCCTGATGATCGCGTTCTGGACCATCGGCGGCACTGTCGTCATCTACCTCGCCGCACTCAAGGGCGTCCCCAACGAACTCTACGAAGCCGCGATGCTCGACGGTGCCGGGGCGTTCCGGCGGTTCCGGCACGTGACTGTCCCGCTGATCGCACCGGTCACGCTCTTCCAGGTGATCGTGATCCTGATCGGCTACCTGCAGATCTTCACCCAGCCGTACCTCCTGGGACGCGAGGCCCACAGCAACAACAACGTCGCCCTCGGAGGGCCCAACGAATCCATGCTCACCTACGCCATGTACATCTACCAGAACGCCTTCACCTATCTGAAGATGGGCTACGCCTCGGCGCTGGCCTGGGTGCTCTTCCTCATCGTCCTGATGGTCTCGCTGGTCATCTTCCGCAGTTCCCGGAAGTGGGTCCACTATGAGGGCTGAGCCAAAGACCGCCCAGTCCGGTGCGGTCGGCACCCGGAGCATCACCCGGACGACCCTGACCTACGTCCTGATCGGCGTAGTGACCGCGGGCTTCGCCTTCCCGTTCATCGTGATGCTCGCGACGGCCTTCAAGGGCCCGGAGGAGATCTTCTCGCTGCCGCCGAGAATCCTTCCGGAGGTCTGGGTCTTCGATAACTTCGGTCTCGCGGCAGAGTCCGTTCCGATCCCGCGCTACTTCCTCAACACGCTGATCGTCGCCGGCGCCTGCGTCCTGGGAACGCTCATCTCCTGCCCGCCGGTGGGCTACGCCCTCGCCAAGCTTCGCTGGCCGGGTCGCGGGTTGTTGTTCACCGTCGTGGTCGGCACGATGATGCTTCCCCCGCAGGTGACCTTCATTCCGCTCTACCTGGTCTTCGATCGGATCGGACTGGTTGGCACTTTCTGGCCGCTCATCCTGCCTCCGCTCTTCGGCACCCCGTTCTTCATCTTCCTGATGCGGCAGTTCTTCCTTGCCGTGCCGACCGAACTGATCGAGGCAGCGCGCATCGACGGCGCCTCGGAGCTCCGGATCTATGCCCAGATCATCCTGCCGCTGGCGAAGCCGGCGCTCGCAACCATCGCGGTCTTCCAGTTCATGTGGGCCTGGACCGACTTCATGAATCCGCTGATCTACCTGAAGAACGAGGAGATGTACACCCTCTCCCTCGGCCTGAACGCGTTCTTCTCGACCTACGGAGTCGCCTGGGGACCATTGATGGCTGCGAGCGTCATGTTCACCATCCCTGCCCTCGTGATATTCCTGTTCGGGCAGCGGTTCTTCCTGAGCGGGATCGCCACGACCGGGCTGAAGTAGCCGAGAGGACCTCCGCGATGAAACTGGAAGAGTCTCTGCTGGAAGACCTCCGCGGGATCCCGGTGGTCGACGCGCACAATCACGTCCGCGGGCACGTCCAGTGCCAGCCTGTCGACTCCGTCATGGACCTGCTGATGGATCCCTACATCGGCTGGGCGATGGAGTTCGGGAGTACCGGCCTGGCACCGCTGGTCCGCGACCAGAGCCGCCCCGACCAGGAGCGCTGGGACGGCTTCATCCAGGCCTGGCCGGCCTGGAGGGCGACCGGCTACGGACGGATCCTCGCCGGCACGCTGGAAGGCTGGGGGTTCCCGAGCGATCATCTGCGCTCGGATCAGTGGCCCGAGATCGTCGCAGCGGCTCAGCAGCGGAACCCCGAACACAGCCGCCAGACCTTCGACCGGCTGGGGATTCGAGCCACCCTCACCCACTTCCTGATGATGCCGCACTTCGGGCACTACGACACGGTGCGGCAGTTCCTGGCCGGGAGCCTCACCTTCGAGCCGGGCTTCTGGCCACAGCTGGGGACGCTCGGCCTCCACCAGTTCCACGATCGGGATCAACTGCTCCAGGTGAGCGAACTCGCCGGAGTCGAGATCAACGACCTCGACTCGCTGTCCGAGGCCATCGCCCGGATCGTCGCCGAATGCGTCTCACGCGGAGTGGTGGGTTACAAGGACCACCGCGCCTACACCGCCGGCCTGGCCTTCGGCGTTCCCGACCGCAGGGCCGCCGAGCAGCAACTCGCCGCACTGCTGCGGGGCGAGCAGTCCGCCGAGGGTGCGCTCGCGCTCTCGGACTACCTGTTCGACCGGTTGATCCAGCTCGCCGCCGACCTCAGTCTCCCGGTCGCCCTCCACACCGGCTACAAACAGAAGGACGTGGACCGAGGAGCGAGCCTGCAACTGATGCGGCCGCTGCTGAGCCGGTATCCGGGAGTCCGCTTCGACGTCTACCACCTCAACTACCCCTATCTCGAGGATCAGCTCGAGGTGGTCAAGTCGCACCCCAACGTGTACGCGAACTGCTGCTGGACCCACATCATCGACCCTGCGTACACGGTGGCCTTCCTCAAGTCGGCGATCGGAGCGATTCCGGCCAATCACATCTTCGGGTACGGCTCCGACTTCGCCGTGCTTCCCGAGGCGTGCGTTCCCCACCTGGAACTGGCGCTCGGCAATATCGCGGAGGCGCTGGCCTGGGCGATCCGCCGCCGGATTCTCTCCCGCAGCACCGCCCTGGAGATCGCGCAGCTGTGGCTCCACGACAACCCGGCACAGGTGTACGGGATCTAGCCCCGCGACGGCCAGGACGTACGACGCCGAGGTTCAGCTGTAGAGCTCCGGCCTCCGCCCCTGGTAGAAGGGGTTGACCAGCCGATCCGCGAGCGCCTGCCCCGGATCGAGCTCGCCCACGACCAGCCCGGGCTCGTCCCACAGCTGTGCGATCACGTCACCCCGATGGTCGATCAGGTGGCTGCCGCCCGGGCAATGATCGCCATTCTCGTCCGGCCCACAGGGGCAGGAGGTCGCGATCGCCAGCGAGTTCGACACCGCCAGGTGACGGCTCTCCCGCGGCCCTCGGCTACGGCGGTTGTTGAGCCAGAAGACCACGGCACAGCCCCGTCCGGCGTAGGCCCGGAACATCTCCGGGAAGTCCCCGTCATAGCAGATCACGAGGCCGCACCGGATTCCGGCGAGCTCGAAGACGACCAGTTGCTCGCCCGCGGTGTAGCGAGAGGGTTCGTGGCGCGACCCCTCAACCGCAGCCCACAAGTGGGTCTTGCGGTACCGCGCCTCCACGCCGTCCGCACTCACCACGACCGCGGTGATGAAGGTCCTGACCCCGTCGGTCTCCGTCAGCCCCAGGATTGCTCGCGTCGAACTGCCCCGGAGCACCTCGCGCACGCGTGCGACCGCCGCCCCGCCCTCGATCGGCTCAGCGAGCCCGTCCGCGCCGTCCGGGTAACCGACCAGCATCTCCTCCGGGTACAGCACGACGTCGGGCCGATGCAGGAGAGCTTCGGAGAGCCGCTGGAGCGCCGCGGACAGGTTGAGCTCCACCTCCCCCGGCACGACCGGGCACTGCACGATCACGATCCTCATCGATACCTCCTCACGACGACGCCGCAACTGTCATGCCGGCGCCGTGGTCGAGCGGCGGCAAGACCCCCGAAGGCGGTGTCCCGGATCGGGGACACCGCCTTCGGGGGTCGTCGGGCAAACCTAGCTCTGGAATCTCTCGGCTGCGGTCTTCGCCTTCTGCATCGTCTCGTCGACCCCGGCCCGGCCGCTGGTGAAGTCGTCGAAGATCACATTCAGATCATTGCTGAACTCCGCATTCCACGGCTGCGCCGGGCTGTACCTGAGGTTCGGGCTCCGCAAGGAGTCCAGGAAGACTCCGAAGCCTTCGGGTAGGTCGTCCCAGATCGGATCGTCCAGCGCTGACTTCAGGGGCGGCAGATTGGTCTGCGACTTGTTGAACCGCAGCAGGTTCTCCTTCTGGTAGAGGAACTTCATGAACTCCCAGGCGGCGTCCTTGTTCTGAGAGTTCGCCGGGATGAAGAAGGTCGAGTTGTCGATGCCCACCGAGCCGGCGAGTTCCGGCTTGGCCGCGGGATGCGGGATCGGCGCGACTCCGTAGTTCAGATCGGGCGCATAGATCGGGATCTGCGCATTGTGGTAGGCGCCGTCGATGAACATCGCCACCTTGCCGTTGTAGAGCGGGTAATCGGGTGTGAACTGCGCCCCGAATCCAGCGGTGAACTCCAGGACCTTGTCCGCTCCGAACGGCTTCAGCACGTTGTCGTTCCAGAAGTTGAGCGCCTCCCGGGCACCCGGGTTGTCCGGCTGGGGACCGCTGGCGCCGTCATCCAGCCCGAAGAAGGAGCCGCCATGGGCGATGGTCAACGGGTTGATGATGACGCCGGCCCAGGGGCCGGCCAGACCCAGTTGTGTGATCGCACCCTGATCGTCCACCTTGGTCAGCTTCTGGGTGTACTCGGCGAGTTCCTCCAGGGTCTGCGGCGGCCGATCATAGCCCGCCTCGGCCAGGAGGTCCTTGTTGTAGTAGAGCTGCTGGGTGATCGCGCTCAGCGGAAGCGCATAGGTCTTCCCCTTGTAGACGTTCTGGGCCAGCGTCTCGGGGATGAAGTCTGAGGTGTCGAAGTTGTCCCTGGCGATGTAGTCGTCCAGCGGCTCGAGGATCCCCATCTCGGCCCAGGCGGCAGTGGAGTTGCCGAAGAAGTCGGAGACATCGAAGGATCCCGTACTACTCGTCATCGCGGTGAGCTGGGCCACCGTGTCGGGCGATGACACCCCGGTCACATTGATCTTGTCCTGCGCCGCGTTGAACTCCGTCACTAGTTCGCGCAGAACCTGATCTTCGGCTTCGCCCCACAACCAGAGGAAGGTGATCTCGGTCTTCTCACCAGTCCCTCCCGGAGCAGTTCCGCTCGGCGACGGCGTTCCGCCGCAGCCCGCGAAGAGCGCCACCGCACTCACCACCGCGAGCGACTTCGCAATTCGTGCCTTGGTACTCAAGGCTGGCCTCCTGTCATCGTTGTAGGGGCTCGCATCACTGCCAGCGCATCGATACTGCCAGCGCATCGATGACCAGTATTATTGTAGGGTTCCTTCATAATGGCAAGCCCTTCACGGAAGCGAACCTCCCCGAGCCCAACCCGGGCGCCGGCCAGCCCCCTCTCCATCCCGATGCACGACATGCGGTCGTCGCCGTCCCCCTTGCGCCGCGAAACGGGTCTGCAGCGCCAAGCGTCGGTTGCTGTGCGCTCGATGCCCCGCCGCCACAAACAACCCCCCGAAACATCAGGCACGGCCACTAAGCAGGGACCCGCCTTGCGCGACCGCCGAGCCGGGCAGCACACTTGGTTCGCTCGTCCAGCGACGCGCTTGACTCCTAGTTTCGAAGCCATGTTACAATTCTGTGACATTGAGAGATTGGATGGTTCACGATGCGCGTACCGAAGGTGGCAGACATCCGTCGGGCGAACGAGGTGGCCTGCATCCAGGCCTGGCGCCTGAGGGGCAAGGCTCTCACCATCGCTGAGCTCGCCCAGCAGGCCGGCCTGTCGCGTCCCACGGTCGAGGCTGTGGTGGCTGATCTCATCGACCGCGGTCTCGTTCAGGAGCACGCGGCCGAAGGAGACGGCGCGACTCTTGGCCGTCCGGCTCGCCGCTTCGACTTCGATCCCACCAGCCGCCTGGTCGCCGGGATCGACGCAGCTCCGACCTCGATCCGAGTCGCCCTGGCCGACATGAGCGGCCGGATCCTGACCCTGACCGACCGGCCCCTTCAGGGCTCCCTGACCGCCGGACAGCGCCTGAACGAGACCGTCAAAGCCGTCCGCGAGTCGCTGCAGCGCATCGGGCTCCCGGCCAGCCGGCTGGCGGCGGCCTGCATCGGCGTCTCCGGGATCGTCAGGCACGACGGGAAGATCTCCCGCAGCTATTACGTGCCTGAGTGGAACAACACCGACGTTGCGCGCGTGCTGTCGGAGCGGCTGGATTGCGCCGTGCTGCTGGAGAACGACATCAAGCTCGCTGCCTACGCCGAGCACCACATGGGAACCACGCAGCTGGTCCGCAACTCCGTGTACTTCCAGCTGGGCGAGCGGATCTCCTTCGCGGTGACGCTCAACGGGCGCATCCTCCAGGGAGCCCACCGCACGGCCGGCGAGCTCGCAAGCCTGAGAGGAATGCGCTGGACCAGCAACTCCGTCAAGGGCCAACTGCTGTGGAAGTCGGCCGGTTCTTTCGCGGGAGTGATGGAGTTGGCGGAACAGGGCGATCCGGACGCGGCGCAGGAGATCGACACCTTCGCCTCCGACATCGCCTACTGGATCGCCGCGGTGTCTCTCGTCGTGGATCCCGATGTCGTCCTGCTGGGCGGGGAGTTCGCCCAGGCTCCCGGATTCCCCGAGCGGCTGCGTCGGCAGATCGATCATATGATGCTGGTGAGCGAGAAGCCGGATGTCCTGCCTTCCAGCCTCGGCGGTGACGGCACTCTCCTCGGCACGGTCGCGCTCGCCTTCCATGAGTGCTCTGAGACGCTGTTCGGGGTCGCCGGCGTGCCGGTTCCCGAGATCGTGAAGCCCGACGGCGCCGAGTTCGGCACCGAGCCCGCGGCGTGGGTGAGCACGGGATGAGCCCAGCCTCGGTCGGCCATGCGAACGCCATCGCACCGCTGCGCATTGGGATGATCGGTGCCGGTGGGATCGCCAAGCCACATGCCGCCGCGTGGCAGCGCCTCGGAGCGCCGCTCACGGTCTTCTCCCACGGCGGCGCCTCAGCCCTGGTCGAGCGATACGGCGGTACGAGAGCCGGCAGCCTCGACGAACTGCTGGACAGTTGCGACGTCGTGGACATCGTCTCGCCCAACGACACCCATGCCGAGTACGCTCTCGCGTCGATCCAGGCGGGGCGCCACGTCATCTGCGAGAAGCCGGTGGCGCCGGATGCGGCCACGACACGAACGGTCGTCGCCGCGGCCGATGCTGCGGGGATGGCGCTGTTCCCGGCCTTCGTCGAGCGGTACAACCCGGCCTACCGGAAGATGCTCGCCGCGGTGCATGGCGGCAGGATCGGCAGACCGGCCGTTACCCGCCTGACCCGAACGACCGCGCATCCGCCGGCCACCAGCTGGCTGGCGGACGACGCCCGCTCGGGAGGTGTCTTCACCGACCTCATGATCCACGACGCCGACATGGCGATACAGGTGAGCGGTCCGGTCGAACACGTGTTCGCGGTGCGCAGGTCGGCCGAACCTGGAATCGACACGGTCTTCGCAACCCTCACCCATGCCTCGACGGCCATCACGTTGCTCTCGGCGACCTGGGCCGCACAGGGCAGCCCGTTCGGCTCGTCGTTCTCGGTGGCAGGAGAGCATGGAACCATCGAGTTCGACTCGGTCGCTCTGCCAGAGATGACCGTGAGCATTCCCGGCATGGACCCAGCGCTGGCGGCGCGACATCGTTCCGCGGTACGCGGCAGTTTCTTCCATGCCGAACTCGCCGACTTCCACGAGGCGCTGGCTACCGGACGACCGGCGGCTGTCACTGCGGCTGACGCGGTCGCTGCCATCGAGGTGATCGATGCGGTGCGGCGTTCCCTGCAGTTGGGAATCGCGGTGGACCTCGCCGTACCGGCAAGCTGGGGGGAGAGGCAGTGACTTCGGAGAACCTGACCGTCGGCGTGGCCTCGTTCGCTCACCCGCATGCGGCCTCGTACCTGGCGAACCTGGTGCGATCCCCCGCCGTCCGGGTGGTGGCAACCGATCCGGACGGCACCAGCGGTGACTCCGCCACCGATCGCGGAGCTGCGTTGGCGACTCGATTCGGCGTGGAGTACCTGGACGACTACGAGGCGCTCTTCGCGCAGGGACTGGACGCCCTGGTCGTGACATCGGAGAACTCGCGCCATCGCGAGTTGGTCGAGTACGCCGCCACGGCGGGGGTCCACGTGCTCTGTGAGAAGCCGATGGCCACCGAGGTCGCCGACGCCGAAGCGATGATCGCCGCATGCGATGCGGCCGGGGTGATCCTCATGATCGCCTACCCGGTCCGGTTCTCGCCTGCCCACCGGCGCTTGCTCCGGCTCGCCTGCGAGGGCAGCCTCGGACGGCTCCTGGCCGCGCGTGGGACCAACAACGGGCAGATCCCGATCGGCGCACGGCCCTGGTTCGTCGATCCGGAGTTGGCAGGCGGTGGAGCGATCGTCGACCACGTCGTGCACTGTGCCGACCTGCTCGACGAGTTGAGCGGAGGTGCGCTCGCGCTGAGCGTCTACGCTGCCTCGAACCGGATCCTCCATGCCGAGAAGGACGTCCCGGTCGAGACCGGCGGCATCGTGACCGTCACCTACCCCAATGGCCTGATCGCGACCATCGACTGCTCCTGGAGCCAGCCCGACAACGCCCCCACCTGGGGAGGTTTGAGCCTGGAGTTGACCGGAACCGGAGGCACCGCGACGATCGCTCCCTTCGCGGACCACCTCACCGGGACCAACCACGCCGGAGCCCTCCACATCCCGACCGGCGTCGATCTCGACAAGCTCATGCTGGACCGCTTCCTGACAGCGGTGCGCGCGAGCGGACCAGCCCGGCCCGGCACGCCGCCGGCCTCGCTCCCTCAGCCCGATGGCAGGTCCGGTTTGCGCAGCCTGCTCGTGATGGATGCCGCCCGGCGGTCGGCGCTCAGCGGTCAGCCGGTGAGGATCTCAGCTCCCCCGGCGTCTCGGTAACCCGGCGGCGCAGGAACTCCAGCGCGTCTCTGGCCAGCTCGTCCATGGAGTTCGCGACCGGCCGCCACAGCGAGACCGCGCGAGCGATCTCCTGGACGGTGGGGAGGAACGACTCGACGGAGATCCATCCGCGGTACTCGATCTCGGACAACGCGGAGAACACCTCCTGCCAGGGAATGTGCCCGGTACCCGGCGTGCCCCGGTCGTTCTCCGAGACCTGGACGTGGAAGACCAGCTCCCCGGCCGATCGCACCGCGTCGCCCAGATTCTTCTCCTCGATGTTCATGTGAAAGGTATCCAGCATGAGCCCGACGTTGGGCCGATCGATCATCCGGCAGAGCTCGACGCCTTGCTCGACGGTGTTGACCAGATCTGTCTCGAAACGGTTGAGCGGCTCGATCGCAAGCCCGACGCCCATGGCGGAGGCCCGGTCCGCCACCTGACGCAGACCGCTTACCGCTCGCTCCCGCTGAGCGTCCCGCTCGGCAGAGGACAGCATTCTGGTGAGTCCGGTCGCCGCGTACATCGGGCCCGCGACATGGGGCGATCCCACCGCCTGGGCGAAGTCCACGCAGTGGTGGAGATACTCGAACGCGGCAGCCCGCACCTGCGGGTTCTCGCTCGAAATGTCCCGACCCGGCCCGAACGCACCGCACACGCTCACCGCCAACCCGGTCCGCGCCGCCTGCGTCGCCACCCACCGCGGGGTCAGCAACCTGGGATCCTCGATACACACTTCGATCATGTCGTAGCCGTAGCCGGCAACCGTGTCGAAGACATCGCCATCCTGATCCGAGAACGGCGAGGCAAGCACGAACGTACTCAGTCCATGAAGCCCGGCCTCATTCGCCCCCATGGGGTCCCCCTTCTCGGACTCAGTGAGACGTCCGCTATTTCCATAACCATGTTGTCTATCTCCTGGAGAGGATACCGCGCCGAGGCCTCAGATCGGGCCGCCGACCCCGATGGTGCCGGTATCCGGGCTTGCCGGACAGCACATCGACGAACCACCACAGCTCGTCGTCCCAGGGCTTCGGTCGCTGCTCAGCCCAGTCGAGTGCGCGTTGTTCACCCGCAACTGATCAGCCCGTACTCCTGCTTCAGGACAAGGACGCGGGCCGCGGATTCGGTCAGCCGCTCGGAGAAGGCGGCATCCTTCTCGGCTTCGGCCACCAGGCCTTTCGCCATGGCGACCGCGGCCTTCGGCTCGACGCTGATCGCCAGGTCTCCCCCGGCTTCGACGAACCGCGCGGCACGCTGCCTGGCGGGGACGTCGCGGAGCGCCCTGGCCACGCCGAGGTCGTCGCTGATCACCACCTTGCCGTAGCCCCAGTCGCGCAGCAGGCCGATCACCTTGGGCGAGAAGGTGGCGATTCGCTTGGCGTCGATCTTGCGATAGACGGCAGACGAGATCATCACCGCGTCCACCCCGTTGGCGGCGGCATCGCGGAACGGACCCAGCAGCTTGCTGTCGGCGGTGGTCGTCGAGTCCACCACATTCGCGGCGAAGTCGGTGTTGCCCTTCACCGCGCCCAGGCCCGGGAAGTGCTTGACCGCCGCACCGACCCCGCCGGCGTGCATTCCGTCGACGAAGGCGGCGACCCGCTCAGAGACCTTGGCGGGATCGCTGCCATACCCACGCCGCAGCTTGGCGACCGGCTGATTGGCACGGGCATTGGCCTTCGGCACCACGTCGGCGACCGGAGCGAGATTGAGCTGGACGCCCGCTGCCGCCAGCTGCTCACCCCAAGCGGTGGCCCGCTGCCTGAGCTTCGCTGGGGTGAGCTCGGCCTGGTCGGCCGCGGCCGGAATCCTGTCGAAGCCGGCGCCTTTCAGCCGCTGCACCAGCCCGCCCTCCTGGTCGACGGCGACCAGGATGCCGATCTCGTCCCCGAGTTCGGCGATGGACGCAGTGAGGCCGGCGGTCTTCTTCACGCCGCGGCTGGAGGCTCCCATCAGGATCACCGACCCGAGGTGGTTCGCGGTGATCGCCTTGCGCTCGGCGCCGTCCAGTGAGCCCGTCACCCCCACCATCACCAGTTGCCCGGCCCGTTCGGCGATCGAGAGCGCTTCGGCCTCCGCCCGGCAGGCGGGCATCGGCGGCGGGGGCGGCGTCGGCGTGCCGGGCGGCGGGCTCGTCGGAGTTGCGGTGGCCGGTGGCGGGCTCGGCGGTGTTGAGGTGGTGGCAGGCGGCGCAGGCCCGCTCGGCGCGCAACCCGCCAGCATCACCGCCCCGGTCAGCACCCCCGCCGCGAGTCGCCGGAACCCGTGCCCACGCCCGATCCGAGGTGCGGTCGTCCGGCCGGCGTCGGCAGGTGGGGCCGCAGGTCTTGGGCGGGGCATGTCACTCCAAGGGCAGATCGAGCAGGGCGTTCTCCACCACCTCGGCCAGCGCCGGGTGGATCCAGTACTGGCCGCGCGCCATCTCCCGGGCCGGCAGGCCGAGGGCCATCGCCTGGATCAGCGGCTGGACCAGGTTGGCCGCGTCCGGGCCGATCAGGTGGGCGCCCAGCAGCAGCCCGGTGGCCGGATCGGCGAGCAGCTTCACGAAGTGACCGGAGTCGGCCATCGCCCAGCCGTAGGCGACGCTGGCGTAGTCGCGGGTGGCGGTGACGTACGGCGTCCCAGCCGCCTGCAACGCCTGCTCGGTGGCGCCCACGCAGGCGACCTGAGGGTTGCTGAACACCGCCTGCGGGACGAACCGGTGATCGGTCTGGATCAGGTCGTCGGGATGCAGCAGGTTGTGCTGCACCACCCGCATCTCATGGTTGGCCACATGCTTGAGGTGGTAGGGCGAGGAGACGTCGCCGAGCGCCCAGACACCCTCGGCGGTGGTCCGCTGGAAGGCGTCCACGACCACCCGGCCACGGTCGTCCAGTTCGACGCCGGTGGCGGCAAGGTTGAGGGTGTCGCCGTTGGACGTCCGGCCGAGCGCGAGCAGCACGCGCTCGCCCTCGAAGAAGTACTCCACACCGTCGGCATCCACGGTTCCCACGATCACACCGCCGGGGATCGGCTCGAAGGAGGCGATGGTCTGGCCCAGCCGTAGGGTGACCCGTTCGCTGAGCAGTTCGGTGAAGCGCTCACCGATCGACTGGTCGGCCGCCCGCAGCAGCCGGGGACCGCGGTTGAGCAGCGTGACGGCCGTGCCGCAGGCGGCGAAGAGATGGGCGAACTCGGTGGCCACCGAGCCGCCACCGACGATCACCATGCTGCCGGGCAGTTCAGCCAGCCGCATCACATCGTCCGAAGTGTGGATCCGGGCGGCGACCGCCGGGTCGTCCAGCCCCGGAAGATCGGGGATCCAGGGGCGTGAGCCGGCCGCGAGGACGAACTGTTCGGCGGTGATCACCTCCTCCTCGCCGATCAGCAGTCGCTTGTGACCGACGAAGGTGGCGTTCTCGCGGTACACGGTGACGCCCTGGTGACGCGCGCGCTGCGCCTCGGCAGCCTGCGCGGAGGCATCGATCCGGGTGAACACCCGGTCGCGCAGGTCGGCCCAGCGGATCGAGACCTCGCCGACGTCGACGCCCAGGGCCGAGGCATGCCGTGCCGACTCGGCGAGATCGGCGGGGTAGGAGAGCATCTTGCTGGGAATGCACCCGGCGTTCAGGCAGGTGCCGCCGAACCACGGCGCGCCGTCGACGATGGCCACCTTCTGGCCGCGGAAGGCCGAGTTCACCAGCGAGTTGCCGCTGCCGGAACCGATCACGCACAGGTCGAAGTGCTGCATGGCTCCGATTCTCCCATCCCGAGCCGACAACCAGCGGCACCGGCCTGGCCATGCTCAACTCGTGGCCACGTCGCTCCGCAGCAAGGCTCGGTCACCGTCTCGCGGCGCGCTCGATGCCGTTGGCGACGGACTCTCGGATAATGGGTCGATGATCTCCCTGGAACTCGCGCAGCGACTGGACCTGGCGGGGGTCCGGTGGCGACCGATCGGTGGCGATCGGTTCACCGTCCGATCGGACGAGATGATGGGCGAGGTGTTCACCATCGCCGAGATGGTCGTCGAAGCGCGGGAGCATCCGAACGCCACCCTGCTCTCGTTCAACGGCACCACCGAATGGGCGCTGGATTCGGTTCAGCTGGACGAGGCGCTGTGGCTGCCGCTGGAACACCAACTGCGGGAGCTGCTCGGCGCCAGCTTTCGCAGCCTCACCCGATCGGAGCACGGTTATCTGGTCGAGATCGAGCTGCCCGGACGAGGCGAGCAGCACTTCGCCGCTGCCGAACCCGAGAACGCCTATGCCCAGGCCGTGCTGGCACTGGTCGAAGCCGCCCGCCTCTAGATCCAACCCCGCTCACGGGCGATTCGGACGGCCTCGTGGCGGGTCGACGCCTGCAGCTTGCCCATCGCGGAACTGAGGTAGTTGCGGACCGTTCCGGGTGAGAGCGACACCCGGCGGGCGATCTCCTCGACCGGGGAGCCGTCGTCGGCGGCATTCAGGACGTCCGCTTCCCGCGGGGTGAGTGGTGAGTCGCCGGCCGCGATGGCGTCGGCCGCGAGTTGTGGGTCGACATGGCGCCCGCCGGCGTGGACGGTGCGAATCACCTGGGCCAGCGCGGCGCCGGAGGTGGTCTTCGGCAGGAAACCCCGGACCCCTTGGGCCAGCGCCTGCTTGAGGTGACCGGGCAGGCCGTGGCTGGTGACGATGACGCAGGCGCAGCCGGGGATTTCGGTGCTGCAGGCGGCGGCGACCTCGACGCCGGAGAGGCCGGGCATCTGCAGATCGAGCACCGCCACATCCGGCTTCTGCCGGCGCAGCACGGCCAGTGCCTCGTCGCCGGAGCCGGCCTGGCCCACCACCTCGATGTCGCCGGCCAGCCCCAGCAGGGAGACCAGCGCTTCGCGGATCAGGTGTTCGTCCTCGGCGACCACGACGCGGATGACGGCCGATCCGCCGGCCGGCCCGGCCCCTGGGGTCGCGCCCTGAAGTCGTCGGTTCTCGTCGGTGCCGTGGCGGTCGTCCGGGGCGGCCGTGTCGCTCATGAGGACGATCCTGCCTCGTCCAGGCGCGTCAGCACAGCGGGGTCCACATGGGCGGCGAGCGTCCAGCGCCCGTCGGAGACGGCCGAGCGCAGGGTGCCGCCCACCTCGTCGAGCCGCTCGGTCAGGCCCGCCAGACCCGATCCCACGGCGCCTGGGCCGTCGCCGGCTCCGTCGTTGGTGAGGGTGAGCGTGACGCCGGTAGTGTCCCGGGTCAACGCGAGCCGGACGGTGGTCGCGGTGGCGTGCCGGAGCACATTGGTGGTTCCTTCGCGGACCACCCACGCCAGGCACCGCGCCACCGTGGGCGGCAGGGTGCCCGCTTCGACGATCGTGGTGACCGTGATGCCGGCCGATTCCAGCAGCGAGCGGGCACCGGCCAGTTCGCCGGCCAGGTCGGTCTCGCGGTAGCCGCGGACCAGGCCGCGCAGTTCGTCCAGCGCGTCGGTGGCGATGGTCTGCACCTCACGCATGGTGGTGGCCGCTTCTGACCGGTCCCGGTCGGACTGCGCGGCGGCCAGTTCGGCCTTGAGCGCGACCGCCGACAGGGTCCGTCCGAACACGTCGTGCAGATCGCGGGCGAATCGCAGCCGCTCCTCGGCGACCGCCAGCCGGGCGCTGTCGCGGCGGGCGCGATCGAGCTCCTTGGTGGTGTGCAGCACGTTGAGCCACATGGAGGTCAGCAGCACCCACATCCCCGCCCAGAGCGCCGCGGGAAAGGCCAGGGCGACCCGGGGCGCCAGCGTATCGAGTTCGGCGGAAGCACCCAGGCAGACCAGCAGCAGGCCGAGCGCGACGGCATAGACGGGGAACCGCCGGCGCGTCAGACCGAACACCGGGTAGGCGAGGGTCGCGGCCACCAGCGAGAGCGCCAGCGCGTCCAGGAACCGCCCGGGTTCGAAGGACGAAGGAACCAGGAAGGACGCGAACAGGCAGGTGACTAGCGCCGCGACCGCCCAGACCACGATGCAGACCCGCTGTCGCACGGGTGCGTAGAACAGCCGATCCCATGCTCCCGGGGCCAGGTCACCCGCCTGGCGCAGCCCGGTGTGCAGCACCACCAGGCCGGCCCAGGCGGCAACCGCGCCGGCTGCCACAGCACCCGCCACAACCCACGGGTGCTGGATGTCGCTCCGCACCACGAGGAAATAGAAGACCAGGAGCAATGGCGTCATCGGCAGACCCCAGTGCAACGACTGATAGGTGTACCGCTCGGTGCGGGCGATCCCCGCTGTCGGGTTGGTCATCGTGCTCCTCAGGTCTGCTCCAGGCTAGGAGTTGTCAGCGCGGATGTCCCCGCGTCCTCCTTCGGGGATGACCAGGAGTCCGGGAAGGGGAACCGTCCGCTGTCCCAGGGCGGGGTCAGGAGCGGGGATCCCAGCGGAAGCCGCGGACCCCGGCGAAGAGACCCAGCAGCGTCCACAGCACCAGCGGCAGCAGCATCCAGACAACGGCCAGCAGCGCCGCACCCAGGCCTTCGGCCGGGACTCCGGCGGGCGTCAGCCCGGTGTGCGCGAAGACCAGCAGGTCGACCACCGGGGTCATGGGCAGCCAGTGGGCCAGCCGCTCGACCGGGTCGGGCAGTGCCGAGAGCGGGATGGAGAAGCCGGAGAGCAGCAGTGAGATCATCATCAGCGGCATGGTGGTGAGCTGGGCGGATTCGACGGTGCGGGTCCAGGTGGCGCTCCACACCGCCAGGGCGGTCCAGGCCGAGGCGCCACCGACGACGGCCAGCACCAGCGCCCACGGATGCGCGAGCGGCGCGCCCAGCAGCAGCGCACCGCCGATGCCGAGCCCGGCCTGGATGATCAGCAGCGCCCAGAGCGGCACCGCCGGGGCCAGCAGGATCTCCCAGGAGGTCGGCTCGCCGGAGAGCAACCGCTTCAGGACGAGCTGCTCGCGGCGACCGACCAGGGAAGTCACCAGCGTGTAGTAGACGACGAACAGCAATCCACTGGCCACCAGGATGATGGCCAGGGTCACGCCGAGGAACTCCCGATCCATGGCCATGCCGCTGAACGCGACGGCCAGCAGCAGGGGCAGCGCGACGGCGATGAACACCGCGGTCTTGTTGCGCAGCAGGATGGTGGTCTCGGCGCGAACCAGGGCAAGGAAGCGGCGCGAACCGCTGCCGGTGGTGCGGGCGGGGGCGGTCAGCGTGGTCATCGGAGCTCCTGAGTGTCGGCGATCGAGAGGAAGACCTGCTCCAGCGAGGCGGAGCGCGCGTCAAGGCCGGCGAGCTGGGTGTCGCCGGCCCAGGTCAGGACGCGGCGCAGCGTGTCCTGAAGAGTGCGGGTGGTGAGGGTGACGGTGTCGGATGCGGTGACGCTCGCGCCGGGTACGTCTAGGTCGGTCAGGGAGAGCCCGGGCGGACGGACGAAGCTGATCCGGGCGGGAGCATCCGCGACGATGTCTGCCAGCGTGCCCTCGGCCGCGACCACCCCCTCGTGCATGATGGCGATCCGGTCGGCGAGCTGCTCGGCCTCCTCCAGGTAGTGCGTGGTCAGCAGCACCGAGGTGCCCCCGGCCACCCGGGCCTTGATCAGTTCCCAGATCGCGCGGCGGCTCTCCGGGTCGAGGCCGGTGGTGGGCTCGTCGAGGATCAGCAGTTCCGGGTCACCCATCAGCGCCAGCGCGATGTCGAGCCGACGCCGCTCGCCGCCGGAGAGCTTGGCGACCTCGACGTCGGCGCGGTCGGTGAGCACGACCGCGTCCAGCAGCTCCGCCCAGGGCAGCGGCCGGGTAAGGGTGGCGTGCCAGGTCCGGGCCATCTCGGCCACGGTCAGGCTGGGCGGGAAGCCGGAGCTCTGCAGCACCACGCCGGTCCGGTGGCGGACCAGCCGTCGCTCGGCGACGGGGTCGCGCCCGAAGACCCGGATGGTGCCCGCGCTCGGCCGCCCCAGACCTTCGACGAGTTCCACGGTGGAGGTCTTGCCGGCGCCGTTGGTGCCGAGCAGCGCGAACAGCTCGCCGCGTCCCAGGCGCAGATCGACGCCGCGGACCGCCTCGAACCACTCGACCGGCACGCGCCGTCCGGTGAGCAGGTTGAAGCGCGTTCGGGTGGGATAGGCGCGCCGGACGCCGCTGAGGGTCAGTACGTCCGCACTGTCGCGGGCCTGGGCGACGGGGGTCATGGCGGTTGAGGTCATGTTCCAACCCTCGCCGACCAGCGGCATCACCCGTAGTGGGAGGGATCACCAATGCGCCGTGACAGATGTCACAGGTCGACGTCCAGGAGTGTGCCGAACAATGCTGTTCCGAGCGAGGAGGTGCCCGGCGGGATGAGCTGGGGTTACCTAAAGCCGGTGGCCGGATGGGACATCCGGCGCCAGGTCCAGGTGCCGCAGACCGCCCGTCCGGGCGCGCCGCAGACCCGACGACGAGGTGAGGCGAGCTTGCTCGGTTCACCGAGGAGGAAGGGCGACACGAGCGCCGGCCGGGACATGACTGTCCAGCAGGCTCCTAGATGCCGGCGTAGGAGTGCAGGCCGTTCAGCAGCAGGTTCACGCCGACGAAATTCCACCAGAAGCTGATCAGCCCGATGATCGCCAGCACGGCGGCACGGGTGCCCTTCCAGCCGGCGGTGGCGCGGGCGTGCAGGTAGGCGGCGTAGACGATCCAGGTGACCAGCGACCAGGTCTCCTTCGGATCCCAGCCCCAGAACCGGCCCCAGGCGTACTGCGCCCAGATCGCGCCGGCCGCCACCGCAAAGGTCCACAGCGGGAAGGCGAAGGCATGCATCCGGTAGCTCACCCGGTCAAGGGTCGCGGTCTGCGGCAGGCGGGCCAGATAGCCCTTGACGGTGCCCTTGCGCTCGGCCCGCTGCCTGACCAGGAACAGGATCGCGGCGATGCCGCCGATATTGAAGATCGCCCCGGCCAGGGCGGCCGCGACGATGTGGACGACGAACCACACCGAGTGCAGCGCGGGCATCAGCGGTGCGACGTCGACGTAGAGGACGGTGACCGCCAGCCCCAGACCCATCGACGCCAGCAGGGTGACCGGCAGGCCGAAACCCTTCCACCCGAAGGCGAACACCCCGACCAGGTAGATCACCACCGCCATCGCCAGCGACGACGTGACGAACTCGTACATGTTGCCCCACGGGGCGCGCTCGGCCGCGATGCCACGGAGCACCACCCCGGCAACGTGAACGATGGCAGCGACCAGGGTGACCGAGAGCCCCAACCGTCCCCACCGTTGCCCGCTGTGCTGTTGCTGCTCCGACGGTGGCTCGACTCCCCGCATCGAAGCCCACTCCAGCGAATGGAGGATCAGCGCGATCAGGTAGAGCACCGTCGCCGAGACCATGGCGAGGTTGGAGTATTCGGCGATCACTCGATCTCCTCCTCGGCAGCGGTCGGGTCGTCGGTCAGCGTACCGCCCGACTGCCCGGTGTCCGGGCCCGGTTCAGGGGACGTCCCACCGTCCGGGCTGCTGAGACCGCAGGCCGCGGCGAGGCCGGCGACCGCCTCGGGCAGGCCGGCGCGTCCTTCCACCCGATCCAGACCGGTGACCTCCACCAACTCCGCCGACACCCGGACGAACAACCGCCGGGGACGGACGGTGAGCGAGATCGACAGCCCGGCGATCGCGAGCAGGACGCTCGCCAGCACGAACCAGCCACCGGGGGTGGTGGAGATCTGCAGCTTCGTCCACTGTCGCAGTTCGTCGAAGCTGATCGAGCCTCGGCCGTCCGGAAGCTCGTAGCTGGCACCCGGCTCGAGCCCGGCGCGGACCGGCTGGCCGTCCGGGCGCATCAGCTGCTCAAGCCCGGTCTGGTCGAGCACGTAGATGTTCTCGGGAGCTCCGGTCTCCACCTTGGGCGGGCCGGCCCAGGCGTTCACCAGCAGCTGCGGGTTCCAGGCGGCCGGGAAGACCGAACGCATTCCCTGCTCGTCGATCTGGGCGGTGGGCAGGAAGATCCCCTCGAAGGCCAGCCGTTCCGGGCGGGCGTCGGGGGCCTTGATCACGCCGTTGGAGGTGAAGTTGCCGTCGGTCGGAAGGAACACCACAGGGCCGGAGAAGGCGACGTCGCCGTTGCCGTCCCGGACGGTCACCACCGGCGCATAGCCGTGGCCGAGCAGGTGAATGTCGGTACCGTCGATCGCCAGCGGCGCGTTCACTTCCAGCAACTGCTGGCGCGGTTCGTCGCCGGGCCGGCTGACGGTCACGGTGGCGCGGAACATCCGGGCCGCGCCGCGCTGGGTGGGGCCGATCTCGAACTCGGCCTCGAAGGCGTCCAGCGCGATGGTGAACGCTGGCAGGTGTTCGGGGCGGAAGCCGATGCCGGCGGAGAACTCGTCGTACTGGGTGAGGGTGTTGGAGAAGGCCTGTCCCTCCACGATGATCGCGGTGCCGCGGTAGCCGAAGGATGTCCCGATGGCCAGCCCGACCAGGACGGCGATCAGGCTGAGATGGAAGACCAGGTTGCCGGCCTCGCGCAGGTAGCCCTTCTCGGCCGAGATGCCGGACGGCTCGCGCCGCACCCGGTAGCCGGCTCCGCGCAGGTGCGCCTCGGCCGCGTCCAGCACCTCGTCCGCGGAGATCTCGACCGGCCCGGCGGCGTGGTCGGGGAAGCGGGAGAATCGGCGCGGCAGGGCGCCCGGCTCGGCCCGCAGCGCGTCGTAGTAGGCGCGGCAGCGGGGCAGGATGCAGCCGATCAGCGAGATGAACAGCAGCAGGTAGACCGCGGCGAACCAGGGCGAGCCGAAGACGTCGAAGAAGCCGAGCCGCTCCAGCCAGAGCCCCCACTGCGGGTTGTCGAGCAGGTACTGGGCGACTCCGAACGGGTTGGTGGGCCGCTGCGGGAGCAGCGATCCCGGGATCGCCGCCAGGCCGAGCAGCAGAAGCAACAGCAGCGCGGTGCGCATTGAGGTGAGGGTCGCCCAGGCCCAGCGCAGCGTCCCCGAGCGCATCCCGCTGGCCCGGTTCATCCGCTCGCGGCCGTCCGCGGCGGGTTCGCTCCCGGCGTCGGGCTGCTCGGGATCGGGCGGCTCCGCACCGATCTCCTCGCCCTCCTCGCCGAGGGCCACCCTCGAGTGCTGGGAGCCTGCCTCCTCAGCTGGCCCTCGATGGCTGAGGCTGGTCCTCGGTGAGGGATCGGGTGAGGCAGCGGTATCGAGAGGTTCGTCGCCCATCAGATCACCACCTCGAAGGCGCTGATCCACTGCTGCATCATCGACATCACGACATCCCACCAGCCGGTGACGAGCAGGACGCCGACCACGATCATCACGATCCCGCCGGCACGTTGCACGGCCAGGTGGTGGCGCTTCACCCAGCCGATCGCGCGGCCCATCCGGGTGAAGGCCAGGCCGGCGATCACGAAGGGCAGGCCCAGACCCAGGGCGTAGACGAAGGCGAGCAGGCCGCCGCGCAGCGCGGTGGCCTCGTTGAGGGCCAGGTTGAGCACCACCGACAATGCCGGTCCGATGCACGGCGTCCAGCCCAGGCCGAAGACGATGCCCAGCAGGGGCGCGGCCGCCACCCCGACCTTGGGAACGAGGTTGAGCCGCAGCGTGCCGCGTCCGATCGGAAGCCAGCCGGCGAACAGCAAGCCCAGCGCGATGGTCAGCAGGCCGACGACGATCGTGATCGGACGCCGCCAGGTGAGCAGCAGGCCACCCAGCGAGCCGATCAGCGCCCCGGTGGCGACGAAGACCAGCGCGAAGCCGGCGACGAAGCCCAGGGTGCCAGCGAGCACCCGGCCGCGGGAGCCGCGTCCTTCGGCGATCTCGCCGGCGGCCATCCCGGTGGCGTAGGAGAGATAGCCGGGCAGCAGCGGCAGGACGCAGGGCGAGAAGAAGGAGACCAGCCCGGCCAGGGCCGCTACCGGGATGGCCAGCGCCATCGAGCCGCCGACCGCGTCCTTGGCCCAGTCGGCCAGTTCCAGGGGGATCATCAGCCACCCGCCGCCAGGTCGTCGATCAGTCCGAGCAGGGTGGCTTCGGTGGTGACGCCGATCACCCGGGCCGCGATCCGTCCCTGCGGATCGACCAGCAGGGTGCTGGGGATCGCGCTGGGCGGCAGCTGGCCGGCGAAGGAGAGCAGCAGGCTGCCGTCCGGGTCGAAGATGGTGGGAAAGGTGACGCCGTTGGCGCGGACGAAGGCCTGCGGCGCGGCGCGATCCATGTCACGGGTGTTGAGGCCGACCAGCACCGCTCGGTCGGCGGTCTGCTCCGCGATCGACTGCAGGACCGGCGCCTCCGCCCGGCAGGGGCCGCACCAGGAGCCCCACACGTTGTAGACGATCACCTTGTCGGTGACCGATTCGCTGCTCCACTGGTCGCCATCCAGGGTCTCGCCCGCGATCACCGGGGCGGGCTGGCGCTCGTCGGCCGCGATGAGGGTGATGGACCCGTCTCCGGTGACGAAGCCCTCGGTGCCAGTGGTGGGCGCGCTGCAGCCGGCGAGCACCAGCACCGCCAGCGCCGCGCCGAGGGTCCGCAACCGGGCTCTCATCACGCCCCCGGACGATACTTCCCGGAGGTACGCACCGGAATCAGGTCGGCGGCCGGCTCGTGATAGTCGACGCCGGCCAGCTCACCGTCGCGGAAGGTGAAGCTGGTGACGCTGGCCAGCCGGGCCTGGCGGCGCCGAGGGTCGTGCACCAGGACGCGGTTCTCGGCCGAGAGCCGAGCCATCCAGATCGGCAACTCGTGGGCGACGATCACCGCCTCGGCATCGGGCGCGTGGCTGGCGGCGTCGCGGATCGCCGCCTGCATCCGGCGGGCGATCGAGTGGTAGGGCTCTCCCCAGCTCGGGCGCAGCGGGTTGCGCATCGCCCACCAGGCGCGAGGCTTGAGGAAGACCCGCTCCCGGCTGAACGAGCTGCCCTCGAAGTAGTTGGCCGCCTCGATCACCCGCTCATCCAGCTGCACCTCGAGCTCGGGGTGCCGGGCGGCGATCGGGGCCATCGTCTCCTGTGCCCGCTGCAGCGGTGAGCTCACCAGCCAGGCCAGGTTCGCGTCCGCGAAGTACTCCCCCACCCGCTCGGCCATCTGCTTGCCGAGGTCGGAGAGCCCGTAGCCGGGCAGGCGCCCATAGAGGATGGCGTCGGGATTGTGCACCTGTCCGTGGCGGACGACGTGGACAACGCTGGCGACCATGGAACTCCTCGGCTCGGCGTGCTGCGCCTCAACAATAGCTTCCGCCTGCGCCCCGCCCGCCCGCACAAAATGTGGGAAACGGTCCGACAACCGACCCAAAACCACAGCCTGTCCGGCTAGCGGTCTCGACAGGCCATCAGGCGCCCGATCCAGGAAGCGACACGCAGCGGCAACTCATACGCAGGGCCCCTAGGACGACGCGAGCGCGGCGCGGAGCTTGCCGGGGTCGACGAACCAGCGGGCGTGCTCGAGGCCGTCCACGAAGGTGACGGGGACGTGATCGGTGTAGGCGGAGCGGAGATCGGGGTCACTGTCGACATCGACGCTGCGCCAGGGTATGCCGAGATCGGCGCACACCCCGGAGATGACCGAGGCGGCGTCGTCACAGAGGTGGCAGCCCTCTCGAACCAGCAGCAGGACGCGCTCGCTCGATGACACTGCCAGGGGAACTACCGGCCGGCGCGGCGACGCTGGATGCGCGTCTTCTTCAGCAGCTTGCGGTGCTTCTTCTTCGCCATCCTCTTGCGGCGCTTCTTGATGACCGAACCCACGTGTAGACCTCTCAAGTGCCGGCGATGCCGACGAAGTTGGACAATGCGAGCGTTGCCGCCCGCGGAACGCCGGTTTCCCGGCCCAAGCACCAAATCCTACTGACTCACCCCGCTGAGGCGAAATCCGCCGGCATCCGAAGACCCGGGCGGAGAGCGGGCAGGCAGTCAGCCCGCGTTGTAGAACGAACCGCGCAGGTAGGCGTCCACCGCCTGCTCGGGAACCCGGAAGTTGCGGCCGAAGCGGACGGCCTCGAGATCACCGGCATGGATCATTCGATAGATCGACATCTTCGACACCCGCAGGATCGCTGCCACTTCGCTGACCTTCAGGAACTTGACGGACCCCAACGGGACAACCGAGTCGTTCATCGTTTCCTCTCCGGTCAGCCGGCGCCCACCCCGCGCGCCAACCGCCACCTTAGCCCGACCGAAACCGCTCGCGCGAGTGAACCAGCGATGTCGTCAAGACGACACGCCGATGTCTTGCCGCGGGCCGGGGGATTCGAGATCAGGCCGCGGCGGTCGCGTCCGGTTCGGTCTCGACCTCGGGGTGGGTGGTCACCCAGAACCGTCCCGCCACCACGAGCCCGAGCACGAGAAGGACGCAGGTGAGCACGAAAGGCCACGTGCGGTCGATGCTCGACAGCCAGCCGGAGATCCAGCCGAAAGGTGCCGTGACCAGCATCACGCAGGTGCGCTGGATGGCCATCACCCGGGAGCGCTCGTGACGATCCACGTGCAACGCCACCAGGGACTCGGCAAGCATGAAGAGAATCCCGGCTCCGAAGGCGTCCAGCAGCAGGCACACGCCGAGCAGCGCATAGGTGGCGGCGGTCGCCCGGTCGTCCGGCTCGGGAATCCCCACCAGCAGGAGTTGGCCGGCGAGATAGACCCCGAACCCGATCAGGGTGGGCGCCTTGAGGTGCCGAGCGTGGGTGAGCCGGGGGATGATCGTGAAGAAGAACACCACCGACAGAACCGACCGGATCATCGGAAAGAACGGGAGCAGCGCGTCCGGCACCCCCAGCCGCTGGTTGATCACCAGCTGCCAGAACGTGCCGTTGACCAGGGCGACCGCCCCCACAAGGGCGGCGATGGTGAGGGAGAAGAGGGTCCCCTTGGAGTGGATGATCAGCCCAAGCACGCCACGGTACTCGGCCAGCGATCGCCAGATGCTGACGCCGCGGGTCTGCTCCATTCGGACGCGGCCGGTGACGGTTTCGGTGGAGTACCGGTACAGCAACCAGATCTTGATCGACATGATCACGAAGGCATTGAGGTAGAGGATCCGGACGGCGGGCTCCAGCCCCAGCCGGGAGACCAGCAGCGCCGCGATCGGGGCGAACAGGGCCGAGAACTCAGCCGCCACCTTGACCAGGGAGTACACCTTGGGGATCTCGGCACGGTCCACGTCCTCGACCAGCAGGCAATCCCAGGAGTTCTGGGTGACCTGCCAGGCGCCGTTGATCACCGAGGCGACCAGGAACCACCAGAAGTTCTGCGCGAAGGCCCAGATCAGGCACGGGATCGCCCACGCGATGACATCGAAGACGGCAGTGGTCGCCCGGCGACCCAGTTTGTCGGTGATCACCCCGCTGAGCAGCCCGAACACCACCTGCGACAGCATCGAGATGGTGGCGAGCAGGCCGATCTGGGCATCGCGGACGCCCAGCGCCAGCATGAACACCGACGCATACGGAAGCACCAGCATCATCGACAAGCCCCACAGCGGCTCTGTGTAGACGCTGGCACGGCCGTTGCCGCGGAGCCCTATCAGACTGACCAGTAGCGGGTTACGGACGCGAGGCACTGCACCAGTCAACACCAGCACCGGCACCGCCAGAAACCGGCCCCGCCGGACTGGCCGCGGCCGGCTTCGATCAGCGGGTGACCGTGAGACTGCCCGACGCCGGACGCAGCCCGTCCACGCTCGTCGCGCCGTCAACCTCAAGCGTCCAGGTGTAGTCGCCGGCAGCGACCAACTCGCCGGCAGCGTCGCGTCCGTCCCAGTCGACCTCGCGGATCGATCCGCTTGTCGTCGCGCCGACCGGGAGGCTCGCCACGATGGTCCCCGCCGTGTCGGCGAGCTGCAGGATGCCCGCGCCGGCCGGCGCGGTCAGGTCGAATCGCGGTGTCCAGGTGTGGTCGCCGTCGGCTTGGAGGGTATCCGCTCCCAGGGCACCCAGCAGCCGTGGGACGGGAGCAGGCAGGCCCTCGATGGTGGCGATCGCCGCACCCTCCAGTCCTGACCAGGCCAGGGTGCGCAGCCCGTCCGAGCCCACCTCTCCCCCGTCCTCGGTGACCACGATCTCCTCACCGGTGGCAAGTACCCGGAGCCGGACCCGGGTGGAGGCGCCGTCTCCCAGCAACACCCAGCCGTCGCCGAGCCCCAGCATCGTGGAGCCCTCAGGAAGCTCGCTGGCTTCCCCGGTGCGGTAGTTGAGCAGCACCCTGCGGTAGCCGCTGAACGTCTCGTAGTTGGCCGATACCCACTCGCCCCACATCCACCAGTCGGTGTCGCTGTACATCCGGGTGGCGACCTCGGGCAACGCGATCGGAATCGGCTCGGCATCGGCACGCGCGAGGTCGCGCAGGGCGAAGGTGCGCCCGGGCGTCTCCTTGCGCTGGCTCGCCTCGATCACCAGGCTGCCGAAGATCGCAGTGACCTGGCCGGTGTCGTAGCCGTGGCCGTCGACCCGGACCACCTGCTGTCCGAGCTTCTTGAACTGGTCGGTCAGTTGGGCGTAGGGACCGCTCAGCGTCCGCAGCCAGGTCGTCGTCGAGACTGGCTTCACCGTCCCGGTCTCGGCCGGTCCGTCGTAGAAGGCGATGCCGTTGTCGCCGTTCTCCTCGTGGCGATCCCACTGCAACGCGGTGCGATCGCCGCTGACCAGCACTGCCCCCACGCGACGGGCGGTGAACTCCGACTCCGGGCCCAACCCACGGCCCTGCACCGGCCTGGCCCAGACCCGCCACCGGGTCGCGCCGTCCGCTTGGACCCGGAGTTGCTGGTAGACCACCCGGTCCGCCGCAGGCCTCGGCCAGTACGGCATGGCCGGAGCGGCCGGCGCCGCGAAGAGCGGCGTGGCACTGCCGTCGTCCGCAAGCACCAGCGCCTGATCGGGCAGGCCGGCGTTCGACCTCACCAGCGCCATGGGCGCCGCCGAGTCCCGGAACGGCAGCCACTCCCAGAAGGTGGGTTCGTCCTGCGGCCAGGTCCACACCACCTTCGCCCGGTCGCCCCGCACGAACCAGTCCCGGGTCAGCTCGCCGCCGTGGCGCTCGACCCTGACCTGATCGGCGCCGTCGGAGGTGGTGAGCTGCCCGGTGTAGCGCGAGGGCCGGTAGTCACCAGTGGCCACCGTCAGGCAGCCGGCGGCGTCCGGCGTGGCCACGTCGGCCCGGCAGACCTGCAGCCGGGAGGCGGTGCCGACCAGGTAGTGGATCCGGTCCGCGCTGACGTCCACCGCCAGCAACCCCGGCACCGGGCGTGCAGCCGGGGTGCCCTGCGCCCCGAGCGCCCCGATGACCAGCCGCCTGCCGCCGTCTCCCGCGGCCGTGCCCACCACGTACTCGCCGTTCCTGGTCAGGCCGGACCAGGCCACCTCGCCCGGATCCGTGGCAGCGGGCAGCCGCGGCTCGACGGGGACGGCCTGCTGCCCCGAGATGTCGAAGATGCGGGAGTCGTTGAGCAGCACCAGCGGGCCGATGTAGTCGATCGGGTCGACCGAGATATCCCAGTCGCCGTCGCCTTCGGGCAACTCCGGGTCGAGGTCGTAGTCGAAGGTGGTCACCTCACCGGTGTCCGGATCCCAGCGCTGGAGACCGGTGTAGGAGTAGTCCGGCTCCGGCTCCTGCCGGATCCCGACGAAGCTGCCGTCGTAGCCGAGGAAGCTGCCGTAGCTCCCGGCCCGCATCCCCACTCCTTCGAGGCCGAGCTCGGCCGGGGCGTCCAGCCAGGTGCGTCCGTTGTCGGGGGTGTAGCGGCCCGGACCGTCCGACCCGGACTCGGGCGCGACCAGGAAGCGAGTGCCGGTACCGGCGACCAGGTCCAGGCTTCCCGGGACATGAACGTCCGGGATGGTCGCCAACCGGGTCACCCTCACCCCCTGCGGAGGCGAGGTGGGGGTGGCGGACGGGAGCGGCTCGTCGACGGAACAGCCCGCGAACAGAGCCAGCGCTACTGCCGCGATGCCGAACTGCACCTGCCTGGCCTGCCGGTTCATGGATACCTCGCCTGGGTTTGCGGGTGAATCGAATCTAGTACGTCTTGCCACGCCTGCGTCGGCGGCGCCGGGATTCCCCAGCACCGGTACCAGCCGGTCCAGGAAGACGAGCAGGCCGATCGCCAGGTGAGGGACGGGATCGGACGAGCCCTCTCACCTACGCGGAGGAGCTCAGCCGGGCAGCGTCGGACTGCGCTCCAGGACGCATGAACTCCGCTGGTAGGGGATGTCCAGGCAGACCTGGCTCACCCGGCTCGGATGGCCGTCGGACCGGCGACGGGGCCGGCGAAGGCCGTCAACCAGAACGGCCGTGTCGGGCCGTCCATCACCGCTGCTACGACTTGGCCAGGCCGCGGCTGCGATCGCGGGCAGCCTCCATCGCGGTGATGAAGGCGGCCTTGACCTTGTGACTCTCCAGTTCGCGCAGTGCGGCGGCGGTGGTGCCCCCGGGTGAGGTCACCCGCTCCTTCAGGACGGTCGGGTGCAGGCCGCTCTCGGCCAGCAGCTTGGCGGAGCCGTACATCGTTTGCACCACCAGCGTGGTGGCGGTGTCGCGGGGCAGCCCGAGCATCACGCCGGCGTCGATCATCGCCTCCACCACGAAGTACAGATAGGCCGGGCCGGAACCGGAGATCGCGGTCACCGCGTCCTGATACTTCTCAGGCACCACGACCACCTTGCCCACCGCACTCAGCAACGCGGTGACATGGTCGACCTGGTCGGAGGTCGCGGTGGCGCCGGCCGACACCGCGGCCATCCCCTCGTCCACCTGGGCCGGGGTGTTGGGCATCACGCGGACCACCGGGGTTCCCGCGGGCAGCGCGGCCTCGATCGTGGCGGTGGTGATGCCGGCGCACAAGGACACCACCAGCGCATCGGAGCGCAGGGTCTGGGCGATCTGCGGCAGTACCTCAGCGAGATCCTGCGGCTTGACCACCAGCACCACGGTGTCGGCTGCCCCGGCGGCCTCAGCGGTGTCGGCGGTCCGGACGCCATGACGCTCGCCGATCTCGACCAGCCGTGCCGGGTGCCGATCGGAGGCGATGATGTCGGCACCGGCCCAGCCGGCCCGCAGCAGTCCGGCGATCAGGGTCTCCCCCATCACGCCGGCGCCGATGACCGCGAGCGTGGTCACCGGGAGGCCACCAGTTCGGCGATCTGGACGGCATTGAGCGCCGCGCCCTTGCGCAGGTTGTCGTTGCTGACGAAGAGCACCAGCCCTCGGCCGTCGGGGACCGACTGATCCCGCCGGATCCGCCCGACGTAGGAGGGATCCTTGCCGGCGGCGTACCGCGGGTTGGGCACATCCACCACCTCGACGCCAGGTGCGGTCGCCAGCAGGCCGGCGGCCCGGGCGGGGCTCATCTCCTCGGCGAACTCGGCGTGGATCACCAGCGAGTGGCCGCTGAACACCGGCACCCGGACACAGGTCCCAGCCACCAGCAGTTCGGGGATGTGAAGGATGCGGCGCGACTCGTTGCGCAGCTTCTGCTCCTCGTCGGTCTCACCGGAGTCGTCGTCCACCAGCGAGCCGGCCACCGGCACCACGTTGTAGGCGATCGGGGCCAGGTAGGGAGCCGGGTCGACATCGGGAGCGGCCGAACCGTCCAGGGCTAGCTGGGCCGGGTCGGCGATCCCCTGTGCCTGATCGGCCAGCGCCCGCACGCCCTTGACACCCGAGCCGGAGACCGCCTGGTAGGTGGCGACCACCAGCCGGATCAGCCCGGCGGCATCGTGCAGCGGCTTGAGCACCGGCATCGCGGCCATGGTGGTGCAGTTCGGGTTGGCGATGATGCCCTTGGGACGGACGAACGCGTCGTCGGGGTTCACCTCGCTGACGACCAGCGGCACCTCGGGATCCTTGCGCCAGGCCGAGGAGTTGTCCACCACCACGGCGCCGGCCGCGGCGACCCGCGGGGCGTACTCCCGCGACATCGTGGCCCCGGCGGAGAACAGCGCGACGTCCAGGCCGGAGAAGTCCGCGGTCGCGGTGTCCTCCACCACTACCTCGCCACCCTTCCAGGACAGGTTCGCCCCGGCCGAGCGGGCCGAGGAGAAGAACCGAATGTCGTCCACGGGAAAGTTCCGCTCGGCCAGCAACGTCCGCATCACGGCGCCGACCTGACCGGTCGCTCCAAACACACCAACACGCATGGGCGCAAGCCTAACGCGACCCGCACGAACCCGGCCCACCCCCTTGCCGGCGAGACTGCCGGTCCCGGGCTCAGCGCATCAGTTCGCGCTGGAAGCCGAGGTAGCGGGTGCCCTTCATCGTGACGGTGCCCTGATCGCCGACCACCAGCAGGCCGTAGTCGGAAGCCGGGACCTTCATCTCGAAGCGCTCGCCGCTGGACTGCTCGAAGGTGACGAAGTGCTGCTCGCGTACCGGATCCGAACTCGACATGCCGGAGCTCAGGAACGTCCCGTCGCCACCCAGGGCGGGTGCGGAATGGGTGGTTCCGCCACCGGAGAGCCTGACACGCTTGTCGACGATCTTCACCAGCGCGGCCACCTCGGGCGCAGCGTTGTTCTTGATGCCCTGGGAGGCGGACTTGGCCGCATTGAAGATGAACAGGCCGATCACCACCACGAAACCCAGCATCACAAGGCCGGCCACTGTGTTGAACATGGTGTCGAAATTTCCGAACCCTGGCCCGAAGTCGTTACCCATGGCGTCAGCGTAGGGCGGAACAGGCCACCGCGCCGGCAACCACCGCGACCGGTGCGACGGTCAGAGCCAGTCGACCAGCGGCGCGATCAGCCCATAGCCCACGAAGGCGGCGATATCGAGCAGGGTGTGGGCGACCACCAGCGGTCCGACCCGCTTGAATCTCAGATAGAGCAGCCCGAAGGCCAGCCCCATCACGAGGTTCCCGACGAAGCCTCCGAAGCCCTGGTAGAGGTGGTAGCTGGCCCGGATCACCGCGCTGCTGAGGACGATCAGCCACGGCTTCCAGTTCAGCGAGGCCGCCCTGGAGAAGAAGAAGCCGAGCATGACGACCTCTTCGAGGATGCCGTTCATCGCGGCGAGTCCGATCAGGACAGGCACCGTCCACCAGTTCGCCGCCAGGTTGGCCGGCGAGACCTGGGTGTTGATGCCGAGCGTCCAGGCCAGGTAGTAGAAGGCCAGCCCGGGGATGCCGATCGCGGCGAAGATCGCGGCGCCCCAACCCAGGTCGAAGCCTGGCCGGCGTAGATCGAAGCCGATCTGGCGACGCTGACCGGCCAGGTGCAGCAGATAGAGCGCCAGCATCGCCGGCACCAGCGGGAAGACGATGGCGGCGAGTTGGTAGGCCAGGTCGAGCCACGGCCGATCGGGGGTCACCGACGGATTCATCGTCGTGGTCTGCTCGCTGAGCGGCACCTCATAGGTCAGCTTGTTGATGATCGACAGAATCGAGTACACCGCGGACTGTCCCAGCGACACCCCCAGCACCAGCAGGATGTCCAGCCCCGGACGCTGCCGGCCGGGCAGCTCCGAAGCCAGCGCGCCGGCATCCGGGGAGACCGCGCTGTGATCAGGGGCAGTGTCTTTCGTCACCGCTTGTCTTCCTGGGGAAGGCGGGAGTGCGTCCGGGTGAACTCCAGGGCATCGGCCAACTGCTGCAGCCGGTCCCCCGGGTTGTCGGTGCCGTTGGTCTTCACCTCAAGGACGATCTGGCCGGTGAAGTGGCGACGGGCCAACTCCGCCAGCACCTCGTCCGCCCGCTGGTTGCCCTGGCCGGGCAGCAGATGCAGGTCGGAGACGCCGTTCTGGCCGTCGGTGAGGTGCAGGTGGGCCAACCGGTCCCCCCACTTCTCCACCAGGTCGAGCGAATCCTGACGCGCGGTGGCGGCGTGCGACATGTCCAGCGTCAGATGGTCGACGTCGAGTTCGGAGGGATCCCAGCTCGGCGAGTACGCCCGCACCTCCGAGCTGCGGGGGCCCCGCCAGGGGAACATGTTCTCCACCGCGTAGATGAGGCCGGTGGCATGGCTCAGCTGCCGGATCCCGGCGGTGAAGGTCTCCGCGTAGCTGCGCTGCCACCGAAACGGCGGGTGCACGACGACCACCGAGGCGCCCAGCCGGTTCGCCGCGTCTCCGGAGCGTTCCAGCTTGTCCCAGGGCTCGGATCCCCAGGTGCGCTGGGTCAGCAGCAGGGTGGGGGCGTGGATCGAGCCGATCGGGATCTCGTAGTAGTCGCGCAGCCGTTGCAGCGCATCCACATCCCGCGAGGTGGCGTCCATGCCGACCATCACCTCGACGCCGTCGAAGCCCAGTTCGCGGGCGACCGCGAAAGCTCGGGAGCTCGACTCCGGATACACCGACGACGTCGACAAGGAGATCATGGGGGTACTCGGCGGTCGCGTCACGACACCCATCGTAGATTCTGAACCGAAGCAGCCTCCGCAGCGCCCAGAGATCGCGCCATCCCGCTGTCGCGGCGACGCGGGGTGGGGAGGTCTCGCACGGTCCCTGCGGGACCGTGATCGCGAGCGAGCCGGCGGCATCCCTCATCCGCCGATTTCGCATCTGACTACTGACGTGGCAAGAATGGGCCCATGCATGTCGATCATGTGACGTTCGCAGTTGGTCCGGCCGGCTTGGCCAAGGAGTCGCAGCGCCTGGGCGACCTGCTGGGCGAGAAACTCAAAGATGGCGGCTTCCATCCCAGATTCGGAACCCGCAATCACATCCTGCCGCTGGCGGACGACCGCTACATCGAGGTGGTCGAGGTGCTGGAGCATCCGGCCGCGGAGAAGGCGCCGTTCGGCCAGGCCGTGCGGGCCCGCTCCGAGATGGGCGGCGGCTGGCTGGGCTGGGTCATCTCGGTTGACGACCTGTCCCCCTACGAGCAGCGGCTGGACCGCCAGGCGGTCCCCGGGATGCGCCACTTCCCCGATGGCCGCAAGCTGGAGTGGGAACAGATCGGCGTGCGGGGGCTGCTGGCCGACCCGCAATTGCCGTTCTTCATCCACTGGCTCTCCGATCATGAACTGCAGCCGAAGGCGCTGGACGGAACGATCGAACTCGTCGAGTTGGAGATCGCCGGCACCCGCGGCCGCGTCGAGGACTGGCTCGGTGTCGAGATCGGCGATGCCTTCGACGGCGTCTCGATCAGCTTCAGCTCCCCCAACGGTCAGCCCGGCCTCGCCGCTGCCACCTTCAGCACCCCGAACGGTCTCGTCCGCATCTAGGGGCCACCGGCCTCGCATCGCGAGTGTCAGTGCCGGTGGCTAGCGTCCGGGGTATGGCGAAGAACAGCAGCAGCTACCAGTGCTCCGAGTGCGGCTGGACCGCACCGCGCTGGGTCGGGCGATGTGGGGAGTGCCAGGCGTGGGGCAGCGTGGCCGAGGCGAACGCCCCCACCACCACTCGGGTCACGGCCAGCGCACCCGCCAACCGCGCCGTGCCGATCGGTGAGGTGGACGCCACCACCACAGCGGGAATCGCCACCGGAATCGGTGAGCTCGACCGGGTTCTCGGCACCGGACTGACCCCCGGCGCGGTGGTGCTGCTGGCGGGGGAACCCGGCGTGGGCAAGTCCACCCTGCTGCTCGAGGTGGCGGCCCGCTGGGCCGGCGCGGGACGCAAGACCCTGTACGTGACCGCGGAGGAATCCGCTGCCCAGGTGCGCCAGCGCGCCGAGCGCACCCGTGCGGTGACCGACGGGCTCTACCTCGCCGCCGAAGCCGAGTTGGCCACGGTCCTGGGGCACATCGAGGAGTTGCGTCCGGAACTACTGGTGCTCGACTCGGTGCAGACCGTCGGGCTGGCCGGCGTGGACGGCGTCCCGGGCGGGGTGACCCAGGTGCGCGAGGTCGCCTCGGCGCTGATCCGGGTGGCCAAGCAGCGGGCGCTTCCGGTGGTGCTGATCGGCCACGTCACCAAGGACGGCAATGTCGCCGGGCCGCGCACCCTGGAACACCTGGTCGATGTCGTGCTCTCCTTCGAGGGCGACCGTCACAGCGGCTTCCGGATGCTGCGCGCCAGCAAGAACCGCTACGGCCCTGCCGACGAGGTGGGCTGCTTCGAAATGGGTGCCGGAGGCATCCGGGAGGTGACCGACCCGTCAGGGCTGTTCGTCTCCCGGCACGTCGAGCCGGTCGCCGGCACCTGCCTGGGTGTCTCGCTGGAGGGGCGGCGTCCGCTGCTCACCGAGGTCCAGGCGCTGGTGGTGCCCAGCAGCGCCCCTGCCCCACGGCGGGTCACCAACGGGATCGAGGGCAGCCGGGTCGCGATGCTGCTCGCCGTCCTGCAGCGCAAGGCCGGCCTGAAGTTGCACAACCGCGAGGTCTACGTCTCGACCGTGGGAGGTGCCCGGGTGAGCGATCCGGCGACCGACCTCGCTGCGGCGGTGGCGATCGCCTCGGCCGGCGTCGAGCGGGCTTTCGACCGTCCAATCATCGCCTTGGGCGAGGTGGGGCTGTCGGGTGAGCTGCGCCGCGTCCCGGGGCTGGATCGACGGCTCGCCGAGGCTTCCCGGCTCGGCTTCGAGCTGGCTCTGGTGCCGGCCGGAGCCCACGCGAGGGTGCACGGGATGCGGGTCGTGGAAGCAGCGACCGTTGCGGATGCCCTCGGCCTGCTCCAACTGCGGCGCGAGGTGCCCCGCACCACCACCCGGCTCGATCCCAGCCACCGTCACCTGACCGTGGTCGAGGGTGCCTGAACCCGGATCCAGGCGGAATCCGGATCCGGCCGAGCCGCCACTATGCTGGCGGCGACGAGAGGGAGCCATGGACCGACCCACCCGGCAACGACTCCGCACCCAGCTGGCACTGCTCAGCCCGGGGACGGCCCTGCGCGACGGTCTGGATCGGATCGTCCATGGCCGGACCGGGGCGCTGATCGTGCTCGGGCGCAACGAAGCCGTCGACGCGCTGGTGACCGGCGGCTTCTCGATCGACGTCCCGCTCACCGCCACTTCGCTGCGCGAGCTGGCCAAGATGGACGGCGCCATTCTGCTGGACGCCGGGCTGGAGCGGATCGTCCACGCCGGCGCCCACCTGATGCCGGACGCCAGCACCCCGACCACCGAGGCCGGCACCCGGCACCGCACGGCCGACCGGGTGGCCCGCCAGACGGGGGTGCCGACCGTCTCGGTGTCGGCCTCGATGTCGTCGATCGCGCTCTTCATGGACGGTTACCGCTACCCGTTGCAGCGGCCGGAGCAGTTGCTCTCGGCCGCGAACCAGGCGCTGGCAACCCTCGCCCGGTACCGGGACCGCCTGACCGAGGACACCCGGCGACTGACCGCGCTGGAGGTGCAGGACGGAGTCACCGTCGAGGACGTCGCCGTGGTCGCCAGGCGGATCGAACTACTGAACCGGCTGGCCGAGGAGATCTCCGCCATCGTCGTCGAGTTGGGCACCGACGGACGGCTGGTCGCGCTGCAACTGCAGGAACTCACAGCCGGAGTGGCCGAGACGTCCGACGCGCTCGCACGCGACTACGGCACCGGAGAATCCCGGCTACAGCTCGGCGCGTTGACCGAGCTGACCACCGACGAACTGCTCGACGCCGGCCTGATCGCCCGCCGGATCAACCTTGTGCCCGGCACCCTCGATGCCCGGCTTCCCGCCCGGGGATACCGGCAGCTCGCCCAGCTGGGGCGGCTGCCCGCCGGAGTCGCCGAACGGCTGGTCGAGCACTTCGGCTCGCTGCAAGCGCTGCTGGGGGCTTCGACCAGCGATCTCATGAGCGTGCCCGGGGTCGACTACCAAATGGTCCGGTTGCTGCGCGACGGCCTCACCCGACTGACCGAGACGAGCTACCCCGCGTCCTGAACCGCCCCGTCACTTGACCAGCTGCAGCGGCTGTTTGGCGGTGGCCTTGTCACCCAGACTGGCCGTCGCGACGTAGGTGCCGGGCTTCAGCTTGTCCTTGGCGAGCTTGCAGTCCTTGCCGGAGCGGCGCAGCGTCCAGGTCACGCCGAACTCGTGGGTGGCGCCGCCGTCCAACGTCAGCTCCTTCGCCGGGAGCCACTTCTCACAATCGGCGGTGCTCCAGATCCGGTCCTTGCCGGAGGTGACCGTCAGCTTGTAGGTCTTCGGCGAGATCGTCAGGATGCACGCGACCTTGGTGTTGTTGCTGACCGTGAGCGTGAAGGCGGTGTTCTTGGCGCCCACCTTCACCTTCTGGAATCCCGCGACGTCCAGCTTCATCAACGTCGGATCACAGGCCACCGGCCCGGTCGGAGTCGGGCTGGGGCTGGCGCTGGGGGCCGCAGGGGAGGGCGTGGTGGACACGCTCGGAGTGGCTGTCGGCGAGGTGGGCGGCGGCACGGCGCTGACCGTTGGCTCCCTTGGCCAGACCAGCCAGGCGACGCCCGCGACCAGGACGATCACCACGATCAGGACGAGGGACCGGCGGACCCAGTAGACCCGCGGCTCGTCCGGTCCGACCGGATGGAGCAGAGATCCCATGGCGGAAGGCTAGCCCGCCAGCCGCCCCGGGCGGCGCATCCACGCCGCGAGTCGCACCACTCCGCCACCGCTGACCGCTTCCTCCACCGTCGAGCGCTTGTGCCTGGGCGTGGCGCTCGACGGGAGGGCAAGCTGTAAGTCTTCTCTTGGCTGGCCTGGGGCTGGCTGGCGGGGTGGCTCAGCGAAGGGTTCGACGTCACCGAGCGAGCGGCGGACGCGGCGGCGCGTTGTAGGGCGGGGTTAGGGTGGCCGGGTGCAGCGGTCGGAGGTGGTGTGGGAGGTCACGGCCTGGTACGCCGGCAACGCCCGCGATCTGCCCTGGCGGGCGGCCGACGCCACACCCTGGGGAATCATGGTCAGCGAGTTCATGCTGCAGCAGACCCCGGTCGCCCGGGTGCTGGAACCGTGGCGACGCTGGCTCGATCGCTGGCCCACCCCGGCCGCGTTGGCGGCGGAGGAGTCGGGCGAGGCCGTGCGTGCCTGGGGACGTCTCGGCTATCCGCGTCGCGCGCTGCGACTCCACGCGGCCGCGAGTGCGATCGTCCGCGACCACGACGGTGCGGTGCCGCGCGAGCTGGACGCGCTGCGGGCGCTGCCGGGCGTGGGCGAGTACACCGCCGCCGCGATCGCCAGCTTCGCCTTCGGCCGGCGCCATGTGGTGCTGGACACCAACGTCCGGCGGGTCCTCGCCCGGCTGGAAGCCGGCCGGGCCGCCCCGGCCGCCGCGCTCACCGCGGCGGAGCGAGAACGAGCCGAGGCGTGGCTGCCCGACGATGCGGCGGCATCGGCTCGCTGGGCGGTGGCCGCGATGGAGTTGGGGGCCCAACTGTGCACGGCCGTCGCCCCGGATTGCCAGGCCTGCCCGGTCGCCGGCCACTGCCGGTGGCTGGCCGCGGGCCGTCCGGCCAACGCACCGGCGCGCCGGGCCCAGCCCTACGCCGGCACTGACCGCCAGGCGCGGGGCGCGCTGCTGGCAGTGCTGCGCCGGGCCGCCTTGCCGGTCCCCCGCGAGAAGCTGCTGTCAGCCTGGCCGGTCGATCCCGGGCAGGCCGGACGGGCACTCGACTCGCTGCTCACCGACGGGCTCCTGCGGGAGTCCGAACCGGGGTGCTACCGACTCTGATCCCACGCGCCCGCCTCCCGCCGCTCCGAGACCTCGACGGCCGTCACGATCGGTGGACCCGCAGCGGGTCGGCCCCGCTCAACTGTCGCCGCACGACCGTGACGCAATAGCGTGGGGCCGTCGAGGAGGAACAGGTGCAGCAGGTTCGGATGGCGGGGCGGTACACGGGTGGCGTGCTGGTTGCCGAAGTGGTCAGGTCGGGGTTCGCGGAGAGCTTCCATCGCGGTTCGGTGGCGGTGCTGGATGCCACCGGCTCGCTGGTCGCGGCCGCGGGGGACCCGCATGGTGCGATCTTTCCCCGATCGTCCAACAAGCTGATGCAGGCGACCGCAATGCTCCAGGCGGGCCTCACCCCGTCCGACCAGGCCGAACTGGCGCTGATCGCGGCGAGCCACCACGGCGAGCCGATGCACACCGGGCGGGTCCTCGCGATGCTGGCCCGGGCCGGGCTCGACACCGCAGCACTGGCCTGTCCGCCCGACCTGCCCATCGATCCGGCCGCCCGGCGTCTGGCAGCAACTGGGGAACGCGTCTACATGAACTGCTCGGGCAAACACACTGGGATGCTGCTCACCTGTCTGGCCGCCGGCTGGCCGACCGACGGCTACACCGATCCGAACCATCCACTGCAACTGGCGGTACGGCGCGAGATCGAGCGGCTCAGTGGCGAGACGGTCGCCGCGACCGGGGTGGACGGCTGCGGCGCCCCCGTCCTTGCCCTCTCGCTGACCGGCCTGGCACGCGCCTTCTGGAACGCCGTGTCGGCTCCCCCGGAGGCTTCCGAACGCCGGGTGGCGGACGCGATGCGCGCTCACCCGGAACTGGTGTCGGGCACCGGCGCGACCGATGCGCAGCTGATGCGGGCCGTGCCGGGCCTGCTCAGCAAGTCGGGGGCCGAGGGCGTGGCAGCGGTCGCCGTGCCGGGAGTCGGTGCGGTGGCGCTGAAGGTGGACGACGGTGCGGAGCGCGCCCGGCTGCCGGTCATGGTCGAGGCGCTGGCCCACCTCGGGCTGCGCAACCCGCACCTGTCGGCGGTGGGCACGACCGCCCTGCTCGGCGGCGGGCGCCCGGTCGGAGCGGTGCGGGCGAAGGACGTGATCGGCCCGATCACCGGGTAGCGTGGAGTCCTACGCCGAGCCGCGAGAGAGACGATGACCAACCCCTTCGCCCGCCCCGACCAGCCCGATCCGGACGAGACGATCCCGCTCGTCCCCGATTCCGGCTACGCCGACCAGCCGTCGCCGTGGTCATCCGGCTACGAGTCGACGGCTGTCGACCCACTGTCAGGCGCTGCCCCCGCGTCCGGCGGGTACACCAACCCGGTGGTCGCCAGTGGGGGCGGCTACACCAACCCGGTTCCACCGGCGCCGTCCTACCCGACCCCTGCCCCCGCACCGGCTCCCTTCTCACTGCCACCCACCGCTGCCACCCCGTACGCCGCCGCACCCACCGCACCGGCGTACGAACAGCCCCCGGCCGGCTACGGATCCGGCCCGTACGAGCCCGCCCGGGACAGCGCACCGATGGTCCCGGCCTACAGCTACGTCTACAGTCCGCAGCAGGTCGAGCACCCGAACGCGATCCCCACGCTGGTGCTGGGCGTCCTGGGCTTCGTGTTCGGCGTCACCTTCCCCATCGCCTGGTACCTCGGCGCCAAGGGCAATGCCGAGGTCAAGCGGGAGCCGCAGCGCTACCGCTCCAGCGGCATGATGACCGTGGGCATGGTGCTGGGCATCATCGGCACCGTTTTCATGGTGCTCGGCGTGCTGGCGATGGTGCTCTTCGTGGTCGCGGTCGTCGCGATGGGTGCCTGAAGCCACGACCCACCTGCCGAAGGTTCGGCTGAACCGCGCCTGACAAGCCGGGACACCACCGACCACCGGCGCTCCCGCCGACGCGGAAAAGGTCCGGCACCGTGATGGTGCCGGACCTTTCCGGGAACTCTCTGCGTCGTCCTCAGCCGAGCTGGCCGAGTTCAGCCGGGACGTCGGGCAGCGGCGCCTTGGGGACGCCGTTGAAGGTGAAGGGCGTCTCCGCACCCTCCTCGGCGACGTCCACCACCACGATCTCGCCGGGATGGATATCGGCGAACAGGATCTTCTCCGCCAGGATGTCCTCGATGTCGCGCTGAATCGCGCGCCGCAACGGACGTGCGCCGAGCACCGGATCGAAGCCCCGCTTGGCGATCAGCGCCTTGGCGGCCGGGGTGAGCTCGATGCCCATGTCCCGATCCCGCAGCCGGTTCTCGATCTCGGCGACCATCAGGTCGACGATCCGCTCGATGTCCTCGGTCGTCAGCTGGTGGAAGACGACGATCTCGTCGACGCGGTTCAGGAACTCCGGACGGAAGTGCTGCTTGAGCTCGTCGGAGACCTTCGCCTTCATCTTCTCGTAGCTGCCGACGCTGTCGGAGGACTGGCTGAAGCCCAGGTTCACCGACTTCGAGATGTCCCGGGTACCCAGGTTCGTGGTCATCACGATCACGGTGTTCTTGAAGTCGACCACGCGGCCCTGGGCGTCGGTCAGCCGACCTTCGTCCAGGATCTGCAGCAGCGAGTTGAAGATGTCCGGGTGGGCCTTCTCGATCTCGTCGAAGAGCACCACGCTGAACGGCTTGCGGCGCACCTTCTCGGTGAGCTGCCCGCCCTCCTCGTAGCCGACGTAGCCGGGAGGCGAGCCGAACATCCGCGAGGCGGTGTGCTTCTCGGAGTACTCCGACATGTCGAGCGTGATCAGCGCGTCCTCGTCCCCGAACAGGAACTCGGCCAGCGCCTTGGTCAGTTCGGTCTTGCCGACGCCGGAGGGGCCCGCGAAGATGAACGAGCCCGAGGGCCGCTTCGGGTCCTTCAGCCCGGCGCGGGTACGCCGGATCGAACGGGAGAGCGCCTTGACCGCATCGTGCTGTCCGATGTAGCGCTTGCCGATCTCCTCCTCCATCTTCAGCAGCCGCGAGGACTCCTCCTCGGTCAGCTTGAAGACCGGGATGCCGGTGGCGCTGGAGAGCACCTCCGCGATCGCCTCCTCGTCCACTTCGGCCGGGACGTCGGCGTCGCCGAGCTTCCAGGCCTCCTCCTTCTCCGAGCGCGCAAGCAGCAGCTTGCGCTCGTCGTCACGCAACCGGGCGGCACGCTCGAAGTCCTGGGCATCGATCGCCGCCTCCTTCTGCAAGCGGACGCCGGCGAGCTGCTCGTCGAACTCCCGCAGATCCGGCGGCGCGGTCATCCGGCGGATCCGCAGCCGCGCACCGGCCTCGTCGATCAGGTCGATGGCCTTGTCCGGCAGGAAGCGGTCGGAGATGTACCGGTCGGCCATCTGCGCCGCCGCGGTCAGTGCTCCGTCGGTGATCGTGATCCGGTGGTGCGCCTCGTAGCGGTCGCGCAACCCCCGCAGGATGTCGATCGTCAGCGCGATGGACGGCTCGGCCACCTGAATCGGCTGGAACCGGCGCTCCAGCGCCGCGTCCTTCTCGATGTGCTTGCGGTACTCGTCCAGCGTGGTCGCGCCGATG